>CAYLUN010000008.1:0-122463 GCA_964386865.1 uncultured Lentisphaeraceae bacterium | reverse complement strand
ACTTGCACAAGACCGCCTATCAGAAGATGATCCGGAACCTGCTGGACGCATACGCGGTCCAACACATGAAGTAAACGGCGCGATATGGCCTATATAGACAAGCCATAGGCGGTTCAACCAGTCATGTTTCTTTATTGCCCCGCCCGACGGCCACTGGAGGAAGGCCGAGGGTGGATCAGTCACATATCGCGAGGATCGAAACGGAGGAGCAATGAAGTCCGTTGGCATGTGCCCCGAACATTATCGCAATCCTCCACCGCGATTGTAGGGAAGAAAAGGATAGGCACTCATAGGTGAAAGACATGGCAGAAGCGGAGGCGAAGCGGGCAACTTGGGTGCACGGCGAACAAGGCTGTGGAGGCGACGGGATACCGCCGCCTCACCGCTGACGTTGGCTGAAAGGAGATGAGACGATGAGAAGCGTATGGACAATGTTGGTGATTGTGATTGCAGCGGTCGTGGCCGGATGCGGAGGCCCCGACGCCAAAGTGCAAACAGCCTTACATGCAGCCTTGGCACCCGAGACGGCGCCGGCCGTCTGGGCGTCTGCCATCAAGAACCCCAGCCTCACGCCGGAGGACGTACGCAAGCAGATGGGCACACAGAATCTAACCACGTTTCTGCTGACCCTGTCTGCGCAGGACGCGGACACGCTGGCGAAAGGGTACTCCTGGGAGTACGGAACTGTACGCCCCGATGCTCTGGCACGGTATCTAACAGACAACTCCACGCTGGTTGCGGCCAAGCACACCAGCAACCTACAGTGGGCCAAGCAGCCCGACGGAACGTTGTCAGGAAGCTTCGCCGTCAACACGCCCTATGGCCAGAAGGCCACAATCCTCTTTTCGGCGACCGAAAAGGAGGGGTCCATCGCCGTCACGAAACTCGCTGTCGCGAAGAAGGGATCAACTGCAATGACTGATGGTTTCGCGGTTCGAAGGGGGCAGGGAGAAAATCACCGATAGACATCGGACATGCCGTATACTACACTTGAACTGTCAGGGTAATTCTACGATTTTCTCGCACCGGACAGGTGCCTGATCGTACGAACAGCTAAGTGTAAGGCAGTTTGAAATGGATGAGAAACCGACCGTCTATCTTGAGACGACCATCCCCAGTTTCTTGACGGCAAGACCCTCGAACAATCTGGTTGTGGCCGGGAAACAGGAAGTCACCCGCCAGTGGTGGGAGTCCCGAAGAGAGAAGTACCAGCTCTTCATATCCCAATACGTGCTGGACGAGGCGGCCGGCGGCGACGAAACGGCGGCCGCAAGAAGGGTCGAGGTGATCCGCGACATCGATGTTCTGGAGGTTGACGAGGAGGTCATCCGACTGACCGCAGCGATCCTTTTAACAGGCTTGATTCCGGCTAAGGCGCAAACTGATGCCGCACACATGGCTGTGGCTGCTCGGCACGGCATCGACTTTCTGATTACATGGAACTGCGTTCATATTGCGAACGCGGAGATTCTTGCGAAGATCAATTTCGTCGTCGCTGCGGCTGGTTACGACCTGCCGACTGTCTGCACGCCGGACGAACTTTTTGGAGGTGAAGAAAATGAAGACTGATTCCATTGTGGCCGAAGTCCGACACCAAAGACAATCCATCCTCCTGTCCTATGACGGGGACTTCGATCGTATGTCTCGCGACGCCATGCTCCGCCAGTGGTCAAGCGGTCACCGGGTTGTGTCCCGAGGTAAAAAGGCCGCCCAACAAGATGCTGCACCTAACGCCTACCCGCTTCGCAGGCAGGCTTAGGTGAGCATCGCCGTTCGCCCGAAAACAAATGAAGAGGGGGTTTGGTCGGCAGGATATGAGCAGGCAAGAGCCAAGGATTTACAGATCATAAAAAGGCAAGAAGTCCTAGCGTTCAACACGGAAGATGAGGAGAGGGAGTTTTGGGCCACCCACGACTCCACGGAGCTCATTGATTGGTCAAAGGCCAAGCGGACCGTCTTTCCAAATCTCAAGCCCTCGACAAAGACCATTTCCTTGCGATTGCCGGAGTCGATTATTGCGTCGCTCAACGTGATGGCGAACAAACGCGACAAGCCTTACCAATCGACGGTCTCCGCGGGAAGAAGCCGCCTCTCCATGACAAGCTGGCGGATGGGCGTGCCGGTGGCGAGCGACTCTTTCGCGAGGGCGGCGGCCGCGTCGTAGCCGAGAAACGGGACGAGGAACAGGGCGGGCGCGGTCGAGGCGTCGAGGTGGCGGGCGCAGGCGGCGGGGTCAGGCTCCAGCGTCTCGATGCAGGCGGCGCGGAAGCGCGTAACCGCGTTGAGCAGGAGCGTGAGCGAGTCGAGCAGCGCGTCCGCGATGAGCGGCATGAAGGCGTTCAGCTCCAGCTGCCCGCTGGCGGCGGCGAGCGTGATTGCGGCGTCGTTGGCGATCGCCCGCATCGCGCACTGGGCGACGCACTCGGGGATCACGGGGTTGACCTTGCCCGGCATGAGCGAGGAGCCGACCTGCCGCGCCTCGAGGCGGATCTCGCCGAGGCCGCCGCGCGGGCCGGAGTTCATGAGCCGCAGGTCGTTCGAGATCTTGATCAGGTTCACCGCGCAGGCTTTGAGCAGGCCGGAGACCTCGACGAAGACGTCGTTGTTCTGCGTGAGGTCCATCGGGTACTCGGCGCGGGCTAGGCCGAGGCCGGTGAGGTCGCGCAGGATTTCGGCGACGCGGAAGGTGTAGCGGCGGTCGGCGGCTGCGCCGGTGCCGACCGCTGTGCCGCCGAGGTTGATCTGGCGCAGGCGCTCCTCGACCTTGTAGATGCGCCAGCGGTCGCGGGCGATGGCCTGCGCGTACGCGCCGAACTCGTGCCCGAGGGTGATCGGCGCGGCGTCCATGAGCTGCGTGCGGCCGAGCTTCCTGATTTCGGCAAAAGCCTGCTCTTTCTTCTGGAGGGATTCTTGGAGCTTGGCGAGGGCGTCGGCCAGCTCGCGGACCCGATAAATCGCGGCGATGCGCAGGGCCGAGGGGTAGACGTCGTTGGTGGACTGCCCGCGGTTCACGTGGTCGAGGGGGCTGACCCGCGCGTAGTCGCCGGGCGCGGCGCCGAGCTTCAGGAGCGCGAGGTTGGCGAGCACCTCGTTGACGTTCATGTTGGTGGAGGTACCCGCGCCGCCCTGGAGCGCGTCGGTGACGAACGCGCCGTCGTGCCGCCCCGCGAGCACGTCGTCGCAGGCGGCGGCGAGGGCGTCGGCCACGTCATTCGGCAGCGCCTCCAGCTCCTTGTGGGTCAGGGCGCAGGCCTTCTTGACGAGGACGATGGCGCGGATCAGCTCCAGCCGCACAGGGCGTCCGCTGACGCCGAAGTTCTCCAGCGCCCGCTGCGTGTGGATGCCGTACAGCGCGCCATCGGGAACCTGTTTCGTGCCGAGCGTGTCATGTTCAGTTCTCATAAGTAGTTCCTCACACCCACATCAGGCGGTCGAGGGAGCGGTACTGGATCGCCTCGGAGACGTGGGTGGCGTCGAGGGTCTCGGCGCCGGCCATGTCGGCGATGGTGCGGGCGACCTTGACGATGCGGTCGTAGGCGCGGGCGCTGAAGTTGAGCTCGGTCATCGCCATCTTCAGCAGGTCGGCGGCGTCCGAGCCGAGCGCGCAGTGCTGCTGCACCTCGCGGGTGGACATCGCGGCGTTGCAGGTGACGCGCGGCAGGTGGCGGAAGCGCTCGCGCTGCCGTGTGCGGCAGGCAGAGACGCGCTCGCGGATCGCGGCCGAGGGCTCGCCGCGGCCGAGCCCGCTGAGGTCGTGGTAGCGCACGGGCGGCACGTCGATGTGGATGTCGATGCGGTCGAGCAGCGGGCCTGAGATCTTGTTGCGGTAGGCCTGGATCTTGGTCGAGGTGCAGCGGCACTCGCGCTTGGGGTCGCCCGCGTAGCCGCAGGGGCAGGGGTTCATCGCGGCCACAAGCATGAACTGCGAGGGGAAGTCGAGCGTGGCGGCGGCGCGCGAAATGGTGACGTGGCCGTCCTCCAGCGGCTGGCGCAGCACCTCCAGCACGTTGCGGTGGAACTCGGGCAGCTCGTCGAGGAACAGCACGCCGCGGTGGGCGAGGCTGACCTCGCCGGGCAGCGGGTGGGCGCCGCCGCCGAGCAGGCCCGCGTCGGAGATCGTGTGGTGCGGGGCGCGGAAGGGGCGATGGAAGATCAGCGCCTGGTGGCTCTTGAGCGTGCCCGCGATGCTGTGGATGCGCGTCGCCTCCAGCGCCTCCTCCAGCTCCATCGCCGGCAGGATCGACGGGATGCGCCTGGCGAGCATGGTCTTGCCCGCGCCTGGCGAGCCGATCATGAGGATATTGTGGCCGCCGCTAACCGCGACCTCGATGGCGCGCTTGGCGGTCTCTTGGCCCTTGACGTCCGCGAAGTCGTCGGTGTGGCCGCGCTCGCGCCGGATCAGGTCGGAGAGCTCGATTCTGAAGGGGGCGAGGCGGAGCTTGCCCGAGAGGAAGTCGATCGCCTCGCGCAGGTGGCGCACGGGGTAGACCTCGATGCCGTCGGCCACGGCGGCCTCCTCGGCGTTGTCGGCGGGCACGAGGATGCCCTGCTTGCCTTGGCGGCGCATCTCGAGGGTCACGGGCAGCACGCCGCGCACGCGGCGGATCTCGCCGCTGAGCGCGAGCTCGCCGATCAGCGCGAAGCGGTCGAGGTTCGGCATCTCGGCCGAGCCTGTGGCGGCGAGCAGGCCGGCGGCGATGGGCAGGTCGTAGACGGGGCCTTCCTTCTTGATGTCGGCGGGCGCGAGGTTGATCGTCGTGCGGCCGATCATCGGCCGGAACCCGGAGTTGTTCATCGCCGTCAACACGCGGTCTTTGCTCTCGCGCACGGCGGCGTCGGGGAGCCCGACGATCACGAACTGGGGTTCGCCGCGCCCGGCGTTGACCTCGATCTCGACGGCGTAGGCGTTGACGCCGTACACGGCACCGGAATAGACGCGCGAGAGCATAGGCGGGCTCCTGAGGGGTAGAGGTGTGGAATCCTAAATGGGTGGAATGACGGGTGCGAAGCCGGAAACGTGATACGTAGGAACTAGGGGGCGGACGGGGGCGAATAGGCTTTGAAGCAGGCGCAGAGATGGGCGCCGCCGGAGGAGAGGGGCGACAAGGCGGGCGCGGCGGCGCGGCAGGCGTCGTCGGCCTGCGGGCAGCGCGGCGCGAAGGGGCAGCCGCGCCCGTCCGGCGCGGCTGCGGCCTCGGAGGGGGCGGCGTCCTCGGGCAGCGGCACGCCGATCGTCGGAACGGCGCGGAGCAGGAGCTGGGTGTACGGGTGAGCGGGCGAGACGAGCACGCGCTCGGCGGGGCCGGTCTCCACGACCTTGCCGAGGTACATGACGGCGATGCGGTCCGCGAGGTGCTGCACCACGCCGATGTCGTGGGTGATGAAGAGGTAGGCGAGGCCGTGCTTGGCTTTCAGGTCCTGCAGCAGGTTGAGCACCTGGGCGCGGACCGAGAGGTCGAGGGCGCTGACCGCCTCGTCGCAGATCAGGATTTCGGGGCTGAGCGCGAGGGCGCGGGCGATGCAGATGCGCTGGCGCTGGCCGCCCGAGAAGGCGTGCGGGTAGCGGTCGAGGATGTCGTCGGGGAGCCCGACATCGGCGAGCAGTCGCACGGCGGTGCCGCGCCGGTTCTCGCGCGTGGCGAGGCCGTGCACGAGCATGGCTTCGGTGAGGATGTCGAGGACCGTGTGTCGCGGGTTGAGCGAGGCCTGCGGGTCCTGGAAGACCACCTGCACCGCGCGGCGGTAGGCGCGCAGGGCCGCGCCGCGCAGGGCCAGGGCGTTGCGCCCGTTCAGCCGGACGGTGCCGCTGCGCGGCCGCTCCAGGCGCAGAACCGTACGCGCCAGCGTGGACTTGCCGCAGCCGGACTCGCCGACGAGGCCGAGCGTCTCGCCTCGGCAGAGGTCGAGATCCACTCCGTCCACGGCGCGGACGTGTCCGGCGGTGCGGGCGAAGACGCCCTTTTTCACCGGGTACCACGTCTTCAGGCCGCGAATCTCAAGCAGCGGTGTGGAGCTTGCAGGCATTGATTTTTTATATCAAAAAGGACGAAAGAGGGACAGGCGAAAGAAAAGCGAGAGGCCGGGCGGGGGTGCCGTCCGGCCTCTCGCGCTGGATATTCCGCTGGGCCCCGCGCTACTTGGCGAGCAGCTCTTTGGCCTTGGCGAGCACGTTCTCGGTCGTGAAGCCGAACTGCTGGGCGAGGTCCTTGAAGGGGCCGGAGGCGCCGTAGGTGTCGAGCGTGATCATCGCGCCGCAGCGCCCCGCGTAGCGCTCCCAGCCGAACGAGACGCCGGCCTCGACGACCAGGCGGCGGGTGCAGTCGGGGTCGATGATGCGGTCGCGGTAGGTCTTGTTCTGCTTCTCGAACAGCTCCCACGAGGGCATGCTGACCACGCGCACGTTCTTGCCTTCGATCTGCTTGGCGGCGTCGAGGGCGATCTCAACCTCCGAGCCGGTCGCGAGGATCATCAGGTCGGGCGTGCCCTCGCCGCTCTGCCAGAGGGTGTAGGCGCCCTTCTCTACGTTGGCGGCGGAGGGGTGCTTGGCGCGGTCGATGACCTTCATGTTCTGGCGCGTGAAGAGCAGCGCGGTCGGCCCCTTCTTGTTCTTGAGGGCGGCGACCCAGGCGGCGGAGGTCTCGGTCGGGTCGGCCGGCCGGATGACGGTGACGTTGGGCATGCAGCGCAGCGCGGCGAGCTGCTCGACGGGCTCGTGGGTCGGGCCGTCCTCGCCGACGTAGAAGCTGTCGTGCGTGTAGACGTAGATGACCGGCAGTCCCATGAGCGCGGCCAGGCGCATGGCGGGGCGGCAGTAGTCGCTGAAGACGAAGAAGGTGCCGCCGAAGATGCGGAAGCCGCCGTGGACCTGGACGCCGTTCATGATCGCGGCCATGCCCAGCTCGCGGATGCCGAAGTGGAAGTTGCGGCCCGCGAACTCGCCGGGCTTGATCTCGCCCAGGTCCTTGAGCCAGGTCATGTTGCTGGGGGCGAGGTCGGCCGAGCCGCCGACGAGCTGCGGCAGCGCCTGGGCGAGGGCGTTGAGCACGAGGCCCGAGGCGTTACGCGTGGCGACCGGCTTGGCCGGGTCGAAGACGGGAAGGGACTTCTCGATGTCGGCGGGAAGCGCGTCCTCGTAGGCGGCCTTCCACTGCGCGGCCTTCTCCGAGTGGGCCTTGCCCCAGTCCTTGAAGATCCGCTTCCACTTGCCGTGGGCGCGCTTCATGCGCGAGGCGCGCTCCTGGAAGAGGGTGGTGACGTCCTGCGGGACATGGAAGAACTGGTCTTCGGGCATGCCGAGCGCGCGCTTGGTGAGCTTGACCTCCTCGTCGCCGAGGGGCGCGCCGTGGCACTCGTGGGAGTCCTGCTTGTTAGGGCTGCCCTTGCCGATGTGGGTCTTGCAGATGATCAGCACCGGCTTGCCGGTGAGCTTGGTGGCCTTGCGGATGGCGCGGTCGATCTGGTCGTAGTTGTGGCCGTCGATCTCGAGCACGTGCCAGTTATAGGCCTGGAAGCGCTTCTTGGGGTCGTCGCTGACGGAGAGGTCGGTGTGCCCCTCGATGGTGATGCCGTTGCTGTCGTAGAAGAGCACGAGCTTCTCAAGCTTCAGGTGGCCGGCGAGCGAGCAGACCTCATGGCTGATGCCCTCCTCCATGTCGCCGTCGCCGCAGAAGACCCAGGTGCGGTGGTCGACCACGGGCTCGGCGCCCGCGACGTTGTAGCGGGCGGCGGCCATGCGCTCGGCGATGGCCATGCCGACGGCGGAGGCGATGCCCTGCCCGAGGGGGCCGGTGGTGGTCTCGACGCCGTCGGTGTGGCCGTACTCGGGGTGGCCGGGCGTGCGGCTGCCGACCTGGCGGAAGCGCTTGAGCTCGTCGAGCGGCAGGTCGTAGCCCGCGAGGTGCAGGAGGCTGTAGAGCAGCATGGAGCCGTGGCCGCCGGAGAGCACGAAGCGGTCGCGGTCGGCCCACTTCGAGTCGGCGGGGTCGTGCTTGAGGTACTTGAGCCAGAGCACGGCGGCGATGTCGGCCAGCCCCATGGGCGCGCCCGGGTGGCCGGATTTGGCGGTCTGGACGCCGTCGATGGCGAGGCAGCGGATGGTGTTCGCCGCGAGGGCGAGCGTGTCGTTCGTCAGTTTCATGGTGAGCCAAGACTCCTCAGTGTCAGTCGTTGTGTGATGCCGAAAAAAGTACCTTTTAGTGTCTCACAAATGACGGTTAAGTGTCAAAGCCTTGTGCGAGCGATTTTCGTGCCCGGGTGCGATTGCAAACTATTGCAATCGCACAGAATTCAGAAGCCAGAAGCCAGAATTCAGGAGTTGGATGCCAACGAGTTATGTCCGATTCGCGCGAGATTCTTCCTGTCTCCTCTTTGGGAGACACCTTTTTGGGCGGCGCTTTCGTATGTAAGTCGTTGCGAAGCAATTCTGAATTCTGACTCCTGAATTCTGACTTCTGGGTGCGATGCAACGAAGTAAAATCGCATCCTTCGTGCCCGCGCCTATTCGTGCCAAGCGTTGAGTTGGTGCACGGATCATGCTATTGTAAGGTGAAAACTGTGAGGTGGCGGGAAACAGCCGCCGCGTCAAGCGAGGGGGCTGGAATGGTCGGTCATGTCGGTGCGGAGTGGCGGCGGGCGCCGCTGTCGGCGGGCGCGCTGCTTGCGGGGCTTCTCGGCGCGGCTGCTGCGCGGGCGGCGGAGCCGCGGGCCATCACGAATTCGGTGGGCATGGCGCTGGTTCGAATCGAGGCGGGGACGTTCATTATGGGGCAGGACGGCCCGGCGTCCGACTACGCGCTGTCCAAGCATCCGGAGCGGTTCGACGATGCGGACTGGGATGAGAAGCCCGCGCATCGCGTGACGCTCACGCAGGCCTATTTCATGGGCGCCACGGAGGTGACGCTCGGGCAGTACCGTCACTTCAAGCCCGCGTTTCGGGGCTCGGACGGCGACCGCGATGACGCGGTGAGCGGTCTCAGCTGGGGCCAGGCGACGGCGTTCTGCGAGTGGCTTTCACAGAAGGAAGGCAAGGCCTACCGGCTGCCGACGGAAGCGGAGTGGGAGTACGCCTGCCGCGCGGGGACGGCGACGCTCTTCCACACCGGCGACACACTGCCCGACGGGTTCCAGCCGTGGACGGAGCAGGCAGGCTTTCGCGAGCGCTTCTTCAAGGACGGCGCCTTGCCCCAGGCCTATCGCGGCGGCAAGAGGACGGCGCTCCGCGTGGCGCAGTCCGCGCCGAACGCGTGGGGCCTGTATGACATGCACAACAACCTGGCCGAATGGTGCGGCGACTGGTACGGGCCTTATGCGGCCGGCGATCAGGCCGATCCCCTCGGGCGCAGCGACGGCGACTTCCGCGTGATCCGCGGGGGCAGCCACTCGACCTTCGTACGCCTGTTGCGCTCGGCTAACCGCGCCGCGTGGCTGCCCCAGGCCGTGAGCGGCAAGGTGGGTTTCCGCATCGTGCTCGGCGAGTTGCCGCCGGGCCGCACGCTGCCGCCCGCCCAGCCGCCCTTGAGCGCTCAGAACGTGAAGCAGGGTTTCGTGAAGGTCGAGCAGGCGGCTCAGAGCGTGCCCGTCTTCTCCGGCCCGACCCCTTTTGTGAAGATACCGCCCGGCTCCTTCGGGCCGCTGTTCTCGTCGCACAATCACAGCCCGTCGCTTGCCGAATGCCCGAACGGCGACCTGCTCGCGGTCTGGTACTCGTGCGTGGATGAGGGCGGCACCGAGCTGTGCAATGCCGCCAGCCGCTTGCGCGCGGGGGCGAGCGAGTGGGAGCCGGCGTCGCCGTTTTGGGACGGCGCAGACGTCAACGATCACGCGCCAAAGGTCTGGTGGGACGGCAAGCAGACGCTGTACCACTTCGCGCGCGGCCGCGATGAGAACTGCATGCGAACCTCCACCGACAATGGCGCCACGTGGTCGAAAGCGACGGTGATTCAGCCGGTCGGCGAATTCGGCAACCAGCCGCTGCGGCTGGACGACGGCACGCTCGTGCTGGGCAACGACTCCCGCCAGTGCAGCCTCGTCTTCAGCCGCGACGGCGGCCAGACGTGGGCGTTCAACGACGTCCTGCGGCAGGCAAGCGACTTCCGGCCCGGCGGCACAGGGTTCCGCTATCCCGGCATCCATGCGCCTATGGTGCAACTCGCGGATGGGCGCATTCTGGCGCTCAGCCGCAATGACAAGCCAGAGGACCAGGAGGCGTTCGGGTTCAAGACGCCGGCGAGCACCTCCGCCGACCTCGGCAAGACGTGGACATACGAGGCTGCCGAGTTTCCGGCGATCAGCAGCGTGCAGCGTGCGGCGATGATCCGGCTGCGGGAAGGGCCGATCTTGCTCTGCACCTTCACCGACCAGTGGCGCGACTGGAAGAGCCGCAAGGGGATGCCCTTCCAAGCGGCGGACGGCTCCGCGTTCACCGGCTACGGCCTGTTCGCGGCGCTCTCGTTCGACGACGGCAAGACGTGGCCTGTGCGCCGGCTCCTCACGCCCGGGGGCCAGCCGCGCAGCGTGAACATGATTGACCGGGGCGAGTTCACGCTCAGCGAGACCCAGGCCGAACCGTGCGGCTACCTCGCCGCTACGCAGACGCGAGACGGCCGCGTCCAGCTGATCACCAGCAAGAACCACTACGTGTTTAATCTGGCGTGGCTCCAGCGGCCGCCCGACGCGCCGACGAAAAGCGCGGGGAGCGCGGCTCTCTGAAGTCAATAAATGACAGGCCGAGGTCAAGCAGAGACATTCCCCTTGGGCGGGCGATTATGCTATCCTTGAACAGTAATCTTATGGTTTGACGAAGGCCTGCGGCGGCTGGTTTTGACAACGTGTTCGGAAACAAGTGATGGGGTAGGCATAAAAGGGAGGTTCTCATGGCGACGCACGAGCGTGGTTTGTTCCCGAGTTTCAAGTCCGGTGTGATGTTTCTTCTGACAACCGTTATGGCGGGTGCCGTTTGCGCTGAGACGAACGTCTGGTCGGGGCTGGGAGGAGATGTCAGCTGGACGACGTCCGGAAACTGGTCAAACGACGTCCCGCCCCTCAGTTCCAGCGAGCTGGTCGTCATGATATCCGGCACCAACTACATCGGGACGACGGCTGCGCCCATGAACCAGAACGTCGCGGATCCGCTGGAGCTGAACCGGCTGGAAAGCTTAGATGTGGCCGGCGCGAATGACCGGGAGGTCTTTCTGGGGGGCGGGCGGCTCAACTTCGTCAGCAACGGCTCGGTTCAGCCGACGATCTATCAGAACAGGGACGGGAATCTGACGCTCAGGACGCCCGTCAGCATGCCGGCCGGCACGACACTGAATGTCGGCAACCGAACCTATCGGATCGCCATTGAGGGGGCGATGTCGGGCGAGGGCGGCATGCGGTTTCAGACGGGGGGCGGCGGCGAACTGGAGCTGAAGAACGCGGCCAACAGCTATACGGGCGGAACCGTCTACGTGTGCACGGGCGGCGCCGGCCAGCAGTGGGGGCGGCTGCGGATCTCGGCCTCCAGCGCCTTTGGCACCGGGCCGGTGGCCCTCGGCGGCGGCAACCTCAACATTCTGGACGCCGCCAACCAGCAGGCGGGCGGGCTGACGTTCCACGGCACGACCCTCCACACCAACGACTTCGCGCTGTCCGCGACCGCGTCGGTCTTCGCCGGCGACGGGCTCACCAACGCGTCGGTTACAGCCGCGGCGGTCACGCTCAGCGGCGCCATGGACCTGAACACCTATACCCTCTACTTGCGCGGGCAGCGGAATACGGCGGGTACAATCAGCGGCATGATTTCGGAGGGCGGGGCGAGCGCGATAACAAAAATGGATCTGGGCATCTGGACGCTGTCGGGGGCGAACACCTTCACCGGCCGCGTGACGGTCAGCAACGGCACGCTGAAGCTCGGCGCGGACAGCGCCCTCCAGCCGACGGTTCCGGTCACGGTCTCCGGCGGCACCTATGACCTCGGTGGCCTTACGGCGACGAACGGCGCGGTGACGATCAGCAGCGGCGCGGTCAGCAACGGCACGTTGAGCGCCGCGTCGGTCGCGGGTACAGACGCGGGTGTCATCCGGGCGAGTCTGGCCGGTTCCGGCGGCCTGACCAAGACAGGTGCGGGCACGCTGACGCTGGCCACGTCGAACCTCTACAGCGGCGTGACGACGGACGGTCAATGCAGGCATTCTGCAGGTCGCCCAGCGCACGGGCCTCTACAACGGCGACACGGCGCAATGGTCTGACGCCAACATCGTGGTGAACAGCGGGGCTGTGCTGGCGCTGAACGCGGGCGGCAGCGGGGAGTTTACGGACGGCGATGTGGGCGTGCTGGCCGGGCTAGGGTCGGCTGCGGGCGGCTTCAAGGCCGGCTCGCTGCTGGGCCTCGACACCACGACTGCGGCCGCGGGAGAATTCGTCTGCGCGTCGGCGATCGGCAGCGCGGGCGGCCGCATGCTGGGGGTGCAGAAGCTGGGGGCGGGAACGCTGACGCTGAGCGGCGCGAACAGCTACACGGGGACGACCAAGATCACGAGCGGCGTGCTGAGCGTCGGCGCGCTGGCGAACGGCGGGCTCGCCAGCGGCATTGGCGCCTCCAGCAACGCGGCGGCCCGGCTGGTTTTCGACGGCGGGACGCTGCGCTACACGGGGACGACGGCGAGCACGGACCGGCGCTTTACGATCACTGCGGGCAAGACCGCGATTTTCGACGTGGCGCAGGCCGGCGCCACGCTGACCTTCGCGGCGATCAAGGGCAGCAGCCTGCCGGGCGGAGTCGTCATCACGAAGAACGGGCCAGGCGCGCTCTCGTTCGGGCTCGACGGCAGCACGACGGACGCCAACTGGGGCTTTCTCGCCGGCATCGACGCCTTCGTGCTGAACGAGGGCTCCTTCTGGAACGTGGGTAACGATACGCCCCAGATCAACGTGTCGCGCCAGGCGGCGAGCGGGCCGGCCCTGGTTCTCGGAGACGGCGCTTACCTCGGCGCGTCCTTCCCGGTGGACGTGATCGCCTCCAACACGGAGCAGGTGGTCCGTTACAGCGGCACCAACGCGACCGCCACGATCGCGGCGGGGCTCTTCTCAGGGCCGGGCACCGGCGGCTCGAACACCAAGACCTTCGACGTCAACGACGGCGCGGCGGACATAGACCTGTTCGTCACCGCGAGCTACGGAATCTATAGCGGCGCGGCCGACCCCGCTGTCAGCGACATCCGCAAGACCGGCGCGGGCACGCTGAAGCTGAGCGGCACGGGGTCGCAGTACCGCGGTACGATGACGGTCCGTAACGGTCGGCTCGTCGTCGGCGCGAACGTGCCCTACGGCGGCAACAGCGTGCTGGGCAACGCCACCTCGGTGGTGCAGGTGGCCGATGCCGGGACGCAGGTCACGAATCATGTGGCGCTGGTCTTCGACGGGCCCTACACCTTTAACCGCGGCATCTGCGTCAACCCGTACGGCGCGAGCGCGACGGTCGGCAACGTCTCCACCTCGCGGGCGGTCTTCGCGGCCGGCATCCTGCTGAGCAATACGGTGCAGCTCGTTTCGTCTAGCGCCGGCACGAACGTCACGCTCTTCAGCGGGGTGGTCAGCGGCATCGGCGGCGTCACGAAGACTGGCACCGGCACGGTCGTGCTGGCCGCGTCGAACACCTACACCGGGCTGACGACCGTCGCGGCGGGCACGCTGCGGATGGCGGCCTCCGACCGCCTCGCCGACGCGAGCGGGCTGCGCCTGACGGGCGGCACGCTGGACGCCGCAGGTTTCAGCGAGACCCTGGGCGAGCTGGACGTGGACGGCGACGCGGTGGTCGATTTCGGCAGCGGCAGCAGCCAGCTGCGCTTCGCAGCCAGCGCGGGGCAGACGTGGACGGGCACGCTGACGCTCCGCAACTGGACGGGCTCCACGTACGGTGGCGGCGCTGACCGGCTCTACGTCGGGACGGCGGGCGGCGACCTGACGGCGGCGCAGCTTGCCAGGGTTCTGCTGCCCGACGGACGCAAGGCGAAGCAGCTCGCATCAGGCGAGGTGGTGCCGATTCCGGAAGGCACGATAATCATGGTGCAGTGAGGCGGCACGGCCGCCGTCAGTACCACATCTCCATGCGCAGGCCGCGGGCGTCGGTATGGGGCTCGGGCGGGATGCGGATGGCGGCGCCTTCGGCAATGCGCCGCGCGGTCCAGCAGGCCGCGCAGGCGTCGAGGATGTCATCGGGCTCGGCGTCTTCGACCCGCGTGGCAAAGAGCTGCGCGATGAGCGGGGCGAAACCGTTTCGGACGAGCAACTCCAGGCGCGCCGCACGCCCCCCTGGCGTGCGTTTGGGGAGGGCCAGCGTGACGCCCTGATTCATGGTGCGGAAGCTGATCTCGGGGTGCACCTCCCTGACGGTCTCCTGCAGCCGGGGCGAGAGAAGCTGGTCGATTTCTCGGATCTTGGGCAGGATTCCGAAGCACTGTTTGGAAAAGCCGCAGATGTGGCCGGAGCTGTTCCGGTTCACCGCTAGCGCCTCAGCGTACGAGCCCGCCTCCAGTGTCCCGCGAACCGGCGGCGAAAACACGCACGACATGCGGGTCGGATGAAGCAGCGTGCGGGCATAAACGTCGCAGAGCCGTCCGCCGGGCAAGGCGTGGTCGAGCAGCCCGATCGGCATGTCGACGCCGATGGCGCTTGCGGAGTCGGCGAACTCAAGCACGCCGGCGAAATCGGGCGCGACGCGTCCGTTCATGGAGCCTGACTCCGCATCCCACAGCACGACGAACCACCCGCCCTTGCAGCCGTCCACGCCTGCAACCGTTGTGTTCATCTCCCCGCCCTCCGAGCGCTGGCCATTAGCAGCTTGAACGGTGATAACGATAGCGCACACGCCCAGTCCTGTCCAGAGAAAGCCAGCCATTCTCGGTATAGCCGGGAAGCGCCTCACGGCGCTACGACAAACACGCGCAAACGTGGATGAATTCGTTTGTGGGCCCGTCAGGGCCTTCTCGCCGCGCGCGCCTCGTCATAATTATAATTGCAGAATTGCAGGCGCCCCGCAAAAGGCGGTTCTCACCGAGTAGGCTTTGGGGTATACTGTCGTGCAATGGCTAGCTTGGAAGCGGCGGGGGACGCGCGACCTGCTGGCAGGTGGCTTTGTCAATCGGACAGAAGCGGCGGAAGGAGGCGGAGCATGGACGCGGTAACGATGAAGCAGGGGGCGGTGCGTGAAGGGGCTACGCGGCGGAACTTTCTGCGGCGCGCGGCGGGCGCGGCCGCGGGCCTGACGGCCTGGACGGCGCTGAGCCAGAACCGGGTTGTTGGTGCGAATGAGCGGGTCAACGTGGCGATCATCGGGTGCGGCGGCCGCGGGCGCTTCGTGCTGCGCGTGATGATCGAGGACGCGGGCGCGAACTGCGTCTGCCTCTGCGACTTGAGCGACAAGCGGCTCGACCAGATGTGGGAGTTCATCCAGCCGGTGCAGCCGGTCAAGCCGCGCTTCGAGAAGGACTACCGCAAGGTGCTGGAGTCGCCGGACGTCGACGCCGTCATCATCGCCACGCACGACAACTGGCACGCGCCGCTCACGATCATGGCCTGTCAGGCTGGCAAGGATGTGTACGTCGAGAAGCCCCACTCGCACTGCATGTGGGAGAGCGGCGTGATGGTCGAGGCCGCGGCCAAGACCAAGCGCATCGTGCAGGTCGGCACGCAGAACCGCTCCACGGAGTACAACCACCAGGCGCGCGAGATCGTGCGCAGCGGCCGGCTCGGCAAGATCGGCCTCGTCAAGGTCTTCAACCTCAAGACCGGCTCGCCCTTCAAGCTCGGCGAGCCGGGCACGCAGCCGGAGGGCTTCGACTGGGACCGCTGGCTCGGGCGCGCGGAGGTGCGGCCCTACCACCAGAAGATCTGGCAGGGCGGCTGGCACTACCACTGGGACTACTGCGGCGGCGACCTGACCGACGACGCCATCCACCAGCTCGACCTCGCGCTGATGGTGATGGGTGACCCCGGCCTGCCCGCAAGCGTGCGCGCGCTGGGCGGGCGGTATGTGACCCACAAGGCCGACGACGCCGAGGTGCCGGACGTGCTCAACATCGCGTGGGACTTCGGCTCGTTCGCGATGACCTTCGATATGAGCCAGTATCCTGTGTACATGGAAAAGAGCACCGACGTGATCCGCAAGAAGAACCTGGTCAGCGACTGGAAGCAGAACGCCACGCGCATCGAGTTCTACGGGCAGGACATGCTCATGATCCTGGGGCGGCACGGCGGCGGGTTCGTCGTGGAGAAGGCGAGCAGCCAGGTCGTGGAGAAGGTCTACGGACAGGCGGGCGACCTGGAGCACTACCGCAACTTCATCGCCTGCGTGAAGAGCCGCAAGCAGCCCAACGCGGATGTCGCCATCGCGCACGCCAGCAACCTCGTGGCGCACATGGGCAACATCGCGCACCGGGTCGGGAATGCGTCGTTGAATTACGATGCGAAGGCCAACGCGTTCGACAAGCCCGAGGCCAACGCGCTCGTGAAGGATGTCTACCGCAAAGGGTATGAGCTACCGAAGGTGTAGGGAACGCGCAACGTTCACCCTAAACCCGGTAGTTTAAGTCACTTCGAAACACGCGAAAAGCGCGAAAATAGCATCGTGTGCTGTATTGCTCTACTTTCGCGATTTTCGCGTGTCTTGTAGTTCAACTGCTTGATAACAGGTTCAACTCTGAGGGGTTTTGAATGAAACGTGTGTTGCTTTCTCTCGCGCTGGTTCCGCTGCTGATATCGGCCGCGCCCCAGCCCAACGTCGTGATCATCTTCATCGACGACATGGGCTACGGCGACATCGGGCCGTTCGGCGCGACCAAGCAGAAAACGCCGCAGCTCGACCGCATGGCCAAGGAGGGCATGCGGTTCACGAGCTTCTACGCCGCGCCAGTCTGCTCGGTCTCGCGGGCGCAGCTCATGACCGGCTGTTACGGCGCGCGCGTCTCGGTGCCGGGTGTCTTTTTTCCTGGGCAGTCCAACGGTCTGCATCCGGCCGAGTTCACCATCGCCGAGCGGCTGAAGGCGCTGGGCTACGCGACCCAGTGCGTCGGCAAGTGGCACCTCGGCGACCAGCCGGAGTTCTTGCCCACCAAGCAGGGCTTTGACCACTACTTCGGCATTCCGTATTCGAACGACATGCAGAAGAAGGCCGAGGCGACCGGCGAGCAGACTGTGCCGCTGATGCGGGACGACGCGGTCGCGGAGCTGCTCACGGACGAGCAGCAGACGTGCCTCGTCGAGCGCTACACCGACGAGGCGGTCGGCTTCATCCGCACAAACAAAGACCGCCCCTTCTTCCTTTACTTTCCGCACAGCGCGGTGCATACGCCCATCCATCCCGGCAAGGCCTTTGCAGGCAAGTCCGCCAACGGCCGCTTCGGCGACTGGGTGGAGGAGGTGGACTGGAGCGTGGGCCGCGTGCTCGATACTCTCCGCGAGCTGAAGATCGACCGCAACACACTGGTGGTCTTCACCAGCGATAATGGCCCGTGGCTGATCCGCGGTTCGGACGGCGGCAGCGCGGGGCCGCTGCGCGGCGGCAAAGGCAGCACGTGGGAGGGCGGGGTGCGCGTGCCGACGCTCGCGTGGTGGCCGGGCCAGGTGCCCGCCGGCACGGCGTGCGGCGCCGTGGCGGGCACGATCGACCTGCTGCCGACCTGCGTGACCTTAGCCGGAGGGCAGTTGCCGGCCGAGCCGGTCATCGACGGCCGCGACCTCTCGGCGCTGCTGCTGGGCCAGTCGAAGACGTCGCCGCGCGAGGCGCACTACTACTTCGCGAGCTACAGCTTGCAGGCGGTGCGTCAGGGGCCGTGGAAACTGGCCGTTGCGGCGCAGGGCGAGATGAAGGGCAAGGAACTGCCCGACGACGTGAAGGGCAACACGCCGCGGCTCTATAACCTCGACGAGGAGATCGGCGAGCGCACCAATCTGGCCGAGAAGCACCCCGAGGTCGTGGCGCGGCTGCAGGGGCTGATCGCGGCGATGGACGCCGAAATCGGCGGCAACGCTCCAAAGGCGCGGCGCCCGGCGGGCGAGGTCAAGGACGCGAAGACGCTCTACCCGATGCTCGGTTACACGCCAAAAGACCAAGGCAAAGGCGAGAAGCGCGGAGGCAAAGGCGTTCCCCTCAGCCAGCTCAAGCCCGGAGATGTGGTCGAGGGCGCGGAGGCGCCGTCCGTGGAGAAGAAGGCGTTCACGGTCTCCTGCGAGGTCGAGACCGCGCAGAAGGACGCCGTACTCGTGGCGCACGGCGGCATCGCGGTCGGCTACGCGCTGTATCTCAAGGGCGGGTGTGTGGCGTTCGCGGTACGCACGGGGGCGGAGGCGGTCACGGAGATCGTCGCCCGCGATCCAGCTGCGGGCGTGTTGCGCGTTGAGGCTTCACTGGGGGTGGGTGGTAAGATGATGCTGACAATCAACGACGCGGTCGTCGCGACGGGTCGTGCGGCAGGCATGTTGCAGCGCCAGCCCGCCGAGGATTTCTGTGTGGGGCATGACAACGCCAAGCCCGTGACCGCGTATACGGCGAAAGAGCCGTTCAAGGGAACGATCAGGAAATTGAAAGTGAGTGCGCAGTGAAAAAGTTGTTCAGTTTGCTGTTGATCCTCGGTTCGCTGCCTGCGCTGGCTGCGCCCGCACCGGCCAAGCCTAACATCATTTTCATCTTGGCAGATGACCTCGGCTACACGGATGTGGCGTGTTTTGGGAGTCAGTATTACGAGACGCCGAACATCGACCGGCTCGCCTCGCAGGGCATGCGGCTGCTCAACCACCATCACTGCCAGAACTGCACGCCCACGCGGGCCGCGCTGATGAGCGGCCAGTACGGGGCGCGGACCGGCGTCTACACGGTCGGGGGCACGGACCGGTTCGACACCACGATGCGGCCGCTAGTGCCGGTCGAGAATGTCACGGGCCTGCCGCTTGACCGCTCGACCGTCGCGCAGCAGCTCAAGCTCGCGGGTTATGCGACCGGTATGTTCGGCAAGTGGCACATCGGGCAGAAGGGCGATTACGCGCCGGGCAAGCGCGGGTTCGACGAGGCGATCGAGACGATGGGCAAACACTACGACTTTGTGACCGAGCCCAAGGTCGACTATCCGAAAGGGCAGTACCTCGCCGATTTCCTAACGGACCGGGCGGTCGACTTTATCCGCCGCCACAAGGACGGGCCGTTCTTCCTCTACTTGCCGCACTACGGCGTGCACTCGCCCTACGACGCCAAGCCGGAGCTGGTGTCGAAGTTCAAGGATAAGCCCGGCGTCGGCGGGCACAGCGACCCGGTGTACGCCGCGATGATCGCCAGCGTGGACGAGAGCGTGGGGCGGGTGATGCGGACGCTCGACGAGCTCAAGCTGGCCGACAACACGGTGCTGCTGTTCGCGAGCGACAACGGCGGCGTGGGCGGCTATGTGCGCGAGGGGATCATGAAGAAGGGCAAGGGCGACGTCACGGACAACGCGCCGCTGCGCAGCGGCAAGGGCAGCCTGTACGAGGGCGGAACGCGCGTGCCGTTGATCGTGCGCTGGCCCGGCGCGACGAAACCGGGCACATCCTGCGGCGTGCCGACTGTCCACGTGGACGTCTACCCGACCTTCCTTGAAATTGCCGCTGCGCCCAAGCCGCCTCAGGCGCTTGACGGCGTGAGCCTGGTGCCGCTGCTGCGAGACCCTGCGGGCAAGCTGCCGCGCGACGCCTTCTTCCAGCACTTCCCCGGCTATCTCGGCGCGGGCGAGAACTCGTGGCGCACGACGCCGGTCAGCCTGATCCATGCGGGCGACTGGAAGCTCATGGAGTTTCTGGAGGACGGGCACCTCGAACTCTACAACCTGCGAGACGACATCGGGGAGGCCAAAAATCTGTCTGCAGCGATGCCCGACAAGGCCCGTGATCTGCATGCCCGACTCGTCGCGTGGCGTGCCGAGATTCAGGCGCCGATGCCGACTCTCAGGGTGAGGGCTGCCGGCGAGCCGAACCCGAAGAAGAGGGGCAAGGGGAAGAGGCAGACCCCGTGAGCAGCCGTCTGGTTCGCGTCATGTATGCGCTGGGAGGCGCGCCGCGGTTGGTTAACATATAGATCGATTTCGGCACGCCCAGAAAAAGTCAAAGAATGACAGGTTAAGGTCAAGAACTGGTATTCCCTTTGCGCTCAAAGTATAGTAGTCTGGTGGCTAGTTCGGAATTCAATACACGAGTCAGCGTTTGGCGGCATGAGCCGAATTGACTTGAGATATGAAGTGGCCGGCACGTAGAAGGAGCGAGTATATGAAGAAGAGGCAGCCGAGAACGATTTATGCGGGCATGGGAATCGTGATGCTTGTGGGAGTGGCCGCGTCGGCTTCCGCGCAAACAACATGGACGAGCGCGAGCGACGGGGCGTGGACGAATGCGGTGGCTTGGACGGCGGGGGTGCCGGATGCTAACACGGCTTACCTGACCAACAGCGCGACCTCGTATACAGTCACGGTGGACGCCACCCCGGCGCCTTTCGGCAGCCTGGCCGTCAGCACGGTGGCGGGACGCACGACGCGGCTGGACGTGAGCGCGCCGGACTTCACCAGCAGCAACAACCTCAGCCAGCTTTCAATCGGTCGCGGGGCTGAGGTCGTCGTCAACAGCGGCGGCGTCCTGCGGTATGCGGGCCGCACCTTCAACTGGCCGTTTATCTCCATCTTGAACGGCGGCCTCCTGCGTGTGAACGGCGGCACGGTTGACCTGACCAACCTGAGGCGGGAATCCGCCACTGTCGGCAGCAGCTCTGTCGGCGTGGGCTATAATTCAACCGGGCGGTTGGAGATCGCGTCGGGCGAGTTCGTGATGAGCGCCTATGCTGGCACCGAAACCAACACCACCGTGCAGTTACGCATCGGCGCCGGCACGGCAGGCCGGGGCACCTTCGAGATGACCGGCGGCAAGGCGTGGATTCGGAACTTCGACAACTCGTCTAGCTTCTCGGTTGGGTCTGGCGCTCAGTGCATCGGCACGGTGCTGCTGACCAATGATGCGGTGCTGGTGGTCAGCAACTTCGTCAATGTGGGTACAGCCAATGCGACCGGCAGCGTAACCATCGCCGGCAACGCGATTTTCCGCCAGCCGCGCGGCAGCACGCGCTTCCAAGTGGGCATCGAGGGGAACGCGCTGGGGACGGTCACGGTGCGCGAAAACGGTATATTGGAGCTTGTCGGTCAGGACGGCTTGAACGTAGGCGGTTACCAGAACAACGGGCGCGGCGTGTTGAACATCGAGGGCGGGCGTGTGGACGCGGGCGCAGGCGTGTCGGTCTGCCGCGCCGCGAGCAGCAAAGGGGGGATGGGCGAACTCAACCTGTCTGGCGGCGAGCTGGGAACTATCGGTAAGACGGCGGGGTACGGCATCCTTGTCGGCCGGGGCGACGGGGTGGGAGGCGCGGCGCGGGCTTTCATGACGGTATCAGGCGGGTTGCTCGACATCGGGCGTTTCAATATGTGGAACCAGTGGGACCAGCAGCAAGGTATCGTTCTCGGTTTGATGGCGACGAACGTGGGAAATACCGCGCGGGGCGACGTTCTTTTCAGCGGCGGAACGGTGACCAACTCGGGCCAGTTCATTCTGGGAGCGGGGCGGGGCGCGACGGGCGTCGTGTCTCAGACCGGCGGCGCGGTTCGACAGGGGATGGGAAATGCCGGCGTGAATGTTTTTCCGATGACGGTCGGCTGGGGCGGCGGCTACGGCAGCTACACGATGTCGGGTGGCACGTTCGTGTCGGCCAAGCCGGTCTTCGTCGGCGGCCTCACGACGGCCGATCTGGGGTATACACCTGGTCCCGCCCTCTTCGTCTTTACCAACAACAGCGTCGGGACGCTGCGCCTTGACGGCGGCAGTTTCGTCGTGACCAACGCTAACCTCTTCGTCGGGCGTCATGGCACCGGCACGCTGGTCATTGGAACGAATGGGTACTGTGCGGCAAAGGATATCGTGCTGACCAACAACACGCAGTCCACGCTGCGCTTCGAACTGGGCGCATCCGGCCCCGGCACGCTCAAGGCCAGCGGGGCGTTGACGGTCCACGCGGGGGCCAAACTCGAGGTCGACTCGCGGGCCTATCGCGGCGGCGCCGTCTGGGTCAGGCTCGTCGACTGCGCCACGCGCACGACCGCGTTCGCCTCCGAGAACATCACGGTCACGGGGCCGGGCGTCGTCCGCCAGAACAAGGATGAGGACCTCTGGCTCTTCACCCAGCGCGGTCTCATCATCGGCGTCCAATAGCGTCGCAGGCTGCAGGGTGGGCGGCGGGGCGTGTCACACCACGCCCCGCTCGACCAGGCAGGAATCATCTGGTAGGCACAGTAAGTAAGAAAGTGATATGACGAAACGTGTTCTCGCTCTTCTCGCTTTCGCGCTGCTGCAGGCACCCGTCACCGCCTGGGCGCTGAAAATACAAACGCTCGACCTCAAGCGGCACTACCGCTTCTACTACTCGAACAACACCAACGGCTCATACGAGGAGCGTGCTGTGCTCTCCGGCCAAGAATTGCGATTCCCTTTCTGCTGCCGCGCTGATACCATATTGAAGTCGTAGATAAAATATGAATGGTCATTTCTTGTATGAGTTAAGGAGTGTCAGATGTCCGAGCTACGCCGCCCGCTGAGCCGCATACGGTTGATTTTCGCCGTGTGCCTGTTATCTGTTCTCAATATACAAGCCCAGACGCCGCGCGATTTCGCGATCGACCTGGGCGCCGCCGTCTCCACCAACACGCCGTGCATCTCCTTGTCCTGGACGATCCGGCGGCAGGGCAACATCACGGCCCAGAAGATCCACCGCCGGCTGAAAGGCGCGACGTCGTGGGTCAAGCTCTCGGACCTGGCCACGAACGACACGAGTTTTGCGGACGCGACGGCTGTGGTGGGGGAGGAGTACGAGTACTGGATGGAGCGCACCTACACCGGCATCTATCCGACCACGGCCATGGGCTACCTGAACGCCGGCGTCAACGTGCCCATGGCGGAGAGCCGCGGCAAGCTGCTGCTGGTGGTCGACAGCACCATGGTTTCGCCGCTGGCGCCTGAGATCGCTCAGCTGCAAGCCGACCTCACGGGCGACGGGTGGACCGTCCAGACCATCACCGCCTTGCGCACGGATACCGCCATCAATACCAAGGCGCTCATCAAAGCGGCTTACGACGCGGACCCGACCAACCTGAAGATGGTCTACATCCTCGGCCACGTGCCCGTGCCCTACTCGGGCCTTATCAACCCGGACGGACACGCCAACCACTACGGCGCCTGGCCGGCGGACGGATACTACGGTGACATGAACGGAACGTGGACCGACACGTCGGTGAGCAACTCGACCGCCGCCTCGGACGTGCGCAACCGCAACATCCCGGGTGACGGCAAATTCGACCAAAGCAGTCTGCCAAGCCCGGTGGAGCTGATGGTTGGGCGCGTGGACTTGCACAGCATGACGCGGGCTCCAGCCTCCTCCGTATCCGAAACGTCGCTCCTGCGCCGGTACCTGCGCAAGGCGCACGATTTCAAATTTAAGCAGGGCGCGTATGCCGCGATCCCGCGCCGCAGCATGCTTCGTAACGGCTTCGGGTACTTCGGCGGCGAGAACTTCGCCATCGCGGGCTGGAGCTGGATGTTCACAGGTGTGGGAACGACGGTAGACGAGCCTCCGACCGATCAGTGGTTCTCCCCCAGCTACGCGGGCGGTAAGACATACCTCGTGGGCTACGGCGACGGCGGCGGCAGCTGGGATACCGCGGGCGGCGTCGGCAACTCCGCTGATTTCGGACTGAAAACGAGCCGGGTGGCTTTCACGAGCCTCTTCGGCAGCTATTTCGGCGACTGGGACGTTGCCAACAACTTCATGCGCGCACCGCTGGCGGGCAATGCGACGGGCGACTCATTAGGTCTGACCTGCTTCTGGGGCGGACGCCCGAACCGTGTGACGCACCAGATGGGCATGGGCGAGACGGCTGGCTACTGCATGATGGTCTCGCACAACAGTAGCATGACGGGCGGTGGCGGGTACGTGCCGAACATCTATAACGGCGTGCACTGCGGACTCATGGGCGACCCCGCGCTGCGCCTGCACGCGGTCGAGCCGCCGCGCAACCTCTCAGCCTCCAGCGCCAACACCCAGATCGCCCTCGCCTGGAGCGCCTCCACCGAGACCAACCTGCTCGGATACCTCGTCTACCGCGCGGACACCGCGGCTGGCCCCTTTACGCGTCTGACCCCCTTGCCGCAGGCTGCGACAACCTATGCGGACGCCACCGTCGTTGCGGGCCAGAGCTACACGTACCTCGTGCGCACGCTGAAGCTGGAGGCCTCGCCGGGCGGCACCTACGAAAACCCCAGCATCGGCTCGCTCGTTACGCTCACCGCCGTCGCGGGCGCCTCCTCCGCCCCGCTGAACCCGGGCTCGCTTGCCGTCACGCAGAATAGCGCGACGAACGCGCAGCTTGTCTGGGTGGATAACGCCAGTGACGAGACCGGTTTCCGTATCGAACGCAAGACGAACGCAGGCGGCAGCTACGCGTCCGTCGGCACCGTCGGAGCGAACGTAACCCATTTCGTTGACACCGGGGTTTTCGCGCACGGAAACGTCTATTACTACCGCGTGATCGCCACCGGCGCGGCGGGCGAGTCGCCGCCATCCGGCGAGGCCTCCTTCGAAGCGTTCGCCGGCTTCTTTAACCTTCCGGTAACCCGCATGAAAGTCAGCAAGACGGCTGGAACGGCCACGGTCACGGTCAGCCGCTTCGGCGGGGTGACCGGGCCTGTCAGCGTCAATTACGCCACGTCCGACACTTCGGCGTTCGCGGGCACCCACTACTCGCCTGTCAGCGGCACCATGACGTGGGCCGACGGTGACACTTCGCCCAAGACGATCACCGTGCCGATTCTGAACACTGCCGCACCCCAAGCCGCGCGGCAGTTCAAAGTCACCTTGAGCGCGCCCTCCGCAGGCACGGCGCTGACCATCAACACCTACACCGCCGTGCTCATCGAAGACCCCACGGCCACGCTCGGCGCGCCGTGGAGCCAGACGATCATCAACGGCGGCATCACCGACAGCTCGGCGTCCGTGATCGAGTCCGGCAGCATCAGTTCCGTCACCATCGGCGGCGTGGGCCTGACGGGGTCGTCGACATACGACGCCGGCCAGTTCGTCTACCAGAGCTATGCGGGAGATGGTGTCCTGACCGCATTCTTCCCCGCAGGCCTGCCCGGCGACGGCAACGCGCGGCACGCGCTGATGGTGCGCGCTTCCACCGCGAACAACGCCGTCATGGCCGCGGCCGTGACCAGCTCCAGCACGGCTTTCGGCACGAAGCTGTATTCGCGCGCCACGGCGGGCGGAAGCTCCTCGGAGACCGCCGCGAACACGCTGGTGATCGCGCGCTGGGTTCGCTTGATCCGCTCCGGCAACACCTTCTCGGCAGAGACTTCTCCCGACGGCGTGACCTGGACGTCGGTCGGTACGGCCACGCTGGCTTCGATGCCGGCCACCGCTGTGTGGGGCTTTTTCCACACTTCTTCCGACTGGTCGGTGACGGGGCTCGGCAACTACCACCTCGCGCAGGTGCAGAGCGTGACGCTGACGGGTATCCCCGCGCCGCCCGCGCCGACGGGACTCGCGGCGTCGCTCGCCTCGTCCACCTCGGTCGCCCTGCGCTGGAACACAGCGCCCTTCGCCTCCGGCTACCGCGTGGAACGTCGCGGTGAGTCCGGCGACTTCGCCACCATCGCCAGTCTGGCGGCCGCCTCGGGAACGAACCAGACTTACACGAACACCGGGCTCGACATCAACACCGCCTACGCCTACCGCGTGGTTGCCACCAACGCGGTCGGCGAGAGCGCGCCCTCGGCGCCCGCCTATGTCGCCACCTCTGCCGACGTGCTGATTCGCCTGACCACAGACAACGCCGACTGTGCTGACGCCACGGTGCGACTCGACGTGCCCGAGGTTCCTTTGGGCACGCAAACCAACTTGACGATAGCGGGCTACGATTCGAACACCTATGAATTGCTGCCCAACGCCGCCAAGTGTTATCTCCGCTTCCGGCTGAACGATATCGGGGCATGCAAGAGCGCCCAGCTCAAGATGGTTTCGCTGGGACAGACCAATGCGTTCAGTAGCGGCTACTTCTATCTGTATGCGTCGCTGTTGGAGGAAAGTTCCGACACGTGGAACGAGAACGAGATCACGTGGTCGAACGCGCCGCAGAACAACGTGGTTGGCTATGATTTCACCGGTACCGAAATCTACCTCGGCAACCTGTACGACGATGCGCCACCCGCGCTTGGCGAAACGATGGTGCTAAACTTGAACCAGGCGTCGCTCGTGAGCAACCGGGGCGCGAACAACCTGGTGACGATCGGCCTGTACCAATACTACGACGTCTCGGAGTGGGCCTCGCGGGAGCATCCGACATACGCGCCGCCCACGCTCGAGCTCCTTGTCACCACCAACGTGCCGCCCCGCGCGTCGTTCCTGACCGCCACCGCTGGCGCAGGCTGGAGCATCGACCTCCACTGGCAGGATAATTCGACCAACGAGACCGGCTTTGTACTTGAGCGGCGCGAGGGGAGCGGCGACTTCTCTGAGTTGCAGTCCTTCGGAGCGAATGCAACTTCCTTCCACGACGGCACGACGCAACCGGGGATCACCTACACGTACCGCGTCCGCTCCTTCAACGTCTCCGGGCCCTCCGACTGGACGCCGGAGGTCACGATTACGGCCGCCACGCTGGAGACCGCGCTGAGCACGGTCTGGGACGGCGGCGGCGCCGACACGCTGTTCACCACGGCGACCAACTGGGACTTCAACACCATGCCGCCCAGCAACGGCACCGCGACGCTCGCCTTCGGAACCGGCGGTGGCTCGGCCATCCTCAACACCAGCACCGCGCTCCGGGGCCTCCTGCTGAACCGCGATGCGGACTTCACCCTCGCCGCAGGCGGCGGCGTCCTGACGCTCGGCGACGCGGGCGTGCAGGTCGCGCTGCCAACGGCCACGTCGCGCAGCTATTCGCTTGCCGCCGACATGACGCTGATCTCCAACCAGACGTGGGCCGTCACCAACAACGGCGCGGGCGTGGCCACGCTGTCGGTTTCGGGCGCCATCTCCGACGGCGGAGCCGGCGTCAGCCTCACGAAGTCGGGGCAGGGCGTGCTGGCGCTGTCGGGCGACAACAGCTACGGCGGCGTCACGACGGTTCGCACCGGCGGCGTGCTGCGCATCTCTCACGCCCGCGCGCTCGGCGCCACCAACGCCCTGACCTCGGTTGAAAACGGCGGCTGGCTTGAAGTGAGCGGCGGCGTCTCGGTTGCGGAGCCGCTGCTGCTCGCGGGCGACGCCGCGCTCGGCTACGCCGGCACGCTGCGCAGCACGGGCGGCAGCAACGTGTGGGCCGCGCCCATCACCTTCAACGGCGCACGCGTCCGCGTGGCGAGCGGCAGCCTTGACCTGGCCGGCGGCCTGTACGGCCCGGGCTGCGTCTTTGGCGCCGACGGCGGCACGCTGCTGCGCGTGTCGGCGCTGCCCATCAGCTTCGGCACGGGGACCCTTTACATGCACCTCGGCGGCGGCACGCTTGTGCTGAACGTGGCGGGCAACGCCTGGGGCACGGCGGATTTCTCCGGCGGAACCCTTCGGACGGATGTTCCGAACGCCTTGCCGCCCGCCTCGATCCTCCAGTTCAACACCGGCACAACGTTCGACCTCAACGGCAACAGCCAGACGGTGGGCCAGCTCAAGAACGCCAACGCGAATGTGGGCGCTCGGCTCGTGACCAGCGCAGCGCCCGCGACGCTGACCGTCAGCCAAGACGTGACCAATTATTACAACGGAGTCCTGGCCGGCGCCGTGGCGCTGACCAAGTCGGGCGCGGGTACGCTCACGCTCTCAAACGCGCTCAACTCGATGAGCGGCCCGGTCACCGTGCAGGCGGGGTCGCTGACCGTCGCGCCGACGACCCGGCTCGGCCTCAGCACGAATGTCGCGGTCGCGGGCGGCACGCTGACCCTGCAGAGCCCGCTCGCGCTGACGAATGCGGCCCACCTGGCCATCGCGAATGGCGGCGCGAAGGTCTCGCTCGCCGCCGGCGTCACCCAGGCGGTTGACCGGCTCTACCTCGGCGGCCTGCGTAAGGGGCGGGGAACGTGGGGCGCGACCGGCAGCGGCGCGGCCTACATCGACGATGCGCACTTCGGCGGCAGCGGCGTCGTCTTGGTCTTGGGCGGCGAGAGCACCGTCTGGGACGCGGGCGCTGCGGACACCGCGTTCAGCTCGCCCGTCAACTGGGACTTCGACGTCGTTCCGTTCCTCGACGGCACCGCGACCCTGACGTTCGGAGCCGGCGGAGCTGTGAGCACGCTCGACATTCCCGCCAGCCTCTCGGGCCTCCGCTTCAACCGCGACGCGGACTTCACGCTGGCGGCGGGCGGCGGAGCCCTGACCCTCGGCACGAACGGGTTCTGGGCGCAGGCGCCGAACGCGACGCCGCGGGCGTATACGGTGGCCGCGCCGGTCACGCTCGCCACCGATCAGGCTTGGGGCGTGACCAACACGGGCGCGGGCGTCACCGCCCTGACCGTCTCAGGCCCCATCTCCGACGGCGCGTCGGCCTTTGGCATCGTCAAATTCGGTAACGGCGTGCTCACCTTGGCCGGCAACAACGGCTACGACGGCGCAACCTCGGTGGCCTCGGGCGGCGTCCTGCGCGTCACCCATGACAACGCCTTGGGCAGCACCAACGGCGCGACCTCGGTCGCCTTGGGCACGTGGCTCGAGATCGGCGGCAACGCCTCTGTACCCGAAGCCCTGACGCTCGCCGCCGACGGCACCTCCTCCGGCGGCAACCTGCGCTCGACCGACGGCACCAACGCCTGGCGCGGCCGGGTCACCCAGACGGGCGCCTCACGTATCCGCGCCCTCTCCGGCAGCAGCCTGACCCTCTCGGGCGGCATCGCCGGCGCCTACAACCTCTACCTTTCGCCCGACGTGGGCGCCGCGGTCGCCGTTGCCGAGTCGCCGCTCAACCTGGGCAGCACTGCCAGCACCCGCATTCTCTATGCGAACGGCGCGGGCACGGTCGTGCTCGGCGCGACGAACAACGTCTTCGGCACGCTCGAGGTTGCGGGCCTGACCGTGCGGACGGAGGTTGCGGACGCGTGGCCCGTGGCCACCATTCTGGCGATCGGATCCGCCTACTCGCCGAATGGCACGTTTGACCTCGCCGGCAACAATCAGACCGTGAGCCAGCTCAAGCGCGGCGTCTCCGCCGTCGGCACGCGCGTGGTGACGGCCTCCGTGCCCGCCACGCTCACCGTCAGCGGCACAACCTCGACGATCTTCGACGGCCAGTTTGCTGGCGCGCTGAGCCTGGTGAAGGCGGGCGCCTCCACGCTGACGCTTTCGGGGGAGGGCAGCACGTGCGGCGGCGGTGTGACCGTCAGCGCCGGCACGCTGCTGGTCGGGTCGGTGTCCAGCCTAGGCGCCTGTGCGCGAGTGGACGTGCTGGGCGGCACGCTCCGCCTGCAAACAACCTCCGCGATTCCGGACACGGCCACCGTGGCCATCGCGGGCGGCACGGGCAAGGTGCGCGTGGACAGCGGCACGGAAACCGTCGGCGCGCTCTACCTCGGCGGCGTGCGCCGCGGGCCCGGCACCTATGGTTCGACCGCCAGCGTCGCCGACTACAAGGACAACACGTACTTCGACAGCAACGGCGCGGGCGTCCTCCGGGTCGTCTCCTGCGACCCCGGCACCGTGTGGGACGGCGGCGGCGCGTCCGACACGCGCTTCGACTTCCCGAACAACTGGGACGTCGATTGGCCGCCGAACCTCGACGGCACAGCCACCATCCGCATCGGCACCGGCGGCAGCTTGGCCACGCTGAACACCAACGCAGCCCTCCGCGGCCTGCTCATCACGCGCGACGCGGACTTTACGGTCGCCGCAGGCGGCGGCACGCTGGCGCTCGGCGCAGGGGGCCTCTGCGCCCTTCCGCCGAATGAGGCCCCGCGCACCTACACGGTGGCTGCGCCCGTGGCCCTCGCGGCCGATCAGGCCTGGGGCGTCACGAACGTCGGCGCGGGCGTCACGACGCTCATCGTCTCCGGCCCCGTCTCCGACGGCGCGTCGGCCTTCGGCCTCACGAAGTCCGGCAGCGGCGTGCTGGCGCTGGCTGGCGACAATTCGTACGACGGACAGACTACGGTCGTGTCGGGCGGCGTCTTGCGCGTGACCCATGCGCACGCGCTCGGCAGCACCAACGGCGTTACGGTTGTCGCCAGCAACGCGTGGCTCGAGGTCGGCGGCGGCGTCGCCGTGACCGAGCCCGTGACCGTGGGCGACTCTAGCGCGGCGGGCGCCTTGCGCTCGACCGACGGCACCAACGTCTGGTCCGGCCGCCTGACGCAAGCCGCCCCGTCGCGCGTGCGCGCCCTCGCGGGTAGCCGGCTAACGCTGGCGGGCGGCGTGTCGGGCGGCGCGGCCGTCTACCTCTCGCCGGACGCCGGCGCGGAGGTGGCGGTCTCCGGCGGCCCCGTGAACGTCGGCAGCTCCGGCAAGGTCTTTGCGAACGGCGCCGGCACCGTCGCGCTCGGTGCGACCGGCAACACTTTCGGCACGCTCGAGGTCGCAGGCCTGACCGTGCGGACGGACGTCGCAGACGCGTGGCCGGCGGCCACCGTCCTTTCGCTCGGTACCGCCTATTCGCCGAACGGCGCCGTCGACCTCAACGGCCGTAACCAGACGGTCGGCCAGCTCAAGCGCGGTATCGCCACCGCCGGCACGCGCATCGTGACCGCCTCCGCGCCCGCCACGCTCACCGTCAGCGGCACTACCTCGACCGTCTATGACGGCGTGATCGCGGGCAAGCTGAGCCTGACCAAGGCCGGATCTGCCACGCTGACCCTGTCGGGCGTGGGCAACACGTTCGCAGGCGTCACGACTGTGTCTGCGGGCACGCTGGACGTCGGCGTCTCAACCACCCTCGGTCAGTGCTGGGCGGTCGTCGTCACGGGCGGGACGCTCAGGTTGCGCAACCCGGACAGCATCGGCAGCAACGCGGTGGTCCGCGTCTCCGGCAGCGGAAAACTGCGGCTGGACACGGGCGTGGAGACGGTCGGCGCGCTCTATCTCGGCGGGGCGCGTCAGCGGCGTGGCACGTATGGTGCATCCACCAGCGGGGCGCAGTACAAGACTGACGTCTACTTCAACACCAGCGGCACGGGCGTCCTCAACGTCCTGCAGGGGCCTGGAAGCGTGCTCAGCGTGCGCTAGTGCTCCGCTTTACGGTCGCGCGACATGAGCGCGTCGAGGGCCGTGCTGGCGGAGAGGCCCTCGTAGCAGAGGCCGTACACGATGTCCGTGATCGGCATCGAGACGCGGAAGGTCTCGCTGAGCGTGTGGATCACCTTGGCGTTCCAAACGCCTTCAGCCACCATCTTCATGCTGCCGAGGATGGCGCCGATGGCCTCGCCGCGGCCGAGCCGCTCGCCGACCGTGTGGTTGCGGCTGTGGCGGCTGGTGCAGGTGACGATCAGGTCGCCCACGCCGCTGAGGCCCGCGAAGGTCTCCGGGCGCGCGCCGAGCGCGAGCCCGAAGCGCGTGACTTCCGCGAGGCCGCGCGTGATGAGCGCGGCGCGCGTGTTGTCCCCGAAGCCCAGTCCGTCTGACGCGCCGACCGCGATGGCGATCACGTTCTTGACCGCTCCGCCGATCTCCACGCCCAGCGGGTCAGCCGAGGTGTAAACGCGGAAGAGCGGCCCGCTGAAGAGCTGCTGGGTGCGCGTGGCCGCCGCCTCATTCTCCGAGGCGGCGACCACGGCGGTTGGAATGCCGCGCGCGACCTCCTCGGCGTGGCTCGGGCCGGACAGGACGGCGATGGCGTCAAGCCCCAGGATCTCTTGCGCGAGTTCGCTCATGCGGCAGTGGGTGGATTCGCAGAGGCCTTTGGTGAGGCTGACGACTAGCGTGTCGGCGGGGACGAGCCCGGCGAAGCGCTGGCAAACGTCCTTGAAGAACTTGGAGGGCGAGGCGAGCACGACGGCCTCCGCGCGCGCCGCCGCCTCCGCGGGGTCGGCGGTCCAGAGCAACGTTTCGGGCAGGGGCACGCCCGGCAGAAAACGGGTGTTCTCGCGTCGGGCGCGGATCTCGCCGAGGTAGTCGGCGAACGGGCCCCACAGGGTGACCGTGTGTCCGTAAGAGTTGAGCAGGCAGCCGATGGCCGTGCCCCAGCCGCCGTCGCCGATGATGGTAATTTTCATAAGAGAGGTCAGAGGTCGGAGGTCAGAGGTCAGAGGTCAGAGGTCGGAGGTTGGAGCCGCCCCCGCTTGCCGAAATCGAAACGCGACTCGGTGCCGGCGCGGAGGCGGGCGATGTTGGAGCGGTGCTTCCAGATCGCGAGTCCGGCGAGGAGGGTTAGGACGGCCGGGAACCAGGCGCCGTGCGCTCTCAGGTGCAGCGGCCAGACCGCCACGGCGAGGGCGGCGGACGCCGCGATGGAGGCGACCGACACATAGCGCGTGGCCAGGAAGCTCGCGAGCCAGACGGCAAAGGCAACGCCGACGCCGGAGGGGGAGAGGCCGAGCAGCAGGCCCGCGCTCGTCGCGATGCCTTTCCCTCCCTTGAAGCCCAGGAAGCAGGTCCAGTTGTGCCCGACCACGGTCATCGCGCCGCAGAAGGCCGGCAGGTACATCGCGTCTCCGCGGCTTGCGCCCGTGAGCGCTGAGGCCAAGGCCGGGATGAGTTGGACGCCGCAAAAGCCCTTGAGCAAATCGAGCGCGAAAGTCAGTATGCCGAGCGGCTTGCTGACGGAGCGGAAGACGTTGGTCGCGCCGATGTTTCCGCTGCCCAGTTTGCGGATGTCCAGCCCGCGGGATTTGGCGATCAGGAACCCGAACGGAACCGAGCCCAGAAGATAGGCGGACAGGCCGCCGGCCAGCCAGAGGAAGGTCTGTGTCATGCCTCGAGTGTAGCAAAAAAGGGGTGGCTTGTGCACGTCGGCGACTGCGAAAAATAGTGACGGTTTTGTCCTCGACAGTGAAACTCGCTTTGGGGTATAACTGTTTCTGCATGGAGAAACGCGGGTGCGTGTTTTCCAGTGGAATAACTACTTGGGAGAGAGTACGGAATGAAAGAACTGTTGTGGATGGGTTTTTGCGCAGGTCTGGCGCTTCCGGTATGCGCTCAGGTGGCGGCGCCGGCGTCGGCTCCGGCCGTGGCTACTGATGCGACGAAGCCGGCCGTAGCGGCCGCCGTGGTGAATCCGGCCCCAGCTGGCACGCTGGATTGGGATGGCGGCGCCGATTTGCGGATCCGGCAGGAGCTGAGCGATAACCTTCCGCTAGCCGGAGGCTCGACGGCGAAGAACGCGAGTTACCTGCGCATCCGTCCTCGCGTATGGGGCCAAGTCAAGAACGAGGATTTCAAGTTCTACATCCGCGCGGCGGAGGAGTTCCGCGAGTACTTCCAGCCGAGCGAGAGCCGGAACTATCAGACGCCGGACGAGGTTCTCATCGACAGCCTCTACCTCGACCTCTACAACCTGTTCGACGGCAAGCTTGATCTGCGCATCGGCCGGCAGGACTTTTTCGGCGCGACGGGGCCGACGTACGGAGCCGGGCGCGTGCTGTGCGACGGCACGCCGGCCGACGGATCGCGCACGGTCTTCATGGATGCGATCAAGGCCACGGTCAAGTTCGACGACAAGAACGCCCTCGATGTGCTCGCCATCTACAACAACCCTGACACCGAGCTGAGCTGGGGGCACGCCTATAAGGCCGACGGCAGCGAGTGGGACGAGCGGCAGCTGACGTCGATCAACGGGCGGAGCACGGATTTGACCGAGTGGGGCGGCGGCCTCTACTTCAAGTCCAAGGAGTTCGCCCGGGTTCCGTTCGAGCTGTACTACCTCTACAAGCGGGAGAGCAAGGCCCGGATGTCTTCTGGCACCAAGCTGCAGGGGCGCATCGTGAACACGTGGGGCACCCGCCTGACGCCCCAGTTGACCGAGACGCTCTCGGCCGAGCTCGAGGGCGCGGTTCAAGCTGGCGAAAAGGACGGCGGCGCCTCGACCTCCGGGTACATGGGCTACGCGGGGCTGACCTACAAGCCGCTCGTCGACAGCACGTCCAAGCCGTACTTCACCGGCTCGTGCTACTACCTCTCCGGCGACAACGACCGCGGCACGGGCGACAACGACTCGGCTTGGGATCCCCTGTGGTCGCGCTGGCCGCAGTTCAGCGAGATGTACGTCTACGGAACCACGTACGGCGTCGGCTACTGGTCCAACATGATCTACCCGAGCCTGGAGACCGGCGTCGGCTTCTCGCCGGGGCATAAAGTCAAGGCGAGCGTGGGCCCGATGTACGCGGCGAGTGACGACAACCTGGGCGGTGGCGGCGGCGACTTCTACGGCTGGCTGGGCGTCGTGCGCTACGATTTCCCGCTCTTCAAGAACATCTTCGGCAAGCGCGGCGATCTGTCGGGCCACGTGACCGCCGAAGTGCTGGATCCGGGCGACTACTACTCCTCGGATACGGTGTCGTACTTCCTGCGCTGGGAAGTGGTCGCCAAGTTCTAAGCGGCCCGAGGGGCTTGAAGGCAGGCCGGGGTGCGTCACGCGCGCCCCGGCCCGCTTTTTTTAGGCGTGACGCCCCGCGGCCGTACCGCTATCCTGTGGGCCTCAATTATCAAGAGAGGCGCGAGGTTCCAGTTATGAGTGAGACGGTGAACAGGTGCGAAGCTCTGTTGGCCCAGTGGGTCCAGGAGGCGTTTCGGGCCGCATTCGGCGACGGGCAGGAGTGGTCTGCGGTGCGGGTCCAGCCGGCCACCGACACGCGGTTCGGCGATTTCCAGTGCAACGACGCGATGCAGGCCGCCAAGGCGCTTCGCAAGGCGCCGCGCGCCATCGCCGAGGCTGTGGTCAAGGCGCTGCCGCTGCCGCCGATGCTCGAGAAGGCCGAGGTGGCCGGCCCGGGCTTCATCAACCTCACCGTCAGCCCCGCGTGGCTCGCCGAGCAGGCGGGGGCGCTCTCTGCGCGTCCGCGCTTCGGCATCCCCGACGCCGGCCAGGGCAAGACCATCGTGATCGACTACTCCAGCCCGAACGTGGCGAAGCCGATGCACATCGGGCACATCCGCTCCACCGTCATCGGCAACGCCCTTGACCGCATGTACCGCGCGCTCGGTTACCGCGTCGTCGCCGACAACCATCTGGGCGACTGGGGCACGCAGTTCGGCATCCTGATCCAAGGCTACCGCTCCTTTCTGACTGAAGAGGAGCGGGCCGCGCTCACCGTCGAGCTGCTGGAGCGGGTCTACGTGCAGAGCTACAACCGGACCAAGGAGGACCCCGCCTGGCTGGACGGGTGTAAGGCCGAGCTGGTCAAGCTGCAGCAGGGCGACGCTGAGAACCGCGCGATTTGGGAGCGCTTCATCGCAATCAGCATGGACGAGTTCAGCCGCATCTATTCGCGGCTGGGCGTCGGCTTTGACCTCTGCCGCGGCGAGAGCTTCTACAACGGCACGCTCGCCGAGACCGTGCAGCTTCTGCAAGATCGGGGGCTCGCCGTCGAGAGCGAGGGCGCGCTGGTCGTGAAGCTCGAGGACGAAGGCATGCCGGTCTGCATCGTGCGCAAGAGCGACGGCGGCTTCAACTACGCCACGACCGACATCGCCACCGTCCGCAGCCGCGTGGCGGAGTTTCAGCCCGACCGGATCGTCTACGTGACGGACGAGCGCCAGCAGCTGCACTTTAAGCAGTTCTTCACGGTCTGCGCCAAGCTGGGCTGCACGACGCGTCTGGAGCACGTCTGGTTCGGCCTGATGCGTCTGCCGGAGGGCACCTTCTCGACGCGGCAGGGCAACGTCATCAAGCTGGAGGCGCTGCTTGACGAAGCCGAGCGACGGGCGCTGGAGATCATCCAAGCCGGCAACGCCGGGATGCCCGAGGCGGAGCAGCGGGAGCTGGCGGCGGCGATCGGCATCGGCGCGATCAAATACGCCGACCTGAGCCACGACCCGCAGACCCTGATCGTGTTCACGTGGGAGAAGGCGCTGGCGCTGGAGGGCAACTCCGGCCCGTACCTGCAATACGCCTATGCCCGCGTGTGCAGCCTGCTCGACAAGTACGCGGCGCAGGTGCCGGGCTCCGACCCGCTGGCCAACGCGCTGCTCGTGGCCGAGCCGGTGGAGAAGGAGCTGGCCCTGCAGCTCCTGCAGTTTCCGGCGGCGGTGGTGCGCGCGGCGGAGGCCTACAAGCCGAGCGTGCTGGCCGACTACCTGTTCGGGCTGTCGCAGACCTACAGCAGCTTTTACCAGCGTTCGCCGGTGCTCAAGGCGGAGCCGGCGGTGCGTGACAGCCGCATCCGCCTGTGCGCGATGGTGGCGCAAGTTTTGGCCGAGGGGCTTGGCTTGCTCGGGATGCAGACGCCGAGGAGGATCTGAGAGAGGGCTGTTAGGCTTTAGGCCGTTAGCCTGTTAGGAGTTTTCGTGCCTGTGGCCCTAACAGCCTACAGCCTAAACCGCTAACAGCCGTTCTCAGAAGCTCGTCAGCAGCCCGTCGGCCACGCGTCGGGCCGCCTCGTCGCCTGCGAAGTGCTGAACCAGGACAAGGGCAAAGAGCATCGCGGTGCCCGGCCCCTGGCTTGTGATCAAGTTGCCGTCGGCGACGACGGGCGCGTCGTCGTACGACTCGCCGAGCTGCTTGGCGCAGGTCGGGTAGCAGGTGGCGCGGCGGTCTTTGAGCACGCCGGCTTTGGCGAGCACGGTGGGGGCCGCGCAGACGGCGGCCAGGAACTTGCCGTCCTCGTCGAAGCTGCGGATCGCGTCGAGGACGCGCTCGTCGGCGGCCAGGTTTTCGGTTCCCCGCCCGCCGCCGGGCAACGCAAGGGCGTCGAAGTCAGAGGGGTCGAGCGAGGACCACGTCGCGTCGGCAACGAGGGTGACTCCTCGCGAGCCGACGACGGGCAGGCTGTCGGTGAGCGAAGCGGAGGTGACGTCCACGCCGCCCCGGCGCAGCACATCGAGAAGCGTGACGGCTTCGATCTCTTCTACGCCCTCGGCAAGAGGAACGAGTACGCGCATGGGTAGGCTCCTTTCGATGAGGGGACAGGATAGCGAAAAAGGATGAGAATGGGAATAATGGAATGCTGGAGAGGCGCAATAGTGGGGGGCCGGCTCGCCCGTCATTTGGTCGCGCCATTCTTCCGCTCTTCCTGCGGAGGCGCCCCATGATTGGCCCAGAGTCGATCGAGAAGATCAAGGCGCGCATGGCCCTGGCCAGCGTGTTCGAGGACGACCTGGAGGAGACCTTCGTGCTCGGCTCCGGCTCGGGCGGGCAGAAGGTCAACAAGACCTCGTCTACGGTGCGCCTCTACCACGCGCCCAGCGGCCTGACCGTCAAGTGCGGCGAGAGCCGCTCGCGCGAGCAGAACCGCTGGCTGGCCCGCCGCGAGCTGGCCGAAAAGATACTTGAGCGAGAGCAGTCGGCGCTCTCCGCCCGCCGGCAGGAGACCGAGCGCATCCGCCGGCAGAAACGGCGTCGCTCGCGGCGGCAGAAGGCCAGAATGCTCGAGGACAAACGCAAGCAGTCGGACAAGAAAGCCGCCCGCGTCCGGGTTCAAGGCGAGGAGGCGTAAACCTCTTTCACCCCGTGTTTTTCTTGCGAACCGCCTTGACCTGCTCCCCGTCTGGTGGCAAAATAAGATTTAACTAATGCAGAAAGGCAGTCCGGCGTTCGGCCTGCACCAAAGGAGAATCGTATGACACACGCTAAGAATCAGGGCTTTACGCTTGTCGAACTGCTCGTCGTGATCGGTATTTTGGGCATCCTGTCCGCGGCCCTCTTCCCGGCTATCTCTAACGCCGTGACGTCCGCCAACATGACGGCTGTCGGAGCACGCGGCAAGGATATCTTCGTGGCGGTAACCGGCGCTAACACGGAGCGCGAGCCGCTCGGCCTTGGCAACGTGTGGCCCAAGACGCAGCTGGAAGGGGCCGCGGCCAGCTCCAGCGGAGACCAGGATATCGCCGACATGACCTTCCAGAACAGCTCCGACTACTTCTATGAGCTGAACGACGGCGACAAGGTCGGCACGACGGAGTGGAGCCCCTATGTGGCGGGCTTCGACTACTCGAAGCTGGCCGGCGCCGGCGTCAACGCGAAGTCGGGCACGGGCAAGCTGACCGACCAGAACAACATGTGGTGCGTCGCCGCGAACGTGCGCGACGAGATGGAAGACATCATCCCGATCTTCATCACGCGCAACGTCGACTGCTCCAGCCTCTACAAGGATCTGCCGGACGGCTCAATCGCCGACAAAATCACGTGGTCGAGCTCGTACCGCACGCCCTTCTCAAACAAGGGCTTTGTGATGATCCGCAAGGGCGGCGCGATTTTCAAGGCCCGCGACAAGTACGCGATCGTCCGCGTGGTGTACGCCAACCAGTCGTTCACGACCACCGTGTCGGGCTCCTCCGCTGCGGCGCTGACCTACTTGGGCCCCCAGTCCACGCAGAACCCGAAATAAAGGGCTGCCGAGCGGCTGTCTGTCAAAGGGGGAGCGGCTTGCCGCTCCCTTCTTTTTTGGGTGAAAAGCGCATGATCGTCCGCGTGGCCACAGAGATCTCGGCAGACCGGCTGTTCGACTACGCCGTGCCAGAGGCGCTCGCCGCCCGCATCGGCGTGGGCCAGCGGGTTCGCGTGCCCTTCGGCAGCCGCACCGTCGACGCGTACGTGGTGGAGGTTGCAGACTCGGAGGTCGGAGGTCAGAGGTCGGAGAGCGGGGGCAAACGGGCAGAGGGCGGATCGTCTCAGCGGCTCCCGAAGCAGGCGGATCTCTTCTCCCCGTCCGACCTCCGATCTCCGACCACCGGCCTCCGCTCCGTCCTCGCGCTGGAGGACGACGTGCCCTACCTCTCGCGGCCGCTGATCGACCTCGTGCGCTGGATGGCCGATTACTACTGCGCGCCTTTCGAGCTGACCCTGCGCTGCGCTCTGCCGGCCGCCGTGCGTAACAGCGGCATGAAGGCCAAGGAGCAGCTCTACGTCGCGCCCGCCGAAGGCGCCTTCGAGCTGACGAAGCGCCAGGCGGAGCTGCTGGAGGGCCTGCGCCGGGTCGGTGGCGGCTGGCTCCATGCGCTGACGCGCGAGTTCGCCTGCACGCCCCAGACCCTCAGGGCGCTGGCCGACAAGGGCGCGGCCACCATCGAGAAGCGCCAGATGCGGCGCAACCCGCTTGCCAACCGCAAGATCCTGCCCACGCGCCCGCTGCCGCTGATGGACGAGCAGGCCGCCGCGCTGGCCCAGATCGCGGCGATGACGGGCGAGGGACGGGGGCCGGACACGGACAAGCAAGGACAGGCACAGACAAGCAAGGACGGGGGCGCGCCCAAGCCGCTGCTGCTGTTCGGCGTGACGGGGTCGGGCAAGACCGAGGTCTACCTGCAGGCCATCGCCCGCATGCTCGAGCAGGGTCGCGGCGCGATCGTGCTTGTGCCCGAGATCGCGCTGACCCCGCAGACCGTGCAGCGCTTCGCTTCGCGCTTCGGCAACCGCATCGCGGTCCTGCACAGCGCGCTGAGCGACGGCGAGCGGTTCGACGAGTGGCACCGCATCCGCACCGGCGAGGCCGTGGTGGTGGTGGGGCCGCGCTCGGCGGTGTTCGCCCCGGTCAAGAGCCTGGGCCTCATCGTGGTGGACGAGGAGCACGAGCCCAGCTACAAACAGGACGAAGCGCCGCGCTACAACGCCCGCGACGTGGCTGTGATGCGCGGCCACCTCGAGCGGTGCGCGGTCGTGCTGGGCACGGCGACACCCGCCATGGAGACGTGGCTCAACGTCCAGAAAGGCAAGTACGCGGCCGCGCACCTGACCAAGCGCGTCTCCGGCCGGCCCATGCCGCGCGTGCACGTGGTTGACATGCGCATTGAGGCGGCCAGCAAGGGCCATGTGCAGATCTTCTCCGGGGCGCTGCTGGAGGCGCTCAAGCTGCGGCTGGAACGCGGCGAGCAGTCGATCCTCTTTCTCAATCGGCGCGGCTACGCCAACGCGCTGGTCTGCCCGTCGTGCGGCGAGGCGGCGGCTTGCGGCAGTTGCAGCGTCTCCTACACCTACCATCAGGCCGACACCTGCCTGCGCTGCCACGTCTGCGGCGGGTGGAAGCCGGTTCCGGCCGTGTGCCCCGCCTGCGGCGACCCGGCCTTCAAGTACGCGGGCTTCGGCACCCAGCGCGTCGAGATCGCCCTCCAGAAGTGCTTCCCGCAGGCGAAGGTGCTGCGCATGGACGCGGACGTGACCTCGCGCAAGCACAGCCACGACGAGCTGCTGGCGATCTTCAAGAGCGGCCGGGCGGATGTCCTGATCGGCACGCAGATGATCGCCAAGGGGCTGGACTTTCCGAACGTGACGCTGGTCGGCGTGCTGTCGGCCGACATGAGCCTGCACATGCCCGACTTCCGTGCCGGCGAGCGCACCTATCAGCTGTTGGCGCAGGTTTCGGGCCGCGCGGGCCGGGCCGAGCTGCCGGGCGAGGTGTTTGTCCAAACGTTTTCGCCCGACCACCCGGCCGTGCGCGCCGCGGCGGGGGAGGAGGGCTTCGCGCCGTTCGCGGCGCAGGAGCTGGGCGAGCGGCGAGAGGGCGGCTACCCGCCCTACACGCATCTCGTGTGCCTGACCTTCAAGGGCGAGTCCGAGGAGCGGGTGCGCTTCGCGGCCGAGGGCTACGCGCGCGAGCTGCAGGCCGCGCCGGCCGGGCGAGCGCCCCGCGCCGCCGTGACCGTGTCCGAGGCCTGCCCCGCGCCGCTGGCCAAGGCCAAGGGCCTCTACCGCTACCAGGTGCTGCTGCGCGCGGAGACAACCCGCGCCATGACCCGCCCCCTGCGCGACGTGATGCTCCAGAAGCCGCTCCAGAACGGCGTGGCGCTGGCGGTGGACGTCGACGCGCTGAGCATCATGTGATCCATCCGCGTGCGGAGGGAGCACAGGCTGTTAGCGGTTTAGGCTGTTAGACATCTAGGAAGAGGGTGGAGAACATTGCGTCCGATAGGCCCGGGCCGCTTTGTGTCGCCTGGCAGCCTAACAGTCTAAACACCTAGGCGCCTTCCCCCCTCACCCCCTGAAGATCACAAATTTGCGCATCGCGTAGTTGATCAGCAAGGCGCAGACGATGTTCGCGCCGAAGGCGAACGTGGTCTGGATGCCGTGGTGCGTGATCAGGAAGGTCTGGATTGCGGTGCCGATCACCAGGCTGACGCCCGAGCCCGCAAAGAAGAACAGGAATTCGAGCGCCCAGTGGTGGCGGCCGGGCTTGAAAACGAAGAGCCTGTTGAGGAAGTAACAGAGAACATTCGCGACAACAAAGGCCATGACGTTGCAGGTGCCCGCGTTCCAAGCGCGTGTCGCCTCCGGAATCGCGGGTACGGTGAGTCCGAACAGGCGGATTGTGATGTCGTCCTGGGTGAGGCAGGGCAGCAGGAGCCAGCCGCAAAGAAAGAAGGTGACGATGTGCGTGCCGGTCGCCAGCCCGCCCGCGATGCCGTACTTGATGAACTGCACCAGCGGGTGCGCGTCGTGGCTGAGGTGTTTCTTGAGAAGAGCGAGCATAGGAGGGGTTCAAAGTTCGGGGGGCAGTTTGTTTGTCGTCCGTCACCACTCCGGATTTGTGGTGAACGGACAAAAGTTTACTACAACAGCTTTCACCTTGCCACTGACGATTACAGAAAGGAATATTTTCTCTGGCCTCCGACCTCTGATCGCCTCGGCTTGTCAAACGGGCGCGGTTCGGTGATACTGATGGCACATGTTTAAGTTCGACCTCCACATCCACTCCTGCCTTTCGCCGTGCGGCGACATGTGCTCCTCGCCCGCCGCGATCGTCCGGGCCGCCAAGGCGGCTGGGCTGGACGGGATCATGCTCTCCGACCACAACTCGTCGCGCAACTGTCCGGCGCTGGCTGAGGCCTGCCGACGCGAGGGCCTGAAGGGCCTGTTCGGGATGGAGGTGACGACCGCCGAGGAGGTGCACGTCCTCGCGGTGTTCGACACGCTGGAGCAGGCGGCGGCCATGACCGAGACCGTCTATGCCGCACTGCCCACGCGCGCGAATGTGCCCGAAGTGTTCGGTTATCAGGACGTCGTCAATGCGGACGACGAGGTCGTCGAGATGGATATCCACTTGCTCTGCGCGCCGACGCGCCTGACCATCCGCGAGGCCGGGGAGCGCATCCACGCGCTGGGCGGGCTGTTCATCGCGGCGCACATGGATCGCGGCGTGTTCAGCGTCACCTCGCAGCTGGGCGGCCTGTCGGGCGACGAGGGCTTCGACGCGGTCGAGATCAGCCGCCGCGCCGACGTGCTGGAGTGGCGGAGCAAGACCAAGGGGCTGCCCTTCATCCGCTCCTCCGACGCGCACTACGTCGACATGATCGGCGCCATCTGGAGCGAAGCGGACTTGCCCGAGTTCTCGGTGCGCGCGCTCAAGGCCGCCTTCGAGGCCCGCGCCGTGGGCTGGGGCGTGGCTTTGCGGCGCTGACTCGCTGCGCTCGCCAGCGCCGAGCGAAAGGAGAAAAGGATGGAGAGTTTCATGCTACCGGCCGACGACCACACGGCGGTTCAGCGCGTGCTGGCCCTCGGGCGCAGCGGAGAGACCGCCGCGCTCGCAGAGCTGATCGCGTTTTCGCAGCTCCCCTCCGATGAAGTCCAGCGGCTAGCGGCGTCGGCCATCGGCAAGTTGGCAGGCTTCGGGGCCGACCGGGCCGCCGCGGTGGCGGCGCTGGCGCCGCTGGCGCTGCGCGGCCGGCATCCGCAGACGCAACAGTACGCTCTGCGGGCACTCAAGGCGTACGCGGCCCACGCGCAGTCGCACCTGCACGACCTGCGCGACATCGCGCACGATCCCGCCCGACGCGACTACGTGCGCGCGGCCGCGCTGACGACTATTGAGGCTATCGAGCAGGCTGTGCGTGACGGCGAGGCGGGTGTGGGCCACCGTTGTCAGCGCTGCCATGCGGCGGCCACGGCGGAGGAGTATCGGCAGGCGCAAGCGAGCTTCCAGCGCACGTACTGCGGGCGCTGTTTCGACGAGGTGTTTCTGGAGCGCCGCAACTTCGAGACCCAGGTCGAGCTGCAGAAAAACGTCGAGGCCCGCGATGGCACCCTCGTGCAGTCTGGCGGCGAGCGGCGCATCGCCGAATGGCTGAGTCTGCACAATCTCCGCTATCGCTACGACGCCAAATTCCGCATCATTGGCGAGTTTCAGATCCGTCCCGACTTCTATCTGCCCGAGGTGGACGTGTATGTCGAGTACTGGGGCATGGACACGCCGCAGTACAAGATGAGCATGCTCAAGAAGCAGATCCTCTACCAGCAGGAGGGTAAGCGGCTGGTCTCGGTCTACCCGGCAGACTTGCCCCGCCTCGACAGCCAACTACGCCAGAAGTTGGCGTTGTTCGGGGTCAGCGTCGGCGAGCGTAGCGAGTCGGCTCAAAAGGAAAGGCGAACGCCCTGAAGATAATAGGGTCTTGGTTCTGTAGTCTGACGGCGATCGTGCTCCTGTGCGGGTGCGCGACGCAATCGGTTATGTTCCGCGTGGCCGGTGTGCGTGAGGCGGGGTCGGACCTGCCTTCGGTTGGACGATATGCCTCTGTCATTGATGTGGTTGCCGGGCCTGACGGGGAGACCTACGTGGCGGTCGAGGGCGCTTGCTATCGTGCAGACCCTGTGAATGAAGAGGTGGTGTGGCAAGCGGCTTTGTCCACGAACGCTTTCGGATGCGATCTGGCGCTTGCCGGTGATACGCTCTTGGTGCGTTCTGGCAAGTGTTGCCTCGCCGCGCTCGACGCGCGGACGGGAATGTGCCGCTGGCGTATCGACACGCCGGCTTACGCCACCGGGTTGGCGGTGATGGGGGGCGTCGTGTACGCGCAGTCTGACACGAACGAGTTGGCGGGATACGCCCTCGCCGACGGCCGCAAGGTCTGGGCGATGACGCTGCCATGGGAGTTGGAAAAAGGTCGAGATGAGGTCACTCTTTACGGTGCGGATGACGGCGCTTTGGTCTGCCACCCTTATAGCGACCGGAGCCATGTCGTCGGCATCGATCTGGCCGGCCTAGCCGTACGCTGGCGGACGCCGGTCGGGGACTGCTGGAACGTCTGCGGTTTGGATGGGACGCTCTACATGATGGCCGGCTCCAATCTAGTCTGCCGGACAGTTTCGACCGGCGCGACACGCTGGGAGCGGACGCTAGACTTGCCGTATCGGCGGGAGGGCGGATTCGAGATGAGCGCCGACAAGAAGGGCGTGTTCGTGGCCTGTTGGCCACACGTCTGGCGCATCTCTTCCGAGGGTGCGCTTCGCTGGCACTGGGAGAACCGAGCCGTGAGGCCGGACAAGATGTGCGCTCTGCCCAAAGGCCGTTTGCTGGTCGTGATGAACACTCAGATCTTCGCGCTTGAGCCCGGCGATCCGGCGGAGGAGTATCCCTCGCGCCCGGCCGCGCGGCTGGCTCAATTACGGGAACTGGTCGCCAGGGCCGGCGAACTGACATGGGACGAGAAGTGGGAGCTGGACCGGTGGCGCGCAGAAGCGGCACCGCTGATGATCCAGGCGTATGGCCAGCTTCTGGACAAGCGGCCGAATCTGACGAAAGAGGAGGAAGAACGGCTGTCCGCTTACAGTTGCTTGATCGAGCAGTACGCGGACGTCTCGGAGTCCGGACAGTTGGAAGAGGTCTTGAGCCGACAGAAAGGAAGCGTCGTTTTTGAATTGCCGCTGCTATGGGATCTTGCCGCAAAGGATGCGGCCGCGCGCACTTATGTCGCGCGGTTAAGACGTGAGCCGGCTGGTACCGAGGAGTGGCAGACGATGGTGGAGTTCGCCGGTCGCTATCTGGCTCACGACTGCCGAGTAGCGACCGACTACCTTGCGGAGGTGTTGGAGAAGCGCGAGCCGCGGGAACTGCTTCACGTCGCCTACGTGAATGGTGCGCGGAACGGAACGGCGCGGCAGGCCGAGCAGGTGCTGGCTATACGCCGCGAGCAGGTGCCTTTCACGGGTGACCCACTGCCCGCATGGCTGGCTAAGGAACTCGGTGTTTTAGATGCGAAGGCGCCCAATCCGCTCGCACCCGAGCGCTTTGATCTGACCGAAGAGGAGCGCGTGTTGCAGGCCGTGTTCGATGCGCGCTTCCGGTTCACTGACACGTCTGAACTTTGCGTGGTTGCACTTCCCAAGGGGCAACGACCACTCGCTTTTACCGGGCGCAACAGTTGCACGCTCTGCTGGACGGGGCAATTGGACGCCGATATCGCGCATCGGCTTAAGAATTACAGGGTCGCTTATGTGACTTTCGGCGAAGGGGAACAAGATCCTCTCATTCAATGGAACGAGAGTCACGGCGAGGCGAAGGTGACCATTAGAACGTGGTACGGTCCGCTTGAGGCGACCGGATATGTGGTGGAGGTGCGCAAGGTCGGCGGCGAGTGGGTCCCGGTGCGCTGTGAAATGAGCTGGATCTCGTAGGTGGATATATGGCGAATCAATTCGAAGTGAGCGGGCTGACGTACGGCGGTTTCGGCCCGGTGTCGTTCGCGCTGGAGGCGGGCGAGCGGGTCGGCGTAACCGGCCCGTCGGGGTGTGGCAAGACGCGGCTGCTGCGGGCGCTGTCTGACCTCGACCCGTGGCAGGGCGAGATCAGGCTAGCCGGCGAGGCGCCGGCCGCGATGGCCGCGAGCGCGTGGCGTCGTCGGGTGGCGTACGTGCCGGCGGAGGGGCAGTGGTGGCACGACGCGGTCGGCGCGCATTTCTCCGCGCCTCCGGACGAGTCCGACGTGCGCGCGCTGGGGCTCGACCCCGACGTGCTGGCGTGGCCCGTGGCGCGGCTCTCCAGCGGCGAGAAGCAGCGGCTGGGCCTGCTGCGCACGCTCGCGAACCGGCCCGACGCGCTGCTGCTGGACGAGCCGACCGCGCACCTCGACGACGAGCGCGCGCGGGCGTTTGAGGCGCTGGTGGTGCGGCGCTGCCAGGCTTACGGCCTGATGGTGCTGTGGGTGGCGCACGATGCGGCGCAGCTCCGGCGCGTGGCGTCGCGAGGCTACCACATGGCTCCGCAGGGCGTCTGGAAGGAGGCGGCGTCATGGGCGTGATCGCGCTGTCGTGGACGGATATCCTGCTCGCCGCGCTGCCGCTGCTCGCGCTGGCTGCGGTCTTCGCGCAGCGGCGGCTCGGGCTGAGCCGCTCCCTGCTGATCGGCGCGGCGCGGACCTTCGTCCAGCTCGCGCTGGTGGGGCTCGTGCTGAAGGGCGTCTTTCAGAACGCGCGCCCGGTGTGGACGGTCGGCTTCTCGCTGGTCATGCTGGCCGCAGGCACGTGGGAGGTGTCGCAGCGGCAGCACCGGCGCTTCGCGGCAGGCTGGACGGTCGGCCTGGCGGTGCTGGGACTGTTCACGGCGGGCTTCACCGTGACCGTCTTCGCGCTGCTGGCGCTCGTGGGGATCAAGCCGTGGTGGTCGCCGCAGTACGCCATCCCGCTGCTGGGCATGATCCTCGGCAACACCATGACTGGAATCGCGCTCGGCATGGACACGCTGACGCAGAGCGCGTGGAGGCAGCGCGCGGTGATCGAGAACCGTTTGGCGCTCGGGCAGACCGCCGGAGAGGCTGTGGCGGAGCTGACCCGCGACAGCGTGCGGACGGCCATGACGCCGATCATCAACTCGCTGGCCGTGTGCGGCGTGGTGAGCCTGCCGGGAATGATGACCGGCCAGATCCTGTCCGGGAGCGACCCCCTGGCCGCTGTGCGATACCAGATGATGATCATGTACCTGATCGCAGCGGGCGCGGGGTTCGGGAGCCTGCTGACGATCCACCTGGCGGTCCGGCGGCTGTTCGACGGGCGCGAGCGGCTGCGATTGGACCGGCTGGCGCCGGGCTAAACGGAGCGGACGGCGCTTCCCCTTCCCGCACCACGGGCGGGCTGTCGCCGCGCGTCCCCGCAAGAAAAGCGGAGGGCGCGCGTTTAAGAATTGACGCCGCGCAACGCTTCTGAAATAGTTCCGTACATGGACAAAAGGTTGTCAGTTCAGCGGCTTGGATATGTCACAGTCGGAATCAATATCGGGCTGATGGTGGTGAAGATCACCGTGGGTGTTGTGGGCAATTGCTACGCGCTTGTCGCCGACGGCGTGGAGTCGGCCAGCGACATTGTCACCTCTACGGTAACGTGGCTCGGCTTCAAGCTCTCGCTGCGCCCGGCCGACGCCGACCATCCGTATGGACACGGCAAGATCGAGTCCGTGGCCGGGGCGTTCTCCGGCTTCTCGCTGCTGGCCGCGGCTTCGCTGATCGTCTGGCAGTCGCTGCAGCAGATCCTCACCGTCCATCAGGCGCCCGCGTGGTACACGCTGCCCGTGCTGGTGCTCGTCGTGATCGTGAAGACCGCCGTGTCGCGCAAGGTTATGGCGGCGGGCGCGGCGATCGACAGCACGGCCGTCACGGGCGACGCGTGGCACCACCGCTCGGACGCGATCACCTCGGGCGCCGCGGCGGTCGGCATCGCGCTGGCGCTGTTCGGAGGCAGCCGGTTCGCTTCGGCGGACGACTGGGCGGCGCTGCTGGCCTGCGGCATCATCTACTTCAACGGGCTCTCGATCCTCAAGGGCGCCGCGCACGAGATTCTCGACGGAAACGTGGGGGGCGAATTTCAGAGTGAGGTCATGGCGGCGGCCCGCGGCGTGGACGGCATCGTGGATGTCGAGAAGTGCCGCATCCGGAAGAGCGGGACCGACTATTTCGTCGAGATCCACATCCACGTGCCGGCCGCGATGCCGGTTCTCGAGGGCCATGCCGTCGGCCACCGGGTGAAGGACGCCATCATGGCCGAGAAAGAGAGCGTGCGCGACGTCATCGTGCACATCGAGCCTGCCGGGCTGTGAGCGGGGGCGTCGAACAATCAGTAAATCGAAATATGTTGATTGACGGATGAATGGCGCATGTGCTAGCCTTCGAGACATGAAAAGAGACGAGAACGCTGCGCTGACGGCTGAGCAGATGACGCGCGGGGCGCGCGTGATACAGGCGCTGGCCCATCCCTTGCGCATGGCGATCATGCAGGAGCTGGCTGAAGGCGAGCGGACCTGCTCGCAGGTGCAGGAGCGACTCGGCTGCGCGCAATCGACGCTTTCGCTGCAGCTCAAGCTGCTGGTCGACCAGGGGCTGGTGGCCACGCGCAAGGCAGGGACGACAAAGTACTGCTGGATCCGCAACACGGACTTCCTCAAACTGTTCACCTGCCTTCGGCGGCATCTGACCGAAGTGCTCACGGAGCGGGGCTAGGGCCTGCCGGCTGCGGACGCGGGGCGCCGCCGCTTTCCGATGGCGCGGCGCGGGTGCGGGCGGCGAACGGGAGAGGGAAAGGGACTCAGTGATGAAAGTGGTCATCATAGGCGGCGTGGCAGGTGGAGCGAGCGCGGCGGCGCGGCTGCGGCGGCTGGACGAGAAGGCCGAGATCGTGCTGTTTGAGCGCGGCGAGTATGTCTCGTTCGCGAATTGCGGGCTGCCCTACCACATGGGCGGCGTGATCGCCGAGCGCGACAAATTGCTTGTGATGACGCCCGAGCGCTTCAAGGCGAGGCTGGCCGTGGACCTGCGCCTGCGGCATGAGGTCGTCTCGATCGACCGCGCCGCGCGCACGGTGCGCGCCCTGAATGTCGTGACCGGCGAGACCGTGACGGAGACGTACGACAAGGTGCTTTTGGCCACGGGCTCCACGCCCGTGCGGCCGCCGCTTCCCGGCGCCGACGACCCCGACGTGATGACGCTCTGGACGATGGGCGACATGGATGCGATCAAAGCCCGCGCCGAAGAGGACGTCAAGCGTGCGGTGGTGGTCGGCGGCGGCTTCATCGGGCTCGAGGCGGCCGAGAACCTGCGCCACCGAGGCGTGGAGGTGACGCTGGTGGAACTGCTGCCGCAGGTGCTGCCGGCGATCGATCCTGAGATGGCCGCGTGGCTGCACAAGGAGCTGGGGCAGAACGGCGTGGCGCTCCGCTTGGGCGCGGCGGTGGAGCGCTTTTCGCGCGACCTCAAGGGCCAGCTGCGCGTTCACCTCAAAGGCGGCGAGGCGCTCGAGACGGAGCTGGTTGTGATGTCGGTCGGCGTCAGGCCGAACAGCGCCTTGGCTCGTGACGCGGGGCTCGCGATTGGCGAGCGCGGGGGTATCGTGACAGACGGCGCCATGCGCACGAGCGATCCGGACATCTACGCGGTGGGCGACGCCGTCCAGGTGACCGACCCCGTGCTGGGCGTTCTGACGCAGATCCCGCTCGCGGGCCCGGCCAACAAGCAGGGGCGGCTGGCGGCGGATGCGCTCGCGGGCCTGCCGGTCGCGCCTTACCGCGGCACGTGGGGCGCCTCGATCGTGAAGGTCTTCGGGCTGACCGCCGCCAGCGTCGGCGCTTCGGAGAAGGCGCTGAAGCGTGCGGGCGCCGCATACGAGAAGGTCTATCTGCACCCCTTCTCGCACGCGACCTACTACCCCGGCGCGCAGATGATGCACCTCAAGCTGCTGTTCAGCCGGGACGGCCGCGTCCTGGGCGCGCAGATCGTGGGCGGCGAGGGCGTGGACAAGCGCATCGACGTCTTGGCCACGGCGATGCAGGCGGGGCTCACGGTGGCCGCGCTCGAGCGGCTCGAGCTGGCCTACGCGCCGCCCTTCGGATCCGCCAAGGATCCGGTCAATTTCGCGGGGTACGTGGCGGGCAACGTGCTGTCCGGCACGGTGCATCAGGTTTTCGCAGACGCGCTGCCGGCAGGCGCGCTTCTGCTCGACGTGCGCGAGCCGTCCGAGGTCGAGTCCGGCTCGATTCCCGGGGCGGTGGCGATCCCGCTCGGACAGCTGCGCAAGCGCCTGGGCGAGCTGCCGCGCGACCGGAAGGTCGTGGCCTACTGCGCCGTCGGGCTGCGCGGCTACCTGGCCGAGCGGATCCTGCGGCAGAGCGGCGTTGAAGCCTTCAATCTGGCGGGCGGAATAACCTCGTGGCGGGCACTGTAGACGTTACGGTGAGCCGGCACGAGAGACAAACGGAAAGCGAGGTGGTTCATGTTTGGAAAGAACTCGGGGCAGCGCTGGAGGCCGTATGTGGCGGGCGCGCTGGCGGGGCTGCTGGCCATCGGGTCGGCCTACGCGACAACCCAAATCATGAAGAAGACAGCCTTTATCGGATGTTCGACGACCTATGTGCGGGCCGCGGGGCTGGTCGAGCAGCGGGTCTGCCCAGGCCGGGTTGAAAAGAACGCGTATTTCCAAAAGGAGAAGGTGAAGGTCGACTGGCAGTTTATGCTGGTGTGCGGCATCTTCCTGGGCGCGCTGGTGGGCGCCGTAGCTGGCGGGGCGTTCGAGTGGGAGGCCGTGCCGCCGCTGTGGAGCAGGCGGTTCGGCTCGAGCGTGACCAAGCGCGTGGCCGGCGGCTTTCTGGGTGGCGTCGTGGCGATGTTCGGGGCTAGGCTGGCGGACGGGTGCCCGAGCGGTCACGGGCTCAGCGGGGTGATGCAGCTGTCGGTGAGCGGGCTGGCCGCCTTCGCCTGCTTCTTCGCCGGCGGGGTGTTTATGGCGCGGCAGCTGTACGGAAAGGTGGACAGTCATGAATGAGCTGACACTGGGGCTCGTCACCGGGGCGCTTTTCGGCTTCCTGCTGCAGAAGGGCGGCGTGCTGCGGTTCGAACGGCAGATGGGCGCGCTTCTCTTCCGGGATATGACCATCGTGAAGTTCATGCTGTCGGCGATCCTCGTCGGGGCCGTCGGCCTGCAGCTGTTGGCCGACCAGGGCGTGATCGTTTACAGCCACAAGGCGATGAACGTGGGCGCCGTCGTCTTGGGCGGGCTGCTGTTCGGCATCGGGTGGGCCCTGGCCGGCTACTGTCCGGGAACGGCGCTGGGCGCGGTGGGCGAGGGCCGGTGGACCGCGCTGTTCGTGATCGCGGGCATGCTCGTGGGCGCGGCGCTCTACGCCGAGGCCTACCCGTATCTCCAGAAGACCGTTCTGGGCTGGAAGGACTTCGGCAAGATCGGATTGCCCCAGACGGTGGGGGCGTCGCCGTGGCAGTGCATTGCGGCGCTCTGGGGGATAGGGGTGGTGACGTTCGTCTGGTGCGAGTACAAGCGCGTGTGAGCCCCGCCTGGCGGGCCTACAGGCGGCTTGCGCAACGCTGCTTGACGGTGGCGGTTGCGGCCGGACAAGAGTCGAGTAATAGGAAGCAGAGGGGGATGCCGAATGAGAGAGGTGAGGCAGAGGATCCGTCGCTGCGTATGGGTTGTGGCAGGGCTGGCCCTGCTGGCGCGCTCGTCAGCCGGGAGTGTGCTCGCCGGCGCGTCGCCCGTCGAAGCGGCGCTGCAGCCGTACGTCGCCTCGAACTGGCTGGCTGGCGCGGTGGCGGTGGTGGTGGGGACGAACGGCGTGCTCAGCCACGACGCGGTGGGCTGCGCGGACGTCGCGGGCCAGAAGGCGATGAGGGAGGACGCGGTCTTCTGGATAGCCTCGATGACCAAGCCCATCACCGCGGCCGCCTTCATGATGCTGGCGGACGAGGGCAAGGTGTCGCTGGACGATCCCGTGAGCACGTACATCCCGCACCTGAGCAACCTGTGGGTGGTTGATAAGAGGACGAACGACACGATGGTCCTGAAGAGGCAGGCCCGCCCCATCACGCTCCGCCATCTGCTGTCTCACACCTCGGGCCTGCCGTTCCTCACGCCGGTTTTGATGGACGACCTCGCGTCGCTGCCGCTGGATCAGCAGGTGCTGAGCTTCACGATGAACCCGCTCGAGTTCCAGCCCGGCGAGGGCTACCGCTACTCCAACGAGGGCATCGACACGGCCGGCCGCGTCATTGAGATCGCGAGCGGCATGCCCTATGAGAAGTTTCTGCAGGCCCGCCTGTTCGATCCGCTCGGTATGCGCGACACGACCTTCTTCCCTTCGGCGCAGCAGGTGGAGCGCCTCGCGAGAACATACGGGCCGAACGCCGAGACGAACGGCTTGAGAGAGGTCGGCATCCCCTACCTGAGGCTGCCGCTCGACCGTCCGGGGCGCCATCCTGAGCCGGGCGGTGGGCTCTTCTCGACCGGTGCGGATCTCGCGTGCTTTTGCCAGATGCTGCTGAACAAAGGCGTGTACAAGGGCAGGCGGCTGCTCTCTGAAAGCGCGCTGGCCGAGCTGAGCAAGATCCAGACGGGACAGCCGAACCAGAAGTACGGGCTCGGCTTCGCGGTGGATCAGGACGGCAAGGGCGCCTTCGGCCACGGCGGCGCGCTGGCGACCAACATGACCATCTATCCCGACCGGCACCTCGCGTTGATCTGGCTCGTGCAGGTGCGCAACGGCTATCCGGGCAAGGGCGCGGCCGCCCAGGGCGCCTTCAGCGCCGCGGCCTTCAAGCTGGGGGCCGCTCAGTGACGTGCGGGCTCGCATCCTCGATTGCACACTTCCAGAAGTGTGCAGCTAGCTTCGAGGCGTGGCCCCGCGTCGCCGACCCGTTTCAGCGGTGTGGCGAGACAGGTGGCCTCACGAGCGGCGGCTCATGTACGCCTCCACCGCGTCCTTGGCCTCCTTCAGGCCCACGCCGGTCTGCTCACGGTGGAGCTTGATGGCCTGGATCTTATTGGCAGGGTCGTTCGCTATCTCTCGCACCTCTTGGGACAGGCCTTCCGGGCCGGCTGGGTCGACAACCGGGATGTTCAGTTGACGGAGGAGGGCGTCGAGCTTTCGCTCCACGCGAGCGAGGCGGGCGCCATCCGAAGGGCGCAGGGACGCGAAAGCCGCGCTGCCGCCCGCGAACACCGTGACGATGGAAGCGATGATCGCGTAGTCCGAGAACTCCAACATGGGTTTGTCTCCTTTCAGCTACGCCCATTATACGCCCGGCGGGGTTTCGTTTGCCAGCGGTCTTTTGCCCGTGGTACACTTCGGACAAGGTTAAGTGAGCGAAAGGGCGGGGACTATGAGGGGATTGGCGTGCTGGGTGTTTGCGGTGGTCGCGTGGGGCGCGGGCTGTGCGTTGGGCCAGGCCGATCTGCCGGTCAACGGAGACTTCGAGAAGGGCGGGGAGGAGCCGCGGGGCTGGAGCCTGTCGGGCGGCGCCGGAGCGTGGCTGAAAGAGGTCGGGCTGGACGGCACCGCGTGCGTGATGGTGGAGGGCGACGGCAAGGCCGACAACGCGTGGCGGACGGCTGAGCCGATCGACTTCCTGTCCGCGCACGTCTACCGGCTCTCGTTTCAGGCGAGGGGCGTGGATGTGGCCGGCGGCACGGTGGTCTGCGGGCCTTCTTTCGCCAATGTTGACATCGGCGCTCCGGGCAAGGCGTGGTCGCTCTACAGCCACGTGTTCGCCACGCCTGTGCGCAAGGACTTGCTGGCGGTGCCGCTGCGCCTCGGCCAGTGGCAGATGAAGGGCCAGGCGTTCTTCGATGCGGTGCGCCTGGTGCCGGTCGAGCCCATCCACGCCTCGCTCGGCGAGCTGGTGCTAGGTGAGGGCGAGAAGCTCGACGGAACCCGCTACACCTTCGACGCGCCGCTCGGCTCGGAGTGCCGCAACCACAGCCGGCCGCTGCTCTGGCACACGGCCGCGTTCAACACCGAACGCTGGTGTTTCGGCGAGGCGGGCATGGTGACCTACCGCCACACGCTTGCTGGCCGCAAGATCCTGTCGGGAGAGGTGGAGCTGAACTGCGGGTACTACGTGTCGGGGCGGCTGCAGGTCGACGTTTCGCCCGACGCGAAGGAGTGGCAGCACGCGGGCGCGCTGACCAACAGCGGCTGCCTGAAGCTGGCGCTGCCCGCCGCGCTCTTTCCGGCCGAGTCGGTCTATGTCCGGATGCGCGGGGTGAAGGACGCGTGCGACCTCCAGGTGCACGGCTACGCGTTTAGCGGCACGGTGGACGGCGAGCCGGCCACGGTCGCAGGCTCCACGCGCTACGTGGAGACCGCGAGCCGCGGCAAGCGGGTCAGCATCCAGGTGACGGGCCTCGGTGACGGGGTGCCCGGCGGCAACAACGCCGTGGCGCTGCGTGTGCAGAACGCGGCAGCCGCGCCGTGGGAGGCGCCGGGGCTCGTGCTCTTCGCCAGGCCCGGCGAAGCGGTGCGCACAAACGCCGTGCAGGTGAGCGTGCCGGCCTCGGGCGCCTACGAGCTGAGCCTGCCCTACGAGGTGCCCGGCACGGGGCTGTGGGAGATGACGGTTGCGCTCAGCAACACCTTCGCGGCGCGGACGTCGCTCCACGTGCCGGAGTTCTTCAGCGACGCGTACGGCGAGCTGATCCCCGCGAATAACCCCAAGCTGAACCTGTGGCGCGCCTCCTCGGGCTGGAAGATCCCCAAGAGCCGGATGCTGCCGCGCACGATCGCCAAGTCGCTCGCGCTGCGTGTGGCGCGCAACGAGTGGGAGGCGACGCAACTCGTGGTGGCGCCGAACGAGGCGCTCTCGAACCTGGCCGTGACGGTCTCCGAGCTGGCCTACGGGCGCAGCAAGATCCCGCGCGAGAACGTCGAGGTTCTGCGAGTCGGCTACGTGCCGGTGGCCAAGCGCACGGATAAGACGGGCGTGCTGGCCGACTGGCCGGACCCGCTGCTGCCGCAGGCGCAGCCGTTCCACCTGGCGGCGGGCGTCAGCCAGCCGTACTGGATCCGAGTCAAGGCCCCCAAGGGGCTGCCGGCGGGCATCTACCGCGGCACGGTGGCGGTCGAGGCGGAGGGCGTGAAGGTCTCGACGGTGCTGAACGTGGAGGTGTACGACTTCGAGCTGCCGGACGCGGCGACCTGCGAGACCTCGTTTGGCTTCAGCCCGCAGACGGTGTGGCGCTACCACGGCGTGACCGAGCCCGCGCAGCGGCGGGAGCTGCTCGACAAGTACCTGCGGAGCCTCTCCGAGCATCGGATCTCGCCCTACAACCCGGTGCCGCTGGACGGCTGGACGGTGGCGTGGAAAGGGCTCAGCCCGTGGCAGGGCGGGGCCGTTGACGCGAAGGAGAGGGCGGAGGGGTCGGGCTCGCTCCTGATCCTCGACGAGAGCGACAAGGAGAACCGCGCCGCCAAGTATCCGCGAGTGGTGGCGCTTCCCCCAAAGGGCTTCAAGATCGCCTTCAAGCACAGGACGGACCGGCCGCACGCCTTCCTCTTCTCGCTCAACTACCAGCGCGCGAACGGCGAGTGGATTTCGGGCCACAACACAGACATCCGCGTCGACGGAACGCCCGATTGGCAGGCGTTCGAGCGCGCGGTGACGGAGTTTCCGGAAGGGGCGGCAGCCTGCACCTTCACCCTCTGGGCGGCGGGGTATCAGGAGCCCGGCGTCGAGACGGGGAGCCTCTGGGTAGACGCGCTCTCGGTGACCGACGCGGGGTCGGGGCGAGAGGTGGTCGAGGGCGGCGCGTTCGAGCCGCTCGACGTCAGCCGCGTCGAGCCGGTCTTCGACTGGGCGGCGTGGGACGCGGCCCTGGAGCGCGCCTTCACGAACTACCACTTCAACACCTTCGTCATGCACGTCGAGGGGCTGGGCGGCGGCACGTTCCAGGGGCGGAGCGAGCCGACCTTCCTCGGCTATCCGGAAGCCGCGCCCGAGTACGACGCGCTCCTGGGCAAGTACCTGAAGGGCATCGAGAGCCATCTGCGCGAGAAGGGGTGGCTGGACAAGGCCTACGTCTACTGGTTCGACGAGCCCGACCCGAAGGACTACGCGTACGTGATGAACGGGTTCGCCAAGCTCAAGAAGCACGCGCCGGGGCTGCGGCGCATGCTGACCGAGCAGGTCGAGAACGAACTGGTCGGCGGGCCAAGCCTCTGGGTGCCGCTGACGCCCTCGCTGAATGTCGAGGGGCTGGCGGAGCGGCGGGCGGCGGGCGACCAATTCTGGTGGTACGTCTGCTGCGGGCCCAAGGCGCCCTATGCGACGGAGTTCATCGACAAGCCGGGCACCGAGCTGCGCGTGTGGCTGTGGCAGACGTGGGCGGAGCGCGTCACGGGCGTGCTGATCTGGGAGACGGTGTACTGGACGAGCGGGACGGCCTACCCGGAGCAGGCGAGCCCGCAGAACCCCTACCTCGACCCGATGAGCTGGACGGCGGACGCGGCGCTCGCGCCGGGCACGAAGCAAGCGTGGGGCAACGGCGACGGGCGCTTCCTGTATCCGCCGCCCGCGGCTGCGGACGGCAAGCCCGCCGCGCCGGTGCTGGACGGGCCGGTCGACTCGGTGCGGCTGGAGCTGCTCCGCGACGGGATCGAGGACTACGAGTACTTCGTGGCGCTCCGCCGCCTGATCGCTGAGAAGGGCGCGAAGCTCGACCCGCGCGCGCGGGCCAACTACGAGGCGCTGCTGACGGTGCCGGCCGACGTCTCGGCCGGACTGACGAGCTTCACGACCGACCCCGCGACGATCGAGGCACACCGCGACAAGCTCGCGAGGGCCATCGTGGAGCTGCAGAAGCGGTAGGCGAAACCTCCGGGGGCATTGAATTTAAGGAACGGGCGGAATAAAGTCACCCCTCTGTGCGACTTGATGAGTAAGCCGCACTCGCGGTGCTGGTCAAGTTCTCCATTTCATGCAAAGAGGGGTGAGGTTATGGCGAGAGTTCTTCTTGTGGATGATGACCCGGGCGTCCGGTCGCTGCTTGTTCGCCTGTTGCGCGCGCAGGGACACGAGACCGCAGAAGCCGAGAGCGGAGTCAAGGCGCTTGAGTTTTTGGAGGAGTCGAATGCCGACCTGGTCGTCTCCGACTTGCGCATGCCCGGCATGAGCGGCCTGGCGCTGCTTGAGCTCGTCAAGAAGCGCGTGCCCCATGTTCCGATTGTTCTCCTCACCGCGTACGCCTCGCCGGAAACCACGGTTGACGCGGTGCAGCTCGGGGCGTTCGACTACCTCGAAAAACCCTTCAGAAACGACGTGTTGCTGTCGGTGGTTGAGCGCGCGCTGACTGCCGGCAAAGGCAGAACGCGGGCGACGGACGGGTACGCCGGGAGCAATCCGGTGATTAAGGCGTTCTTGGCGGGCGGCCTAAAGGGGCCGGCCGTTTAAACATAATTCCAATCCGACTAAGTGTGGGGCTAAGCGTAGGCGACGACGTGTTCTGCTGCCTTGGCCCCGACACCGCTGGAATCGGTGGGTGGCCGGGGGCATGCGGAAATAGGGCGCGTTTCAGGTGAAAGCGTCATGCAAGGTTGGGAGGGCGGGCGCCCCCGCCCGCCAAAGAGGCGTTTACACGACAGTCTGCAAGCGGTTGCTCCACGTTTGGCCGCGCGTCCGTCTTGCGCAGACTTTCGCACTGCGGGCGAGGGCGCCCGCACTCCCAGTGGCTCCACACACGACACGCACGAACCTCGCACCCCGGCCACCAACCCACCAACCGATTGCCCGCCGCCGTTACGGCGGCGCTTGCGCGCGGGGCGCGCTTTCCGGTATAGTATGCCGGGTATGCGAATTTCGGGCGGAGAGTGGTGCGGCCGGAAGCTGAAGGTGCCGCCGGGCGACGCGGTGCGGCCCACGCAGGATCGGGTGCGCGAGGCGCTGTTCTCGATGCTGATGAGCGTGGTGCCCGGCTCGGCGTTTCTCGATCTATACGCGGGGTCTGGGTCGGTCGGGCTGGAGGCGCTCAGCCGGGGCGCGCGGGCGGCGGCGTGGGTGGAGAAGGAGTCCCGGCACGTGGCGCTGCTCAAGGACAATGTGGCGGCGTTGGCGGCGGCGGGCGACGTGGCCTGCTGCGAGGTCTGGCGCTGGGTCAAGGGCCCGGGGCGCGGGCGGGGGTTCGACGTGGCCTTCGCGGATCCGCCCTACGACGTGGCGCGGGGGCAAGGCTTCGCGGAGCTGATGGGGCTGCTGGCCGGAAACGGCGTGGTTCGTCCCGGCGGGTTCTTTGTGGCGGAGATGCCGGAGGATCGCGACGCGGAAGAGGTTCCGGGGTGGGCGTTGTTGCGCGACCGGACCTACGGGCAAACGCGGCTGGCGCTGTACAAGCTGGAGAAGGGCGGCCAGACGCGCGGGGCTCCCGAGACGGGAGAGACCGCAGAAGAGGGCGGAGCCAAACCTCCGGCCTCGGGAGCACACGAAATCTAAGGAGCCTGTTCTCATGCAACGAAACGCGGTTTACCCGGGCACGTTCGACCCGCTGACGCTGGGCCATTTCGACCTGCTGCAGCGCAGCGCGTCGCTTTTCGACAAGGTGATCGTAGTGGTGGCCGGGGTGTCGGTCAAGGCCACGGGCATGTTCGACCTGCACACGCGGATGGCGATGATCCGCGAGAGCGTGGAGGAGGCGGGCATGACGAACGTCGAGATCGACCGGCTGGACTGCCTGCTGGTGGACTACTGCCGGCGGCACCACGTGGGCGCGGTCGTGCGAGGCCTGCGCGTCTACTCGGACTTCGAGTACGAGTTTCAGATGGCGCTGACGAACCGCAAGCTGGCGCCGGAGATTGAGACGCTTTTCATGATGCCGAACGAGAACTACAGCTACGTGACGGCGAGCACGATTCGCGAGATCGCGCGGTACGGCGGGGACACGAGTTCGTTCGTGCCGCGGCCGGTTCAGAAGTATCTGGACGCGCACATGCGAGGACATCCGGAGCAGCACGTCCGGGCAGGAGGCGGCGTTGGAAACACCGGGGCGTTTGATCGTTGATGTCGCGCGGCTGGACGCCGGCGGCGAGTGGTACCGGGGGGAGACCTCCCCGGACGTATTGGACTGGGGCGAGAGCGAACTGTTCCGGCCGCAGGGCGGAATTGCGTACGCGCTGTTCGCCCAGTCGCTGGGCGCGGAGTTGCTCGTGCGCGGCGAAGTGAGCCTGCGTCTGGTGTGCGTCTGCTCGCGGTGCGGCGACACGATAGAGACCGAGGCCGCGGACAAGGAGTTTGTAGCTTCATTCGAAATAAATGAGGCGACGGAGTTCCTAGACTTGACCGAAGAGGTGCGGGAAGCTATCATACTCGCCCTTCCCAGCTACCCGGTTTGTCGCGAGACGTGCCGAGGGCTGTGTCTCACGTGCGGCGCGAACCTGAACAAGGCCGCGTGCACGTGCGAACGGACGGGGCTGGATAACCGCTGGGGGGCGCTGGACGCGCTGAAGTGAGAGAGACTGGGCCGCGCACGAGGCGCGGCCGTGAAGCCGATTAAGGAGAGAGAAAATGGCCGTACCGAAACGGAAGAAGTCGAAGATGAGAATCCGTCAGCGCAAGGCGCACATCAAGGCGGAAGTTGCTCAGGTGCAGACGTGCCCGAACTGTGGCGCGGCGCAGCAGAGTCACCGCGTGTGCCCGGCCTGTGGGATGTACCGCGGCCGCAAGGTGCTGACGATCGAAGCGTAGGCGTGGTGTACGGCCGGCGGTTTTTGGCGCGTTCCCGTTTTTTGGGCGGCAGCGCCGAGAGACGCAAAGAGGGGTTTCCGCGAGCAGCGGAAACCTTTTGTGTGACGGTCATTCGGCCGTCGGGCGTGTGCAGGCCTGAGCGAGGATCCTGACGATGCGAATTGCCCTCGATGTGATGGGTGGCGACCATGCGCCGCACGAAATCGTGCACGGCGCGGTGGAGGCGGCCAGCCGGCTGAAGGATGTCGACTGCATCCTGCTGGTGGGTGACGAGGCGGCTGTGCGCGCCGAGTTGGCCAAGTATCCCAAGGCCGACATGAAGCGGCTGAAGATCGTGCATGCGCCCGAGTCGATCGGCATGGACGAGTCGCCGGCCACCGCGGTGCGCAAGAAGAAGCTCTGCTCGATCAACATCTGCATGGACCTGCTCAAGAGCAAGGAGGCCGACGCCATGGTGTCGGCTGGCAACTCCGGGGCGGTCGCGGCGGCGGCGGTGTTTGGGCTGGGGCGCATTCCCGGGGTCTTGCGCCCGGCGATCGCGACGGTGTTGCCGACGCGGCAGCCGCAGCGGCCGCTGCTGCTGTTGGACGCCGGCGCGAACACGGACTGCAACGAGACGTGGCTGGCGCAGTTCGCGGTCATGGGCAGCGCGTACTCCACGGCCGTGCTCAAGCGCACGGAGCCGGTGGTGGGCCTCCTCAGCATCGGAACCGAGGACGGCAAGGGCAACGAGATGACCAAGAAGGCGTTCCACCTGATCCAGAAAACGGACGTGAAGTTCCGCGGGAACGTCGAGGGCCACGACCTGTTCTTGGGCAAGACCGACGTGGTGGTCTGCGACGGGTTCGTGGGCAACGTGGTGCTGAAAACCACGGAGAGCGTGGCGCACGCGGTCGGCTACTGGATGAAGAAGGAGTTCTTCCGCCATCCGGTTCGGATGTTCGGCGCGCTGTTGCTCAAGGGGGCCTTGGAGACGCTCAAGCATCGCATGGATCCCGAGATCTACGGGGGCGCGCCGCTGCTCGGCGTTCCGGGCGCGGTGATCATCACGCACGGCTCGTCCTCCTATCGGGCGATCTACCATGCGATCATCGCGGGCGCGGCGGCGGCTTCGAGCAACTTGACCGATGAGATCGCGAAGCGGATCGCCGCCATGGGGGCTGTTGTTCCGCGCGAGTGAAGGCAGGGAGTTCGGGCGTTTTTCGTGTCGCGCGAGGATGCGAAGTGTGTTATCGTTTTCCCGTTTTTGTAGCAGGTTTTGCGTTTGACATTGTAGGCGATTGTGTCAAACTGATGGCCCTCAAACGCCCGATTGTGTCTTTCGGGCGAACGACAAGGGATAGACGCGTATGAGCGATAAGGTTTGCGTGTTCACAGGGCAAGGTTCGCAGGCTCCCGGCATGGGCAAAGATCTGGCGGCCGACGCGGAGATTGGCGAGCTGTTCACCCGGGCCAACGGGGTGCTGGGCTTTGATCTGGCGAAGGTTTGCTTCGAGGGCCCGGCCGAGGAACTGACGAAGTCGAACATCTGCCAGCCGGCGATTTTCACGGTGAGCGTGGCGGCGTTCCGCGCGTTCCAGAAGCGGTGCCCGCAGGTGGCTTTCGCGATGGCGGGCGGCCTGAGCCTGGGCGAGTGGACGGCTCTGCACGTGGCGGGCGTGCTCGATTTCGAGTCGGCGCTCAAGGTTCTCGAGGCGCGCGGGCGCTTCATGCAGCAGGCCTGCGAGGAGCAGTCGAGCGGCATGATCAGCATCATGGGCGCGACGGCCGAGCAGCTTCAGACGATTTGTGACAGGGCCGGCATCACGGTGGCCAACATCAACTCCGACGCGCAGGTGGTGCTCTCCGGGCTTAAGACCGGCGTGGCGGCGGCGGCGGCGGTGGCGGCCGAGCTGGGCGTGAAGGCGATCCCCCTGAACGTGGCGGGCGCCTTCCACTCGCCGCTGATGGCGTCGGCGCGGGCCAAGCTGGCGGCGGTTCTCGAGGGCGTGGCTTTCAGCGCGCCGAAGCTGCCGGTGCTCGCGAACGTGAGCGGCGCGCTGCACAGCAGCGATCCGGCGGCGATCAAGGACGCGATGCTGCGCCAGGTGACCGACTCGGTGCGCTGGTCCGACTGCGTCAAGGGCGCGATCGCCTCGGGCGCCACGAGCTTCGTGGAGTTCGGCCCCGGCAAGGTGCTGTCCGGCCTGATCAAGCGCATCGACAAGGGCGTCAACACGCTGAACGTCTCGGATGCCGCGACGCTTGAGCAGGCGGCTGCGGCGATCGCCGGCTAGCGTTTTCATTTTTGGGGCCGGCCTTCAAGCCGGCCCTCTCACCGAAGAGGAGCGTAGCGAAAAAATGGGTATTTTCGACGGCAAGGTGGCGGTTGTGACCGGAGCCGCGCGCGGCATCGGGAAGTCGATCGCCGAGAAGCTGGCGCGCGAGGGCGCCGATGTCGCGATCTGTGATTTGCAGGCCGAGTGGCTCGCCGAAACGGCGGCTGCGGTGCAGGCGCTGGGCCGCAAGGCCCTGCCGGTCGCCGTGGACGTCGGCAACGGTGACGCCGTGAGCGCGTGCATCGCCGAGGTGGTCAAGGTGTTCGGCAAGGTTGACATCATGGTCAACAATGCCGGCATCACCAAAGACACGCTCTTGGTTCGTATGTCGGATGATGACTGGGACGCGGTGCTGCGCGTGAACCTCAAGGGAACGTTCCTGTTCTCGCGCGCCGTGGCCAAGCACATGATGAAGCAGCGTAGCGGCGCGATCGTAAACATCGCGTCGGTGATCGGGCTGATCGGCAACGCCGGCCAGTGCAACTATGCGGCTTCGAAGGCCGGCGTGATCGCGTTGACCAAGTCCACGGCCAAGGAGCTTGCCTCCCGCGGCGTGCGCGTCAATGCGATCGCACCGGGGTTCATTTCGTCGAAGATGACGGACGCCCTTTCGCAGGAGGTGCGTGACCAGATGCTGGCGAACATTCCGATGGGGCGCTTCGGCGACCCGGAGGATATTTCGAAGGCGGTCGCGTTCTTGGCTTCGGACGAAGCCTCGTACGTGACGGGTCAGGTGCTGAGCGTGAATGGCGGTATGGTCATGTGATGTTGATGGGCGCGGCTCGGGCCGCGGCCTAAACAAGGGAAACTAGGTCAAGGAGAGATACATGTCTAGCAAACTCGAAGAGCGGGTCAAAGAGATCATTGTTGAGCAGTTGGGCGTCAATGCCGAGCAGGTCACGCCGGAGGCATCGTTCATCGATGATCTGGGCGCGGACTCGCTGGACACCGTCGAGCTGATCATGGCGTTCGAAGAGGAGTTCGGGGCGGAGATTCCGGACGAGGACGCCGAGAAGCTGACGTCGGTCGGCAAGGTGCTCGAGTACCTGAAGGGCAAGGGCCTGGGTCAGGAATAGGCTTTTGCGCCAAGAAAGAACCGGGGGGATGCGCAGGCGTCCACCCCGGTTTTTTTGTGCCCGCCGGCGGGGCGGGGCCAACGCATCTTTTGCTTCCCAATCTTAATCGTGCTCCTAATCGTAATCAATTCAACTCACTTTTGGGCCTGATAGACGAGAGTCACTGTTTCTGATATTGTGTTCTTACTACCAAGAGTCCGTTTTGCTAGGGGAAGGAAGCGTGTATGCGGGGACTGACCAGATATGCGATGGCCGGATGCTTCACGTTTTGCCTCCTTGTATTCTCTGCGGGTGCCGACACGAACACCTATCGCGCTGTGTACGACACGAACTCCGAGGGGATACGGCAGAGTTACACGTCCAGATTCGAGAGGCTGCAGCAGGACTACGTGAAATCGCTGGAGGCACAGAAAGCGCTGGCGCAAAGCAAAGGCGACCTGAAAGCGACCAAGGCGGCCCTGGCCGAGATCGAACGCTTCCAAAAGGAGCGGGCTCTGCCTTCGGCGAGCGGCCCGAGCGATATGGCGGAGATCCAGGCGTTTCAGGAGGCCTATGTGCGGCAGTATCGCCAACTTGAGCTGGAGATGGTCGGACGGTTGGGCGAACTGACCGCAAAATATGAGCGTGCGATAAAAGGTCAACAGGCGGAGCTGACCAAGGCTGGCAAGTTGGACGAGGCGACGGCTGTCATGGAGGAGGGTGAGCGGGTTCAGGCCGCGGTCAAAGCGTATGCTGAGCAGGTCGCCGCGCTCAAGGGCGCGCTGACAAAGGAGGGGGCTGACGCGGAGCCTGCGGTTCGTCCGGCTTTGTCGCCTATGGCCCGCGACGGGAAGGGGGCGGAGGAAAAGCGTTCTCGTGCGATGGCTCTGCGAGTGGGTGATAAGGTTACCGCTCAGGTGCCGTTAACGGCGCTGATCGGCAAGACCGTCATGCTGGCGCCGTGGACGGATGCGGGCTCGTGCTGGGCGGTCGAGGGGGACGACCTTCGCCTGAAGCCTTTGCCGAAGGAGCCGCTGACGAGCGAAGCGGCGCTCGTAGTCGTCGAAGGGCTTAAAGACGCTTCAAGCGTCTCCTTCGAACGCCGCTCCAGCCGCGGGATGTTTGTCCGCCACGATCCAAATGGGGCAACCAAGGGTCAGCTTATTGTCCGCGCGCAGGAGACGGGGAAGCATGGTTTTGCAGCGAGCGCGACGTTCAGAATTGTTGACGGCTTGTCCGACAAGAATGGAATATCCTTGGTGCCGTTCAATGTCCCGCGATGCCGTGTGACCGCCTGCGAAGACGGCACGCTAAAGCTCGCCCGAGAGTCGGCTGCTGCTGCGGCCACGTTCCGTATGGTGGTGGTCGGCGATTGAGCCGCGCCACGGTTCTGGGCTTGTCGTGGGCGTGCTCAGTGGCCGCAGGCGCCGGCACAGCCGCAGCCGCCGCTGCGCACGGCCGGGCAGGAGGCCTCGCTCGCGCAACTGCCGCAGCCCTTGGGCTTCGCAACCGAGGCGGCGAACGAGGAGAACTGCTTGCCGAGCTTTTTTGCGCCGCAGGCCGGGCAGGCGGCGGGCTTGTCGGAGAGCGTGCGGGCCAAGTACTCGAAAGCGTGGCCGCAGGTGGGGCAGGCGTATTCGTAGATGGGCATAGGGAGTTAAGATTGAGGAGTTAAAAGTTGAGCGTTGAACGTTGAGCGCTGAACGTTGGCTACTCGGTCGCCTTGATCGTGTCCCAGACCTTCGAGTAGAGGGCGTTGGCCTCGCCGAGGTCTTTCAGCACCTCGGCTTGGCCGAGGATCTCCGCGGGGGGTATGATGGCCGGGTTGTTGCGGTACGCCTCGGGCAGTTTGGCCAGCGCGGCCTTGTTGGGCATGACGGCGCAGATGTACTGGATGTTCGTGGCGGCGTTGTCGGGGTCGTAGAGGAAGTTGATGAAGGTGTGGGCTAGCGCCACCTCTCGGGCGTCCTTCGGGATGACCATCTCGTCGCAGGCCGCCGTGAAGCCCTCCTTGGGAAAGGCGAAGCCGATGTTCTGCGGGTCTTCCAGCATGACCTGCGCGACGTCGCCGCTGTAGCCGTGGCCGAGCACGAACTCGCCGCTGGCGATGCCGGTCTTGTACTGCTCGTTGTCGAACTTCGCGATGTTCTTCTTCCAGCGCAGCACGACCTCGCACGCCTTCTGGAGCTCGTCCGGGCTGGTCGTGTTGAGGCTGTAGCCCAGCGATTTCAGCGCGGCGCCGATGGTCTCGCGGAAGTCGTTGAGCAACGAGATGCGGCCCTTGTAGGCCGGGTCGTCGATGCTGGCCCAGGAGATCGCGGCGGCGCCGACCTTGTCTTTGCGGTAGGCGAGGCCCGTGAAGGTGATCGCGTACGGCACGTTGTAGGTCATCTCGGGGTTCAGGATCACGCCCGCGTAGGTCGCGTCGAAGTTTGCGGCTACGTTGGGCAGCTTGCTCTTGTCGAGGGGCTGGAGCATGCCGCGCTGCGCCATGAGGCTGACCTGGTACGAGCTGGGGAAGATGACGTCGTACCGGCCGCTGCCGGCCAGCATCTTGGCGTACATGGTCTCGTTCGAGTCGAAGGTGTCCACCTTGACGCGACACTGGTTGGCCTCCTCGAAGACGGCGACGAGCTCCGGGTCAAGGTAGTCCGACCAGGTGTAGAGGTGCAGGGTCGGCCGCTTCGGGCCGCACCCGGTCAGTGCGATGAGGGCGGCCAGGCAGAATGTCGCGGACAGCAGCTTCGGTTTCATTCGTGGACTCCGTTTTCCGGCTAGGCCGGTTTGGGTTGTTTGCGGTTCTGGAGCGCGCGGCTGGCGAGAACCAGGACGAAGGTGAGCGCGAGCATCACCGTTGAGAGGCAGTTGATGACCGGCAGCTTGGGGCTGTGCTTGATCATGCTGTAGACCTTGAGGGGCAGCGTGCTGGAGCCCGGGCCCGCCACGAAGAAGGTGATGACGAAGTCGTCAATCGAGAGGGTGAAGGCCAGCAGGCCGCCCGAGATGATGCCGGGGAGGAGGAGCGGAAGCTGGACGCGGCGGAACGAGACCCAGGCGTTGGCGCCGAGGTCGCGGGCCGCCTCGATCAGGCTGTCGTCGAAGTCCTGGAGCCGCGCCAACACGGTCATGGTCACGTAGCTGACGCAGAAGGTGGTGTGGGCCAGGAGGATGGTGTGCAGCCCGCAGTCCATGCCCACGGCGGTGAAGGTGAGCAGGAGGCTGATGCCCATCAGGATCTCGGGGATAACGAGGGGGGTGTAGATCAGCCCGTAGTGGAAGGCCTGCAGGCGCGACCGCCAGCGGTGCAGGGCGAGCGCGGCGGTGGTGCCGAGCAGGCAGGAGGCGAGCGTCGCGCCGGCGGCGATCAGCAGGCTGTTGCCGAAAGCGACCCAGACCTGGCTGTCGTCGGCGAGCTGCTGGTACCACTTCAGCGTGAAGCCCTCCCAGGTGCCGCCGAAGCGCGAGGCGTTGAAGGAGTTGGCGGTGAGGACCACGATCGGCAAGTAGAGAAACAGCAGCACGAGGGACAGCACGACGAGGGGGAAAGCCTTGCGCTTCATGCGGCGCCTCCCCTCTGCTTCAGCCCGCCCGACTCGGCGAGGCGCAGGGCCTCGTTGCGGTCCTGCCGCCTGAGCAGCCAGGCGACCATGCCGAGCGGCGCGAGCACGCCGACGGCCATGATGGCCGAGAGCGCGCTGGCGTGCGGCAGGTTGCGGTCCGGGAATGTTCGCTGGTAGATCTTGTTGCCGACCAGCTCGCTGTTCTTGCCGCCGACCAGGTCGGGGATGACGTACGAGCCGACAGAGGGGATGAAGACCATGAGCGTGGCGGAGATCACGCCGCGCCGGATGCCGGGGAGGAAGATCTTGCGGAAGGCGTAGAAGCTCTTGGCTCCGAGGTCGCGGGCTGCCTCCAAGAGGGAGAAATCGAACTTCTCAGCCGCCGCGTAGATAGGCATGATGGCGAACGGCAGGAACGAGTAGACGCTGACGAGCAGGATCGCGCCCGAGTTGTAGAGGAGCTGGGTGTTGGGCTCGGCCAGCCCCAGCTGCACCAGGACGTGCTTAAGGAACCCTTCGGGGTGCAGCAGCAGCCGCCAGGCGAAAACGCGCACCACAAAGCTGGTCCAGAACGGCAGCATGATGAGCCCGGCCATGACGGCTCGCCACCTCTTTTGCATCCGCGCGATGGCGAAGGCGCAGGGAAGCGCGAGCACCACGCAGCCGAGCGCCGTGGCGGCGCTGATCCAGAGCGTGCGCCAGATGATGGCCGGGTAGTTTGGGTTGGAGATGTGCCGCCAGGTTTCGAGCGTCCACTCCTTGCCGATGCCGCCGTCGGGGGCCGCCGCGTGGAACGAGATCGCGACAACCAGCAGAGTGGGGGCCACGAAGAAGACGGAGAGCCACAGCACGGAGGGGGCCGACATCGCCCATTCTGTCCAGCGTCGTCTGCGCATCTTGGCCTCTCTACGCCTGGGGCGCGGCTGCGGGTTTGGGGGCGGAATAGCCGACGGGGGGCATCTGAACCAAGTCCGCGTCGGCCGCGGTGAACTGCTCCAGCATGTAGCCGTCGTCGGGGTGCCACCAGCAGCAGACCTCGTCGCCCCACGTGATCGGGGCCTGGTCGAGCAGGAAGCGGCTGTGCGGTTTGATGGCCGCGATGCGGTGCGAGCCGGAGAGCAGCCAGTACTTCGTGTAGGTGCCCTGGTAGACGATGTCCGTGACCCTGCCGCGAAAGACGTTGATCTGCGACCCCTTCTCGGGGGGCGGCGGGTTGGGGGTCACGCGGATCTTCTCGGGCCGGACGCTCAGGTGAACGGGGCTCCCCGCGCTGATGCCCTTGTCGTTGAAGCAGAGGATGTCCGCGAAGCCGTCGACGGCTAGCGTGCAGTAGTCGCCGCTGACGCCGGTGACCGCGCCTTCGAAGAAGTTGGTGTCGCCGATGAACGCGGCCACGAAGCCGGAGCGGGGCGCCTCATAGATCTTGGCGGGCGGGTCGAGCTGCTCGATGTGGCCTAGGTTCATGACCGCGATGCGGTCGCTCAGGCTCATGGCCTCGCCCTGGTCGTGGGTCACATAGACGAAGGTGATGCCGACCTGGTCGTGGATGATGTCCAGCTCCAAGAGCATGTGCTGGCGGAGCTTGAGGTCGAGTGCGGCCAGCGGCTCGTCGAGCAGCAGCACCTGGGGCCGATCCACCAAGGCGCGGGCGATAGCGACCCGCTGCTTCTGCCCCCCGCTGATCTGCGACGGGTACTTGTAGGCGTGGTCGGCCATCTTGATGAGCTCGAGCATGCCCTCCACGCTGCGGTTGATCTCGGCCTTGGGGTGGTGGGCGACGCGCAGGCTGAACGCGATGTTCTCCCAGACCGTCATGTTGGGGAAGAGCGCGTAGTTCTGAAAAATCGTGTGGACGCGCCGCAGGTTGGGGGGGAGGTCCGTGATGTCGCGGCCGTCCAGGTAGATGCGCCCGGCGTCAGGCGTCTCAAACCCGCCCAGCATCCTCAACAGCGTGGTCTTGCCGCAGCCGCTCGGCCCCAGCAGCGAGAAGAACTCGCCCCTCTGGATGCTCAGCGTCACGCCGTCAACCGCCGTCAGAGCGCCGAAACGCTTGGTCACATTCTCGAAAACAAGGAAGTCCGACACCTCGACTGACCCTTCTCAAGGCACTACAAAAACCACCCTTTTCGCAGGAGTGGACACGTGATGAACTTTAGGAAACCGCAGGGGGGGTGTCAATGCTAGAGTTCCGTCGCCGGTTCTCTTTTTTTGGGTGTACAGGCAAAGCCCTTTCATGGTAAACTAATCCAATCAAATGGGATGTTGTGATTGCGCATGGAGAGAGACTGGCCTATGAAACTGAAAATGAATTATGTGGTGTGTGTGCTTGCGCTGGGGCTGTGCTTAGGGGTGAAAGCTCAAGACGCCTTCAATTTGACCGACATCGGGACAGGCGATATTCGAGTGTTCACAAATTCGATGGGGACGGCCAGCACGAACGGAACCATGGTCGTGTTCGAAGGCCAGCTGGACTCCACCTTCAACGTGACGAGCGCCTTCAATGAGGTCAGCGGACTGTACCTCGCCTCGCTCCGCCTCCTGACGCAGATCGAGCTGTTCGATGAGCTGCCGACGTCGAACGAGGTGGGCGACGTGCAGGGCGCCATAGCGGCGTTGCGCGTCGCGCCCGCGTCGAGCGACGGCATCTATTTCGCGTGGGGCATATCGAATGCCGTCGCGACGTGGGTTCCGCTGATGAACACAAACGGGACTCAGTTCGCTGTGAGAGACGGCGAGACCAACTATGTGACCTTTGTTTTCAGCTATCCCACGGACGCGTCGCCCGTCACCTATCAGGTGTTTATCGGCGACGTGTTGGACGCGGAGATGACGCCTTCTGAGACCCTGACGTCGCCGACGGCCGAAACCAATGGCATCACGTCGCTATCGATGCTGGGCGTCGGCGGCGTGCAAGAGGTCGGAAGCGCCAGCGGCTCGCCCGCCCCGCTCTCCGCGTCGGTCAGCCTGAGCGTGTACTACGCCTCGAACAGCGTGTGCGCTGACATCTACACGGTCAGCGAGCGCGGCACGATGCCCATCAAAGTGTACGCGTGGATCAACGGCGCCTGGGTGTTGGTCGGCACGGTCGACAATGTCTTTGGTGAAGGCGACCACAAGTATCACATTATTCTGACCGGGCTGACCCCCGGCCAGTCCTACCAGTTCAGGGTCATCGACGAGGTCGGCCGCGAATACACGCTCAGCCAGCCGTACGAGGTCAAGGCGATCACGGTGGGTGATGCGGCCATCGAGTCTGTGGTCGTGGCGGAGATGGAGATGCAGATGCTGACGGTGACGTTTAACACCGAGGCAGGCCGCCGCTACCAAGTGAAGATCAGCGAGAATCTCGCCGCGCCGGTCGGCCAGTGGACGGTGGAAGACGTGTACTTGGATTCGGTCGGAGGGTTCGTAACCGAGTTTACGGCTGGCGTCGGCACGCAGACGCAGATCCGCATCCCGGTCAACAAGAACAAGGCCTTTTTCCGGATCTACATGCTGGAAGACTGAGGCTCCCGCGTGCGCGCGCTAGGCGCAGCATAGAAAACAAACAGGCGGCCCAGCTGGGCCGCCTGTTTGTTTTTTGCTTTCAGCCCCGTCATTCGCCGTAGAACACGAGGCTTCTGCGCACGTACGTCTCGTTGAACAGGGACAGCGTGCGCAGATCCGCGTAGCGCAGTTCGCTGATGCCCGCCTGCTCCGCCGCCTCGGCCACCGCCTGGCTCGTCCACAGGACGGAGATGGGGGCTCCGCTAAACGGCTCCTTGAGCTGCGTGATGTCAACCACACAACTCTTCGACCCCCAGCGCGCCCCGCTCTGATGCGGCAAGTAGTAAGGCTCCGTCGTGCTGGTGAGCAGGCCGCCATGGGGCGTGAAACACCCCGAGAGCGCCAGCAGGGACAGGGCCGCCAGCCCGCGCACCGGCTTCATGCTGTCAGTTGCCATAGACGACCGTCGTGTTGCTCATATACAGGCCGAAGAAGATGTTGAGGAGCGCGCGGTCCGCGTATTCGAGCGTCTCGAGCTTTCCGTTGACGGCGGCTTGCTGGAGGCCGGCGTCGCCCCAAGCGACCAGCCAGGCCACGGAGTGGGTGCTTGCCGCGCCGGATTTGGTCACGACGCGCGTGTTGCGGAATTCGTTGCTCATGGGCATTCGAACGTCGGAGTAGACGCAGCCGGATAGCGTCAGGCAGGCGGCTGAAAGAAGAACCAGTCGTGCGGCGGTGTTCATTGTGCTTTATTCCTTTGGAGTCAGGCTCGGACTCATTTTTTTCCGATCGGGTCGTACCGCATAGCTGAGGCTCGGCGTTTCAACCAGAACTCGCGGAAATTCTCCTGAAAAACGGACAGGTCAACGCCCTCGAAGGCCCGAACCGTTGCCGCCGAATAGAGGCGCGTCTCGGCGAGGGCTGAGGCGAAGACGGGGAGAATGTCCTTGAAGGGCGTGTTGCGCTCCTGCGGCGCGCCCTTCTGAAGGTAGTAGGCCAGGCCCCATGCGGTGGCGTACTTGAGCGTTCGCTCCGCCGCAGAACCGCCTTCGTAAAAGGCCTCGTAGCTGGCCTGCAGCAGCCCCGGCAGCAACGCCGTGGCCACGTCCAGATTCTCCAGCAGATAAGGGGTGCGAGAGGGATCCTCGTTCAGGGTGACCTGGCCCTCGGCGCCGACGCTCGCGTTCTCGAAAAGGCAGGCGTGGCCCTCGTTCATCCACGGCGCGGCGGCCAGCATGCAATAGGCGTGCGAGAGGTACTGGTGGAACGCCTCGTGCCGGATGATCCGCATCATCTCCGATTTGTTCGACTCCTGCGCCAGCACCAGCTCCCGGCGCGCCGGCATCCAAACGCCGCTCGTCCACGCGTGATCCTTGCCCACATAACGCACGTAGTCGTCCTTGCTCTGGAAAAGCCGGATGAGGGACACGTCGCTCTCCTGGGTCAGCGGCGGCACCAGCTTCAGGAAGGCCAGGCGCAGCGCCGGCATGGTGTCCTGCAGGTCGCGGATCACCGACTTGCCGACCTCCGACGCCACGTCGGAGAGGATGACGTACCCATCGGTTTCGGCGACCCACCAGGAGTCGTAGTTTTCAACGCTTTTGCGCGCCTCAACCCGTACGGGGTGGTTGGGCTGGTCGGGCGACCGCTGCCCTTTGCGGGTGACATCCAGCTCCGTCGCTTCAACGCCCTCGTCTTTCGAGGCGCGGCCCGGCAGCTTCAGCAGTCCGATGAACTGCTCCTCGAACTGGTCTCGCAGCGCGTTCAGGTCGATCTCCTTCGGCGCGGACAGCATCACGCAGAACCAGTCGGTTTCCGTGGTGTTGCCAATGCGGCGCGGCCGGAAGGCGTACACGAGCGTGTTGGTCGCGTCGCACGGGTACAGGAGCAGGTCGCTCAGGGCAAACGCGTTCAGCTTCAGCGGCTCCGGCTCGTAAACGGGCGAGTCAGCGAAGGTGGCGACCCACTCGTTGATCTGCTCGCGGCTGCGAGGGTCGACGACGTTCTCGTCGTCCGCCAGCACGGTGGCGAACCGCGCGCGCGACACGCGCTCATCCTCGAAGGCCGGCAGTCGGTTGGCGATCCGCCCGATGATGAGCCGGTTGCCGCTGGCGTCGCGCCACCGTCCGCAGCACTGGATTCCGTACCACAGCTCGAAGGGGGAGAAGCGGTCCTCGCGGAGCAGGCCCTCGCTGTCCACGAGGAGGTATGGGTGCGCCTCTGGCAGGGGGATGGGGTCGGCCTTGGCATTGCCGAGGCACGGGAACATGAGCCCGATGTTTGGGTAGTTGTTGACCGGCCCGAACGTGACGGTAGCGTGCGCGGCTGCAGCCGCGCCAAACAGCACCAGTGCGGTAAGTCTCAAAGTCATGGGGTGGGCTGCCGAGAGCGCTTATCTGCCGGCGGGAGGTCCGTTCAGCCCGCTAGTTTCTCACGATCTCATACAGCAGCGTTGCCGACTCCGGCCGAGCCCCCACGTCCGCCGTAAAGGCCAGCCGACCTTTCACAACGCGCGTGGCTGTCTCTCCCATCCGTCTTCCGCCAATCGACAACGCATATACTTTATAGTCTTTCGCGGGTTTGACCGCAAGCCGAATCTCGGCCTTGCCTGCTCGCGCCAGATGGGGGAGCCCACCCCAAGCCAGAAGGGTCTTGCGCGATTGTTGCGCGTAGCGGATGCCGCTGTTCTGCACGTCCGTCAGGTGCGTCAGCAGCATTCGGACCGAGGTTCGGATCGGCTGTGCGTCGAGCGCGCTCACCCAGACCGTGGCCGCGGTGTCGCCCACGTCAAAGATCAGGTCCCCCGCGTCGGCGATCCCGCTCTCGGCGAAGCCTCCGCAGGTGCGCGGCGTCTTGATCACGAAGGAGCCGGTCTCCCTGTCGAGCGACACCGCGCCGTCGCCGGCGGGCGGCAGGCTGGCGGCTGGATCGGCGACGAGCAGCTTGCGGACCTCGGCGCCGGGCGTCCGGTAAACCTCTGGGAACAGGCCCGACCAGGTCGCGCCGGGCGGCGGGGCGTCAGCCACCTGCGTGCCGAGCCGCGCGTACCACGCGAGCCACGGCCACGCCGTGCGGTTCTGCGGGATCTGGTCGCGCATCCGCAGCACCTCGTTCTTGGGGAGCACCAGCGCGTACGACTGCTTGAGGGGCGCGAGGTCGCCGCGCAGGAAGAGGCAGAGCGAGGCGCGCTCAGCCGCCAGCGAGAGCGGGTCGCCCGCCATGTCGAAGTAGTTCATGGCGTAGCCGTCCGGCTTCAGCACGTTGTTGCGGTCGTGGCTGTAGGTGAAGCGCCAGACGCCCGCCCAGTCCTGCAGCGCGCCGAGCGTGCCGGTCACGATGCCGCCGATGCCGCGAAATCGCCCGGGCCCGGAGTAGTTGTACTCGGTGATCGTGAACGGCTTGTCCAGCAGGCGCGTGAAGACGACGCCCTGGGCGCCCAGCGCCTCGTTTTTGAGCGGGTTGACGTTGGCGCACGTGCTGGGCAGCTGCCACGGCCGCTCGATGAACTCGGGGTGATCCACATAGAAGTGGTCGTCCACGTAGTCGAACAGTTCGCTGCGCGGCACCTGATCCGAGGCGTGGTTGGTCCACGCGCTGCGGTCGGTGACCAGGGCGCGGCAACCGAGTTCGTCGCGCAGGAAGGCCTTCAGGCGCGTGATCATCTGGTCTTCGGTGTCCTTGAGGAACAGGACGAAGGCGGAGGTGTGCCGGTTGGCGTCGTAGATGCTGGCGGGGAGCGTCGCTGGGATGTTCGCGTAGGCCTGGGGCTCCTTCGCCTGTTTGTCGGTCAGCCACGCGGCCCAGGCCCGCTGCCACTCGGGGATGCCGCGCATCTCGCCCAGATAGTTGCCGAAGTTGCCCTCGTTGATCATGGCGAGCCACGCCAGCGCGGGCTCGTCCGCGTAGCGGCGTCCCGTGTGCGGGTTGACGTGCGTGAGAAGCTGCCGCGTGAAGGACTTGAGGTTCTCCAGCGCGCCCTCGTGCACCGGCACGAGCACCTTGTACGCGTTCATCTCGATCCGGCCGTCGCGGTCGATGCCGACGCTGCGCCACGGCACGCTGCGCGACACGTAGAGGTCGGTGGTGACGTAAAGGCCGTTCGTAATGCAGGCCGCCATCAGCGCGTCGAGCCGCGCCAGGTTGCCGGGGTTGAGCGTGGTGCCGTCGGCCGACCCCTCCACGAGGCCGCCGTCGTGGTGGTGCAGGCGCAGGGCGTTGTAGCCCGTGCGGGCGAGGCGCGCCGCGAGCCGGGCGGCGTCCGCCGGCTCGAGGTAGTTCGCGGAAAAGCAGAGGTTCACGCCGTAGAAGCGCTGCGCCGCGCCGGGCTTGTTTTCGAACTCGAAGTGCGGGCCTTTCGCCACGACGCGGCCGTGCTTGCCGGCGGGCGCGTCGCTCAGGCCGAGCGCGGTGAAGTCGAGGGCTGAGCCGGGCTGGATGTCCGGGTCGGCCTTGAGCGGGATCCATTCCGCCCCGGCCCGGATCGTGACGGGCTGGTCGAGCGTGAGGCGCTGCGGCTCGTGCGTGGCAAGGGTGAAGCGCACCGCGTATGGCTCGCCCGCCTTGAAGGTCTTGGCGTTGAGGCAGCCGATGCGGACCGAGAAGGTCGGCCCCCACTGGCGGTCATCTTGGAGCATGACCTGAATCGGCTCGGGGAAGGAGAATGTCAGTTTCTCCAGACCGCTTTTCGAGAAAAGAAACAGCGAGCGGGCTGGCCGGGAGAATATCATCAGTTCTTTGTGCTCGAGCGGTAGCCGGCCGTGAATATCCGGAGAGCCTGGGTCGGCGTTGAATCCGCCGCCCGCCCAGTGATCGGTCGGGAGCGCCGTGCCGACATAGAGCGCGTTGAGCGTGATGTCGCGCTCGGGCGTGAAGGTGTAGACGGCGTCGACCGCGCCGTTCGTCGCTGACGCGAAGAAGGCCTTGCCGCGGACGGTGCCGGCCGACTTCGTCTCAATCTTGAACGCGTACGAGCCGTCCGCCTCACGCACGAGTCCGCCGGACGAGCGGTAGCCCTGCCAGTCGGGCGTGAACAGCTGGGGGACGATCTCACACCGCGGGCTGGCCAGCTCCAGCGTGGCGGCCGAGGTGGCCAGCGTGTCGGCGGCGCGGCCGTGGATGACAAAGGCGAGGCTGATAAGCCCCAGTGCGGTGCGTTTCATTCGTGCGTGTCCCCCTGCGCCGGTTTCGGCGCTTTCAATAAAGATGCAGTATAATGGAAGAATGGGCCGTCTCGCAATCTCTCGCCATCCGCTGCCGTCAGATTTCACACCTCGCGAAGTGTGGAAAATAGTCTCGTGCCGAAAAGAAGGGAAAATAGTTCGGGAGCCGTTTCCACACCTCCAGACGTGTGGAATTACACGCGCAGAGGCAACGTGACACATGTGTTCCCGCTCGTGTGTTCAGCCGAGAAGTCTGCGGCGGCGCGATCACGCTCCAGCGGGGCATGCCCGGAGGTGTCTCTCACCACGAACACCTTGTCGTTGACGCGCACGCGTGACGGACACGGGAGCGTGACCCACGTGCCGCGCTCGGCGCGCGTGCAGACCTCCTCTTCGCGGCGCAGGGCAGTCACGGTCAGGTCTACCACGCCCGTGGTCGGGCCGTGGATCGCGAGCGCGTCGCCGAGCGCGACGGGCTGGTCCTGAATCTGGATCTGGGCCATGCGGGCCTTCGGGTAGTAGTTCAGCACGATGCCTACGTGCAGCTTCTTGTTAGTCGCCTGGTTCTCGTCGGTGTCGGTGAACTGGCCCGCGCCGGGGCGGCCGTGGAAGAGGCCGCAGCCGAACTCGCGGTGATAGACCTTGGCGCAATCGGCGGTGAGGCGCTCGGCGAGCGCCGGCGTGAAGGAGCCGTCGAGCACGGCGGCGACGGCGGCCCGATAGGCGGTAACCACGGCCTTGACGTACTCGGGGTTGCGGGCGCGGCCCTCGATCTTGAAGGCGGCGATGCCGGCTGCCATCAGCCGGTCGACGAACGGGAGCGAGCAGAGGTCGCGCGCGGAGAGCACGGTGTGCGGGGTGACGCGGAAGGCCGCGTTGGCGTTCTCGCCCTCGCGCACCTCCTGGATCAGGAATTCGCGGCGGCACGGCTGGTGGCACTCGCCGCGGCTGCTGGAGCAGCCGTAGGCGTCGTGCGAGAGCAGGCAGCGGCCTGAGACCGCCACGCACACCGCGCCGTGGACGAAGGTCTCGATCTCGATGCCGGCGGACGTGGCGATGTCGGCGACTTCCCCCAGCGTACACTCGCGGGCGAGCACGAGGCGGGTCGCGCCCTGGGCTTTGAGGAAGCGAGCGGCAGCCGAGTTGGAGCAGGACATCTGCGTCGAGATGTGGAACGGAAGGCCGTGGCGCTTGCAGGCCTCGACCGCGGCCCAGTCTGCGACGATGGCCGCGTCAATCAAGGGCGCGGCGAAACGGAGCGTCTCCTCCAGTTCGGGCAGCTCGTGTTCGAAGAGGATTGTGTTGAGCGTCAGGTAGAGCCGCTTGCCGCGCGCGCGGCAGCGCTGTGAGGCTTCGGGCAGGGTCTCGCGGGTGAAGTTGCGCGTGGCCATCTGCCGCATGTTGAGCGTTTCGAGGCCGAGGTACACGGCGTCCGCGCCCGCGTCGAGCGCGGCCTGCAGGCAGGTCATGTCCCCGGCTGGGGCGAGGATTTCGGGCTTGCCGTTCATGAGGGGCTGCCCAGTTTGGCCTCTGGCCGCCGCCGGCGGATCTCGATGGCGATCAGGACGGCTGCGGCGAGGTAGCCGATCCAGATGAGGTGCAGCAGCGGCCCCATGCCGGTGTATTCCGAGATCGGCCCGAGGATCCAGAGCGCGACGGCGGCCGTGCCCCAGGTGCCGCCGCTGATGATCCCCATGCGCTGGCCGAACCGCAGCTTGGAGTCCGCGTAGCGGGCCAGCGTGATGCAGAGCGGGAAGCCGGTGTAAACGATGAACGCCGTGAAGACCAGCAGGGCCGCGGCCCACTTGGAGTGGGGTGCGAGCAGGAGGTAGAGGAGCGTGAGCGGGGCGCCCGCGAGCGTGGCGAAGAGCAGGACGCGCAGGTGGCCCAAGCGGGGGGCCAGCGCCCCCCAGGTGATGGCCCCAACGGTGCCGCCGACGCCGAAAAGCGTGAAGGAGAGCCCGCTGAACGAGAGCGTGTAGTGCCCCTCTTCGTGCAGGAACGTGGGCAGGAGCGTCGCCTGGATCTGCGAGCAGGTCGCGAGCGTGGCGGCCACCACGAAGAGCGGCCAGAACGGCACGCTCGGAATGTTCTCTTTGTGCTCAAGGGCGGTCTTGGGCTTGTCAGTCTCGACCGGCAGCCGGATGCCGCTCAGGAACAGGGGCGCGGCCGCCAAGGGAGCTGCCGCATACAGCCAGACCAGGCTGCGAAGGCCCCAGGCTTCTGTCATCGACGAGGAGAGCAACGCGCCGCTGGCAAAGCCGAGGAAGCCGGCGACCATGAAGACGGCGGTGGAAAGCGATGAGGGGATCTTGTCCAGCCCATGCACGGCGCGCAACCCTTCGGGATGGACAATCGCGATGCCGAAGCCGGCAACCAGCGCGACGAGACACATCCCAGGCAGGCAGTACGGCCCGGTCGGCAACGCGGCGAGGAGGACCGCTGTGCCCGCCAGCAGCACGCCGAGGCAAATCAGGAGCGGGCTTGACCAGGTGGCCCGCAGATGGCCGACGGGAATCTGGAAAATGTTCGCGGAAAAACCCAGCAGCGCGGTGACGAAGATCAGCAGGGGGATGGCGAGCCCGTAGTGGTCGCGCAAGGGGACCAGGATCGGCGCCGCGAGCCCGCCAAAGGTGTCGGCCACGCCGTGGGCCAAGGTCAGGCACAGGAGCTGGAACCACTGGCGCCGGCACGTATAGGGAGAGGAGCTCATAAGATAAGGAGAACGCTCCGTTATCGAGTGGGCGAATCGCCCGCTCGCTCAGAGGTGAGTCGTCAGAATAGAGATTCAGCGGCCGTACGTCAAGCGTGCGGCGAAGGAACCGGCGATCCCGATGGACCGAGGGAATTCGATTGGGTCGATTTTAGACAGCCAAAAGGCGAAAATGACAAAAATGTAGGTTTAATTTGAAAGATGTCGTTCATGTCTGACAACGTGTGTTCCCGTCGCTGCGCGCGCGCGCATATTTTGACAATTTCGCCAAATTTTCACGGTTTTTAGGGTTCTGCGGGGCTTGGCCCGCGATATGCTTAATACTTTTCAGAACGTAGAAATGAACGTTTGAAGTGGGTATTAACGAGTGCCGGTTTCGGCGCTACTACGAGGAGGGACACGGTATGAACGGAATGTGTTACAGGCACACAGTCAAGGGCCTCATTACAGGCGCTGCGATGACAGCCGCAACGGGCGCGTGGGCGCAGGATGCAGCTGCGGCAGCCCCAAAGATTGACTCCGGCGATACCGCCTGGGTCTTGGTCAGCACGGCGCTGGTGTTGTTGATGACGATACCGGGGCTGTCGCTGTTTTACGGCGGCCTGGTCCGCAAAAAGAATGTGCTGTCCGTGCTGATGCAGTGTTTCTTCCTCGTCTGCTTCGTGACGCTGCAGTGGGTGGTATTCGGCTACAGCCTGTCCTTCGGGCCGGACATCAAGGGCTTCATCGGCAGCCTCGACTGGGCGATGCTGAAGAACGTGGGCGCGGCGCCGAACGCGGACTACGCGGGTACGATTCCGCACTCCGTGTTCATGCTGTTCCAGATGATGTTCGCCATCATCACGCCTGCGCTGATCGTGGGCGCGTTTGCGGAGCGGATGAAGTTCTCGGCGTTTGTGCTCTTTACCCTGCTGTGGTCGACGATCGTCTATGATCCGTTGGCGCACTGGGTGTGGGGCGTGGGCGGCTTCCTCCGCAAGATGGGCGCGCTGGACTTTGCGGGCGGAACGGTCGTACACATCAACGCGGGCATCGCCGCCCTGGTGGCCTCGCTCGTGCTTGGCCGTCGCCTCGGCTACCCGAAGAAGATGTCGCCCCCGCACAACCTCCCCTTTGCGGTCGTGGGCGCCGGGCTCTTGTGGTTCGGCTGGTTCGGGTTTAACGCGGGCAGCTCTTTGGGCGCAAACGGCTTGGCGGGCAGCGCGTTCTTGGCGACGCACGTCGCGACCGCGGTTGCGGGGCTGGCCTGGGCCGTTATGGATCTGGCGATCAACCGGCACGTCACCATGCTGGGCCTGATCTCCGGCGCGGTGGCGGGCCTGGTGGCGGTGACGCCGGCCGCTGGCTTCGTGACCCCGGGCGGCGCGATGGCGATCGGAGCGGGCGCGGGCGTGATCTGCTACCTGTTCGTCACCGTGGTCAAGCCGCGCCTGGGCTACGACGATGCGCTTGACGCGTTCGGCGTGCACGGCATCGGCGGCATCTGGGGCGCTCTCGCAACCGGACTGTTCGCGACGACCGCAGTGAACAGCGCCGGCGCCAACGGGCTGTTCTACGGCAACCCGGCGCTGCTGTGGATCCAGCTCAAGGCCGTGCTGGTGACCCTGGCTTACTCGGGCGTCATGAGCTTCATCCTGCTGAAGATCGTGGACGTCGTGCTCGGGCTGCGGGCGAGCGAGCAGGCGGAGCGGATCGGCCTCGACCTGACCGATCACCGCGAAACCGGATACACTGTTCTTGACTAACGAATGACCCCCTGAGAAAGGAATCTGATCATGAAATACATTGTTGCCATTATTCAACCGGATCGCATGGACGAGGTGCTTGATCGTCTGACCGCGAAAGAGATTCACTTGGTCACCGTGTCCAACGTCATGGGCCGCGGCCGCCAGAAGGGCATCGCCCAGGTTTACCGCAGCCACACCGAAGCGGGCAGCCTGTTGCGGAAAGTGAAGCTGGAAATCGCCGTGAACGACGATTTTGTGGAGCCTGCAATCAAGGCTATCCAAGACGGTGCGCACACGGGCCAAGTCGGGGACGGCAAGATCTTCGTCCTCGACCTGGAGCAGACGATCCGCATCCGCACGGCCGAGCAGGGTGGTAAGGCCATCGGCTGACCCCGCGCCTAGGTGAATCGACAGAGCCCGTGCCGCCTGTCCTGCGTCGGACGACCGACAAGGACAGGCGGCACTCTTTTCTGGAGCCTCAGCGACCGCGCTACGGGTTCTGGTTCTCCGCTCCCGCCGCGTTCGGCTTGCCGTCGGGGCTCTGAGCGGGCAGGATTCTCTGGAGCATATCCGACTTTTCCTGGGCCGTCATAAAGCGCCCCGGAACGGACACGGTGAGCGCGCCGAGGCGGATCTCGACCACGGCGACACGCGCCCAGGAGAAGCCGGCGTCCATGCAGATGGGGATGTCGGGCACCATCGACCCCATCGCGATGGTCTGGCGCTCGACGAGCCGCTTGCCCAGCTGTTCGCTGTGGCCGACGCCGTGGGCCAGTAGGTCGTGGAGCGAAAGGCTCTTGATCGAGGTGCCGTCATCCAGCGTCAGGCGGGTCTCGAAGGCGCTCAGGGACACCGGGCAGTCGGTGGCCGTGTTGATGACCGTCAGCGTGGCGTACGAAACCGGCTTGAACAAGCCCCGGTTGAACCGCCGGGATTCGGACGCGCTCTCCTCGAACGACGTGACGATCAAGTGGACGCCGCCCGAGAGCAGCTCCCCGTACCAGCCGGGCTTGATCAGGTCATCTTTTTCGGGCGTGGACTGGGCGGCGGCAGCCGGCGGCGCAGCTGTTTCGGGGGCGGCCAGCCGCCTGTGATTGTCGAAGAGGTTCGAGATTACCGCCAGGCCCGTGCACACGGCGACGGTCATGCCGACGAGCGTGCGCAGCTTGACGCGGCGGCTGTTGTGCCGCACGAGCGTGGCGATCGCGTAGATGCCCGTGCCGAGCGCGGCGATGGTGGCCGCGCCGCCGAGGAGGTTCAGGAACGGGAGCGACGGCTCGCGGGTCGCGTGCGAGACGATCTCGGCGACGAGCGCCGTGGCCAGGCCGAGGAGTGAGAACAGGAGGCACAGAAGCGAGAACCTGAGGCCTCTGGGAGGCCGCTTGCCGTCGGCCGCGCTGCGGCGCTTGCCCGAAGCGGTGTGCCGGTGGCGCCTCGTGCGAGAAGGCGGCTCGGCATGCCCCGAAGCGGCCGCGCTTCGGCGGCTTCCGCTCTGGCTCGCACTGGCGCCGCCCGCTGCGGCGCCGTGCCGCCTGCTGTGTCGGTGGTGGCTTGACATGGCGCATTCCCTTCCGTCGCCCGAAACCATAGCGGACTTCGGCGCGGGCGTCAACCGCGTGCCGTGTTCACCGCCCCCGACATACTTCTGCCAAAGGCTTGACCAAAGCAGGGCAGGAGGACTACAATCCTCCCCAGAATTCTTGTTTCGCGACGTTCGTGTTGATCGAGCGGTTCGGTCGTAGATCGTGAGGTGCGTTATGTATAAGGCTCTGGCAGCCCAGTGCGGGCTTATTTTTCTTGTCTGCACCGCTTACGGGCAGGACAGTCATCAAATGAAGACCGATGCGATCACCCGTAAATATGTCCAAGAGGCACGCGGGGTTGCGGAGGCGGCGAACAAGATCGATCTAGATCTTCAGAAATACGGGCACAAGTCGAAATACACGGAGCAGGCAAGGCTTGTGGCGCGAAACCTCTTCCACACGGCTGCTTGGAAGGACGTGACGTCTCGCGAGACGAAGAAGCACCGCGCGGCGGTTACAGCGATCAACCAAATGATCGAGCTTGCGAATAGCCACCTCTCCTCAGGGCGCCAGGAGCTGGCCTCGCTGGAGCAAGCGGCGTATGCTGAGTGGGCCAAGACGCACCCGGACGAGGCAAGGCTGACGGATATGCAGCGGCGGCTCGAAGCCGCCGAGGAGGCGGCCAAAATAGCGGCGACAAAAGCGCAAGAAGCGGAGGAGTCCGCCGAGCGGGCGAGGCGGGACGCGCAGCGTCGCCCCGAATACATCAATGTGATGCCGCCGCCGCCCAGAGAGCCCGGGCGCGTGACAATCGACATGCGTCCGGAAAAGGACAAGGACAAGGACGATGACGGCGACAAGCCGGACGAGCCCGACAAGCCTATCCGCCCGCCAAAGGAGCCGCCTTCTCGACGAGTGACGATCAGCGGAAAGAGCAACGGCCCCTCCGGGGCTTCGCAGTAGACCGTTTGCGCGGGAGTTAGTAGTTGGGGTTTGGGAGTTTCAATACCGCGAAGACGAAGAGCTTAGCCGATCCGCTGTGCTGTTATTTGAGTGTCTTCATAACGAAGACGCTATTATTCCCGCGCCAAGCCCGCGCCTGATAAGCGGCGCTAACTCGAAAGGACGCCGGTTTTCGCGGGTTGTTGCGCATTCAACTCCTAACACCTCCTTGGGTGCGATTCAGTTTCAACTGAACTGAAGCGTGCCCACCGAAAGCGGCGTGTCCGCCATAGGCTGTCCGGCATAGGCTTGACCGTCGCAGGGCCGGTGGATTACAATCCCGCGCAGAACGTGTGATTGTTGACGTTCACATGTGCCGGACTGTTCGGAGTTAAGGCGTGAGGTGAGTTATGTATAAGGTTTTCGCGGTTCTGTGTTGGACGGCTCTGTTGGCCGGCACCGGTTACGCGCAGGATCGCCATCAAGAGCGAGTCGACGCGATAACCCGAAAGTACAGCCAAGACGTGCGGGACGTGGTGGAGGCGGCGAACAAGATCGATCTTGATCTTCAGAAGTACGGGCAGAAGTCTCAATACACGGAGCAGGCCAGGCAAGTTGCGCGCAGCATAGTCGGCACGAAGGCTTGGAAAGACTTGTCCTCGCACGGGACGAAAAGGAGCCTCGCCGCTACTGCGGTGATCGACAAAGCGATTGAGCTTGCGAACACGCATCTGTTTTCGGGGCGCAAGGAGTTGGCTGCACTTGAGGATGCGGCTAATGCCGAGTGGGCCAAAACGCACCCAGCCGACGCAAAATTGGCCGATGTGCAGAGGCGTCTGCAAGCTGCCGAAGATGCGGCCAAGACCGCCGCCAGGAAAGCGCAAGAAGCGGAGGAGTCAGCCGAGCGGGCGAGACGGGACGCGCAGCGTCGACCCGAATACATTAATGTGACGCCGCCTCCGCCTCCCAGAAAACCCGGACACGTGACAATCGACATGCGTCCCGACCAAGACAAGGACGGCGACAAGCAGGACGAGCCCGGCACGCCTATCCGCCCGCCACAGGAGCCGCCTTCTCGACGAGTGACGGTCAGCGGAAAGGGCGCCGCCCCATCCGGGGCTTCACGCTAGCCCGTTTGCGCGCCGCTCTCCGCACGGCGCGAACGACCGCGAGCGGGGCGGAAAATAAGGCGTGTTAGCTGAAAAACGCAGTTGACTGTTTTCGCCTTCCGCCGCATCATAGCAGGTAATCATGGGTGTAGGAATGCGCTGAGGCTGCGGGGTGCGGCGGCGGCTTATTCCGGCTCACGGCTGGGGAGCTTCAGCCACAGACGAAAAGTATCTAGACCCTATGACGGGCACAAGACACACGGGAGGGCTGGGGTCCACCCCGGCCGCGGAAGGCCTGGAAGCCGTACCTCCCTGCGTGTGGGGCCGCCCGTTTAGCTCATGTACGTTTCGGCAGTGGTATTAGCTCCTTTGCCAGACACACGCACAAGGAGGCAAGGTAAGATGAAGCGTCGTCAATTCCTGAAATCGGCCATCACGACGGGGGCCGGTCTGATCATCCTTCCGAGCGGCGCGCGCGCGGCGGGTAATTCTCCGAACAGCAAGCTGAACGTCGCCCTGATCGGCACGTGGGGCCGCGGCTTGGCGCATTTGGACTCGCTCGCCGACGAGAACGTCGTGGCGCTCTGCGACGTCTGGGAGCGGAATCTGGCGGACGCGGCCAAGCGCTTCCCGAACGCCAAAACCTACGTCGACTGGCGAAAGTGCCTCGAGCAGAAAGACATCAACGCGGTCGTCATCTGCACGACCGACTTCACCCACGCGTTCATCGCCAACTGGGCGCTCAACCGCGGCCTGCACGTCTACCTGGAGAAGCCGCTGGGCATCACAGTGGAAGAGGCGCGCGTGGTGCGCGCCAACTGGCTGCCGAAGAAGGGTAAGCTCGCCACGCAGGTCGGCATGCAGCGGCACGCGCACGACAACTTCAACCGTATCGCCGAGATGCTCCGCGACGGCGCGATCGGCGAGCTGAAGAGCGCCTACGCCTGGGGCAACCGCAAGATTCCCAAGCCCGGCTACCTTCCCGCCCAGGGGACGCCGCCGGAGGGACTGCACTATGACCTGTGGCTGGGCCCGGTGAAAACCGACCACCCGTACAACCCGGAGTACTTCTCGGCCAAGGCGGGGGCGAACTGCCTGCAGTGGAACATGTACTGGGACTTCGGCACCGGCCAGATCGGCGATATGGGCAGCCACACGATGGACTTGCTCTGGAACGCGGTGGACTGCGCGCTGCCGACCACCGCCGAGGCGAAGGGCGACCCCTTCAACCCCGACGTCACGCCCGTCATGGCCGAGATGCGCTTCGAGCACGCCGCGAACAGCTGGCGCGGCCCGATCAGCGTCTCCTGGTACCAGGGCGGCGCGATGCCGAAGTCCCCCAGCGACTACCTGGACCTCAACAAGATCGGCCACGGCGCGATGTTCAAGGGCAGCGAAGGCATCCTGGTGGCGGACTTCACGTCGCGCATGCTCATTCCTCTCGGCAAGGACGGGAGCCTCACGTACTACCATCCGCGCAAGAAGGAAGACCTGCTCCCCTCGGTGGGCCATTTCCAGAAGCAGTGGGTCAACGCGTGCAAAGATCCGTCCCAGAAGACTGCGTGCGACTTTGAGTACAGCGCGAACATGATCGAGCAGATGTGCCTCGGCCTCGTGGCCTACCGCGTGGGCAAGAAGATCAGCTACGACGGCGCCGCCGGCCGTGTCACGGACAACGAGGAGGCCAACAAGCTCCTGAAGCGCGAGTACCGCGCCGGCTGGACCCTGAACGGGTAGGAGACGGTTTGACTGCCAGAGGCGCGATGAGAATCGCCATTGCCCCCAATGCGTTCAAGGGGAGCCTGACGGCAGCCCAGGCGGCGGACTGCATCGAGCGCGGCCTGCGGGCCGCGCTGCCCGACTGCCAGTTCGTGAAGGTGCCGGTCGCCGACGGCGGCGACGGCACCGCGCGGGCCGTGGTGGACGCCACGGGCGGGCGCTGGGTCTCGTGCGCGGCGCACGATCCGCTGGGCCGCCCGATCACGTCAGGCTTCGGCCTGACCGGCGACGGGCGGACAGCCGTGATCGAGATGGCGCTCGCGAGCGGGCTGGCGCTGCTGAAGCCCGGCGAGCAGAATCCGCTGCTCACCAGCACCTACGGGACCGGCGAGCTGTTGCGTGCGGCGCTCGACCTCGGCGTGGAGCGCATCTTGGTTGGCATCGGCGGCAGCGCGACCGTCGACGGCGGGGTGGGCCTGGCCCGGGCGCTGGGCGTCCGGTTTCTGGACGAGCGCGGCGGCGAGCTGGCGGGCGCGGGCGGCGAGCTGGCCCGGGTGTCGCACATCGATGTGGGCGGGCTGGACGCGCGTCTGAAGGGCGTGGTTGTCGAGGCCGCGTGCGACGTGACCAACCCGCTGTTCGGGCCGCGCGGCGCGGCGCGCGTCTACGGCCCGCAGAAGGGGTCGACCCCTGCGATGGTCGAAGCCCTCGACGCCGGGCTGAAGCGGCTCGCCGCGGTGATCCACAAGGAGCTTGGCACGGATGTTTCCGCGCTGCCGGGCGGCGGCGCGGCGGGCGGGCTGGGGGCCGGGCTGGCCGCGTTCTTGGGCGCGCGTCTGCTGCCTGGCGCGGAGCTGGTTCTGGGCGTGTGCGGCCTCGCGGAGAAGCTCGGCGGCTGCGCGCTCGTGATAACAGGCGAGGGGCGGCTGGACGGCCAAACGGTGTTCGGCAAAGCGCCCGCCGCCGTGGCGCGCGTGGCGCGCGAGCGCGGCGTGCCGGTGATCGCGATTTGCGGGTCGCTCGGCGCCGGCGTCGAGACGGTGCGTGACGTCGGGATCGGGGCCTACTTTTCGGCGCTGGAGGAGCCCGTGCCTGAGGAGGAGCTGGCCGCGCGCGGGCCCGGCATGCTGGAGCGGTGCGCGGAGCAGGTGGGGCGCCTGCTGGCGATGAGCGGCGCAGCAAAGGAGGAGTTAGGATTTAGGCTTTAGCATTGAAACGCGCCGGGCAAGTTGCGACAATGAGTCCCCATGTGCTCGACACCGATGGCATCCCTCTTGAAAACGCTCGGGCCGCTCGTTGCGGTCGGGGCTGTGGCGCTGGCCTTCGCGGCCGACGAGGCGCCGCTGGTGGGCTCGCAGGTGGCGAGGCTGTCGCCGCCTGCCGCTCCGGTCTACTCCAAGGACGCGACGGTGTCGGTGCACGCGCCCATGAGCAAGGCGGGATACCGCGCGCCGGTCTTGGTTTTCGTGGATCGCACGCGAGAGGAGCTGCAGCGCGCCACGCGGCTGAAGCTGGGGACGCAGCGCTGTCCGCTCGAGGTGCTGGTGGGCGGGAAGAGCGACGGCGACGTGCGGGTGCTGACCGGCCGCCTGCGCGATCCGTCAGGCGCGGTGCGTGAGCGCATCGAGCTGCCCGATCCCGAGGCGGCTGATTTGCAGCGCTTCAGGCGGGCGGTCTGCGTGGCGCTGCTGCGCGGGTGGATGGTGGAGCAGGGCGGGACGGACGACACGATGCGCGACCTGCCCGCCTGGCTGATCGACGGGCTGGTGCGCTACATGGACCGGGAGACGCGCCAAGAGGACGTGGACCGGGCGCTGCTGCTCTGGTCGCGGGCGTGCCTGCCTCCGGCGCGGGAGCTGGTCGCCTTCGACAGCGTGGCGGCGTCGCGTGAGCCGGCGGTGGGGGCGGTGCTGGCCGGGTGGTTCTTAGAGAAGCGGCCAGCGGGGAACCCGTTCGAGGCCCTCTTGCGCGGCGCGGCGAGCGGGACGACGTGGTCGCCCGAGATGGCCGCGCAGCTTCTGGCGTCGACGGCCGACGCGGGCGCGTTCGACGCGGCGCTCGACCTGTGGTTTCTGGCGAAAGGGCGGCAGGTGATGAAACCCGGGGTGACCACGGGCGGGATTGCGCGCCGCTTCCGGTCGAGCCTGTTGCTCTACTCCTCGGATTATGGTAAAAGCATAGGCCAACGCGAGGCGTGGCTGACGTTTGAGGCGGCGGCGGCGCGGTCGGCCGAGCCGGCCGTGCGCGCGGCGGCCCTGAAGCAGGCGTTGTCCGTCAGGATGGCCGCGCTCGGGCGCGATGGTACGCTTCTTGCTGTTTCTGACGCCTACGAGCAATTCTTGAATGCGCTCGCACGCGGGGCGAAGCAGGGGGAGCTGGCCCGGTTGCTGATGGAGGCGGAGCGGCTGCGCGGGGATCTGGAGCGTCGGACGGCGCAGGGAGAGGTTTTGTCGCGCACGGAGGCGGCTCGGGCTGGCTCTGCAGCGGAATAGGATGGCGGGCCTGCGCAGGCCGCGTGCGAAGGGTGTCGGTTAGACATGAAGAAGATGGCGAATGGGCAGAAAACGATCGTGGGCAAGATCCATCCGGATGTGCTGTCGTTCACGGTCGGCAAGGATCCCGTGCTCGACCTCGAACTGGCGGTCTGGGATTGCCTGGGCACCGCGGCGCACGTGACGATGCTTTCCCGAATGCGCGTCAAGCCCGCGATTCTGGGGACTGAAGAACGCAACCGCGTGGTGGCGGCGCTGGTGGAGGTGATGCGCGAGTCGCGGGCCGGCGACTTCACGATCACCGAGGCCGATCAGGACGTGCATTTGGCGGTGGAGCGCCGCCTGACCGAGCGGCTGGGCGAGCTGGGGCGCAAAGTCCACACCGGGCGCAGCCGCAACGATCAGGTGGCGGTGGACATCCGGCTGCACGCGCGAGACCAGCTGCTCGGCTTGGTCGAAGAGATGGCGGATCTGGCGGCCGGGCTCGTGGCGTTCGGCAAGCGGCACGAGCGGGTGCCGATGGTGGGGCGCACGCACCTGCAGCCCGCGATGCCGAGCTCGGTCGGTCTGTGGGCCACCGGCTACGCGGAGACGCTGCTGGACGACCTGCTGCTGGTGGAGGCGGCCTACACGACCAACGACCGCTGCCCGCTCGGCTCGGCCGCGGGCTACGGCGTGCCGATCCCGATCGACCGCGAGCTGACGGCCCGGCTGCTGGGCTTTTCGGGGCCGCACCACAATGTCTTTCACGCGAGCAACATGCGCGGCAAGAACGAGGCGGTGATTCTGGCCGCGTGCGGACAGGTGATGCTGACCCTGTCGCGGCTGGCCGAGGACGTGATTCTCTTCTCGATGCCGGAGTTCGGCTACTTCGCGCTGCCGCCCGAGCTGTGCACGGGCAGCAGCATTATGCCGCAGAAGTACAACCCCGACGTGCTGGAGCTGATCCGGGCCAAGGCGGCGGTCGTGCTGGGCTACGGCTCAGCCGCGAACGCGCTGCTGAAGGCGCTTCCGGGCGGCTACAACCGCGACCTCCAGGAGACCAAGGAGCTGTACATGGAGGGGGTGCGGGTGACGCGCGGCTCGCTGCGGATATTGGCGTTGATGACGGAGTCGCTCGGCGTGCGGCCGGACCGGCTGCGCGCGGGCTTCACGCCGGGCGTGTTCGCGACCGACCGGGCGCTCGAACTGGTGGCGGGAGGGATGCCGTTTCGCGACGCGTACCAGCACGTGCGCTCGCACCTCGGCGAGCTGGCCTCGGCCGACCCGGACGCGGCGCTGGCGGCCAAGACGCACGTGGGCGGCACGGCGGGGCTGGACTTCGCGTGGTACCGCGCGCGCGTCGCGGACGTCAGGCGCTGGGCGCGCGTGCGGCGGCGGCAGTCGCACGCGGCGTTCCGCAAACTTATGGGTGTGGCTTTTCCGGTCGCGTGAGGCGGTGCAAGCCCGCGCGGCCAATTCAGTGGGAGATACGATGAACAACAGGACGATCAAGCAGGTGTGGGTGGGCCTCGTGGCGTGCGTGGGGTCAGTGGCGGTCGCGGTCGCGCAGGAGGCCGCCGAGGCGGCTGCGGCAGCGGCTCCCGCCGCGAACGCGTACGGCATGTCGTTCAAGCAGGCGTGGGAGTACGGCGGCTGGATCATGTGGGTCCTGGCGGCCATCTCGGTTTTCGCGCTGGCGATGGTGTTCTACTTCATGTGGGCGCTGCGCGCGGGCACGGTGATCCCGCACGAGCTGCTCAGCGATATGCTCGCCAAGATCCGCGCGAACGATTTGAACGAGATGCGGCGCCTGAGCGACCGCCACCCGTGCCCGCTGTCGGCCGTTGCGCTGTCGGCGCTGGACTGCCTGCGCAACGTGCCCAACTGCGACGCGTCGCTGCTGCGCGGCGCGGTGGAGTCCGAGGGCGCGCGCCAGGCGGATGCGATCCAGGGACAGACCGAGTTCCTGCTGGACGTGGCAACCATCGCGCCGCTGCTCGGCCTGCTGGGCACCGTGTTGGGCATGCTGACCGCTTTCGGCTCGGTGGCGAGCGACATCGCGAGCGCCAAGCCGGTTGTGCTCGCCGCGGGCGTGTCGCAGGCGATCGTGACGACGGTCTTCGGGCTGGTTGTGGCGATTCCGTGCATGGTCTTTTATGCCTGGTTCCGCCGGCGCGCGAGCCGGCAGATCTCAAACCTTGAGGCGGCCGCCTCGGAAATCCTCACGGCGCTCATCGGCATGGGCGTCAAGACCGTCGAGCGCTACTGACAGGAGCGGCCAACCATGAACTTCCGCAAGAGCAACAGGGGCGTGCTCCCCTCGTTTCAGATGACGTCGATGATGGACATCATCTTCCTGATGCTGTTTTTCTTCATTACGACGTCAGTCTTCTCGCAGTGGGAGTACGAGATCGACATCTGCCTGCCCTCGGCGCAGAGCGGCAAGGTGCCGGACCGTCTGCCGGGCGAGATCATCATCAACATCGCCAAGGACGGCCGCGTCTCGGTCAACCAGCAGGATCTGACGCTGGAGGCGCTGAAGTCGCGGCTCGACCGCCTGGCCCGCTACTTTCCGGGGCAGCCGGTGGTGCTGCGGGCCGACAAGGACACGCGCTACGAGGAGCTCATCAAGGTCGTCGACACCTGCCGCAAGGCGGACATCTGGAATTTTTCGATGGCCACGAGCGAGGATAAGTCGGGCGCCGCGGAGAGCAAATGAGGCTTACGCTACAGGTGGTGGGCGCGGTTCTGCTGGTCGCCGGTCTGACGGCGGCGGCGGCCGACCCGGTCGAGGTGAAAGACCGCCAGCAGTTGGCTGACGGCCTGTTCCGTCGCAGCCTGTTCGACCTGGCGGCGCGCGAGTACGCGGCGCTCGCCGAGGAGCCGGGCGTCGAAGGCCTCGACAACGTGCTGTTTCGCCTGGGCGAGTGCCACCGCCGCCTGAAGAAAGCCGCCGAGGCCGAAGCCGCCTACAAGCGGCTGCTCGAGCAGTTTCCGGCCAGCGCCAACGTGCCGCGCGCGCTGCTCCAGCGCGCGCTGCTCCTGCTGGAGTCCGGCGGCGGCTCGCTCGAGGCCGCGGCCGCCGCGTTCGAGAAGCTGACGGCCGCGGGCGTGCCGCCCGAGGTCCGCTCGGCCGCGCTCTACCACTGGGGCGAGGCGCTGGAGGCCCTGAAGCGGCCGGCCGACGCGCTGGCGCGCTACGAGCAGCTGGGCAAGGAGTTCGCCGACACCGACTACGGCATGTATTCGGGCCTGCGCACGGCGTGGCTCCTCACGCAGTCCGGCAAGCCGGAGGACCGTCGCCGCGCCATGGGCATCTACCTGGATCTGGCGCACAAGTCAAAGGACGCGAAGGTCGCCGAGGAGGCCTGCTACTTCGCGGCGCAGGCCTCGCTGCTTGACGGCCGCCATGAGGAAAGCGCGAACCTCTACCAGATGCTGCGCACCAAGTACCCGAAGTCGCCGCGCGTGGCCGAAAGCGCGCTGTCCGCGGGCTGGGCCAATTTCTACGCCGGCCGCTACAAGGAGGCCTCGGATGTGCTGGACCTGATCGCCGGCAATGCGCAGCACCCGGCCCGCGAGGAGGTGCTGTACGTGAAGGCCAACTGCCTGCGCCAGCTCGAGCGGCGGGCCGAGGCCGTGGCGCTGTACGACCAGCAGCTCGCGGCCTTCCCGGCCGGCCGGCTGGCCAAGGAGGCCCAGTACGAGCGGCTGACCGCGCTCTACCGCGACGGCAAGTACCTGGAGGTTCTGAAGGCTTCCGCGCAGTTTGTCGATCCGCCGGAAGAGGTGGCCGACAACGTGCTGTGGATGAGCTCCGAGGCGGCGATCGCCGTCCAGCAGCCCGAGGGCGCGGTGCAGAGCTGCCGGCTGCTCGTCGACAAGTATCCGAAGAGCCCGTTCGTCAAGGACGCGCTGTACCGCCTCGGCTGGCTGCTGCAAAAGCAGGAGGCGTGGGAGTCGGCGTCGTCGTGGTTCCTGCAGGTCGCGCAGCGCTTCCCCGAGGACGCGCTGGCGGCCAAGGCGCTCTACGCGTCGGGCGTGTGCCTGGCCCGGCTCGGCCAGAGCGACGCGGCGCTGCGCGACTGGACCGCCCTGCTCACCAAGTACCCGTCCAGCGAGATGGCCGCGGAGGCGCTCTACCAGAAAGCGATGGAGGAGATCCGCGCCAAGAACCTGCGCGCCGCGGGCGGTACGCTCGACGAGCGCATGCGCCGCTTCCCGGAGGACGCCCGCAAGCCCGAGTCGCTGTACTGGCGAGCGTCAATCTACCGCCAGGCGGGCGAGCTGGCTGAGGCGGAGAAGCTGTACCTCGCCTGCCTCGCGTCCGCGCCGGCCAAGGAGTTCGAGCGCGAGGCGATGCTGGAGCTCGGCATGCTCCTGCAGCAGGTGGGGCGCAAGGCGGAGGCCGCCGGGTATTTCCAGAAGCTGCTCGACGCGCCGATCGCCGAGAAGCTCGGCGCAGACCGGCTGGCGTGGCTGGCCGAGTTCCAGCTCGAGCAGAAGCAGTACGACGCCGCCGCGCAGGCCGCCAACACGCTGGTCGGCCAGAACGCCGACAAGGGCTGGAAGCAGACCGCCTGGACGCTGCTGGGCCGCGTGCACCGCGCCAAGTCCGAGCGCGACGCCGCCATGCACGCGTTTGGCGAGGCTTTGGGGACGGGCGCGACAACGGCGTACGGCGCCGAGGCCGCGCTGCGCCTGGGCGAGCTGCTCACCGAGTCCGGCAAGTACGACGAGGCGCACAAACACTTGAACGATGCCGCCGCGCGGGCCTCCTCGCCCGAGCTGCTCGGACTGAGGGCGCACGCCTACGCGGGGCTGGCGCGCAACGCGGAAATCAAGGGCGACGCCGAGGGCGCGCTGCGCTACTACATGAGCGTGGGCATCCTGTTCGACGACGCGAAGCTCGTGCCCGAGGCCCTCAGCAAGGCCTCCGCGCTGCTTGAGAAGCTGGGCCGCGCCCAGGAGGCCAAAGCCATGCGCGACGAGCTGCGCAACCGCTACCCCAATTCGCCCCTCGCGAACCCGGGCCAGACGCAGGCCGCCGCGCCGGAGAGGAAGTCCAACGCATGATACCGCAGGGTTTCGGATACCGACAGCGACAAAGCGACCAGCACTGGCTGCTGGCCTGTCTTGCGGTGTTTCTGTCTGCGGTCGTGCACGTGGCCGTCATGTATTTCTTCGCGGACTGGAGCCTCACCGGATCGGCGCGCTTCGCCGAGAAGAACCGCGAGCTGTACACGGGGGACCGCGTGCCGCCCATGCGCGTCGAGACGATGCGCACCGATCCGATGCGTCTGGCCGAGAAGGTCGTCGGCGAGCGCGATGCGCCCAGCCGCGGCCCCATCGAGGTCAGCGAGCAGGTGGACGCGCTGAGCCAGGTCGCAAGCCCGGCCCTGATGGCCCCGCCGCCGATCCCGCGCGAGGCGCTCGCGCCCGGCGTGCCGGCGCTCAAGGAGTCCGCCGTCGAACAGACCGACACGACGCCGTGGATGCCGCGCCAGGAGATCGCGCAGATCTTTGACCGCACCGTGCAAGACGCCGTGGCCGCGCTGCCGCGCCGCGAGATCCCCATGATCGAGCGCGTGCCGCAGGCGCCGGACATCGTGCCCTCCATCGACCTCGTCGGCCGCCGCTTCGGCAAGGACCCCGAGCCGCCCAAGCCCATTGACGCCGCGGAGGTCTTCGATACCGAGATCAAAAAAGGCACGTTCAAGGTGCCCGCGCCCGCCGCGCCGGGCGTGCCCGCGCAGGTCTCGTCGGCCGCCACCGAGGCGCGCTTTGCGCTGCAGCCCGGCGAAAAGAGCGGCGGCCGTCTGGACGGCGCCTCGCCTGACGGCACCAAGCTCACGCAGGCGCAGCAGGAGATGCTCCAGAATCAGATCAAGGACGCTGCCAAGCAGGTGGCGGAGAGCGTGCTCAGCGAGGAGGAGCGCAAGGCCCGCGAGGCGCAGGCCAAGATCGACGCCCTGCGCGAAACCATCGACTACGTCCCGATCGACGACTTGCTCGCCGTCGGCATGGAGACCTACCGCGATCCCGAAGAGCCCGGCCGCATCTATTTCCGCATCGCCATCCAGCCGCGCACGGACAAGCCGGTGCCGACCATCGCCAAGGACATCGTCTGGGTGCAGGACGTTTCGGCGTCGATGTCCGAGGAGCGGCTGAACTTCTGCCGCCGCGCGCTGCTGGCGGGCTTGGAGACCATGAACCCGCAGGACCGCTTCACGGTCGTCGCCTTCCGCGACACGTTCGAGGCCTGTTTCCCCGTGTGGACGGCCGTGACGCCCGAGAGCAAGGCGAAGGCCGCCGCGTTCGTGTCCGGCATGCGCTCCTTCGGCCAGACCGACGTGTTCGGCTCGCTGCAGTCGCTGATCAAGCTGCCGCGCGACCCGCGGCGCCCCCTGGTCGCCTTCGTGGTGACGGACGGCAAGCCGACCTTCGGGATGACCGAAAGCGCCAAGATCATCGGCGCGTTCTCCAAGCTGAACAACGGCCTGATGTCGATCTACATGTACGGCACGCACAGCAAGGCGAACGCCTACCTGCTCGACATGCTCACATACTGCAACCGGGGCGACTCGACTGTGCTGAGCGGCAACCGCTGGGATATCCCCGCGTCGATGGCGACGGTCTATGAGGGCATCCGCTACCCCGTGATGGGCGACGTGACGGTGGCCTTCGACTCGGCGTCCAAGACCGAGGTCTACCCGAAGAGCACGGCCAACCTCTATAAAGATCGGCCGCTGGAGCTGCTCGGCTCCTGTCCCGAGGCGACCGACGAGCTGGTCTTCCAGATACGCGGGCTCGCGGCGGATAAGGGCTACGACTCGATCTTCCGACTGAGCCTCACGCGCCACGCCAAGCTGGGCACGCCAGCGGTCAAGGCCCGCTGGGCGCAGCAGAAGATGTTCCACCTCGTCGGCGCCTACTCGCGCGACCCGCAGGAGCAGCTCTTCGCCGACATGCTCAAGGTGAACAAGCAGTACGGCGTCGAAATCCCGTACGAAGACGAGCTGCAGTAGCGAAGGCTCGCCGTCTTGTCTTTGTGCTGCCAGCCGATCACGAATGAGGGTCGGCATTCCACCCATCCTTCCGCACTTCCGCACTATCCGCTTGCCCCTGCCCAGTGATTGGTCTACATTAACGGGAATGCTAAACCAGCGTGCAGGATGACCCCATTATGCCCCGTTTATCGCTCGCCAAACTGGAACGCCACCTTTATTCCGCTGCCGACCGCCTGCGTCAGGAGGGGCTGGATGCCGCGACTTACAAGGACTACATCTTCGGGATCTTGAGAACTACCTGTGGGACGATGAGGTGCTCAAGAAGCTCTGCGTTACCGTCGGACAACCAGCACGGGCCCCCCAAGTTCTTCAGGCCAAGCAGACGGCGCTTGCTGCCAGCGTGACGCGCGGAAACCCGAATGACGATATGAAATCGGCATGTGGCGATACCTATGTGAGCATCAAGCAACTGCTTAAGCTCACGCAATGCGGAAATCTGCCGCAGTCGTTTGCTCGCGACACTCTCGCTCCGCTGATCACACCGGACACACGCGTTCATGGGGAGTTGAAGTTAGCGATCTTTGGCCCAGAGACTCTGTTGGATGGGATTCCGGTTGGCGCATCTGCCGGATGAAGAAACGGGCAAAACGTGATAAAATGCCACATACGTGAACAACGAGCCATGAGAAACTGCGTTTGAGGGTGTCGACATGTATGTCCAACAAGAGGCACACAAGAAACTGACCGTGCTGGTCTCCTCGACCGTGTACGGAATCGAAGAGTTGCTGGATCGGGTCTACACGCAGCTGACCAGCTTCGGCTACGAAGTGTGGATGTCGCACAAGGGCACCGTTCCTGTCCGTTCCGACCGTACCGCGTTTGAGAACTGCCTCGCCGCTGTTGAAACGTGTGACCTTTTTCTTGGAATCATCACCCCGAACTACGGAAGCGGACAGGACAAGCAGAAACCGAACGAACTGTCGATCACCCATCAGGAGGTTCGGCGGGCCATTGAGTTGAAAAGACCGCGTTGGCTGCTGGCTCACGAGCATGTGGTCTTCGCGTGGTCGCTGCTGAAGAACCTCGGACACAGGGATAAGGCCAGCGGGAAGAAACTCGGCGCCGCATTCAAGCGCACGCCTATTCTGGATGACCTCCGCGTGTTGGACCTTTACGAAGAGGCGATTGTTGATGAACTGCCGTTGTCAGCGCGCGATGGAAATTGGGTTCAGAGGTTCCGTTCTAACGACGACGGCTCGCAGTTTGTCGCCTCCCAGTTTTTCCGATATCAAGAGGTAGAGCGGTTCGTCAAAGAAAATTTCGAAAACGGCGTCTCTCTGCCGAAGAAAGGCGGTAAGGCATGACACCGCATCTAATCCAAGAGCTTCTGTCGCTCGGGGAAGGCCAGCGCGTGGAGTTTAAGTCCACCCTGAAGAATGTGGACGCTTTGGGCCGTGTGATCTGCGGCTTCCTTAATACGTCGGGTGGGTTTCTTGTCTGCGGTATCGACGCCCGGGGAGACGTGCTCGGCATTGCCGATTCGGACGATGAGGTTTCGAACCTCGAAAAACGCGTCCATGATGGACTATCTCCTAATGCGATGGTGTCGTTTCAAGTCCAACCGCTTGAGAACCTGCGAGTCCTCGTTATCGAGGTTCCGAAGGGAACCGATGTGCCCTATGCGTTTGGCGACACAATCTATATTCGCAACGGCGATGCCACGCAAAAGGCGGATGCCGCGACGATCCGAGACATCGTGATGCGCCATCAGACTGAGCCGGAGCGTTGGGAGCGCCGCTTCTCTTTTGCCGACCTTGAGCATGATGTCGCCTCCGACGAGGTGAGTGCCTCTGTGGCCGATGCGACTAAAGTCCGGCGGGCCTTCTTCCGCAACCCCGAGAGTGTGGCGATGGTGCTCGAGGACTTGTCCGTTTCCAAGTACGGCCGGCTGACCAACGGGGGCGACGTGCTTTTCGCGCGGAGTCCGGCAGGCCGGTTGCCGCAAATCCGCGTTCGTGCCATGCGGTACACGAGCGACAGGGCGGGGGACACCTATCGCGACATGAAGTCGTTCGAAGGCCCGCTGCATGCTGTCTTCGAAGACGCTTATTCGTTTGTCGTGCGCAACACGCCCACCTTGGCCCGCTTCATCAAGGGCAAAGCCAAGCGCGAGGATTATCCGGCCTATCCGGAGGAGGCTGTGCGAGAGGCGCTCATCAACGCGCTGGCCCATCGCGATTACAGCGCATCATCCGGCGGCGTGAGCATCCACATCTATCCCCGGCGGCTGGAAATCTGGAACTCCGGCGGCCTGCCCGACGGTGTGACGGTCGACAGCCTCATCAAGGGGCACATTTCCGTGCTCCGCAACCCCGACATTGCCCATGCGCTCTACATCCGCGGGCTCATGGAGAAGGCGGGACGGGGCAGCGTGCTCATGATCGATCAGTGTAGAGAGCGCGGTCTTCCTGCCCCTATTTGGACGTCGGACGAGAAACTCGGTGTGACAGTGACGTTCCGTACCCCCGAAGTCACCCCCGAAGTCACCCCCGAAGTCACCCCCGAAGTCACAAGGATGATTTCGGGCATGGACGGTGATATGACGCGCGGTGAAATTCAGAGTATACTGGGCCTGAGTGATGCGAAATCAGTCCGTGAAAGTTACCTGCAGGCAGGGATTAAACTTGGGGTGATCGAAATGACCCTTCCCGACAAACCGCAGAGCCGTTTCCAGAAATATCGGTTGACTGTATTGGGGAAATGCATGGCTGGTCATGCGCAAAGCACGTTGAGCGCCGAAAGCGAAGGAACCCGTCACGAACCCGTCAAACCCGTCACGGGCAAAGCGCAAACGGCTAGAGTAGCGGCTAGAGTCACGACGGAAAAAGGGCGATTTGCTGGGGAAAACCGCGAAAAAGCGGGGGCGGTGGCCGACAAGAAGGAGGCGGCAAGGGGTAGAGTCACCCCTACAGGCACCCCGCATGTTACCCCTACAGTCACTCCTACAGTCACCCCTACAGTCGGCACAACAGTCGAGCCCACAGTCAAGTTGTTGCTAGAGCTTCTTGGTCGAAAGGGGGAGTGCGGAAGCGGAGACATTCGTTCCGCGTTCGGGCTTAAAGATCGTGTTCATGTGCATAAGAGCTATTTGCAGCCTGCACTAAATGCCGGCTTAATTGAGATGACCCTTTTCGACAAACCCAATAGCCGTTTCCAAAAGTACCGCCTGACGGCGAAGGGAGCATCGCTGAAGAAACACATGGATCAGCGGGGACGGGCATGAGCAAGATCCAATGGGAATATGATCTCGTTGAGAAGCCCTTCTGCGAACAGCTCCAGGATCGCAAGAAAACGTTTGCTGAAACGGCGAAAGAGTGCCTTGTGTTTGGGTTCGTCGATTGATGGAATGGAGGGCGCGCATGGGAATCAACAGGCGGGGCTGGATGAAGGGCTCGGGGCTGCTGGCGGGTGTGCTGGCGGCCGGGCGCGCCAGCGGGGCGGGGCCGGTGCCAGCGGACGCGGGCGAGGTGATGCTCCGGCGCCAGGTGCCGGTGAAATACGACGTGGACGTGTTCGTGGCGGGCGGCGGGCCGGCGGGCACGGCGGCGGCGGTTGCCGCGCGGAGCCAGGGCGCGCGCGTGTTTCTGGCCGAGGCGCACACCTGCCTCGGCGGCATGGGTACGGCGGGGCGCGTGCCGGTCTTCATGCCTGTCAGCGACGGGGTGAATTTCCTGCCGGGCGGCTACGGGCGGCTGGTGCTGGACCGGCTCGCGAAAGAGAAGGCGCTGCCGGGGCCGGCCACGGATGTGGAGTCGCTCAAGCGCGTGTACGACGCGCTGGTTGGCGAGTCGGGTGCTACCTTCAGCTTCTACACCACGCTGAGCGCGGTGGAGGCCGAGGGCGGCCGCGTGCGCTTCGTCGTCTGCTCGTCGCCCGGCGGGCTGTTCGCGGTTCGCGCCAAAGTCTACGTCGACGCCACCGGCAACGGCGACCTCGCGGCGTGGGCCGGCGCGGCGTTCGAGAAGGGCGACGCGCAGGGCCGACTCATGCCCGGCACGCTGTGCAGCGTCTGGAGCGGCGTCGACTGGAAAACGTGGGAGGCGAGCCGCCCGAAAGGGCCGCAGCCAGACGGGAGCATGCTCGAAAAGGCGTTCGCGGACGGCGTGTTCACGGTGCAGGACCGCCACCTGACAGGGATGCACAACATGGGCGAGGGGCTGTGCGGCGGCAACATCGGCCACACCTTCGGCGTGGACGGCACGGACGAGCGGTCGCTGACGCAGGCGCTGGTGCAGGGTCGCCGCAGTATGACCGAGTACGCGCGCTACTACCGCGCGTATCTGAAAGGCTTTGAGAATGTTCGCCTCGTGCAGACAGGGTCGCTTCTCGGCGTGCGCGAGACGCGGCGCATCACGGGCGACTACGTGCTGACGCTGGAGGACTACAAGCGGCGAGCCGTGTTTCCCGACGAGATCGGGCGCTACGCGTACGCGATCGATATTCACCCGGGGACGACGGACGCGGCGAGCTACGAGAAGCACCGACAGGAGTTCGACCGCGACTACCGCTACAAGAAGGGCGAGAGCTACGGCATCCCGTATCGCGTCTTGACGCCGCGCGGGCTCGACAATGTCCTCGTGGCCGGGCGCTGCGTGAGCACGGATCAGCTGGTCCATGGCTCGCTGCGCGTGATGCCAGGCTGCTTCATCACGGGGCAGGCGGCGGGCATGGCCGCGGCGCAGGCCGCTGAGCGGAACGTGTCGGTGCACGCCGTGGAGGTCGCGGATCTCCAGCGGCGGCTCAAGGCGTTCGGCGGGTATTTGCCCAACGCGTGACGGGCGCGCGTAAACGGTAAACGGTTCGTGGCAGGGGGTGCGAGTTTCGTGCGTGTCGTATGCGGAGCGACTGGGAGGGCGGGCGCCCTCGCCCGCCATGTGAAAGTCGGCGTCAGGCCGGCGTGCAGCCTAACGCGGAACACCCGCTTGCGGACTGTCGTGTAGCGAACATTGTTGCGGGCGGGGGCGCCCGCACTCCCAGTCTTGCGACACGCTTTCATCTGAAACGCGCCTTTCTCGCATACCCCCTGCCACCAACCGACTACGCGTAGACGGCAGTCTATCGTGGACAGCGTGCATGAGTTGGGATACCGTATTGCCAGTCTGGTGATCGGGTCAAACGAACGGGGGCGCGATGAAACGGTGTCTGGCGGTGCTGATGGCGGCGGGGTTGGGTCTGGCGCAGGAGATTCCGGCGCCGCCCACGGGCGGAGAGGCTTTCCCGGAGTGGCAGGCGATGGCCGACACGGCCGCCGCGCAGAGGCTGTTCAGCCCGATGTCCGAAACGCCCAAGGCGGAGCGGGTCGCGGCGGGCTACGTGCGGCTGCCGGTGAACTTCGCCGGGACGCGCCACGAGCGCGTGAGCTGGGACGTCAAGGTCAAGGCCGACCTGCGGCGCTCGCGCGGCATCCAGTTCGATTTCTACTGCGCGGACCTCGCGCCGTTCTCTTCGTTCAGCGTCTACTTCCACAGCGGCGGCGGGTGGTACCACGCGTCGTTCAGCCCCGAGAAGGCCGGGGCGTGGCAGCGGATTGTGGTCGACAAGGCCGACACGCGCATCGAGGGCAAGGGCGCCGGGTGGGGCGCGGTGGACGCGATCCGTCTCTCCGGCTGGCGCGCCTGTGACAAGGACACGGTGTGCGCGCTCGCGAACCTGGGGCACGCGGGCGGCAAGCCCGACGTGCTGGTGGTGCGGGCCGACTCCAACGTGTCGAAGGCCGGCGATGAGGCGCGGGCGCTGAGCGAGTACGCGTCGACGGTCTCCGCGACGCTGGACCGGCTGGGCGTGATGTCGGCGCAGCTTGCGGACACGGACCTCGCGCCGGAACTGCTGGAGGGCGTGAAGCTCGTGGTTCTGCCCTACAACCCGCAGGTGCCGGCCGAAACCGTGGAGCTGTTGCGCGGGTTCGTGGGCCGGGGCGGCAAGCTGCTGGTGTGCTACTCGCTCGGCAAAGGGGTCGCGGATCTCTTGGGCGTGCGCGCGGCCGGCGGCGTTGTGTCCGAGGAGCGCCCGTTCGCGGGCTTCGCGCGCACGGCGCAGGGGCTCAAGGCGCAGCCCGCCTTCGCGCCGCAGGGGTCGTGGCGAACGACGGTGGTCGGGCCCGCCGAGGGCAAGGCGGTGCGCGTGGCGGCGGTCTGGCGAGACGCCAAGGGCGCGGACACGGCGACGCCCGCGGTCACGGTGACGCCGACGGGCGCGTTCGTGGGGCACGTGTGGTTCCACTCGTCGGGCGAGGCGAGCGTGGCGTTGATGCGGGCAGTGGTCGGCGAGCTGGTTCCCGACGTGTGGCGGCAGACGGCCGAGCGGGCGTTCGCGGGCGTCGGGGCGGTCGGCGGCGCGGCCGATTTCGCGGCGCTGCGCAGCGGGCTGGGCTGGTGGCCGCCGTCGGCGGTGCGGAAAGCGCTGGCCGAGGCAGAGAAGGCGCGGAAGGAGGCGCAGCGCCGCATTAAGGCGGGCGAGTGGGCGGAGAGCGTAGATGCGAGCGGGCGGGCCACTGCGGCGGCGCTGCGGGCGTGGTGCCTGGGCCGCGCGCCGCGCACGGGCGAGCACCGCGCCTTCTGGTGCCACAGCGCGTTCGGGCTGAAGGAGCAGGACTGGGACGCCTCGATCCGTCTGCTCAAGGAGAGCGGGTTCAACGCGATCCTGCCGAACATGCTGTGGGGCGGGCTGGCGTACTATCCGTCCAAAGTCCTGCCCGAGTACGGCGAGCTGGCGCAGAAGGGCGACCAGATCGCGCTGTGCCTGGCGGCCTGCAAGAAGTACGGCGTGCAGTGCCACGTGTGGAAGGTGAACTGGAACACAGGCGGCAAAGCGCCCAAGGCTTTTCTTGATCGTGTGCGGGCCGAGGGGCGCACGCAAAAGGAATTCTCGGGCGAGCTGAAGGACGAGTGGCTCTGCCCGTCGCACCCCGCGAACCAGACGCTGGAGGTCGAGTCGATGCTGGAGATCGTGCGGAACTACGAGGTGGACGGCGTACACTTCGATTACATCCGCTATCCTGGCAGCGAGTCGTGTTTTTGCGAGGGCTGCCGCGCGCGGTTCGAAGCGTTGCTTGGTAAACCGGTGGAAAAATGGCCGGCGGACACGCGCAAGGTGGACGCGGTGCGCGAGAAGTGGCTGGACTTCCGGCGCTCGAACATCGACGCCGTGGTGCGGCGCGTGGCGGAGGAGGCGCGCAAGATCCGGCCCGGCGTGAAGATTTCGGCGGCGGTGTTCCGCAACTGGCCGGTTGACCGGGACGGCGTGGGGCAGGACTGGAAACTGTGGTGCGACAACGGCTGGCTGGATTTCGTCTGCCCGATGGACTACATCGAGTCGACCACGCTCTTCCGCAACGTGGTGGCGGCGCAGAAGGGCTATGCGGGGAAGGTGCCGCTCTACCCGGGCATCGGTCTCTCGTGCTGGAAAGACCCGCACGACGCGGTGAAGCTCGCGCAGCAGATCGAGGCTGTGCGCGAGCTGGGCGTGCCGGGCTTCACGGTGTTCAACTACGACGGCAACGCGGAGGCGGTGCTGCCCTTCTTGCGGCTCGGCACGACGTCGAAGTGAGCGGGGCTCACGCACGAATGGGTGGCATGGCCGCGTTAGGCGCGTCGCGGGCGACGGTGCGGCCGGAGCTGCGAGATGGCCGAAAAGCGTGAGACAGACGGCCGCCGCTGTTTTCGGCGGGCTCGTAGCGCCCGCCGTACTGAGCCCGGCAACCGAGACGGCCGAAAAGCGTGAGACAGACGGCCGCCGCTGTTTTCGGCGGGCTCGTAGCGCCCGCCGTACTGAGCCCGGCAACCGAGACGGCCGAAAAGCGTGAGACAGACGGCCGCCGCAGTTTTCGGCGGGCTCGTAGCGCCCGCCGCACTGAGCCCGGCAGCCGAATCGCACGCGCGTGCGCCCGCCTTCGCTCTTGACTACCCGCCTCTGTTCTGGCATCGTTTTCGCCCGTGAAAGCGCTCCTTCGGGCCGGTCTCAACGGGCGCAGGTCCGTGCCACCCGAAAAGCGATTTCGTATCAGTACTTCTCCTGACCCTGAGGCGAGAGCAACACCATGTCCATGAAAACTTACCAGATTGCATTGATTGGCGGAGACGGCACGGGGCCCGAAGTCGCGGCCGAAGGCGTCAAAGTCGTCCAGGCGGCGGCGGCCAAGTTCGGCTTCAAACTGGCGTTCACGCCGTACGATTTCGGCGCGGAGCGCTATCTGCGGACCGGCGAAACCCTGCCGGACTCGGCGGTCGAGGAGATGAAGAAGTACCAGGCCATTTTCCTGGGCGCGATCGGCCATCCGGACGTGAAGCCCGGCATCCTTGAGCTCGGCATCCTGCTGAAGATGCGCTTCGCGCTGGACCAGTACATCAACCACCGCCCCGTGCGCCTCTTCCCCGGCGTGGAGACGCCGCTCAAGGGCAAGGGCCCCGAAGACATCGATTTCGTCGTGGTCCGCGAGAACAGCGGCGGCATCTACACCGGCCTTGGCGGAGCCACGCGCGTGGGGACGTCGGAGGAAATCGCCACCCAGCTGATGGTTTACGACCGCCGCACGGTTGAGCGCTGCCTGCGCTACGCCTTCGAACTCAAGCGCCGGCGCAACGCCGCCAACCCGAAGTACGCGGCCAAGCCGATCACGCTGGTTCACAAGCGCAACGTGCTGACCCACTGCGGCGACCTCTGGTTCCGCGCCTTCGAAGAGATGGGCGCCGCCGAGTACCCGGAGCTGAAGCGCGACTACAATCACGTGGACGCCGCCAACATGTGGTTCGTGAAGAACCCCGAGTGGTTCGATGTGGTCGTCACCGAGAACCTGTTCGGCGACATCATCACGGACCTCGGCGCCATGATTCAGGGCGGCCTCGGCGTCGCGGCCGGCGGCAACATCAACCCCGCGGGCATCTCGATGTTCGAGCCGATGGGCGGCTCCGCGCCCAAGTACACCGGACTCAACGTCATCAACCCGATCGCCGCGATCGGCGCGGCCGGCATGATGCTCGACACGCTCGGCGAGCGCGAAGCCGCCGCGGCGGTCGAGGCGGCGATCATGAAGACCACGCCCAAGATGAAGAGCCAGGCGGCGGGCAAGATGGGCTTCGGCACGACCGAAGTCGGCGACCTGGTCGCGTCGGCGCTGTGAAACCAAAAGTTACAGGTTATCGGTTCTAAGTAACAGGTTCGGATGGCGGGTGTCGGATTGGCGATTCTCCGCCTGAGAAAATTGGGCGTGCGTTTCGTGCGGCTGCCGTTAGGTGGCACGCGGGTCGCGCGCCCTGTTCTTTTTCTGTCGACCCGTAACCTGTAACCAGTAACCTGTAACCTCTAACCTCGCCGCGATCACGCGGGCGGCGCGTCTTTGAGTGACGGCAGCAGGATGTAGAAAGTCGTGCCTTTGCCGGGCTCGGACTCGAGCGCGATGTCGCCGTTGTGCTCCTTCAGGATCGAGCGTGTGATGCTGAGGCCGAGGCCGGTGCCTTTGCCTCGCGGCTTGGTCGTGAAGAACGACTTGAAGACCTTGTCTTGGATCTCCTGCGGGATGCCTGTGCCCGTGTCGCTCACGGCGCAGCGCCAGTAGACCGTGCCGTTTTTGGTGCAGGCGTCGATCGCGATGCCGAGCTCGCGCCGGTCGCACGTGGCCATGGCGTCGCTCGCGTTGGCGAAGAGGTTGAGGAAGACCTGCTGGATCTGGTTGCGGTCGCCGAGCACGTAATGCTTGGATTTGACCACCGGGCACGAGACCGCGATGTTGGCGTGCCTGAGCCGGTGGGCGAGGATGAAGAGCGCGTCGTTGACGGGGTCGAAGAGATCCACCAGCGAGTGCTGCTCCTTGACGCCGCGCGAGAAGTCGCGCAAGCGCGTCGTGAGGCTCTCCATGGTGGCGGCGGACTCGTTGATCGTCTCGCAGAAGGAGACGGCCTGCTCGCGCAGCTGCTCGCGCGGCGTGTCGGCGCGGTCGGTCACCTTCTTCAGAATGGTCGAGGCGAGAATGACGGCCGTGAGCGGGTTGTTGAGGTCGTGGACCACGCCGGCGGCGAGTTCGCCGATGGCGGCGAGGCGCCCCGCGTGGATGAGGTTCTCCTGCATCTCCTTCAAGTTGCGCAGGTCGCGCGAGATGGTGAACGTCTGGGCGAACGCGCCGTGCTCGTCGCGGATGACCAGCGTGCGGAGCTCCACCGGGATGCGGGTGCCGTCCTTGGCCATGAGGAGGCTCTCGACGCGCTTCTCGCCGGTGGCCTTGACCTCGCGGAAGCCCTTCTCCACGGCCTCGAGGATCTCAGGCGGGTAGAGGCTCCTGATGTTCATGCCGCGCAGTTCGCTCTCCGTGTAGCCGAGCATGTGGGTCGCCGTGCGGTTGAAGTAGACAATGTTCCCCCGCTCGTCGACCGAGTGGATCATGTCCGGAAAATTGTCGATCAGGGAGTCGAAAATCCGCAGGGTCTCCATCTTATTACCATCGCCTTTGACGAACATAGCGCGCGCCTCCATTGCGGTCGGGCTAAGCCCGAGCCAGTTTCACGGCGCTATTGTACGCCGTGGGCGGGAGGTGAGGCAACTGGTTAATGTAGGGCGCTACGGGCGTGGTGCGCACGCACAGTTCATTTGCAGAGAGGACGAGCAGGCGCTCGTCCCTGTGTAACCGGATTCTGATGGCCGGGGGCAAGCGTCTGCTTGCCCACGCATTTTCCGGTCTCTCAAATGAAACGCGCGTGCGCCCTACGGCGCGTTGAGGCGGATGCGGTAGAAGCGGGCCTTGTGGAGGGGCGAGTGGGTGCCGGACCACTGCATGGTCGACTGGCCGTAGGCGGCCTCCCACGGGCCGTTGGTGGTCATGGAGGCGAGGTTCACGAGCGACGTGACCGAGAGCACCTCGTAGCTGCGGCCGGCGGCGACGGTCCACGTGAGGGCGGCGTTGGTGGGGCAGAGCTGCGCGTCGGTGATGCGCAGGGCGCTGAGCGCGTTGGTGGGGTCGGTGCCGCACAGGAACTCGGAGCGGTTGTCGAGGCTGTCGTTGTCGGGGTCTGCCTCGGGATCCGCCGAGCCGCCGAAGTAGAGCGTCTCCCACGCGTCGGCGACCAGGTCGCTGTCCGCGTCGAGCGGGGTGAGGTAGACCGTGCCGAGGCTGGTCTTCGCGCCGGCCGCGAGGTTGCTGACGGCGTTGGGCCGCTGGGCGGTCTGGTAGCCGGCGAGCGAGACGGCGAGGTTCCAGTTGCAGGCGCCGAGCGCGATGCCGGAGGGCACTAGGCCGGTGGCGGCGCTGAGCCAGTTGGTGCAGTACGACGTCAGGATGACGCCGCCGGTGGCGACGGTGCCGGTGAGGCTGCCGCTGGAGGCGGTGAAGGCGATCTGGGCACTGCCGAGGAAGGCGTGCGTCCAGGCGTCGCGCACGACGCCGGAGGTGACGGCGACCGTCGAGAGCATCTCGAAGCCGGCCAGGCGCCAGCCGCTGGTGACGGGCACGCGGCGCGGGTTCGCGTAGGTCAGGTTGGTGAGGCTCTGCACCTGGCTGGGCGTGTTCGGCGCTTCGCGGGCGATGAAGTTGGCGGGCGTCGGGACGTTGACCAGGTAGGTGCCGTTGGTGAGGCCGGAGTAGACGACGGTCGTCGAGCCGCTGAAGGTCTTGGTGGCCTGGCCCTGGACGCTGACGGTTGAATTGGAGGGCAGGGCGCTGGCGTAGACGTCGTCGACGCCGAGCACGACCAGCGTGTTCAGGCCGTCGGCGGCGGGGATGTCGACGATGAGCTGGTAGGCGCCGACGCAGTTGGTTGTGGCCGAGTAGGGCGAGATACGCGCCCAGTACCAGCCGGTGGCAGGGAAGTCGAGGCCGGTGTATTCGCCCTCTTCGCTGCCCTCCTCGTCGACGTGGTCGACCAGCTCCAGCGAGCCGTCCCCGAGCTCGCGGTAGAAGTCGATCACCGTGTCAAGGTCTCCGCTCAGGTGGTAGGTCTCGATGTCGTAGACGAAGTTCGTGACCAGGAAGACGCGCGCCCAGTCCTCGTCGCCGCACGCGTGGAACGTGTGGAGCTGGGCGGCGCCGTCGTAGAGGGAGGCTGCGTCGGCGGAGTCGTCCGGCTCGTAGGCGTCGGCGAGGATGACCGAGGACTGCACAGGGTCGGAGAGCTCGCCGGCGGTGTCTTCGGCGTAGAAGGTGAGCCCGTAGCAGCCGGGCTGGGTGAAGTCGGAGGACGCGGCCTCGTAGCGGCTGGAGGCGCCGTTCCACGCGAGGTGGAGGGCGGGCAGGTCGAGGCCTTCGCTGAAGCCGGGCGGGGTGACGACGCACCAGACGTTGGTGATGGGGTACATGCCGGCGACCTCGCTGGCCCAGAGGGTGACGGGCGAGCCCGGGGTGCTTAGGACAGTGGTTTCGATGACGGAGCCGATCACGGGCGCGTCCGCGCCGGTGACGAAGGCGGAGCCGAGGTAGGTCTCGTCGGCGAGCAGGCCGTCGACGTCCTTCTCGCTCGGGATGCCATTGAGGTTGTCATCGATCTGGGGCGACTGGCGCACGTCGCCGGAGACACGGCGTATGGCGCGCCGGGCGTCGGTGTAGGCGTCGCCGAGGGTTTCGCCGGAGATGACGCCGGAGAGCAGGTACTGCGTGAAGCTGACCACGCCGCCGTTGGAGAAGAGGGCTTCGCGGCCGATGCGTGAGCTGGCGATCGCGATGCGGCTGGCGTCGGTCGATTCCTCCGCCATATCGGGGTCGGCGAGGGCGGGCAAGAAGGCGCCCGCGCCCGAAAAGTCGAGCACGACGGTCACGGGGATCGGGTTCGTGACCTGGTAGGCGTGCAGCCAGGCGGCGAGCTGGTTGGTCGCGAGGCACTCGCTGCCGCTGAGGCGCAGGGTGTTGGTGACGCCTTCGCCGAGCATGTAGAGCGTGAGGCGGTCGGTGGAGTTGGTTATGGCCCACTCGCCGAGCGCCGCCTGCAGGCTGGCCAAGCTGGCCACGTCCGCGACGTCGTTGGTGCCGTCGCCGTCGAGGTCCTGCGCCGGGTTGGCCGAGAGGACGCGGATGTGGTCCGGCGTGAAGAGGCGCAGCCGGAAGGTGTCATAGGCGAGCTCCGTGAGGTAGTCGATGGCGGGCCAGGCCGCGCTGTTGGTGTCGCCGCCGGCGACGAGGATGACGCGGTCGTCGTAGCCGATCTGGGCGATGTAGGAGGAGCGCGGGGCGGAGACGTTGCCCGCGTCGTCCTGCACGTAGAAGGAGACGTAGTAGGTGCCGGAGGCGGTGAAGCGGTCGTACGTGACCGCGTAGCGTCCGCTCGCCGAGTCGTAGGCCAGGTCGAGCTCCGGCAGGTCGGTGACGGGGTTGTCAGGGTCGGGGTTGTGGCCGGGCGGCACGATGAGGCACCAGGCGCGAGAGATCGGGTGCAGCGAGGAGACGCTGCCGATCCAGAGCGTGGCGGAGGCGTCTTCAGTGAGCACTTGGTTGCCGCACACCTCGCCGATCTGGGGCGCGTCGCCGTCGGGGGCGGTGGTGGGGCCGATGTAGGAGCCCGTCGCCTGCGCGTAGTCGTTGGTGGAGTAAGCGCCGCTCTTGTCGTCGTCGAGCTGGGCGGCCTGATAGGTGGACATGGCGCTCTGGGCGATCGTGAAGCACTGCATGACGTCGTAGCCCAGCATGACGCCGGAGAAGAAGGCGCCGGAGAAGCTGACAAGGCCGCCGGCCACAAAGTAGCTGGGCTGGTTGGTGTCGCAGGCGGCGATCACGATGCGGGTGGCGGCGCCGTTGTAGGTGAGGTCGTGCAGGAAGCTGCCGGCGTAGCAGAAGTCGAGCAGGACGGTGACGTGGGTGTTGTGCGCGTTCTGCAGGTTGTCCAGCCAGGCGTCGAGCTGCGCGGCGGTGAGGGTCTCCGATCCGCTGAGGCGGAAGTAGCCGTTGCCCGAGGAGTTGCCGCCGTGGTCGACGAGGTAGACGAAGAGGCGGTCGGTGCCGGCGATCACGTTGGTGAAGGCGTTCTCGGCTTGGGCCAGCGTGGACGCGCCGTCGATGTCGTCGTAAAGGCCGTTGCTGTCGACGTCCTGCGCGGGGTCGGGGCTCAGGTAGTGGATGTTCTCCTTGGAGAAGCCGCGGTAGCGCAGGGTGGTGTAGGCGCTGTCCGCGAGGTAGTCGGTTGTGGGCCAGAGCGTGTCGCCTGCGGAGGTGCGGCCGGCGATGACAAGGGCCTTGCCGGCGGTCGCGGCGGCCTGCGCGCCGACGACGTTCAGGTACGCGCGGCCCATGCCCTCGGCGGTGTCCCAGGCCTCCACGATGTCGGTCTTGCCGGTCACGGGGCCGGCGGTGTAGGAGGCTTGGTAGTCGCCGACGGAGACGAGCGAAGAGTCGCTCTCGTGGCGCACGAAATCCCAAGTGAGCGGCGACGCGGCGGCGATGGCGCCTTGGCCGGCGGCGGTGTTGTCGGACGTGGGCCCCTCGATGAAGGTGAACTCGCCGCTGATGAGGGTCTTGCGCGAGGGCGTGAGCAGGAGGATGGGCTGCATCATGGTCTGGGGGTGTGGCACGGTCGAGGCGCGGTGGAGGTTCCACTGGATCTGGTCGCCGTCGGTGAGCGACACGACCCTGTCTAGGTTGACGTCGGAGCGGCGGTAGCCGGAGGTGTTGGTGAGCGAGGCGCAGATCGCGTAGTCGACGGGCAGGATGGTTCCGTCGCCGTCGGTGTCGCCCGCGCGGAGCGCATAGCGGGGGCCACCTGAGCCGGCGACCTCGACGCAGCCGTTGGTGCCGCCGAAGAAGGCGCTGGGGGATTGCGTGAAGTCGTAGGTCAGCGACTGGTTGGTGACGGCGACGGGGACGGAGGTCATGGCGGCGAGGTGGTTGCGGTGCTTGACGACCAGGTAGCCGTTGGTGCCGGGCGGCAGGTCGACGGAGAGGCTGGCCGAGCCCGCGTCGTTCACCAGCCAGCCGTCGTTGCGCAGGAAGGCGCTCCGCGAGATGAAGGCGGGGCCGTTGGTGGCGAGCCGGAACTGGAGGAGCACCCAGTCGGTGACGTTCGACGGGATGCGGGTGACGGTGCGCGGGTCGTCCGCGTAGGGCGAGGTGAGGGCCAGCGAGCCGGCCGCGCCGAGCGCGTCGGTCATGCGGTCGGTGCCGGTGATGAAGGGCCCCTGGAGGAAGAGGCGGACGGACGAGGACAGGAAGAGCTCATAGGCGCCCATGTCAGCGGTCTTGCCCGCGAGGCGCGTCTTGCCGTCGGCGTCGGTGGCGCCGAACATCCAGAAGCTGATGATGCCCGCGTCGACGCAGGGCGAGCTCGGCTTCAGGCGCAAGTTGCCGGCGCCGGCGTTCATGAAGCTGCTGTCGGCGGAGAGGCTGCTCTTGTCGGCGCCGCTGGCCGCGCGCCACTGGGCCAGAGTCGTGAAGCCGGTCATCCCCGTGGGGAGGAACTGCCAGGCGGCCACGTAGCCGTCCGGGCGGGCCTTCAGGTTGTTGAAGTCAGAGTAGTGGACGGAGCCTTGGAGGGCCAAAAGGCATGCCGCCTGAGTGGCCGTGGTTTCGATGATGTTGTTCTTGAGCAGGTTGGTGCGCTTGCCGATCGAGTTGGCGTTGAGCAGCTTGATGCCCGTTCCGCCGCCGTAGACGGTATTGTTCTCCACCACGAAGAGGCCGCGTCCGTCGTAGACGTTGAGGGCGCTCTGGAGGTAGAGGCCGGCGCCATTGTTGAAGACCACGTTCTGCAGGATCTGATACTCCTCGCCGGCGAGGGTTCCGTAGGGCCTGACCTCGATGCCCCAGGCGGTGTTGCTGAAGCAGATGTTGCCGATCAGCTGAATGTGGCGCGCGGCCGAGGCGTTGACGGAGATCCCGATATCCGCCGACCGGCAGGTGAGGCCTTCGACGCGGAGGTGGTCCGCGTGGATCTCGAGGCAGTAGCGGTTTGTGATGCCGGACGTGTTGCGTATGAAGACGCTTCCGCCGCGCGTGCCGATGATGCGGATGGGCGAGTCGGCTGTGCCGGCGTGGGCGGCGTCGATCACGACGTTGGTCGAGAGGGCATAAGAGCCGGTGTCGACGTAGACGGTGTCGCCTGGCTTGAGCAGGTTGCGCTTGAACACCTCCGCGAGGGAGTTGAGCGGCGCATTCGGGCTGATGCCGTTGTTGTTGCCCGCGCCGATGGCGGTGCAGTATTGGTCGTTGTTGGTCGACGCGTCGTTCACGTAGTAGGTGACGGTGACGCGCTGGACGCTGCCCGCGCCGTCGGTGGCGTCGAACACGGCCGGGTCTTGGTTGCAGACGACGCGCAGGTAGTAGTACGCGGTGGGGGCTGAGGGGTTCGGAACCGCCCAGTTGAACGTGCCGTTCCGCGCGAGCGAGGCGGCGCCGGCCAAGGTGGTCCAGGTGGTTCCACCTGCCGTGGTGGCGTACTCGAGGCGCACGGTGTCGCCGACCTGCCAGCCGGTCCCCGCCGCGCTCCAGGAGACGAGCACGTTGCCGCTCCAGACTTCGCCGGCCCGGGGGGCGAGGAGGTTGAGGATGCGGTTCGGGGGGCTCTTCGACGCTTCGCCCGTGTTGCCGAACGCGCCCATGTTCACGCGTCCGCCGTTGGGGGCGGGTTCGTTGGCGAAGCCGGAGGTGGGGTCGCCGGCGTCGACGCAGGGGCTGGTCACCGTATCGAGCACCCAGGCGCCGTTGCGCCACGAGCCGCCCGCGCTGCGCAGGTGGTGGTCGCCGGTGGCCGACGCGACGAACAGCGGGTCGAGGGCGAGGCTGTTGTCGTCATACACGCTGGAGGCCTGCCACTCCGCGAGCGTGGCGGCCGTGCGGTACGCGTTGTTGGTCGCCCAGCGTACGACGCTGGCGCCGTTGTAGGCGAAGAAGTCGTTGTAGTCGGAGGACTGGAGCGCGCCTGCGACGTCGACGGAGAGGCAGTAGCCGGTTGTGCCTTTAGCCGAGACAATGTTGTTCTTCAGGGTCGTGCCTTGGGCGCGGCTGCCGCAGGCGATGCCGAGGCCGGTGTAGACCACAACCGTGTTGTTCTGGACGGTGAAATAGGCGCGGTGGAAGCCGGACGCGGCCTGCAGGTTCATGCCGCCGCCGCCGTTGTTGAAAAGCAGGTTGTTGCGGATAAAGTAGGTGTCGAACCCGTCGTTAGTGGGGTCGGGCAGGACGCGGATGCCGAAGCCGCTGTTTGCGGTGACGGTGTTGCGCTCGAGGGCGGCGTTGCGGCAGGTGGCGGGGTCGACGAGGATGCCGGTCTCGGCCCCGCGCAGAACGAGGCCCTCGATGTGGGCGAAGTCCTGCTGGATCTTCAGGCAGCAGGAGCCCGCGCCTCCGTACTGGCGGATCAGCGTGGCGCGGCGGTTGGCGCCGATGACGCGGAGCCAGTCGTTGGAGGGGCCGCCGCCCGAGCCGGTGTTGGGCAGCACGAGGTCGCTGTAGAGCAGGTAGGTGCCGGCGTCGACGTAGATCGTCGCGCCGATGGTCGGGTTGTAGCGCGTGAGCACGGTCTGAATGGAGTCCAGAGGCGTGTTGCTGCTGAGGCCGTCGCTCATGTAGTCGCCGACCGCCGTGCACCAGAGGTCGTTGGAGAGGCTGTTGTCGTTGACGAAGAACACGGTGGGCGGCGGCTCATACGTGTTCTCGAGGAAGGCTTCGCTGTGGATGGAGGCGTCGTCGGCGCACGAGACCCGGACCCAGCAGCCGCTGGGCGAGTTGAAGCTGAGCGGCGGGCGGGACCAATCGAAGTACCCGGCAGAGGAGCTGCGGGTGCAGGTGGCGATGTTTGTCCACGCGGTGCCGCCGTCCAGGGAGTACTCGAGCAGCAGCGCATCGCTCGCGCCCCAGCCTTGCCCGGTCGCGTTCCAGTAGAGGGGCTGCGTCTGCTGGGTGTTCTGGCCTTGGTCGGGCGCGAGGGCGAGCAGGCGTCTGCCGGGCTCGGTGCGCGACGCCTGGTCGGTTGCGCCGAACGCGCCCATGTTGAGGCGCCCGCCGTTGGGCGCGGACTCGAACGGCAGGCTTTCCCAGTCGCTGTTGGGGTCGCCCGCGTCGACGCAGGGGCTCTGCACCGTGTCGGCTGTCCAGGCGCCGTCGTGCCAAGAGCCTCCGAGGCTGCTCGCGTGGTAGTCCTGGTTGATGGGCGAGACAAACCGGGGGTCGCGGCTGAAGCTGTGAGTGTCGCGGCATGAGCCGAAATGCTCCTGGGTGAAGCGCTGCCACTGCGCCAGCGTGGCGAACGTCTGCTCGTTGCCCACGGCGACGGTGATTCTGGCCACGGCGCCGCCGCTGGGCGTCCAGAAGTCGTTGTAGTCGGAGGCGAACTGGTTGAAGCTGGAGCGCGTGGCGAGGCAGACGGCGCCGTTCTCCGCGACGACGATGTTGTTGCGCACGAGCGAGCCCATGTAGTAGCCGCCCATGAGGACGCCGACTCCGTTGGTCGCCAGGATGGTGTTGTTCACGACCAGGAAGGAGGCGCTCATGGTCGTGATGTTGGCGTTGAGGCTCATGCCGTCGCCGTTGTTGACGAACAGGTTGTTGCGGATCGCGATGGAGCCGTAGGTGCTGTTGGTGCTCGGCTCGACGAGCAGGGCGTTGCCCGTGTTGCCGATGAAGGTGTTGGCGAACACTTTGGCGTTTGAGCAGTACGAGGAGTCGATCAGGAGGCCGACGTTGGCGTCGGCGAAGGTCATCCCCTCGATGCGGATGCGGTTGGCGCTGACGCGCAGGCAGGCGTCGCCCTTGCCGTAGGACTGCCTGCGGAAGACGGTGGCGCGGCCCGCGCCCTGAAGGGTGACCTCGGCGTTCCAGTCGCCGGAGTGGCGCGCTTCGACGACGATGTCGGACGACGGATAGTAGGTGCCGGCGTCGACGTAGACGGTGTTGGACGGGACGAGCGTGTAGCGGTCCAAGAGGGTCTGCAGGGAGGCGACGGGGGTGTCCGGGCTCAGCCCGTCATTCGTGTCGCTGCCGGCCGTGTTGCACCAGAGGTCGCCGCTGAGGCTGCCGTCGTTGACGTAGAACTGGGAGGGCGGCGGCGGCGCGTAGGTGTTCTCGAGGAGCGCCTTGTCGGCGGCCGAGCTGTCGGCGTCGCAGCTGACGCGGATCCAGCAACCGCTCGGCGAGCCGATCGTGGCAGCGGGGCGGATCCACTCGGCCATGCCGCTGATGGCATAGATCGGCATTTCGTTCGAAATACTTGTCCAGTTCGAGCCGCCGTCAAGGGAGAACTCGCCCGTCGCGATGTTCGCGTCGGGCAGCCAGCGGCCGCCGAACGACCGGAGGTGGAAGTCTGCGGCGACCGGGTTGGCGAAGGCGGGGTCGCGGCTGAAGCTGTGGGTGTCGCGCGCGCCGTAGAAGGTTGACTGGGTGTAGCGCTGCCACCCCGCCAGCGAAGGAAGCACGTCCGTGTTGCTGTTGTAGGTCACCTTCGCGATCGTGCCGCCGTCCGGAGCCCAGAGGTCGTTCTGGTCGGAGGTGAACATCTGGTATTCCGTGTGGACTTCGAAGCAGGTTCCGCCTTTGGCGACCACGATGTTGTTGCGCAGTTCCGAGTAGGAGACCTGGCCGCCCATGATCACGGCGGTTCCGTTGGTGACGATGATGGTATTGTTGACGATGTCGAACTCGTCGCCCATCATGCCGGTCTGGGGCTCGAGGACCAGGCCGTCGCCGTTGTTGTGGAACAGGTTGTGCGAGATCAAGAACTGCCCGTAGTGGGTGCTCCCGCTGGGCTGAACCGAGAGGCCCGCGCCGGAGTTTCCGCGGAATGTGCAGCCGGCGATGTGGGCGTTGTAGCAGGAGGACGCGTCAATCGCGAGCCCGACCTCCGCGCCGGTGAAGGTGATGTTCGAGATGGCGATGTAGTTGGCCAAGCTCAGGAGGCAGCAGGAGCCGGCGCTCTGTGAGTTGCGGCTCAGGACTGTGGCGCGCCCCGCGCCTTGAATCGCGATCTTGCTGTCCCAGGAGCCGCCGTGATGGGCGCCGATGACGATGTTCGATGTCGAGGTGTAGGTGCCGGCGTCAACGTAGATGACGTCGGAGACGCCGGTCACCGTGTAGCGGCCGAGGATCGTGGCCAGCGAAGCGACGGGGGTGGCGGCGCTGAGGCCGTTGTTGGAGTCGACGCCCACGGAAGAGCAGTAGAGGTCGTTCGAGATTGACCCGTCGTTGACGTAATAGGAGGCTGCCCACATGCGGGGCGCAACCAGGCCTGTGCCGAGCGCGAGAGCCGCCAGCAGCGCCGTGCGCCAGCGCGCCGCGCGAGTGGGTCGAAGGGGCGGTTTCACATTCATGGTTTGTCCTCCGCCGACGGTTGGGGGCGAGCGCCCGGTTCGGCAGGCCGTGCAGCCGCGAGGCGGCTGCGCATGGCGTCAAGTCGCTGAGCGGATGTCGTGCGCAGGCGCTCGTCATCCGCCGCGCCGCGCGCCTGAGCCAGCGTGGCGAGCGCGGCATCGCCCTCGCCGAGGCGCTCCTGGATGTCCGCCAGTTGCCACAGGAGGGGCGTCCGCCGGAGCGGGTCGCGCTCGTCGCGGACGGCCTCCCGCAGCAGGAGCTCCGACTCTGCGAGCTGGCCAAGGAGGGCGTATATGCCGGCCAGGTAGGCTTTGGGGCTGGGGTGGCGGCGGGCGGCGCGGGCGGCCCAGGCGAGCGCCTGCGCCGCGTTTCCGCTTCCGGCGTAGAGCTGGGCGAGGCGCGGCGCAACGACCGACTCGCACGAGGTGTCGCACGCCAGCAGGCGCTCGTATGCGCAGACGGCCTCGTTCGTGCGGCCGGCGCTTTCGGCGGACGCCGCGCGCCGCATGGCGGCCTCCGCGGCTTCGGGCAGCCCGGCGGCATCCGCACGGCAGAACGCAGCCGGCCCCAGCGCCATCAGGCACCAGACCCACGCGTTCGCTCTCAGCCGTGTTCCTGTCCGGGTCATCTCAGTTCTCCATCGAAATCGGTTCTTCAGTTTAAGACTTCTTGCCTCCGGACGTCAACCGGGGGCAGCGTCAGAAATGGTAGATGCACGAGACGTACAACTCGTGCTCCTGCACGTCTGTTCCCAGGCTGTCCTGCTGTCCGGGGACGAGCGAGCCCATGACGTCGTAGCCCCACGAGTAGAGATAGGCGATGTCGATGACCAGCTTGTTCGGGCCTTTGCCGATCGAGAAGCCCGTTCCTAGGCTGACGCCCCAGTACTGGTCTGGCCTGTCCACTGCGGGGTACTGCTCCCACGACAGGCCCACGCGGAAGGGGATCTCAGTGCGGGAGAGCACCCACAGGTACTCGGTGCCGGTGCGCAGCGCCCAGCAGTCGGCCACCGCGTTGACGCCGTACTCGGAGCCGTCGAGGGGGTTGATCCGGGACTCCCCGTCCGCCTTGAAGGAATACTGCGACCACAGGGTCTGGCTGACGTCGAACGAGGTCGTGAGCCGGTTGTTCCAGTGCCACGCCGCGCCGACCGCCCAGTACAGGGGGAACTCGAACTCGACGTCCTTGCTGGTCGTGCTGCGGCTGGTCGTGGAGGTTTTCAAGGCGTCATCCACGACGACGCCCGAGGTGACGGTCTTGGTCTGGTGGGCGGTGGCTGTCCAAGGCAGGTCGAGGCAGGCGCCGAACGTGAGACGCTCGTTGACCGTCCACAGGCCGCCGAAGGTCGCGTTGATGCCGCTGAAGTCGTCGATGCGGTCGTCGACGTCGTAGTAGCCCGTGTAGTGGAGTTCGGTCAGCTCCCCGTACGTTTCGGTTGTGGTGTACGGCGTCACGTCCCCGTCCGCTCCGAAATAGATGTCCTGCGCTGGCGACTCGAGATCCAGCATGCCCCCGTAAACGTAGGTGCCGGTCGTCGAGCGCTCGTCCGTGGTCGTCACGGTGCTGTCCATGGTTCCGGAGTAGGTGGCGGAGGTCTGAGAGCGGATCCCGCTCGCGCCGAGGAGGCCTTCTTGGTAGAAATTGACGGCGATGCCCAGGGAGAACGTGGGCGTGATCTCGAAGGCGAAAGCCGGGGTGATCGCCTGGATGGAGCCCACCTGGTCGTAGTAGAGCGACCCGAGCGTCGACGACGAGAGCGTCTGGTTGAGCGTCGTGGTCTTGCGGGTGGTGAGGAACTCGGTCACGTTGAGGTAGCCGTTGTCGAGGGAGTAATGGGTCGTGACCGTGTCCGTGAAGCTCTCGGTCTTGGTTTCGCGGTTCATGCTGGAGGTGCTGTCGGAGAAGTCCGCGTGGAAGCTCGACGTGAAGTCGTAGACCTCCTGGAAGTTGAGGGAGAAGACGGCGTTGTGGCCGAACAGCCGGAAGGGCACAACGGCGCTGAGGTAGTTGAGCGCGCTGCCGTAGTAGTCGTCGTCGCCGACGCGGTAGTCGTCGTTGCCGGACCAGTGTCGGTTGTGCTCCTGCTTCAGCCGGTAGACGAACGAGAATTCGGGGCGCTCAAGCTGAGTCAGTCCTGCCGGGTTCCAAGAGGCCGCCGTCGCATCGTCGGCGATGGCCGTGAAGGCGCCCGAAACGCCCAAGGCGCGCGCGCCCGACCCGCTCGGCAAGGGGGCCGAGAAGATCGTCGGGGCCGAGAACGACGGGGCCGATGGCGCCGAAGGCGTCAACAGCGACCCGCCCGAGTCCACGTGAATCAAGGGGATCTGCACGTCGCCCGCGATGGTGGATAGCGTCATGCTCTCGGCGCGGAGCGCGGAGGGGGCGGCCGCGAGCACGACCGCCATGAACGCCGCCTGCCAGCGCGGCTCGCTCGCCGCGCTGTCCGCCCGCAGGGCCTTCCCTGTGACTGGCTTGTCGGATCTCATCGCTTGTTCTCGCATTCTGGCCGCGTTGTGGGCGCGTCGTCGGTTCAGCGGTTCAGCGCCGTGCCGGCCGGCCTCGCCGGTACAAGGACGCAGCGCACCATTGCGCGGCTGTCCGTAAAGTCGCTTGAATGTGCTTCCTTCTTCCCATAAAAGCCCCTATAATGTCAACGATTTTGAATTTAATACTCGGAATCGTGGTTTTGCGCCCTGTCTGTCAGACGGTTCGGGAAGGGCGAAGGGTCGCAGGCAGGGGGTCTACTTGCGGTGAAGAAAACGGACGAGACCACACTACCGACACTCGCTGAACTGCGTGCGGGAGACGAGCGAGCGTGGGCGGCTTTCTTTGGCCATTTCGATGCGACGATCCGTGCGATCGCCGCGTGGCCGCGCTGGCATTTTGATTCCCACACCAGTGAAGATGCGGTTCAGACGATCAAGGTGGGCATCGTCCAAGCCATTGAGCGCCTGCAGTCCGAGCAAGCGCTGACGGCGTTCGTCCGGAAGATCTGCGTAAATAGATGTATCGATTTGCTGCGCAAACAGTTGCGCGATCAAAACCGGCTCACGCCGCTCGGCCATTGGAACGAGGACGGCGAGTGGGTGGACATCGACGTCGCGGCCGGCGCCGAGTTCGACCCGGTGCACGCCCTGCAGCGTGCGGAACGTGTCGCGGTCCTCCGTCGGGCGATGGCCCAGATGGATGCGCCCAGCCAGGCTTGCCTGCGGCAATTCTATGTGGAAGGCCTTTCCTACAAAGAAATGGCCGAGCGCCAAAACGTCGCCGTCAACACCGTCGGAAGCCGTCTGTCGCGCTGTTTGGACAGGCTGCGCGAGATCCTCGAGCAGACCGGCGCCGCGTCTTCTTCCTCGGGGCACGTCTAGGGGGCCGGGCCCGCCCGCGCGTGCGGCGAGCCGCGCTGTCGGCTTGGCGGCCGAGAGTGAGCCGCTTTTTTTAAGCGGCGGCACTTTTTACGGAAGAATAACCCGCGTCATACGACTTAACGGACAGGAATCGCATGTCCGGGCCGGTTACCCGGTCGGCAGACGATGGAGGAGAAGACGTGAAAGCGGACGCCAACAAGATCAGCGAAGCCATCTGGGCTTACCTGCACGGTGAGCTGGATGAGGCTGGACGCCACGCGCTGGAGCAGGGCCTTTCCACCGACGCCGGGCTGCGTGCCCAGCTCGAGCGGGCGCGTCGCCTCGACCTCCTCGTTCGCGAGGCGCTGCCACGGCTCGTCGGGGCGGACGGGCAAGCGGACGCCGACGCGGCCCTGGCTGAAGAGGCCCTGGCGGCGTGGGAGCGCGAACAGCCGGCCGCTGCGACTCCGGTTCCTAACCCGGCCCCCGCCCGCTGGCCGCGAGCCTATCGGTTCAGCCAGTTCCGCCGCCCGGCCTTGGGCATCGCAGGGCTCGCCGCCGCTGCGCTGCTGATCCTCGCGGTCTCGCCCGCATGGATGGCTCCGAGGGGCTTGCGCTGGGAGACGCCCACGTTCGTCCCGCTCGCGTATCGCGGCGCCGTCGAGCCGGCAGGCGCGCCTGCGCTCGACCCGGGGGCGGCGCAGCGCTGCCAGCAGGCGCTGGTGGCCGCTCTGGCGCGGGCGACCGCGAGCCGCGGGCAGACGCTGCCCTCCGGCTTGGCGCTCTCGCTGCGGCTGCAGGAGCTGCGAAACGGCGCCTTCTCGGTGTGCGTGCAGGCGCGGCTGCGCAGCGGGCGGGCCGTCGGCGAGTGGAGCGGGGACTTTTCCTGTATGGAGGCCTTCACGGGCCAGGTCGACTCGTCCGCCGCCGCGATGGCGGAGGAGCTGGACATGCTTTCCGGTGCCGAGGGTGTTGGAGGACGGCCATGAGACTGCGTCTGCCACAGATGAGGCGGCGTCAGCACGCGCGTGCCGAAAGCGGCGCCCGGACGTGCGGCGCGTGGGTTCTTCTGGCCGGCGTGCTGCTGACCATCCTGGGTTGTGTGGCCCCGGCACCGGAATCAGAAGGCGGGGAACTCTATCACCACAACTGGTGGAACTACTATGCGCGGGGCACGTTCTTCCTGAAGAACGACCGCGTCGAGGAGGCGACGGCCGATTTCCAGCGCAGCTTGGGTCTGCGCTCAGGCGCCCGGTTCGGCAACACGCGCGACATGTGGCGGGCGCGCACCTATGGGCTGCACTTCGTGGAGGGCTACTTCCCCAACCGCGAGCTCGGCGTCTGCCTGTACGAGCGGCAAGACTACACCCAGGCGGTTCATTACCTCGAGACCTCCCTGCGGCAAGAGCCGTCCGGCCGCGCGAAGCACTACCTGAACCTCGCCCTCCAGAAGCAGATGGCCGGCCGCGCGATGCCCGCGCCGCAGATCCGCCTGGACCGCGCCGACGCGGTGGCCTATACGCGCGAGCGCTCCCTCGTGCTCAGCGGCACCGCCGCAGGCGAGGGGCGCATCCGGCGCCTCGCCGTGTGCGGCAGGCCCGAGTTTATCGAGCTGGCCGCCCCCTCGCTGCCGTTCTCGCGTCGCGTGGCTCTAAAGCCGGGCAGCAACACGGTCGCCGTGGTCGCGGAGGATCTCGCGGGACAGCGGACCGAGGCGTCTGCCGTGCGAATCGCGGACTGGCAGCCGCCGCGGTTCGCGGTGCGGAGCGTCACCCCCGATGGCCTCGGCTGGCTCGTGGAGGGCGTCTGCCGCGACGACTACGGCGTGGCCTCCGTGGAGGTGGCCGACGGCGCCGCCATCCGGCGCACGCCAGACGGCGCGTCGCGGGAGGTCGCTGTCTCCTTGCGCGTGCCAGCCGCCGGCGCGGTCCTCGTCGCCACCGATCTGGCGGGCAACCGGCTCGAGTGCCCGCTGAACGATTCCGCCCTCGCTCAATCGCCCGCCCGCCCGGTCGCCCGCTGGCGGCCAGCCGCCGGCGACACGGTGGCGTGCGGGCTTGGCTTTGCGGCCGGCCAGACGGTGATCGGGCAGATGGAGCAGTGGGCGCTTGCGTGCCGCGCGGGCGGCGCAGCGGGCGCACTGAGGCTGACGGCGCAGACAACGCAAACGTCCGCCGGCTCCGGCGACCGCCTGCGCCCGGCGCTCTCCCTGCGGGGCTGCCAGCCGCTGACGCGCGTGTTTGTTGAGGACTTCTTTGTGGATGGGACGGCCGCCGACGGCGGCGGGCTCGCCAGCGTGACAATCAACGGCGAGAGCCTCCTGGAGCCCGCTGACGAGGGCACCGTCCGAACCTATTTCGCCCGCCGCCTGCCGCTCGACCTCGGCACCAACGCGTTCGAGGTCGTCGCGCTGGACCGCGCCGGCAACCGGACGTCGCAGGCGCTGACGGTCGTGCGCATCAAGCCCGAGTATTTGGACGACAGCTTCCGCCTCAGCGTGGGCGTGCCTCCGCTGACGCCGTCCGAATCAGGGCTGGTGGGCACGCGCGTGAAGCGCTCGATGGAGACCGAGCTGACGCGCGAGCCCGTGCGGTTCCGGCTCTTGGAGCGCAACGAGGGGTGGGACTTCGTGCTCCGCGAGCAGGGCCTGAGCGTGTCCGATCTTGCCGACCCTTCAGCCGCGCTGCGCATCGGCAAGATGGTTCCGGCGGAGATGCTGCTGATGGGCAAGATCTTCAGCGAGGCCAAGGGAGTCACCGTCTACCTGAAAGCCGTCGAAACCGGCAACGGCGAGGTCATCTTCGCCAGCGACGTCTATACCCCCGACCCTGACGACGGGCTCGACGACGCGGTCGCCGGCTTGGTTCTGAAAGTCGAGCAGGGTTTCCCTCTGATCACCGGCGAAGTGCTGCGCCGCGACGGCGCGCGCGTCACGCTGAACGTCGGCCGGATGGACGGCGCCACAGAGAACAGCCGCTTCCTCGTGTTTGAAGGCGCCGCCGCGGCCGGAGCCGCCGACGGCCAGCTCTGCAAAGCCGAAGGAAAGCCCGTGCAGCTGCAGCTTGAAAGGATCCAACAGAACACCAGTACGGCGCGCATCATTCCCTCTGCGGCCGATGCGATCGTGAAAGAAGGTTACTATGTCTACACCCGATAACACCACCAAGAGGATGCCTGACTATCCGCCGGCCGGAGGCGTGAACGCGTACAAGGTCAACCGCGCGGGGCTCGTGCCCCCGACGCCTGCGGGCACCTCCAGCCAGCCGTCGCGCGCGGCGGCGCCGGCCGACCCCGTCGTGCCGTCTGCCCGACGGTCGCGGGCGTGGAGCATCGTGGCGTCCGGCACGAGCCTCGTCATCATCGCCGTCGCGCTGGGCGCGCTCTGGCTGAACCGCACCCGAGAGCCGGTGGCTGGCGCGGGCGAGCCGCCCGCGGCCGCGCCCGCGGCGCGGGGCGACGGCGAGCAGAAGTCCGCGCTCCCGAACTACCGGGCGCTCGTCATCGGCATCAACCAGTACGCGAAGAACGGCGGCGAGGGCTGGCAGACGCTGAATTCGGCCCGCGCGGACGCCGAGGCCGTCGCCCAGACGCTCTCCGCCGACTACGGCTTTCATGTGCAGACGCTGCTCGACGGCGAAGCCACGCGCGCCGCCATCCTGAACGCCTTGGACGAGCTCGCCACCTCCGGCACCGACGGCGCGGACCTGATCTACTTCGCCGGTCACGGCTTCTTCGACGAGAAGCTGCAGGAGGGCTACTGGATCCCGGCCGACGCCCGCAAGAGCGTCGACGGCCGGCAGGCCAAGGAGGACTGGCTCTGGAACTCGACCATCACGCGGCTGATCAACGCCTCGCGCGCTCGGCATGTCCTGGTCCTCTCCGACGCCTGCTACAGCGGCTCGCTCTTCCGCGGCGACGAGCCCCTCAGCTCGCGCGGCGGCAAGGCCTGGTACGAGCGCGCCATCGCCAAGCCCTCGCGCTACCTGATCACCAGCGGCGGCCTCGAGCCCGTGCTCGACAGCGGGGCCGGCCACAGCGTCTTCGCCCAGCAGGTCATCAACTACCTGGCGCACGGCGACCGCACGGTCTTCTCGGCGAACGACCTCGGCTTGGCCCTGCGCGAGCGCGTCGCCGCGCTGACCGGGCAGATGGTGCAGATGGGGCCGCTTCCCGTCAGCGGCCACGCGGGCGGCGAGTTCGTCTTCGTGCGCCAGAAAGAAGGCGCGCAGCTGGCGGCTTTGACCCCTCAGGCCGAGGTCGCTCCCGCCGGCGGAACGCGCGGAACCGACCCGGCGGCTGACGCGAAGGCGCGGCAGGACGCCATCCGCGACGCGGTCGCGCTCTCGCGTGCGGGGGCGCCCAAGTCGGCCAACGCGCTGGTCTCCGCCGTGCTCCAGCAGAACGCGCAGGATCAGCTGGCGCGCGTCGTGTCTGAGTACATCGCGCGGAGCGCCAGCCAAGAGGGGCGCGACGAACTGCGCAAGCTGATCGACCAGGTCGCGGCCAAAGGCAAAGAGGCGGCCGCCGCGCCGGGCGCGAAACCTGTCGCCAGCGCGCGGCCCCGCGTGCTCGCGTGCCTCGGGCCGGTGCTCCCTGCAGGCGCAAACCCCGAAGCGGAGAGCGTGGCGCTGCTCTACCGCATCGCGCTGCGCTCCGAGCTGGAGTCCCGCGCCGGGCTGAAGGTCATCGAGCGCGAGGCGCTGGAGACGATCCT
>CAYLUN010000007.1:0-131141 GCA_964386865.1 uncultured Lentisphaeraceae bacterium | reverse complement strand
AGGCCACCGCCTCGAAAGCCACCCAAGCGCAGAGCCGCATGAAGATGATCGAGAAAATCGAAGAGGACGCGATCAAGCTGCCCAAACGCAGCATGGCGGCCGGTTGCCTGCGCCTCGCGCCCGCGCCCCACTCAGGAGCGGAAATCGTCCGCATCGAAAACGTGGACTTCTCCTACGACGGTGTCCGGAACGTGCTCGCCGATGTGAACCTCAGCATCGCACGCGGCGACAAGGTCGCGATTGTCGGCTTCAACGGCATGGGCAAAACGACCTTGCTGCGCATCATGGCTGGCACGCGCCAGCCCACGCGGGGCACCTGCACGCTGGGCCACAAGGTTATGCCCGGCTACCTCTCGCAGGAGTTCGCCGAAACCATCCCCACCGAGGTCTCGGTCTTCGAGTGCGCGAAGCGCTGCTCGCCCGGCTCCACCGAGAAGATCCTCCGCTCGCAGCTCGGCTCATTCGGCTTCTCGTCAGACGACATCGGCAAGCCAGCCGGCGTGCTCAGCGGCGGCGAGAAGATCCGCCTCGCCTTCCTGCGCCTGTTTCTCGCTCCGCCCAACTTCATGCTGCTCGACGAGCCGACCACGCACTTGGACCTTGAGGGCCGCGCGACGCTGGAGCAGGCCATCAACAAATACGACGGCACCGTCTGCCTCGTCAGCCACGACATCGAGTTCGTTCGCAACACCGTGACGTCGATCATCGAGGTTTCACCCGCTGGCGTGCGCCGCTTCCCAGGCGGCTACGACTACTACCGCGAGAAGACCTCGGGGGAAAGCCGCTCGAACGAAAACGCCGCCCCCGCAGCCGTGGTGCCGGGGCCCGACGGCGTGTCGACGGCTGTCAGCGGCAAAGACCTGCGCCGCGCCCGAGCCCAAGAGCGCGTCAAGCGCCAGCCCCAAATCAAGGCGCTGCGGGATAAAGTGGCCCACGCGGAAGCGCGCATCGCCGAGCTGGAGGCCGAACTCGAGAAGCTCTCCGCCGTGCTTTTCAACCGCACGCCGGACACCGACTACGCCGCCACCAACAAGCGGCTCAGGATCGTCCAGGACCAGCTCGGCCTCATCACCGAAGAGTGGGATCGCGACGCCACCGAACTCAACCGCCTCCAGCGCGAGCAGGACCAAGCCCAAGACGCGCTGCTCGGCTAGGGAACCGCCGTCCCCGCCTAGTACTTCGACAGGTACTTGCCCATCAGCCGCGCCATGCGCGTCTCAAGCCACGGCGTGACCTTCCAGAAGTCGCGCAGCTCGAGGTACTCGCTGACCGCGGCCTGCTGCCCCGGCTTTACGGAGAACTCGCACTTGAGCAAAATGTTGCGGGCCGTGGCCTCGGCCGAGACGAACTCGACGATGTTCACACGGAAACCCAGCACCCTCAGAATCTGCGCGCGGAAGGCGTCGGTCAAGAGGTCGGCCAGCCGCTCGCGCAGGATGCCGTGGCGCAACACGGCCTGCATGGGGCCCGCCTCCTTCAGCGTCTTGTGCAACTCGTGCTGGCAACACGGCGCGCACAGCAGGTAGCGGCACTTCCACTCCATGCCTCGGGCCAGAGCCTCGTCCGTCGCCGTGTCACATGCGTGCAGGCTCAACATCAGGTCCGGCTCGAAGGGCGGCTCGCTCGTCGCGATGTCGCCCTCCACGAACGTCACGTGCTCCGCGACGTCGAGGTTCCGGGCCAGCTTACGCGCGGTCTCCACGACATCCGCCTTGCGGTCGATGCCGCACACGCGCACGTCGAAGCCGCGAGCCTGCGTCAGATAGAAGTAAACCGCCAGCGTCAGGTACGCCTTGCCGCAGCCGCAGTCCACGATGTTGAACGTCTTTTCGGGCTTCTCGGCGATCGTCGCGTCGATCACCTTCAGGAACTCGTTCACCTGGTCGTACTTGCCGCGCATCGAGGCCTTGATGCGGCCGTCCGCGTCGGCGATATCGACGGCCTTGAGCAGGGCCACCGAGTCGAACGAGGTCAGCGGCTGCTGCTTGACGCGGTCGTGCGCGGGCGCGGCGTCCACGGCCCGCTCCATCGCCGCGCTGCGCGACTCCAGCGCCTTGCCCTTGCGCGTCACGCGCACGTGCAGGTCGCCCGCCGCCGTCATCAGGTGCAGCTCGCGCGGCCCCGTCTGCTCCAGCATGTCTTCGAGCCCCTTCCGCGCAGCGTTCTCGTCGAAGTTCTTGACCGTGGTCTTGCCTTCGTCGGTCATCTCGGCCTGGTAGCGCTTCTCGCCCTTGATCACCACCGGGCGCAAGCTGATGCGGAAGGTGCCGCCGCCCCGGCGCACGACTTGCGTGACCTTCATGAAGCCCGGCTCCGCGAAAACCCGCCTGCGGACCTCTTCCGCCATCTCCACCGACAAATCCGTACGCGACATGTTGTTCTCCTGACCCGCCTTCTCTGCCCACACGACACAGCCCGAGCCAACCCGTCTCAGGTGTAAGACTCTGGCGAATAGGCGTGATGTTACCACGAACGGCTCAGCAGGGTCACGGTGTTTTCTGGACAGCTCGGGTACGAAGCACGGCCATGGGCAGGGAGGGCACAAACCCTGCCGTCCGCAGGCCCTGCGCCAATTGTAGAGAGGACATCAGCCGCTCGACCGCGCGCGCGACAGGCGGAACGACGCCACGACCGTGAAGAAGTCGCTCCTGCTTACCTGTCTCATCCGTCATTTCACTTCTGCGCCGCGCTAATCCCGATCGCCTCGAGCGGCACCCGCTTGAACCACGGCGCCAGCCGCTTGAACTCAGCGCCGTCCTGCACTTTGAATCCGCTCACGTCCGGATCCGCGCTGTCCGGCAGTGCTTCAGCACGGAACTCGGCGCGCTTCTTGCCGTCATCCGTCTGCGGGAACACCTCGGCATCTTGTTTGTTGACCGGCCCGAGCACGAGGTTTTCATGGAAATCCAGCCGCGGCAGCGTCGTGTCCTTCAGGCTGCCGTGCATCTGCAGGAACCTCGCGCAGTTGATCGCCACGTTCTCGGCGAACACGTTGTGCAGCGGCAGCTTCGGCTCATCCTGCATGACGTTGACCAAATGAGGGTATTTGTCCTTCCAAGGCGACGCCTGCCAGTTGAGCGCCTGTAGCTTGGCCAGCAGATCCCAGCCATCTTTCGTTCCTTCACCCGGGCGTGCCCGCTTCAGGCCGCGGTCGTCCAGATGCAACGCGGCGGTGCACTCGATGAACAGGTTGTTCCGGATCGTGTTGTAGCGTCCGCCGCCGACGAACGCCGACCACCCCGTGCGGAAAAAGATATTCTCGCAGACCGTGTCGCCGCTGTCGCAGTCGTCCAGATACACGCCCATGACCATGACACTCTCTTTCAGCGGCTCGTACTCGGGATTCAGGCCCTTCGCCTTCTGCCACTCCACGCCCGGCTGGCCGAAATGGTGAAAGTAGTTGTTTCTGACGACGTTGCCCTGCGAACCCCAGTCGCGCCCAGTGTACATCCCGCCGCCGTCCCCGCTCTCCATCATCGCGGAGTGCACCTCGTTGTACTCGAACAGGTTCTCATTGCCGCCGTAGACCACCGCGATATAAGGCGAGTCGTGAATCAGGTTGTGCGCCACACGGATGCCGACGCCGCTGAAGCTCAGGCACTTGCCCTGCGTGCGCTGCAAACGCCCGCTGTGATGCAGGTGGCTGTTCGTGACGAAATGGCCGCAGCCAGTCAGCGATTTGCGGTCGCCGCCGGACACGGACACGCACGTCCCTCCAACGCCGAAGACCTCGCAGCGGTTCAGCCCACAATTCTTTCCTCCGCTGACGCTGAGGCCGTCCGTCGTGAGGTTGGACACGCGGAGGTTCTCCAGCACAACGCTTTCACAGTCGGCGACGGAGACAGCTTTGCCCGTGCTATATTGAAAGGTCAATCCGTCCAGCCTTACGTGACTGGCTTTTGCGATCTTGATGAGCGGCTGCTTTTGAACCGAAACAACCACGTCGCCCAACTCACCCGTTGGCGGGTAGACGTACAGCACGCCGCCCTCGCGATCGGCATACCATTCGCCCGGCGCGTCGAGCTCCTCCAGCAGATTGAACACGTAGTAGCGGCGCTTGGCCGTGTGCCACTTCGAGGAGTTGCCGATGCCGTAGGTATGCACGGCGGCGGCCGTAATCTGCCTCTTCTCTTTATCGATGGCCCCGATCTTGAGCGTCTCGTTGGCCCAGTCGTGGCACCAAAACCCGTTCATCCAAATGCCCGTCGCGACGTCCCAGCGGGTCGGCGCCTCTTCGGCGTACTCGAAGGTTCCGCCTTTGTAGCCGAACTCCCATTCACCGGTCGCCTTGTCCACCGGCTTGACGCCGCGGTCGACCACCTTGTCGATCTGAGCCCAGCCGGTGTTCGGCCAGCGGGCGAGCCGCATCGCCTGGCCACCGCAGAAGACTTCCATTTCGCTCCAGCCGTTAAACTTGTCGGGAAGGGGCGCCAGTTTCGCAACACCCACCGACCTCAACTCAAACGCGACGACCTTGCCCCGAGCCCCTTCCGGCAGGCGCGCCAGCGTCGCCGCATCAGACACCGCCTTGAAGCCGCTCGACGGCAGGACGTGTCCGCCGACAAACAGCGCGCCCGCCTTCGACGCGCGATAGACGACGGGGGCCATCGCAGACGAGCCACCGTCGTCCGCGTCCAGCACAAAGGCGTTCGTCGGCATCGCGAACGTGCCCGTCAGCTCGACGGCGACGCCGCCCGCAAGAAGCACGGCGTCCTTCTTCATCGTGCGAACCGTGTCGCGGGCTTTTTCGAGTGACGCGAACGGTTTCGCTGCGGAGCCGTCGTTGGCATCGCACCCGGATTGAGGATTAACATACAGAACCGTCTGCGCCCCGAACGCAGAGCCAGCCAAAATCGCCAGAAAACCGATTTTTTTCATTGCAACGCCCCCTGATCAACAATCAACTACTGGGTGAGCGTACTCATTAACGCCGTCAACGTCAAGTGCGCGAGGAGAACTGCACGGGACTGAGCATTAGTTTCCGCAAACAAGTTGAATGGCGGAAGACAACCCGATATAAATTAAAAGCACAAAAGCGGTTGAATAACGTGTGGGTTAAAGCCCGGATACGATCGCAAAAAAAATGGCGCCTGACGCAACTCTGCCCATGCGGTTAGGTGGCGGTTGTTGTGGATGTTGCAGAAGAAAGGGGCATCGTTATTGGCTCTGTCAATAACAACTGACTTATGCTACAGACCTCAAGCAAGCAGACCACTTTACCAGCGACCGGCTTCTTGCGGAGAACGCCAAGCTGCTCGCCCGGCTCGCGGAAGCCGAGGAGCGGCTCTGCGCCGGCCACAACACCGAGGGCAAGCAGCCCGAAGGTGTTGTACCGGAGAGCGAACGCCGTTTGCGGGCGCTGGCCGACAACCTGCCGGGCGTCGTGTTCTATCAGCTCGTCGGCGAGACCAGCGGCAACCGGCGTTTTACCTACATTAGTGGCGCGGTCCGTCACGTGTTGGGCTTGAGCGTTGAGGAAGTCCTTGCCGATGCACGCACGGTCTATTCGCAGGTGCTCCCCCACTATCTTCCAGGCCTGATGGCCGCCGAAGAGAACAGCGCGCGCGACCGAAAGCCGTTCAACTATGAAATGCAGGTCCGCCTACCTAACGGCGACATCCGCTGGCTTACGCTGAACGCCGCTGTTTGGTTGCAGCCCGATGGCAGCGGGTCAGGCGACGGCATCCTGTCGGATATCACGGCAAGGAAAAAGGCTGAGGAAGAGATCGTGCGTCTAAACCAACATTTGGAGCAGCGCGTACTTGAGCGGACCGCCCAATTGCGTAAAGCCGAAGCGCAGCTACTCCAGTCGCAAAAGCTCGAGGCCACCGGGCGGCTCGCAGGCGGCATTGCACATGACTTCAACAACTTGCTCGGGGTGATCCTCGGATACGGCGAGAGCCTCCTCGACCAGGTGTGCGAAAGCGATCCCCTGCGCACCGACATCGTCGAAATCGTGGAAGACGGCCGGCGTGCTGCGAGCCTCACCCGCCAGTTGCTCGCCTTCAGCCGCAAGCAAACCCTCCAGCCGGTAGCGGTCCGCCTGAATGACGTGGTGAGCCACACCCAGAAGATGTTCCGCCGTCTGATCGGCGAAGACATTGCGCTTCAGACTTCACTTGCGAGCGACCTCGGGCTGGTGTTAGCCGACAGGGGGCAGATCGAACAGGTCATCATAAACCTTGCGATGAACGCGCGCGACGCCATGCCGCAAGGAGGGTCGCTCACCATCTCGACCGCCAATGTCGAACTCGACGAGCACTACGCGCTACACCACGTCGACGCTCAAGAAGGGCCACACGTCATGCTCGCTGTCAACGATACGGGTAGCGGGATGGACGAGGCGACACAGCTTCGTGTCTTCGAGCCGTTCTTCACCACCAAAGAGCTAGGCAAGGGCACGGGCCTGGGCTTGGCGACCGTCTATGGCATCATCAAACAATCGGGGGGCACGGTCGAGGTGTCGAGCGAATCGGGTCGCGGAACGACATTCAGCATCCATCTTCCCCGCCTGACAACCCAACCGGCCCCACAGCAGGAGCAGGGCGTGCGCCCCGACCTCTTGCTCACCGACGTCATCATGCCCGGCATGAGCGGCAGACTTCTCGCAACGCGCATTGAGCAGACGCAGCCCGGCCTCAAGGTTCTTTACATGTCCGGCTATACCGACGACGCCCTCTGCCGGCACGGTGTGCTCGACGCCATGATCCGCCGGCTCGAAAAGCCCTTCGACACGCCCACCCTCGCTCGCACGCTCCGCGCGGTGCTCGACGGCACATCAAGGGCCTGACTAAACGCCCCCACGTGAGATCATTTGCGCTCATTCGCGGGCAACTCTTTCTGTCGTGCCGCTTCAGCGCTCCACCGTCACCCAGCGGCGGCTCACGGTCGGCCCGTCCTTTGTCTTCTTGTCGCCCGTTGCGGTGGCCCTCAGCACGCAGTTGCCGACGGTGGCGGGAACGGTCAGCGGCAGCGTGTAGCTCGCGTCGCCGAGCGCCTGCAGGTTGAAGCGCTGCTCGGCGCGGGCCAAGATCTTGCCCTTCTCGTTCTCAACCGTCAGCGCCAGTGTGCCAGCCACGGGCGCACCGCCGTCGTTCACCAGCATCACCTTGAAGTCACGCGTCGCGCCCGCCTTCAGCGTCGGCTGAAAGAAGTTGACGTAGACACCCAGCGGCTTGAAGGCCTCGCCCATGTAGTCCGCGAACGCCGGGTCGAGCGTAAGCCGGGTCACGTCCGCGAAATGGTCGGCGGTGTAGACGCCGGGGTAGCTGCATGTGAGATAAACAAAGTGGATGATCCCCGCGTACTGGCGGTGCGCCCGCCAGAACTCGGTCTTGGCCCCGAGCAGATACGAATACAGGTCGAGCCGCTCGCGCGCGGCGACGTTCGTTCCCAGAAGTTGCGCGTAGACGTTCTCGGTAAGCAGCGTCGGCGTTCCGTCGCGGTTGAGCCACAGCCACCCGTACTCGTTGACCAGCGCCGGGTTCGTGTCGGACGGGAGCTGGCCCGGCTTCGGCTTGCTGTCCATCGCCTCCAGATCGCTCATCTTGAAAGTCAGCTTGCCGCGCCAGCCGCTGATCATCAGGTACGGGTGGTGCTCGACCGGGTCGTTCGGGCCGGCGGGCTTGTTGTAGCTGTTTTCCCACGGGCGATCGGAGAGGTCCAAGGAACGCACAGCCGGAATGATCGTATCGCCGAAGCTGGCGTCTTTGGTCTCGTTGTTCGCGTCCCAGACCGCGACGCTGGGGTGGTTCCAGTTGTCACGCATCCAGTCCGTGTACTGGCGGATCATCTCGCCCGCATCGTGCGTGCGTGCGTAATCTTTGAACCAGCCCGGAGCGCCCGTCCAAACGAAGAACTCGTTCTGGATCAGCAGCCCCTCCTCGTCGCAGATGTCGAGCCAGCGGTCGGGCACCGGCCCGATGCAGAACCGGAAGTAGTTCCAGTGCATTTTCTTGGGCAGGTCGCCGAGCAGCTTGCGCACCCACTTTTCATTCCACGGCAGAGCCTTGCAGAGCGGATCCTCAAAAAAGCGGTGCAGCGTGATGTTTGAGCCGCGCAAATAGTAGATCTGGCCGTTGAGGTAGGCCCGTTTCGTTGCCGCGTCGAAGCGGAACTCCCGCATGCCGAAGCGCGTGGTCGCTGTGTCGCCGCCCGTAGCCGACTCCACGGTGTAAAGGAACGGGTCTTCGGGCGACCACAGGCGCGCGTCCGGAATCTTGACCGTCTGCGTGAGCACCTTCTCCTCGCCCGGCTGCAGCGCGACGGAGAGCGGCTCGGCGGCCGCGACCTGCTTACCGCGCTTCCACGTCTTGACCGTGTGGCTCAGCGACGCGGTGACGGGGACGTCCGACCGGTTTTTCACCCGCGTCTGGATCACGGCTTCGCCCGTGCCCACGCGCGGCGCGACCTGCACGCTCTCGATGGCGGGGTTGTCGCAGAAGATCAGCGACACGCTGTCATAGATGCCCGGCGTCCAGATGTTCTTCTCGAAGTCCGAGCCCGTCGGATAGGTGTCCGGCAGCACAGCGGGATGCGCCCCGATACGGATGACGAGCACGTTCTCCTCGCCCCAGCGGATCGCAGGGCCAAGGTCGAAATGGCCGGCCGTGAAACAGCCCGCATACTCGCCGACCTTCTGCCCGTTCACCCAGACGGCGGTGCCGAACTGCGCCTTGTTGACCTTGAGCAGCGCCACGGCCCTCTCCTTCGGCGCGCGGAACGTCTTGCTGTACCAGAAGTAGTCGCGCTCCTGATCGGACTTGCCCGCCCAGTATTTCTTCAGCCAGTCGTCCGGCGCGAGCTTGTAGGTGATGCGGCGCGCCATGTTCTCGCGGCTGATGAACTGATCCACGTCTTTGAAGGCGGGCTCCGCTAGATTAGCCAGTCCCGGCACCTGAACCGTGTGGTCGTAGTCGGCAGGCATCTCCGTGGGCGACTTGCCGTCCGCGATCTGCCACTCGCCATCGAGCGACACCGTCTGCCGTCCGGCAAGCCGCCCCTCCGCCGGCGAAGCGCCGAAAACCATCGAAACAACCCAACCGCCTATCAGACACAGGCTACTTCTCATCATGTGCTGCCTCCTTTCATCATCGACTCAGGCCACAGTTGTCGCGCCGTTCGCCGCCCTTAATCACGACGGCGCCAGCTTCTTTCGATCTCCTCGAGCGACTTGCCTTTTGTCTCTGGAACGAACCGCCACATGACCACAATCAGCACGGCGCAGAAAGCGGCGTAGACGTAGAACGGGAACGCGTGGCTGAAGTGAGCGACGAACCACGAGTCTTTCGCGTCCATGATCGGAAACGTCTGCGTCACCGCGTAATCGGCCACCCACAGGCAGAACGTCGCGAGGCCGAGCGCGCGCCCGCGCACCGCCGTCGGGAATATCTCGGAGAGAATCACCCAGATCACTGGGCCGACCGACAGGCCGAAGCAGGCGATGTAGAGAACGATGAAGGCGAGCATCAAATGGCTGGCTGCCGCGGGATCGTTCATCGTCTGCGCCATGACGCCCATGGCGATCAGGCTGACGCCCATGCCCAGCGACCCGACCAGCATCAGCGGCTTGCGGCCCCACTTGTCGACCGTCGCGATGGCGATCGCGGTGAACAGCACGCCCGAGCCGTTGATGACGATCTGCTGCAGCAGCCCGGCGTCCACGCCCGTGGACTGGCTCATGGTCTTGAAGATCGTCGCGCCGAAGTACATGAAGACGTTGATGCCCGTCACCTGCTGCAGGACGGCCAGCGCGACTCCGAGCGCGAGCGGGAGCCGCAGGCGGCGCGAGAACAGCTCGCCCCACGTGCCCTTTTCGCCAGCCAGCGACTGCCGGATGGACTCGGCTTCTGCAGCGGCAAACCCCTTCCCGCCGACCTTTCCGAGGATCGCGAGCGCCTCGCCGCCGCGGCCCGCCTCAAGCAGCCAGCGCGGGCTCTCGGGTATCCGGAACAGCAGCAGCAGGAACGCGACGGCGGGGAAAACGCCCATCGCGAACATCCACCTCCAGCCGGTCGCGACGTTCCACGCCTGGTCGCCGCACCCGGCGATGAAGTAGTTCGCAAACGACGTGGCCGCGATGCCGCCGACGATGGCGATCTGATTCACGGCGACCATCCGCCCGCGCAAATGGGCCGGCGTGATCTCCGCAATGTACATGGGGGTTGAGATCGACGCCACGCCGATGCCGACCCCGCCCACAAGGCGAAACAGGATGAACGTCCAGACGTCGCGTGGCAGCGCCGTGCCCACGGCCGAAACGAGGAACAGGAATGCGGAGATAAAGAGCGCGCGCCTCCGCCCGAAGCGATCCGAAATCGGGCCGACCAGCAGCACGCCCGCCGCGCAGCCGAGCAGCACGCAGCCGGAGGCCCACCCCTTCATCAGATCGCTGAGCTGGAAGCGCTGCGTCAGCGCCTCAATCGCGCCGGAGATCACGCCCGTGTCATAGCCGAAGAGCAAGCCCCCCAGCGTCGCCACCAGGCAGATCGGCAAGAGGTAAGACCACGCGACAGCCGCAGCAGAGTCCTGTGATCGGTGAGACGTTTCCATATCCGCTCCTTGCTTACCGGGGTGCGAGCCGCGCTCACGCATGACTGTCGCGAATCGCGCGGAACATCGCCAGCAGGTTGTCGGTGGGCGTGGTGGCCTGCACGTTGTGCACGGCGTCGAACACGAACCCGCCGCCCTCGCCGAAGATCTCGATGCGCTCGCGGCACTCGCGGTAGACCTCGTCCGGCGTACCGAACTGCAGCGTCTGCTGCGTGTTTGCGCCGCCGCCCCAGAAGGTCAGGTGCCGCCCAAACTCGCGCTTCAGGTCTCGGGCATCCATGCCCACCGCCGAGCACTGCACGGGGTTCAGGATGTCGAATCCGGCCTCGATGAACTCGGGGATCAGTTGCGCTACCGCGCCGCACGAATGGATGAAGGTCTTCCAGCTCGATTTCGCATGCACGAGGTCGTTCACCCGCTTGTGGTACGGCTTGAACAGCTCTCGGTAGGCGTCCGCGCCGATGAACAGCCCGCGCTGCGTGCCGAAGTCCGTGCCGGTCAGGAAGACCGCCTGAATGCGGTCGCCCAGGATTCCGATCAGCGCCGACAGGTTCTTCAGGCCGATCTCGCACTGCTTCTCGAAGATGGCCAGCACGTAGTCCTTTCGGATCGCGGTCGAGACGTACCACTCCTCGATGTCGCGGATGCCCTTGGGTCGCTTCATCCAAGGCGCCGGAACCAGCGCGATGTCGCCAAAGGCGGTGCCGGGCATGGTGAGCGTCACGCCAACCTCGCCCAGCGCGTCCAGCTCGGCGGTGCGCCGCCGGTACCACGCGAGCTCCTCCTCGCCGAACAGGCCGAACTCCTCCAGGTTGTCGGCAGGGTCGAGCCGGTCTTCGTCGAACGGCGGCTGCCGCACGAGCGTGTCGAAGAAATGGTAGCCCTTGGGCATGCGCCCGCTGGGCGGCGCCGCCGGGTCGCCCTCGGGATAGATCAGCAGGTCGCCGTTGGCGTCGGCCGTCGTGTTGAACGCCTCGGGCACGAGCACGCCCGTTCCGTCGAACAGCGTGAACGGCTTCCACCCGCGGCTCTCAAACCCAAACATGGTCTTGCGCGGGGTCAGGCCGATCACGTCGATTCCGAGCCGCTCGCGCAGTTCCTCGTCGATCTCGCCCAGCATCTGGTAGGGCTCGACAACCTTGACGCGCCAGGACGCGTCACCCGTCACCGCCAGCCGCAGTCGGTGTACGGCCGACACGTGGATGCCCGTCACAGCCGTGCTCCCGAAATCGATTGGCACCCGATCCGGCTGCCGGTGCGCCAGCGCCGCCAACACGCGTCCCTTGCTCGTCATCTGCTGCGCGGACTGTTCCATACCCGTCTCCTTGCCGATTTCCTACGCGTCCTGTCAACCGAGCCCGCGCGCTCCACCGGCGCCCGGCCCAGACGACTTCGCGTATACCCCACGTCACAGTATGCCCGTACTATACCGCTTACCAATCGGCGTGAAAATACCTGTTATCATAAATAACATATCCGCCATCACAACTGCCATTGTCGGCCACGCCTCCCTCTGCTACGCTTTCACCGTTATGAAACCGAGCAACCAAGCCTACGACGGAGCAAACATCGAGTGGGAGCAACGCAGCGTGCGTTCGCAGCACGTGACGTTTGGGCAGGTCCGCTACCAGCCGGGCGGCTACTGCGGGCCACGCGTCCAGCGGGATTACCAGCTGGCCCTGCTCTATTCCGGCTCCTGCGAGGTGCGGGTCGACGCGTGCAGCCGGACGCTCCGGGTGGGTGAGGCGCACCTGTTCAGGCCAGGCCGCCGCGAGCACTTCGTGTTTGACGGGCAAGCGCAAACCCACCACTTCTGGTGCGCGGCGGCGCCGGACTGTCTGCCTCGCACGCTGCGTCAGTCGCTCGACGACGTCGCCGACGGCGGCCACACCCCTTCCGAGTGCTTCACCCGGCTGGTGTCCGCCGCCTTTCTCCTGCGCCCCGCGCAAGCGGCCGCTGCCTGGCACGTGGTGGACACGCTGGCTGCGGCGTTGTTCTCGGAGTTCCTCAACATGGCCGCCCACGCGACGGCCACCACGCGCCGCGACGTCTGCGTGACGCGCGCCTTGCGCCACATGGAGGACAATCTGGCCGACTCCGACTGTCTGCCGGGCGCTCAGCGAGCGGCCGGCTGCTCCGTCAACGCGCTCATCTATAAATTCGCCGCAGCCGTAGGCGCACCCCCCGCGCGGCATCTCTGGCGACTGAGGGCCGAGAAAGGGCTGGAACTGCTCACGGACACGGGCCTGTCCGTCGCCGAAATCGCCGATCAGTGCGGGTTCAAGAATCCCTTTCACTTCTCGCGCAGCATCCGCCGCCTGCAGGGCCGGTCGCCCAGAGAGGTGCGGAGACTGGCGTGGGGCGACGCCGACGCGAACCCCGGCCACGGCCACGCCTAGCCCCGGCGAGATGGCGCCAGCACCTTGACGGGGCGGGCAAAACGCGATATGATTTCAAATATAACTGTTGAGTGGTTTTCGTAAATGGTTCAAATTCTGCGAGGTGCCTATGACTAGGAGTGACGTGTGCCATTCGCTCGCGCGAATGATGGTTTTCTGTGTCGTTCTATCGGCGACCCTCTCCCATGCCGCGAACGGAACCTGGTACAGCACCAACACCGTTGTCGGAAGCGCGTTTTGGACGAACTCGTACAACTGGTCCGCACAGCCTTATCCGACCATTGACCAGACGGCGACCTTCAACAATAGCGGCAACGGGCGCACCGAGGTCGATGTGGCCGGTCTCACGCTTGGTTGCAAAGACATTTTCTTTGACACCGCCAACGCAGCCGCCTACACGATCGGCAGCGGCGGCGCCAACGCCCAGGCGCTTTTCTTCACCAACAACAGCATCATACGCGTCTCGTCGTCGGTTAACAGCAACCAGACGATCAATGCCCTGTCGCTGCTCGGCTTCGACCGCAACACGAGTGCCCACAACTTCCGCAATGACAAGGCCAACGTCACCCTCACCGTGGCCGGCAGCCTCACGGTCACCAACACGGGCACCGCCGGCACGAAGACGCTCATCACGCTGGGCACCGGCCCCATCACCTTTAGCGGGAACATCGGCCCCAACGGCAGCAGCGGCATCAACTTCACCAACAATACGCTCGGCCTCACGACGCTGACCGGCTCCAACCGATTCGCGAACGTGTGGAGTGTCAACGGCCCGATGACCTTCTCCGGCACGAACCATATCCTCTACCTCTATCAGAATACCGACCGGGCGCTGACGCTCTCGGGCACCAACATCGTGGAACGCATCGACTTCAACGGCCACCCCGCCTTCCCCGTGGTGGTCAACATCACCGCCGACAGTTGCCTGGCCCTCACGAATGGTGGCACCCAGATGCTCATCGCCAACCAGGACACCGTGATCAACGGCCCCGGCTACATCGCGATGCTGCCCTGCCCCCCCGGCAACGCGACCGGCGACAACTACGCCGCCCCCGGCAAGACGCTCACCCTCAACGCGAACATGGTGGGGCCGAACGGCGTTGAACTCTGGACCGGCACCGGCACCTACGCGTTCAACGGCGCCAACAGCTTCGCCTCCCTCAACGTCGGCACCCTCTGCACCGTGAGCTTTAACACGGTCGGCAACAACGGCTCGGCCACCAGCAGCCTCGGCAAAGGCGCCGTCACCGTCGCCAACGCCGGCACGCGCCTGCTCTACACCGGCGCGGGCGAGACCGCCAACCGCACCTTCACCCTCAACGCCAGTTGCCTCATCGAGCAGGGCGGCACCGGCTACCTCAACCTCTCCGGCGCCCCGGCGATCGGTGGCAGCGCCAAGACGATCACGCTACAGGGCTCCACCGCGGCCGACGCCGAGTTCAGCGGCCAGATCAACAACAACAATGGTGCCAACTCCATCGCCAAGTCGGGAAGCGGCAAGTGGCTCTTCACGACCAACCACACCTACGCCGGCACCACCACCGTCAACGCCGGCACGCTCTCCCTCACCGGCGTGAACGGTACGATCATCGCCTCCACCGGCTATACGCTTAACGGCGGCACCCTGCTGCTCGACAACACCGCCGCCGCCAACAACACCAACCGCCTGCGCGACGCCAGCGCCATCACCCTGAACGGCGGCACGCTCCGCTTCTCGAATGACGGCGGAGCGGCCAACTTTGTCGAAAACGCGGGTGCAGTCACCGCCAGCGCCGGTGCCAGCACGATCGCCACTGCCCAGGCCGCCTCCGGCCAGACCGCCACCTTGCGTTTCGCCTCCCTCGCCGTGCTCGCCGGCACCGTCAACTTCACCGGCACCGGGCTCGGCGACAGCGACCGTAACCGCGTCTTCATCACCGGCCAGCCGGACGGACTGATCGGCCCCTGGGCCACCTTTAACGGCACCCAGTATGCGGCTTACAGCAGCGCGCGCGGCGTCTACGCGGCCGACTCGACGACCGCCTTCGCCGACATCGCGGCCCGCGGCCCCTCCACCATCGCCAGCAACGCGGCCAGCAACGTGCGTATCGCTACGGCCGGCACCAGCGGGCCGATCGAGATGGACTCCGACGTCACGCGCGTCGCCTCGCTCCTCCAGAATACCGCCACGCCCGCCACGATCAACACCGCCAGCAAGGCCCTCCAGGCCGGCAGCATCACCGTCCCCGCTGGCCGCGCGGCCGTCACCGTCGGCGTATCGCCCGCCGACGGCACGCTCGCCCCCCTCACCTCCGGCGGCACGCTCACGTTGAACAACAGCGGTTCCGACACCCTGACGGTTAACGCCGTCCTCGCGGACAACGGCGCGGCCTCTAAGCTCGGCAAGGCAGGTTCCGGGAACGTCACGCTCGCGACCGCGAACACCTTCTCAGGCGACACCGCCGTCGGCGCCGGCTCGCTGATCCTGGCTCACAGCAACGCCCTGCAGAACAGCTCGCTCACCACGGCCGGCACGGTCTTCGACAGCTCGGTCCCTGGCCACACCTTTGCAGTGGGCAACCTCAACGGTTCCTTCACCCTGAGCCTTAACGACGACGACGCCGTGCCCAACGCCGTCGCCTTGACCGTCGGCAAGAACAACGCGAACGTGACCTACTCCGGCGTCCTCGCCGGCAACGGTTCGCTCACCAAAACTGGGAACGGTACGCTGACGCTCTCCGGTGCAAGTACGCATGTCGGAGGCCTAGCCATTCAGCAGGGCACGGTTGTCGCCAGCGCGGTCAATGCCCTCGGCGTCGGCCCCGTGCAAAACAACGCCACGCTCAACCTCACCGCCGGCAACGTCGCCTACTCCGGACTCTCGACCGCGCTGACAGGCGCCGGCACGAACAACGTCACGCTGTCGACGGGCAGCAACACGACGGACCTCAACGGAGACTACTCGGGCTTCACAGGCATTTGGAATATCGGAACCAATGCAGCGGCTGGCGCCGGCCGCGCCCGCATGCGCGGACTGGATAACGCCGCCGCCACGATCAATGTCCTGAGCAACGGCACGCTCTGGGTCGACGCCGTCGGCACGCACAACGCCTCGCTGGTATTGCTCGGCGGCGACAACGGCGAACCTTACGGCCAGTTCCGCATTGACAACGGCGCGGTCTGGGCCGGCCCCGTCACGCTCGCCGGCGACACCACCACGGCGAATGACGGGCTCCTCGGAAGCGAGTCCGGCGTCGGCACCATCTCGGGCGTCATCAGCGACCGCAACGGCGTGCCGCGGCTCGTCCGCAAAGTCGGCACCCAAACGCTGGTGTTGCTCGGAGATAACACGTATCAGGGCCAGACCTGGGTCTCCGCCGGCACCCTGCGCACGCCCTCCATCAAGAACGTCGGCGCGGCCAGCAGCCCGCTCGGCGCGCCGACCACACCCGCAACCGGCGCGATCAAGCTGGGGCTCTGGGGCAGTACCGGAACGCTGACCTATTTCGGCATGGGCGACACCTCGGATCGGGCGATCGACTTCGCCGGCAACGCAGGCGGCGCCACGCTCGACATGTCGGGCACCAATACGTTCACGCTCACCGGCGGCGTGCAGTTCTCGAGCCCCAACACCAACAAGACCTTCACCTTGCAGGGCTCCACGGTAGGCATCGGCGAGTTCGCCGGAGTCATTTCCAACAGCCCCAACGCCATGATTTTCGTCACAAAGGCAGGGTCTGGAACCTGGAAGCTCTCCAACGCCAACACCTTCACCGGCGGAGTCACCATCATGGGCGGCACGCTCGTCGCCGGGCACCCGAGCGCGCTGGGCACCGTCGACACGCGCATCGGCATCCCCTCCGGGACGGCCACGATCGACTTTGCCAACGACGGCGCGGGTGAGCCCCCTTACACGTTGACCGTGAGCCAGGGTGCGACGGCAACCCTCAAATCCAATCGCCAAACACCCGGCGAGGGCCTCAGCCATACCCTCGGGCTCATGCACCTCAGCACCATCCCCCTGACCATCACCAATGGCGAGAATGTCATCAGCGGCATGCCATCGATCGTCTGTCCGACCGTCAACTTGATGGCGGGGCAGGCTGGCACAACTACGCTCCTGCCCATGACGGCAGACCTCTCGTTGGGCACGATCACGATCATTTCCAACAGCTTCGCCAAGACGATCCAGCTCGACGGCATCAGCGCCGGCAACACGGTCACCGGTTCGATCAGCAACGGCCTGAACACGCTCTCGCTCACCAAAGCCAACACGAGCACATGGACGCTGTTCGGCTCGAACGCCTATAGCGGCGCGACGGCGCTCACCGGCGGACGGCTGGTCGTGACTGGCCCCGACGGCAAGCTCTCCGGCACGAGCAGCCTCACCCTCTCCGGTAACAGCACGCTGGAACTGCGCACCCACGAGCTGACCAACAACACCGACCGCCTGCGCAACGCGTCGGGGATCACGCTCAACGGCGGTAAACTGCTCTTCACCCACGCGGGCGGCGCGGCGCACTTCACCGAGACCGCCGGCGCGCTCACGGTCGGCCCCAACTCGAACGTGGTCGCCACCTCGCAGGCCGACGCCACCTACACCTCCGTCGTAACCTTCGCCTCCCTCAGCCGCACCGGCAGCGGCGTGCTCGACTTCCGCGGCGCGGGCCTCGGCGACGCCGACCAGCGCAACCAGGTGCTCATCACCGCGCAGCCCGCCGGCCTGATCGGCCTCTGGGCCACGCACAACGCCACGAACTTCGCGGCCTACAGCACCACCCTCGGCGTGATCCCAGCCGACAGCACCGTCTTCACCGACATCCCGGCCTTGGGGCCTTATGACATCGTCAGCAACGCGACAGTCAACGCCCGCATCGCCAGCTTGGGCGACGACGGCCCCATCTCCCTTGCCGGCGCACCGACGCACACGCTGAAATCGCTCCTGCAAGACTACACGACTGCCTCTACCCTCGCGATGACCAACCGGATTTTGCAGATATCTGAAGTCATGATCGCGAGCGGGAGGGAGTCCCTGACCCTCGGCACGGAAGAGAACCAGGGCCTGGTCATGGCCGCCTCGGCAGGCGGCAGCCTGACGCTCATTAACCAGTCGGCGGACAAAGTGCTGACACTCAACGCCGGCGTCACCAACAACACCTCCGCCTCCCCGCTCGCCAAGCACGGGCCCGGCAAGGTCACGCTCGCCGGCCGCAGCAGCTACACCGGCGCGACCCTGATCAACGAAGGTGAACTCGAATTTGGCGGCACCTCCATCCAGAGGCTGAGCGGCGTGATTAGCGGCGCGGGCACGCTCTCCATGAGCGGCACCAACGTGCTCCATCTGCTCGGCGCGAACACCTACACGGGGCCGACCTACGTGAACGCGGGCGTCCTGCGCCCCGACCAGAATAACGCGTTCGGGCTTGCCACGGCAGGAACGGTCACAATCGCTGCCGGGGCAACCCTCGACCTGGCCTGCGATTCGGCGGTCGGCGGCACGCGCGCGGCGGACGTACTCAACATGGGGCCCAAGCAGTTCGTCGTCAGCGGACACGGCGTGGACGGCGCGGGTGCGATCGTTTGTAACGGCGGGCAACAGCAGGCGAACGCCATCAACCGGGTCTCCCTGGCCGGCAACACGACGTTCGGTGGCAGCAAGCGCTGGGACCTGCGCAGTAACACGCCCGTCCTGAATCTGAACGACAACACGCTCTTCAAGACCGGCGCGAACGAAATCGCGATCATCGCCACCACGGTCAATCCCGGCGCGGGCCACTTCGTCGTCAACCAAGGGCTGTTCCGCTTCGAGACCACAAGCATCTTTAACGGCTCTGACGCGAACACCGTCACGGTGAACAACAGCGCCATCTTCGAGCTGTACAAGCTCAATCCGTTCGTGCCCACCTACTCGCTCATTCTGAACGAGGGCTCGTTCTTCCGCGGCTCGTGCGACGCCAACAACAACAACACCAACATCAACGTCTGGGCTGGCCCCGTGACGATGAACGGACGGGCGTTCTTCAACGGTGGTCAATCCCCCTGCAGCTGGACCGTCACCGGGAGCATCGGCGGATCAGGCCCGCTTGTCAGGGCCGGAAACGGCGGCACGATCCTGTGGCTGATGAACGATAACAACACCTACAGCGCCGGCACGATCATCAGCAACGGCGTGCTGTTCGCCAAGTATCCGGGCTCGCTGCCCGGCTACAACACCCCGGGCAAGCTGACGGTCGCCGGTGGCGCAGCGCTGTCGCTGCACTCCAGTGACGGTGTGGCGGGCTGGACGGACGCGCAGATCAAAGACCTGCACGATAACGCGCTTTTCGTGACAAACACCTCGATCCTCGTCCTCGACACCACGCCGGCCTCGGTTGACTTCCCGGGCAACCTCACGCAGCCCATGACCCTGACGAAGAACGGCAACAACACCCTGACCCTCTCGGGCACGACCTCCTTCAACGGGCCGATGAACCTCAACCAAGGCGACGTGGTCATGAACGGCGCCGGCAACCACCGCGTCGGCAACGTGACAATCAGCAACGCGAACTTCCTCGTCAGCAACGCCCTGGCCACGCACGTTTACGCCACGAACACGATTATCGGCAACAGCTCGGTCGAGTTCGGCCGCATGACCCTCGGCGGCAACGCCGCGTGGGGCACCATCCTGCCGATCGTCAACACCACGACGCCCACAATGACCATTGGCAACTCCGGCCGCGGCGTGTTCGTCCTGCAAGATAACGCCATGATCACGAACCGGTTCGTCGTCGGCGCGAACAACGGCGGCCACGGAGCTGTCTACCAGCGCGACAACACCACCTTCCACAACTGGGGCGGCCAGAGCACCGACTCGCGCATCGGCCAGAGCGGCTACGGCTACTACGAGCTGAGCAGCGGCACGATGACGAACAACGGCTTCTTCCAGGTCGGCGTCGGCCTCACGGGCGTCGGCATCCTGCACCAGTCCGGCGGCTTTTTCCGCCAGGCCAACAAGTACAACGGCCAGCTCGGCATCAGCCGCGGCGGCACGGGCGTGGTCTACGTCACGGGCGGCAAGTTCGACTCCTTCATCGGCATGAACGTCGGCGAGGATTCGGAAAATAGCGCCTGGCGCGGCTTTGCCGAGTTCACGGTGGACGGCGCGGGCGACGCGACGGTCGCGGGCAACCTCACCCTGGCGCACCGCACCAACATGTTCGCGGTCGTCAACTTGAACGGCGGCCTGCTCACCGCCAACCAGTTCGCCAAGGGCACCCGCGGCGTCGGCTCGATTGCGAACCTCAACTTCGACGGCGGCACCTGGCGCGCCCGCGCGGCCGGCAGCCTGTTCGGCACGGGCGTAAGCGCGCTCGACGCCGTCTACGTCTACGCCGGCGGCGCGACGCTCGACACGACCAACCTGAACGTGACGGCGAACGCTAACCTGCTCGCGCCCGGTGGCTACGGCGTGGCCAGCATCACCATCGTGCCGCGCGGCGGTTATATCGGGCCTCCCTTCGTGACCATCAGCGGCGGCGGCGGCACGGGCGCTACGGCGATCGTGAACTTCGACTCCGCCAACGGCACCGTGAGCGGCGTCACGATGACCTCGCCGGGCTACGGCTACACCACCCTGCCGACCGTCACCCTCTCCGGCGGCGGCACCAACCTGCAGACCGCCGTCACGGGCGTCACGCTCGCCCCCAACGTCAGCGGCGGCCTGACCAAGCTCGGCAGCGGCACGCTGACACTGACGGGCACCAACACCTACGGCGGCGCGACGACCCTGGCCGCCGGCACGCTGAAGCTGAACACCGCGCTGGCGCTTCCCGCCGGCTCGACGCTCGCCTTCTCCGGCGGCACGCTGGACCTGAACGGCCTGACGCTGACCAATCTGGTCAACACGTCGGGTTCGCTCACCGGCGGCATCACCAACGGCACGCTCCGCACCGTGCTCTCCCCTGCCGGCGAATACCTCATCGGCACGCAGACCTACGGGATGAGCCTCCGCGCCGGCGGTTCGCTCCAGGCCTACTACGTCGCCGATGTGGCCGCAGACGGCGCCTGCGATGTGCTGGCTGTGCAAGGCAACATCAACCTATCCACCTTCGCCCTGCAGATCGTCGATGAGAGCGGTCTCGACCGGCACAAGCAGTACACGATCCTGACCTGCACCGGCACGCGCACCGGCACGTTCGCGTCCACCAACCTGACGGACAGCCGGTGGAAGCTCTTCTATCAGGCCGACGGATCGGTCAGGTTGGCCTTCTTTGACGGCTTGCTAATCAAGATCCGCTAACCCTCCGGGAACGCACGGCCACACCGAGAGGCGCCCCCCGGCTCGTCGCCTGATGGGGCGCCTCTCGTTTCACGATGGCCTGACAGAAACGGCGGGTGGGCGACCTCTCTTCGAAGGCCGAGCTGACGCTAGCCTATTATTGCCGAGAAGAGTCTGGCCTTTAAGGCGGGCCTACATATGGGACGAACATGGGAATGAAGCTAACACTCGGCGTCGTGCTGTGCGCGGTCTCGTTTGTTCAAGCCGGGCAGGAAGAGTTTGAACGGGAGTACCGTGTCGCTTCTCAAGAAGATCCCGCGCCTCGTATTTGTGACGCGCGAGGCCCTGCTGACCGACGAGAACCAGTATGGGAACCACATCATTGACCAATATTTCGGCTTCAACGCGTCGCGCGGCCGCGCGCTCGCCGGCAACGGGCTCTTCGTGCTCGAAAACCCCTTCAGCGATCAGCCGGTTGCCCGCGATTTGCTGAACGGCGCCCTCTCAGACCGCGGCGGATTTATCGCCCCAGAGGTCTCCTTTGATGGGCAGGAGATTCTCTTCTGCTACACCGACGGCGAGCGCCCGGATCGCGTCTGGACGGAGAAGAGCTGCTTCCACATCTACCGCGTGAAGGCGGACGGGTCGGGCCTGACGCAGCTGACCCGAGGCCCGGTGAACGACCTCTTCCCGTGCTGGCTGCCCAGCGGACGGATCCTGTTCGCTTCGGAACGGCGCGGCGGCTTCGGACGCTGCCACCCGGTGCCGAAGCCCAGCTTTACGCTCTTTTCCATGCTGGCAGACGGCAGCGACATGACGCGTCTCAGCCCGCATGAGACCAATGAGTGGATGCCCAGCGTGGATCACGCCGGGATGGTGATTTACACGCGCTGGGATTATGTGGACCGCGGGGCCTTGCAGGCGCACCACCCGTGGATCGTCTACCCGGATGGCCGTGATGCCCGGGCGATTGGCGGCAACACGCACGCCTCGATCCACAACTACCCGAACGCCGTCATGGATCTGCGCGCGATTCCAGGGTCGCACCTCTACTCCGCCTTGGCCATCGGACATCACACCGAGTCGCGCGGCTCGATCGTTGTTTATGACCCGCGCATTCCGGACGACGACCAGATGGCGCAGGTGAAGCGCGTGACGCCCGATCAGCTCTTCGTGGAGGCGGAAATCGGCCTGGGGCAGCGCACGGCCAAGTACGCGTCGCCGTACCCGCTCTCCGACAAGTACTACGTGTGTGTCTACGATGGCGACGCCTCAGACCAGTACGGGAAGCCGGTCGATCTCGCTGCGCGCAACTACGCCATCGTGCTGCTGGATGTTTTTGGCAACCGCGACGTGCTTTACCGCAACCCGCGCATTTCGTGCCTGAGCCCGCAGCCGCTGATGGCACGGCCAAAGCCGTCTGTCGTGCCACACGGGACGCTGGTCGGGCTGCCGCCCGACGCGCAGGGGAAGCCGCAGAGCGCCCTGCCGAAAGACCGGCTGCCCAAGACCGCCGTGGTCGGCGTCCGCAACGTCTACAACAGCCGGCGCCCGCTGCCGCAGGGCGAGCCGATCACGCAGCTGCGCATCTGGCAGGTGCTGCCGAAAACCGAGCCGCTCGAATCGCGCCCGCGCATCGGCGCGGGCCACCAGAAGGGCGCGAAGGCCTGTTTGGGAACGGTGCCGGTGGAGAGCGACGGCAGCGCCTATTTTACGGTGCCGGTCAACGTGCCGATCCTCTTTCAGTCGCTGACGGCGGACGGGACGGCGCTGCAGGGCATGCGCAGCGTGACATACACCGCGCCAGGCGAACAGCTGATGTGCAACGGCTGTCACGACCAGCGCGTCGGCGCCCCGCTGCCAGCGGGACAGCCGCTGGCCATGAAGCGCCAGCCGTCGGCCATTGCGCCGGAGCCGGAAGGAGCCAATCCCTTCAGCTACCCGCGTCTGATTCAGCCGCTCTTGGAAGCCAAATGCGTCCAGTGCCACGTCCAGTCGCGTGCGCAGGGCAAAAAGGCGCCGGACTTGTGCGCTGGAGATTGGAAGAAGGAGAAGAACCATTTCTATACGTCCTTCAACGCGCTACGGCCTTACGTGCACGTCTATGACAACTACTACTGGACCGAGCCGTACACCGTGCCCGGCCAGTTTGGCGCGCGGGCCTCCAAGCTCTACCGCCTGCTGAAAGCGGGCCACCATGACGTGACGCTGAGCGACGGCGAGTGGCGCCGGCTGATTGTGTGGATGGATTCCAACATGCTGTTCTTCGGCCACGATGCGGCGATCGAGCGCCAGGCCGCCGGAGAGATCGTCCCGATTCCGCTGATGTGAGCAGGGGGACAAAGACCTGTGCGACTGAGTCCAAGACGACACGTCCTTATACGTCCCCTGTATCGCCTACGGCCCATCTGCCCCATTCGCTCCGCTCATGTTCCACAGCGCGCCCACGGGACAGGCGGCGACGCAGCGCTCAAGCGCGCTGCCCATGGCGGCGTCCAGCTCCGCGCCGAAGGGGGCTTTCACCGTGACGTCGAAGCCGCGGTTGCCGAAGGTCAGTCCCGGCCGGATGTGCTCCGCGGCGGTGATGCCGACGCACCGGCCGCAGTCGATGCACTTGCCGGGCTCGTGCACCAACCCGCTGGCGTAGCGCGTCCGCCTCACGGGCTTGCGCGCGCCGGTCTTGTACTGGTCGCGGTTGATTTCGTACTCGTGCGCATAGGCGCGCAGGGCGCAGTCGAGCTTCTTGCCGCAGTCGCACTGCAGGCAGCGGCCAGCGGCCGCGACGAGGTCGGCGGGAAATGAGGCGGCCTTGCCCGCGCCAGCAGGAAGGGAGGCGAGGTCGGTGGAGGCGAACTGCTGGAGCGCCTCGGCGTCCAGCTTGCCCAAGTGGGAGTCGAAGCGATGGGAGTGGGCCGCGCCGACGGCGCTGCGGGTCAGGAAGCGGTGCGCCGACTCGGCGGCCAGCCGCCCCTGCCCCACGGCCCGCACCGCCATGCGGCAGACCGCGATCGCGCCGCCGCAGGCAAAGACGCCGCTGCTGCCCGTCGCAAAGGTGTGGCCGTCGACCGCAATCCCCTTGGCTGACGCCTGGAGCGCGAAGGGCCAGGGCCGGTCAGGCGCCTGCGCCCCGGTGGCGAAGACCACCGCGTCGGACCGCTGGCGCAGCTCGTCGAGGGCGTGCTGGTCGCCGATCCTGCACCCCATCCGAAACGCCACGCCCAAGGAGCGGATCACGGCGACCTCCTGATCCAGAACCGACAGCGGCAGCACCTTGCGGTCAACACCGTAGCGCAGCATGCCGCCCGGCTCCTCGCGCTCGTCCACAAGCGTGCAGGCATGGCCCAGCAGCGAGAGATAATATGCGCAGGAGAGCCCGGCCGGACCGGCGCCGATGACTGTGACTCGCGTTCCCGAAGCAGGGGCCGCGTGTGGCGCCGCCGCTGCAGCGGCGGCCAGCGCCGCTTCCGCCACGCCCTTGTGGAGGTCGCGGATCGAGACCGCGCCGTCGAGCGGCGCGCGGACGCACCCTTTCTGACAGGGCGCGGGACAGACGCAGCCCAAGACGCCGGGCAGGGCGAGTCGCTCGCGGACGGTGCGAGCCGCGGCGCCCAGATCGCCGGCCGCGATGTGCCGGGCCATGAGCGGAATGTCCAGGTCCGCCGGACAGATGCGCCGGCACGGGCCTTCGCAGTCGCCCGCGTGCTCGCTCATCAGCAGCTCGAGCGCCCTCCGGCGGTAGCGGCGCACCTCGTCGGAGCCGCTCTCCACGACCATGCCCGCTTCGGCCAGGGTTGCGCAAGCGGGCGCCAGAGCGCCCTTGCCCTGGATCTTGACCACGCACACGTAGCAGGAGGTGGGCGGATCGATCCCCTCGAAGCTGCACAGCGTCGGGATCGCGACGCCGGCCCGCGCCGCGGCCTGCAGGATGGTCTCGCCCGGCTCAAAGGCGACGACCGCGCTGTCGATGGTCAGTGTGGGCACAGCCGCCCCCTTTCGCTCCCGGTGACGATCTTGATGGCGCCCGTGGGGCAGCCGCCGCGGCACATGTCGCAGCGCACGCAGGCCGCGTCGTCGATGGCGTGCCGCTCGTGCGGCGTGAAGGGGATGGCCGCGACAGGGCAGGTCTGCGCGCAGAGGGTGCAGCCGATGCAGGCGTCGGTGATGGTGTACGCGATCAGGGCGTGGCACTTTCCCGCCGGGCAGCTCCCGTGCAGGTGCGCCTCGTACTCGCCCCTGAAGTAGCGGAGCGTGGACAGGACGGGGTTCGGTGCGGTCCGGCCCAGCCCGCACAGGCTGGCGCCTGCCACGCTATGCGCCAGCTCTTCGAGCCGCTCGATGTCGCCTGCGGCGCCCTTGCCCACGCAGATGCGGTCCAGTATATCCAGCATGCGCCGCGTGCCGACCCGGCAGAAGGTGCAGCGGCCGCAGGACTGGCTCTGCGTAAAGGTCAGGAAGTAGCGCGCGATGTCCACCATGCAGTCGCGCTCGTCGAGCACCACCAGGCCGCCGGAGCCCATCATGGCCCCCGCGCCCGTCAGCGCCTCGAAGTCCACGGGCAGGTCGGCGTGCTCGGCGGGGATGCAGCCACCGGAGGGCCCGCCGATCTGCACGGCCTTGAACGCCCGCTCTCCGGCGATGCCGCCGCCGATCTGCTCGACGATCTCGCGCAGGGTCACCCCCATGGGCACCTCGATCAGGCCGCCGTGGCGGATCTTGCCGGTCAGCGAGAAGACCTTGGTTCCGGCGCTCCGGGCCGTGCCGATGGCGCGGAAGCGCTCCGGGCCATTGCTCAGGATCCAAGGCACGGAGGCAAAGGTCTCGCAGTTGTTGATCAGCGTGGGCAGGCCCCAGAGGCCCCGCTGCGCCGGATAGGGCGGCCGCAGGCGCGGCATGCCCCGGGCGCCCTCGATCGAGCGGATCAGGGCGGTCTCCTCGCCGCAGACAAAGGCGCCAGCCCCCTCCTTGATGTCGAAGTCGATGGAGAAGGCCGAGCCCAGGATGTTCGGCCCCAGCAGGCCGCGCGCGCGGCACTTCGCGAGCGCCGCGCGAACCCGGACCAGGGCCAGCGGATACTCCGCGCGGATGTAGAAGAGCCCCTCGCCCGCCCCCACCGCAAAGGCGGCGATGAGCATGCCCTCGATGACCCGGTACGGGAAGGACTCCAGCAGCATGCGATCCATGAAGGCGCCCGGGTCGCCCTCGTCGCCGTTGCAGATGATGTACACCTTGGCGCCGTTGCTCTCCCGGACCCGCTGCCACTTCAGGCCGGTGGGGAACCCCGCTCCGCCGCGGCCGCGCAGGCCGGCCGCGAGGACGCGCGCGATGACCTCCTGCGGCGAAGAGGAAGCCAGGCACGCCTTGAACGCCTCAAAGCCGCCGTGCCGGAGATACTCCTCGAGGTCAACGGGGTTGAGCTGGCCGTAGTGCTCGGTGGCGATGCGGACCTGCTTGCCCAGGAAATCGGCCACGGGCTTGTCACGCAAGTCCAGGTCGAGCTGGGGCCGCGACGGCTGTTCAGCCTGCGGCGCGAACAGCTCGCCGACGTGGTTCTGGAGCCACGCTTTCAGCCGCCCTTCCAGCGACGGCGGCTTGAACGAGCGCCGGATGATCCGCGCGACGTCAGCGGGCTTGACGTTCGCATAAAAGGACGACGTGCCCGCCTGGGTGTGCACGATCTCCATCAGCGGCGTGCGGTGGCACATGCCCGCGCATCCGACCTGCTTGACCCGGGCCGGAATGCCAAGATCCTTAACCGTGTCCAGCGCGGTCTGGAAGACGCCTGCGCTGCCGCCCGCCACGCAGCAGGAACCCAGGCCGATGCGGATCTCTCCGGAGTCCTGAGCGCCGCTCTGCGAGTGGTCCGGGGCGGAAGCCTTGTCTTTGTGCTGCTCGAGGAACTTCTTCAGCATGTCAGGCGCCGTCGCCGGCGTGACGTGTCCGTAAATGATCGAGTCGATCTGAACCACCGGCGCCAGCGTGCAGCAGCCCAGGCACGCCACCTTCTCGATGGTGAACACGCCCTGAGGGTCGGTGTCCTCGCCCTCTTTGCACGCCAGGTGACGGGCCAGGGCGTCGTAGACCGCGCCGGCGCCTTTGACGTGGCAGGCGGTCCCGACGCAGACCTTGACCGAGTGCAGCCCCGCCGGTTTATGGCGGAACTGGGAGTAAAAGGTCGCGACGCCGGTCAGGTCGGCCGGAGAGATCTCGGTGGTCTGGCAGACGTGCTGCAGCAGCGCCTCGGGAAGGTAGCGGAAACGCTCCTGAATCCCCTGCAGAATCGGAACCACCTTGTCGGGCGTGGAGCCGACGCGCTTGACCAGCTCATCGACCCACTGGGCAGAGGCGGGATCCGGTGTGGCGATCGGGGCGCCGCTCATCTCACCGGCCTCCGACGCATGGGTTGTTCTTGCTCTTCGCGCGCATCCCGCAGGTGCCCCCTGGAATTCCCGCCACGCCCCTGCGGCGCGAACCTGACAAATTCCACCATGATTGGCACCCATTATGGGGCGCGGGGACGAAGCAAGTCAACCCCCCTTTGCGGGGCGTCGCGCGCGAACCGTTTGCAACACGTCCCCCTACTCAACCTGAGCGGTCTTCTGTGGCAGATCCAGCCGTATCGTGCGCGTGGTCGGCCCCACCTTCAAGGTGAAGCGACGCACCTCCCCTTCCGCCTTCAAAGAGGCCTCCACCTCATTCGGAGCTTCGCCTTCCCGATAAGGAACGAGCGCGGTCAGGAAGGCAACCTGAGCGTCCCCGGCCGCTTTGTTGATCTTCCAGCTCCAGGCGGGCCGCGACTCTTTCTTTGCGATGGTGTAGGAAATCCACCCCTCCTCCTGCTCAAGACCCACTTCTTGTCCGAGGCCAAATGTCTTCACAAGCAGATTCGCGCCCGAGTCGTAGCAGGTTCGCGCGACGAGGCCCTGTATCTCAGCCTTGCAGGGCGCCAGCTGGAAGTGGACGCGCACGCTGCCGGCATCACTGCCGATCGCCTCGTCGTGAATCAGGAAGGTGCGGCTGTCGACGAAGAGCACGGTGCGGCGGTGCTTGAGTCCGGCAGTGCTCTGGTTCTCCACCACCAGCGCGATGAGGTTGGTGGCCTCGCTCCACAGGATGCACGCCGGCTTGCAGCTGATGTCGCGATTATCCAGCGTCAGGGTCTGATGCGCTTTCGTGTTACGGAACCAGGCCCGCCAGCGCTGTTCCTCCGGCGACGAGCTGCCATACAAATAGCACCCCGAGTCGGTCATCAGATTCCGGCCATAAGCAAACAGCTCAAAGGTCCCGTTGTCTGGCTGGTTGTGCCATTCGGCCGTCGCCCCGCACTTGAGCGGCATGAAGACGGCGTTCGAGTTCCACGCAGACCTGAAGAAATAGAAGCCGCTTTCCGGATAGGCCGCATTGCGCCGCGTCGGCGGACTCCCCTTCTTGCCGCCGGAAACCATGTAGTCGTAATACGGGATGTCGGCGGCAAACGGCGCCAGCGTCCGCCGGAAGACAAAGCCGGCATCACCCTTCTTCCAGCCATCGCCGAACTGGCAGACCGTGAAGTCGGGGAACGACTGCAGCGCATAGATCTCCGCCATCTTCAGAAGCCGCGGATAATAGTCGGACGGCAGATAGGTCTCGTAGCCATACTGGCGAAACAGGTTATAGGCATCGACGAATAGCCCGATGTACATGGTGTGATAGCTAAAGATCAGCTCCTTGTTCATGCCATCGTCGTAGACCGCGTCGGTCATCATCTTGGGCAGCAGAGTCAGGGCATCGTTCTTCCAGGCCTCGGACTTCTTGAATTCGGGAAAGGCGACCGCATTGCGGAAGACCTGAGCCAAGTCGTTCAGCCGATGGTTGCCCTGACCGGCATAAACCTGCGGGATGTGGTCAGCCTGCTCATGGAAGCTGGCCAAGAAATAGAGCAGCGTCTTGGCATCGAATTGCTTCGAGCCGAGCATCGCCGGCAGCACCGTGATGTGATCTACGCAACGGCTGCAGGTCTCCATGCCGCGTGAGACAAAGCCGGGGGACTTCTTGGTAAAGGGCAGAAGCTCCTCCGCCCATCGGACCAGTTCGTAGCGCCATTCGTAAAAATAGCGCTCATCGGCGGTCACGGAATAGGCTTGGGCCAAAGCAGGCCACCACGTGAGGCGCTGAAATTGCAAGTACCACTCGCCGTCATGGATCTCCTGCCCGTCCACAAACGCCCGCCCTGTCCAGTCGATCTTGGCGCCGCGAAACACAGGCGGATGCACGTCTTTGTTGCCCCTGAAGTAGTGCCGAAGCGCATCATCCGCATGGAGCCGCTCCTGGGCACCCAAGGTTTTCACAGGCGCCTTGGCGCTTCGCGTGCGCTTGAAATAGGCAAAGAGCTCCTGCTCCGCCACGTCGTATTGCCTCGCCTGCTCGGCCGCCTTCACCTTCTCCAGCCCAGGGGTGTCCAACTTAAGTAGCGAGAGTACGCGGATGACTCCAAAGCGCGGATCGCTCGGAGGGAGTTTCGCAGACCACGCTACATTGAACTGCTGAAGCTCTCGCTCAACATCAGCTGTCACAGCCTCCGCTCCCAGGCCGGACGATGAAGCCACTGCGGCAAGCATCAAAACCGCACACATCGCGAGAAAGAGGCCGCTGATCGCAAGGAAATGGCCTGTAAGGGCACGGGGAAGGGCGGCGAGGCGTGTGAGGATGTGTTTCATGACTTGGGTGATCACCTCACTTTCCAAATCTTAACGTCATCAATCCACACCGTGCTAGGAACCAGGAAACTGAACCAGCGCTTCATCGGGTGCGCGAAGCCTTCAGATCGATGCCGGGCGAGGAGCTTGCCATCTATGCTGAGGCGCATCTCGTCTCCCTCGATAACGAGGATCAGGTCGTGCCAGACGTTGTCAGCAACCCATGGGGCGGCGATCTGCTTCGTTTTCAACAGCGCGTCGAGGTCGGCTGGCAGCTTCTCCTTCCGGTCCAGATACTCCTGCCTTCGCTTACGGATGTCCAAGCTCATGACGCCGGTCTTGTGGTCAATCAGCGTGATGCAGCCCGCCGAGAGAATCGCGTAACAGAGATGTCCCGCGTGGACACCTTTGGTCTCTCGATCCACAAAGCCGAGTTGGAGCGATTCGCCTTTGTTCAGGCCCGGAAACTTAAAGCGGACGACCGCGCCCCCATCGGTAAATCCGGCCTCGTGATGAATGTGGGCGGAGTGACCGGCTTCTTTCGATGCGCTGGATATCTTGAGGATTCCGCCGTCGAGATCGGCTTGTTGGATGTGCGGCACGCGATCCGCCGTGGCGCTGTTCCAGCCGTTGCCGATGGCCTTGGCGAGGTTGCCCGCTTCCTCGCGGTCAAAGGCGTCATGAAAGATGAGCGTGCCTTTGCTCCGAATCCAGGCGGCGTCATCCCGCTGTTCAGCGGATGGCTTGGCGTCATCAGCATGCAGTTCGGCGAGCGGCGCCAGCAGCAGGGCGGTGAAGGTGAGGATGTGTTTCATTGGCAGTCTCTATTGTGCAGTTCTTCGCTTCCAGATGCCCTCTTTTACATGTCTATTTCGTGGCAAAGCCGGCGTCTACCCAGTCGGCGTGGTCGGACGCATTGCCGTCACCGGCGTCAGTCACTACCAGTCGCAGCTCCTTGTGGCGCTCGGTCAGCTCGGCGTTCAGCGCCCACGCGCGCACCGACTTTGACGACAACACCGGCGACTTGGCCAGAAGCTCGGGCTCCTCCCCCATCTCCTTCACGTCGCCGTACACCTCAAACGTCACGCTCGAGCGGCCATCGCTCTTCTTCTCATCGTCGAGCCCGACGACGGCCACGAAGCGCTTCGCGCCCGCCGGTATCTTGTAGACCACCAGCGAGTCGGCGTGGCACCCGATGCCGTGCTCGTATCGGTTGCCGCCAACCCGCAGCGCCTGCCCCTGGACGGACGTGTTTACGGCGAGCTTGCCCCAGCCGTTCCGCGCGGAGAGCGGCTGAAGGCTGTCGAGGTAGACCTCCGGCGCAGGCGGCATGGGCGGGCGCTCCTTCGGCACGCTCAACGGCGCCGGAACAGGCAGCGCCTCCTCGGCGAGCGGTGCGGCGGCCTCCACGCGCCCGGGCTCAAACGCGATCGCCCATTTCACCTCGCCGTTAACGCGGGAGCCGATGGTCATGCGGACGTTCGGGCCGTCCTGCGTCGCGGGCGCGGCGGCGCGGTACGAGCGGTCGCCGACAGGCACAACCACACGGAGCTCATAGGGGTCACTGGCAACGACGCGGCTGACCCCGCTGAGCGTGCGGGTGGCGGCGTCCCATTTCTCGTCGAGCACGTCAACGACGCCCTGCGTGATGTGGCGCGAGGTGCTGAGCAGCTGCGGATGATCGGCCACGGGGCGGATGGCCAGCACGCGGCAGGAGCCGGGCAGCAGGTTGGCTTTGACTTCGCCGCTAAAAGGCGGAAGGAACTGGTTCTTCCAGAAATCGAACGCGACGTAGGCTTCAGCTTTCGGCAGGCCGATGCGGTCGAGCGCGCAGGCGACCGCCGCGGGAACCTTGTCCCAGTTGAAGAGAGCGACGACGTCGCGGCCCTTGGCCGGGAGATGCCAGATGCGGGCGGGATCACTCTCGAAATAGTCCACCGGACGCGCCGGAAGGTTGTGCGCAGGCATCGTGCGCTTGAGAATCTCGAGCCGCTCGGCGGGCAGATCGGGCATCCAGTCGCTGTTGTAAAACAGGTCGCCGGTGATCGCGGTGAAGCAGGCGTTGACGCGGGCCTGACCGAGCAGCGTCTTGGCGCGGACGCTGACGCAGTCGGGGTCATTCTGCCAGACGCGGCCCTGGAGAAAATAGTTGCGCGAGGCGTGCGGCGCTCCGATGCGGCCCGAGCCGGTGTCGGGCCCGACGCGCATGGCATCCACAAGGCCAAACGAGGCGCCGAAGGAGCGCATGTTCTGCGAGACGCAACAGCCCAGCAGGAAGACGTCCGGCCCGGCGGCCTTGCGGACGAGCTTGAGCCCGTCGCGGTAGCACTCGATCTGCGTCTTGTCCGGATCCGCTGGCGCGGCCTCGCCCATCTGATCCCACACGTAGCCGTTGTTGACGTACGTGAGGCGCGTGCCGGTGCCCGTCCAGAGACCGTCCATCTTGAACACCTTGTAGCCCCACTCATGGGCGATCCGGCGGACGAGGCCGCTCAGGTACTCGCGAGCGCCGGGCACGGACATGTCGAGACAGGTGCCGCCCCAGCGCGCCTCGAACGGCATGCCGGCCTTGTCCTTGTAAAACCACTCCGGGTGCGACGCGAAGAACGGGTCGTAGGACGTGCCTGCAAACGGAATGAACCAAATGCCCGGCTTCAGGCCAAGCTTGGCGATGCCGTCCGCCGCGGCTTTCATGCCGCCTGGATACGGGCCTTGGGGGTTGACGTTCATGAAGCCGCGCTTCGGCCCGTTGGTGGAGACGCCGTCCTGCCACTTGTCGTCAATCTGCACGAACTCGAACCCAAACGGCTTAAGCTCCTTCGCGGCGAACGCCGCCAGCTCGGGGAGATGTCTCTCGTCGCAAGCGCCGGAGTACTTGTCCGTATACCAGGTGCAGAACCCGGCCGGCTGAGGCGGCAGCTTGATGGCGTAGTGTTTCGCGACGGCATCGGCGTAGGCTTCGAGTCCCAGCCGGGCGTCGGCGAAGCAGCCGAGCACAAACGTCTCCGCCCTCTCGCTTGCCCCGGGCTTGAGCCGGAGCCGGCCGTAGTCGACTTGCGCCGCGATGCGCACGACGCCGTTCGTCGCAGGCGAGAATACCACGCCGCTGCCGCGGTCGTGCGTCAGCCACGCACCGACGACGCCGCGGCGGGTCTGCCGGTCGGCGATCGCAAGCCACGCATAGCTGCCGGGGTTCTTGGCGGGCGGCAGCAGTCCGCCGGTGCCGACCGTCACGAGCTCGCCGGTCAAGGCGACCGCCGCCGAGAAAAGCGGCACCTGGTTCAGCAGCAGCGGCTCCGCGCCGCGATTGTGAAGCGTGCGCGTAATCAAGACGAAAGGCACCCCGGCGGGCGCCGTGATCTCCGTGTTCTGCGGATCCGCCAGCCGGCCATCCGCGATGACCGCTTTTCCGCAGGCCTTGTCGATGAGGCGAAACACGTTCTGATCGAACTCCAGCTTAAAGAACTCGTTCTCCGCGCCGACCTGCGCCAGTATCGTTCCCGACAGCGCCATCACACTACACACAGTAACAAGTACTTTTCTCACGATGTTCTCCTGATGCTTGGCTCGGGCGACACGTGGTCAATTGTCACCGACGGGGCGGAGCACGACGGATTTCAGCCCGATGACTTTCCACGTGGGCTCAGCCTTGGGCTTGACGGCGAGGGTGCTGGTGCCGGACTGATCGAGTTTGATCGTGCCGAGGTTGTCCGTTCGATAGGTCTCCCACGAGCCGGTGGACGAGGATTCCCCGGCGAGCGTCTGGCCGCCAACTTCTACGGTGAACGCGCTGCCGGGCGCGGCGCAAGAGTAGCTGACCTCGACGGCGAAGGTTCCGGGCTTGGCCAGCTTGATGCTCCACGAAACATAGTCCTCGGCTTGGGCCCAGCAGCCGATCTGGTCTTTGGTGCCGGCGTGTTCATAACGCGGGGTGTCGCCGTGGATCGTGGCCTCGGCGGCGGGGAGCACGTAGCGTCCGTCGGCGCAGTGCGTGATGCTGCCGTCATAGACCACAGGCACGGGATTCAGATCGGCGGCGGAGATCTTGAGGGCGCAGGCGAAGTCGCACGGCTTCTGTGCGGGCATCTTCACGACGAGTCCGTCGGCAGACTGCTGCCAATCAAGTTTGCCGGAATGTCCGAGCAGCGAAACGTCCGCAATCTTTCCGGCGGGCGACGCGAGCGAGCGTATGACGATCTGATTGCCCTCGGGCCAGCCGAGCACGATGGCATAAAGCGAGTCGCCCTTCATGGTAAAGCGGATGTCGCGGGCGGTCATCTCGGCAAATATTCGTTCGCTGAAGTGCCGGCCGCCCTTTCGCGCCGGCCCTTCGCCGAACGCCTTCCATGGGCGCGTGCCGTAGATCGCCTCGCCGTTGACGGAGATCCACGCGGCCATATCCGACAGCACCTTCTCTTCAGCGGCATCGATCGTGCCGTCATGCCTGAGCGGGACATTCAGCAGGAGGTTCCCGTTCTTGCTGACAATGTCGGCCAGCATGGCAATCACCTGCTTGGCCGGCTTGTAGGTGATTCCCTTCTTGTAGTACCAGTCGCCGATGCAGGTGTCGGTCTGCCACGCCTCCTGCTTGATCGCATCAAGCCCCCCTCGCTCGATATCCTGCACGCCGACGCCCTCGACATACTCGCCGTGTCCGCCCGCTTGCCGCCAGTCCTTAATCGTGTAAACGGCCTCCAGCTTGCCGCCGTGCCAGGCTCGGTTGGCATTGTAGTAATGCGCGAACAAGCTTCGGCCAACCTCGCCGAACGGAACCGAGCCGTCGCTGTACATCAGGTCGGGCTGGTAGGTGTCCAGCAGATCGCGCATCCGCCAGAACCATTGCCGCGTCCACCACTCCGGCGGATACCTGGGATAATTGGAGACCGTGTCCGCATGCGGCGGAAAGTAGAGGTCAGCGAACTTCGGGTCATTGCCGTCGTAGGGTATGCCAGCAAACGGGCCGTTCGTGTCGCTGCCCTTGTTGGTGTTGAACCAGCTGTAGCTGCGCGCCAAGTGCTCGCTGACGCCAAAGCGCAAGCCTTGCCTCTTCGCCGCCTGCGCCCAGAGCCCGACAATGTCCTTCTTCGGGCCAACATTGACGGAGTTCCAAGCATGGTACTTCGAGTTCCAGCAGTCGTAGTTGTCGTGGTGGTTGGCGAGCACGACAAAGTACTTTGCTCCCGCCCTCTTGTAGAGCGCCATCAACCGCTCTGGATCGACCTTTTCGGCCTTCCACAGCTCGATGATGTCCTTATAACCGAATCGTGACGGATGTCCGAAGTGCTCGACGTGATGCAGGTTTTGCCGGTGACCCTCGATGTACATGTTCCGCGCATACCAGTCGCCGGCCTCTGGAAACGACTGCGGCCCGAGAATGCCCCAGATTCCGAGCTTGGCATCGCGGAACCACGCGGGACATTGGTACTGCATCAGCGACTCCCAAGTCGCCTCGAACGTCCCGGGGGCTATCTCGATCGTGGCCGGGACCGGCTGCGCGGGCGGCAGCGGCTCAACCGCCGTCGCCGGCAGCTGCAGGGCCAGGGCCGCCAGGACTGCTGCGTGCGGCAGTTGAGCGGACGGCGTGGAAGCCGCCCCTCCCCAGCAGAAACCCGGCGACATTCTCCTGTTTGGGGACGGCCGGGTGCCCCCACGGCCGCGCAGAACAGACGCTTTCAGCTGAGTCACCATTGTCGTTTCCCTATTCTGTGTGCTCGGCCTACCCCTTCAAACCAAATCCCTGCCTGGGCTGATAGAGCCGCTGCCAGCCGAAACCGTACAGCATGATGCAGACAAAGCAGACCAGCGGCATAAAAAATCCGACGCGCATGGAGCTGCGGTCCGCCAGCCACCCCATCAGCACCGGCATGACCGAACCGCCCACAATGGCGGTCACCATCCACGAGGAGGCCAGCTTGGTTCGCGCCCCGAGCCCGTAAATTGCCAGCGCGAAATGGGTGGGATACATGATCGACATGAAGAAGAAGCTCAGAATCAGCGCGGCCACCGATATCCAGCCCAGGCCGAGCACGATCAGCGCCATGAGCGCGACGTTGCACAACGCATAAAGTCCCAGCACGCGGTGCGCGGGCGCGAACCGCAGGATCGCGCTGCCGGTAAACCGCCCCACCGTGAAGAAGATAAAGGCCATGGAGAGCATCGCGCTGGCGCAGTACTCTGTGATGTGCCACGCGCCGCCATCGAGATACTTCATGCTCTCAGGAAGAAGCCCGGCGATCCCTGCCGGCAGCGTCGGCATGTAGGCGGGATCTTTCACGTAGTTGATGAAGAAGCTGAAAATCCCGGTCTGCGCGGCGCAGTAAAGAAACTGCGACGCGATGGCCAGCACGAAATGCCGCTCTTTGTGCAGCGGCCGTTCAGACGACGTCGCCTCCGCATCGCCGCCAGCTTGGCTCTGGGCGAGGAGTTCGGGCACCGGGGCGATCGCAAAGGCCACGATCAGCACCGCCACGATGCCCGCCACGATCAGGTAGGGAACGTAGAGGCTGGCGTTGCTCGTGTTAGCCTCGCCCGTCTTCGACAGAATGAAGGAGCCACCCAGAAGCGGCCCGAAGATCCAGCCGACCGCGTTACAGCTCTGCGCGAGGTTGATGCGAGCCACGCCGGCCTCCGGCGGCCCGAGCACCGTGGCGTAGGGGTTGGCGATCGTCTCGATGAAGGTGAAGCCGCTCGCCACCAGTCCGAGCGCCAGAAGGAACACCGTGAAAACCGTCATCTGCGAGCCCGCGATTCGCGTCACCGGAACAAAGCAGGCGCAGCCGATCGTAATGACCGACAGGCCGAAGAGGATGCCGCCCCGGTAGCCAAACCGCCGGGCGAAGAGGCCAGCCGGGAGCGCGAGCAGGAAATAGCCGCCATACCAGAACCCCTGAACCAGGGCGGACTGAGCCTTGGTCACATGCAGCGAGTTTTGGAAGTGCTTGTTCAGCACATCGATCATCCCGTTGCACAATCCGGAGAGGCAGAACAGGCAGCAGACCAGCAGAAAGGTCACCAGCACGCTCTTCCCGTCCGCCGTGCGGAACATGCCGCCGAGGCCCAGTCCTTTCGGGAACGGATCAGCTTGCGTGCTCATTCGCAACCTCCATGGCGATCCGGGCCCAATCCCACAGGCGCTCGGGATGCCCGCGTACGGTCGAGATATCCTTCATGATCAGCTCGACGTGGCACCCGCCGCGAGCCAGCTCAAGAAACTCGACCAATTCGGCGCGGGCGCGATCCGGGTTCCAGCCGTCCTCCGCAAAGATCGCGGGGCTCGGCTTGCGGCTCAGGACATAGTCGCCGCCCACCTTCTCCACGATCTTCCGCGAGTCGCACCACGGGCTGGCGGAGATCTTGCGCAGGTTCGGGATGCGGCGCAGGAGATCGACTTTGCCGCTCAGCGGCTCGCAGCACCCGTAGTAGACCAGCCCCCAGCGCTTGAGCCAGCGCAGGTCGTGCTCAATCGCGAAGTCCCAGTGCATCTGCGGCGAGACTTCGGAAAAGATCTGCGCGTTCGAACAGCCCCACATGTTGTGAGCCCTAACCCAGCCCGAATCAAACTCCTTGCCGGGCAACTGACTGGTGTAGCCGTATCCTCCGGAGCCGATGCGGGTATTGCCGCAGTCCAGCGCAAGAAGGTTCATCCGCTCCAGCTGGTCAAGCTCCGCCATCCACGCGTCCACCATCCGCTCGACTCCCGCATGCACGAGCTCCGGGCGGTCGATCATATCCAGCATCGCCTGTTCGACGCCCCACCAGCGGATCAGGTAATCCCACGGCGTAAACCAGATGTGCGTCTGGCCGACCTTTCTGACCGGCATGATCCCGGCATAGACGTCGCACATGGCCTGGTAGTGAAGCTCGGTCGCGCGCGGGTCATGGCTAACCTGCGGCATCCCGATCTTCGCCAAGTCGTCGAAGCCCCTGATCTGCACGTTGAAGTGGCGCGAGACCACGTCGCCGTCCGCGGAGGTCCTCACGATGTCGACGTCCTCCACGATGCCGAAATCGGTGCTGTGGAACAGCAGCGGGCAGGCCAGGTAGTCGCTCACGACCATATCCCCCGGCAGGTGGCGCCACTGGTAGAGCGTCCGCCTAAGCTCGCGCTCCTGATCGCGGGCCCACGGGTGCCCGCACGCCAGCGTCAGCTCGTCGCCGACGTTCATCTCGTTCCAGCAGATCTCGTTGATCCACACCAGAGGGCGATCCGACTGCAAATCGTTGAGCCGCTGCCAGAGGCGCGCCTTCTCCCGGTGTACCGGTAGCGCAGCGACCTCAGCCAGTTCGGAGGCCAAGCCGCGCAAGATAGCCTTGTCCCGTTGCTCAAGAATGACCTCTACGGCCTGAGGCGGCGGCGTGTGATGGCTCGGGTCGTGTAACATAGGGGTGTCCTTATCACGATCACGTTGAAGATAGCATGCCCAGCGCCGACATGTCCAGCGCCCCGCTCGCTCTTGGATATCCCACGCCAGGCAAGCCTATTTGAGTCTTTACTGCACCCTCAACTGGCTGGGCGTAACGTTCTCATAAGACCTGAAGGCCTTTGCCAAACTCATGCCGTCTTCGAAACCACAGGCCGCGGCCACGCTTTGAACCTTCTCCCGCGTGTTGCATAGCATCTGTTTCGCCCTGTTCAAACGCTGGCGCATGATTTCGCGCTGAATGGAGTGCCCCAAATACCCGTTGAACTTGTTGTAAAGACTGCGCCTTGACGCGCCTGACACGCCAACCACATCTTCGATAGTAAAAGGCTCGGTCAAGTGCCTCGCAATGAAGTTGAGGGCGCGGCGCAGCGACTCGTCCTCCACTGTGAACACATCACTGCTCCTGCGCAACACGAGTCCGCTCGGCGCGATCCGTTTAGGTTGCTCCGGAGCGTGGCCGCCATGCATCAAGTGATCGAGCAGTGCCGCGCCCTCGTAACCCAGCGCCTCCCGGTTGCTGACGACGCTTGTAAGGGGCACCGGCCCCAGCTCGCTGTAGATCAGGTCGTTGTCAGCGCCGATAACCGCCACCTGATCAGGCACCTCGATTCCTACGTCCAGGCACGCGCGCACCACATAGTTCGCCTCGGCATCGTATTGCGCCATGACCGCCAGCGGCTTGGGCAGTTTCTTGAGTTGCCGCCCGAGCCAGGGCAACAGGTTGTTATACGCCTGCGGCTCCTGCCAGTGCGGCGTAAAGTCGATCTCGTAGAACCGTTTTCCAGCCTGCTCCGCCAATGCCCGGAACCCGCCCATGCGCTCCTGCACGACCGGCGCGTCACTGCCCAGAACCAGAAAGGCGAAGTGCTCGAAACCCCGGCTCAGAAACTCCTGCGACGCCACACGCCCGATGGCGTCATTGTCGGGCAGCACACGCGGATAAGGCAGCTCGGGTAGCTGGTCGGAGAGGTTGACGACCGGTAAACCGGCCTTGGCGACAGAGTCGATCAGCCCCACTTGGTTCCGGTCGGAAATCAGCGTGATAATGCCGTCGCCTTTCCAGGAAGGCGGCACGTTGCCCGAGTGGCTGGCCATGTCTTCAAGAATCCAGCCGGCCTCACGCGCATAGCGCGCGACGCCCATATTGATCTCGTGCACGTACCAGCCCAGCGCCAGCAGCACCGACTTGCGTTTATTCTTGCGCATGTTCCCCCTGACCCAAACCACACTTTAGCAAGCCCGTTTTCTCGTGTCCAGCACCCTGCGGGTTTCGAGAGCCCGTTCACGCGTCAGCGGATACAGCAGAATGAACAGAAGCGAGATCAGAACGATCCCGCCCTGCGCAACGATCAGAATCCACTTCATGTTGAACAGTTGCGCCTCTGTCGGCACGCGGTCCGCCGCATGGTAGCCGACCAGCCACGGGATCAGCCCGCTCATCCCCATCATCAGGACGCCCGCCAGCTTGCTGAGAAAACCGGCCATCGCCGCATAGGCCCCTTCGCGCCGCAGCCCGGTGACACGCTCGTCCTCGTCGCAGATGTCCGCCGTCATCGAAGCGAACATCAGCGTGCAGCCCTGTAGTCCGAGATTCATCAGTATCCCCGGGATCATGGAGAGGTAAGGATGGAACCTGAGCGGCAACTGCGGCAGCCAGGACTGGAAAGGGGCCAAAAAAACGGACATCGCCGCCACCCCGGCCAAGACTGACACGCACCCTGCCGCAGCCGTCATTTTCTTCCCAAGACGCACGGAGCAGTAGACCCCCAGCGCCACACCCGCGTAGGTCATGACGTTCTGAACGCTGCCGCTCACCGCAACAAGCAGCCCATAGCGCGTCTGGTCGCCCCCGCACACATAGTCCAGCAGCAGGAAGAACCCGGCCGACCCACCGCAGCAAACCCCCAGCATGAGAAAGAGGACCGCCGCCTGAAGCATAAGGAAGGCCTTGTTCCTGACCGTCAGAGCGAGCGCCTCGCGCAGCGGCATCCGCGCCTGCGCCGAACCCCGCGCCTTCTCCTGGCAAGTTCCCACCGTCATTAACGCGCCTGCCACCATCACAGCCCCTGCCAGCACGCTCAGCCAGCGCACGCCGACCGTCATGCTCGAGAACTGGCGGCAAAACAAATAAAAGAAGTTCGGCAGGAAGAAGGCGATGCCGGACATATACCCTTTCCAAGCCTGAACGCGAGTGCGCTCGTGATAATCCGCTGTCAGCTCATAGCCGAGCGCCAGATACGGCACATAGAAAACCGAGTAAAACACCGTGTAAAGCGCCGTCAGTCCGCCGACGGTGGCAAACATCCCCCACTTCGGCCCCAGCAACCCGTTGAGCAAAGCGGGAGCCCAGAGCGCCGGCAGCAAGAACGCGCAAAGGATCATGCCGGCAAGAATGAAGGGCTTGCGCCGCCCCCACCGCGTCCGCGCATTGTCGGAGATGCCGCCCATCACCGCATCGGACAGCGCGGCGATCGCACGCGGGATAGCCATCGCGATACCCAGAATGGCCGGATCCATGCCGCATTCGCGCGCGTAAATGGGCGTCGCCATATTCTGCGGCACGGTGTAAGTCAAATAGTCCGATATGCCCCCCGCGCCGTAGCCGATCTTCACCTTCAGCGGCACACGGTCGGCGGCAGGGGCAACGTCGCCCACAACCGCTGTTGTTTTCTCTATCGGCACGCGCCCCCTCGACTTGTCGATAACGTCACTTCAATGTTGGTTCCGCATATTCACAGCGCAGTTGCTTCTCGCCGCCCTCTTTTTCATAGACACCGTAGAACTGGCAGACGGAATCCAGCCAAATGACGATGCGTTCCATCTCGTCAGGGGTTAGCTTCACGCCTTTATGTCCCTGCGTCAGCATCGGATACAGCTTGGAGGCGCGCGCGCCAAACTGGCCGGGATACGTACGATAAAACTTCGGCGAATTAAAATCTTTTCCAGCACCATACGAGACAAAGCCGTAGGTCTCCGCCAGATTGACATAGGAGGTGAAATAGGCCCCTTTGACCTCGCTATCCAAGCGTGGCGGAAGCTTCTCACCTGGCTTCGCCTGTCTAATTTTCTCCGCATGACAACTGACGCAATTCTTATCGAGTACCGGCTGGACAAGCTTGGGATAACTGAACGGAAGCGTTCCCTCCGGTCCGGGTTTGGGGATTGAGACGGCGCGTTTCATCGCCAGCGGTGTCGCAACAGGCAGACGTTCGGGTGCAATGCCCTTCGGCTCATGGCAGCCTTGGCAGGAGAGCTGTTCGCCAGGGACCAACGCGGTCGTGGAACGCATGGACTGAACAGCGGCTCCCTTTTCATCCAGCGCTTGGAAGAAAATCTCATAGCCTGTCGGCACCTTGAAGTAGGCGCTTCCATCGGCTTCGACCGGCACGGTTCCGACAACGGTACGCACGAGATTGACGGAGTCGAAGCCTTCCTTGATCTGGATGCCGGTGCGATGTGAGAGTTCGGCTGTACCGAGAGAGGCCGGATAGATTTGCCAGATCCGAAGCGACGTGATCTTCTTGCCGTCTTCGGGCCACGGCAAGAAGCTCTTATAAACATCCGCAATGGTAACGGTGCCTTCTCCACGGGCCTCCGATTGCCAGTCGCACGGCTGACGCTTCGCAGCAGGAACAGCAGCGATACGTTGCTCGGGAATAATCGGTGGCCGCTTCTCGGCGCGGAGCGGCATGGGGCTTAAGCAGGCTATCTGCGGGTCACGGTAAATCAGTTCCTTGTTGCCAAATTTGTCGACGAGATAAAGTCCAAACGTCAGTTTCTTTCCGCCCATGCGAGCTTCGGCAGGTTCATAGGCAGCGAGATAATAGGCGTCACTCAACGGCCACGCGGTTCCATAGCTTTGAGACCCCCCTTGGGTTTCCGGGAATCCTGCATCGGGGGTTAAGCGCTTGACAGGCGCCATGGCATCATCATCCGCCACGCGCGGATCAATCACCACGAACGAGCCAAACGCTTGCCCGTGATGCGGCGCCCCTGTTGCAACAAAGCAGTGCGAATTTGGAATGGCGCGGGTGTCCATCTCCATGTCGGCGCGTTTGAAGCGGAAGGAGTAGTTTCCGTGTATCGGGCGCGGGTTACGGCCGTCAGGCGATGTGATCCAGGGATGATGGGCGGTACACCCATGGCGGTCCACATAATCCCAGCGCGTCCACAGCAACATCCCGTCATGCGTGATCGAAGGAGACCATTCATTCGTTTCATGGAAGCTGAGGCAACGGATATCCGTTCCATCCACAGCCATATCGAACATCGTAAAGTTGGGGCAACGACGACCGCACCGCAGATAGCCGCCGCGGCGTTCAGAGATAAAAGCGAGGCGGCCTGCCGGCGTAAAGCAGGGAGAAAAATCATTGAAGGTCCCGTCCGTGATCTGCGTGAGCTTGGAGCCGTCAGAGCCCACCGTGAACAGGTGATAACAAAAGCCCTTATCCCAGTGCCCGTTATTGGCGTGATCGAGATGTGAAATGTGTTGCCGGCTCCCTTGACCTTCCACGTAGGCAAAGGCGATCATCTTGCCATCATACGACAGTGCCGGCGAAAGAACGGAGCCGCCATCCTTGCCCATCTCTTTCCGGGTTCCAAAAGCAAGCTTCGAGCCTGCCAGCACATCGCGAATCGCGGGCGAGTCGCCAAAGGGGTCCGAAAGGACAAACAAACCGCCTCCGCTCCGCTGTTGTTGTCCATAGTACTGATCGCAGCAGTGCTGCATGACCTGTGATAAATCGCGCTTGATGAAAAGGAGCTCTTTAAAGTCGAGCAGCGGATTGGAGAAGGCAATTTTGCGACGCAAAACAAGCGCCTCATCAAACAACTGACGCCGTTCGAGTTCAGAAGCGGCTTTTGCTCGCGCGGTGATATCCGCGAGTGCTTTTGTCTCCGGCTCCAATGCAGGAGCATTCCGCAGCGCTTGAATATCCTTTAACAAGGCCTGCGTACGGCGTAGCAGAATGGTCAGCGGATCTCTATCTTCGAGTGTCACCAAGGCTTCCGGACAATAGGTCTCAGACGCAAACTGCTTAAAGCGGTCCGTCTTTTTCAAATCATGCTCCAAAACGCCCCATTGCCGTGTCGCTTCGCCCTCCGGGTAGTTCTTGCCAGGCGCAGCAGGTTCAAGCCAAGTTGCAAGCAGTGATACGGAACCCGCTTTTGAGATTGTCTTCCCATAATCAGCGAGTCCCCATTTCGTTACGAGGTACTTCTCAACTTGCAGACGCTGCTCCTCCGACGGAACGCTGTCAAACAGGATCAGCTCGGCCACACGAATATTGCCGGAGCGCGCGACGCTGCGGTCAGCGGCCAAGGTGTTTGCGGCAAGGGGCTCAGAGGCAACAACAGAGATCAGATTGAAACTGTTGTTCAACTCATACTCGGTTCCGTCAATCGGAGTCCCATTGAAGTAGGTCGCCCCGTTCCGTATTCCGTTTGCGGCATAGTTGCGATCCCAAAGCTCACCGTTCCCGCTATCAATATTCCGATGAAAATCATAATACCCCGCGTGACCGCCAATCCGACCCAATATAAATGCATTGTGGGCATCCGCTCGAATCACCCAAAAGACAGCGCGAATTTTCGTTTCGTCAGCAAACGAGAAATAGTTGCCCGCACGCAGCCAGACATACGGCTTGTTGCCCAGCAGATTGTCTTTCACCAACTGGGCCTTCCCCTGAAGGGTCGCGACCTTGGCGAACGACTTTCCGTCAAAGCGCGTATCACGCCATTCCGACACGTTGTCATTCTTTATCACGAAGGAGCTTGCGCATTCGGCATCGAGCCAAAACGAGGCTGTTTTCGTGACAAAATCTGGAGCAGCGGCAAAACCGCCCAGCGAGAAGAAAAACATCATTGTCCCCGCAACAATGCCTAAACGCGCCTCATGCATAATCCGTGCAGTCATAGTTGAACTACCTTTATTGCCCCTCACGGCGCCACACCCCTCGGCATACCCACGCCCGGCTTCAGCACGCGGCCTTCGACGCGCGAGCGAGCCTTTTCTGCCGCCGCAAAGAACTCGTCCAGAGCCACCACTTTAAACCGCTCCGGGGGCAGCCGTCGAGCCAGTTCGTAGAACCGGTGCGGCGTACCGTGCGGCTCCGCTCCGTAGATCACGACAAACCAAGGCCCCTCCACCTCTCGCGTTTCAGCCATGAGTTTATCCGCGAACTCATCGGCGGGCGTCTTATACGTGTAATAATGGTGGCTCTTCGCAATCGTCACGCCACCGTCCACGTACACCATCCGTTGTTGGCTGCCGTCCCAGTCCGTCAAACCCCAAACACCCGCCGCCTTCAGAAAAGCGTCCAATAGTTTCCGCTGACGCAACTCGCCCAGCCACCAGATGTCGATGAAGTGCGTATCGGTCAGCGCCATGCCTTCCTTGACCTTTTCCGCATAGGCCATCAACCTGTCCTGTGGCAGATGGCCAGGATGCGTATATCCCCATCCGGAAGGAGGCGCAAAGAAATAGTCGTTGGTCGTCGCCGTCTCGTAGTAATAGGCCATCAGCGCCGGATGGCTCAAGCAGAGATTGGGCTCGATCCCCCAGTTGATCGGGATCTTGCCTCGCTCGTCCTGCAGCCACGCGCCGAAGCCCTGAAATGCGTTCATGCACTTGATGGAGTCTCCCTCATTCACCATGAAGGCCACATAGATTTTTTCCTCCACCGTCACGTCCGCAGCACGCAGGTGCGGCCGCCGCTGCTTGAACTCGAAAGATTTCGCTTCATAATAGGGCGCCTTGCTCAGCGCGGCGAAAAAGGAGTTGTTCGGCACGCCGGAGCACTCGCCCACCAGCGCATGACGGTTCACCGACCGGATGAAGGAGTCTTCGCCCGGATTCCCCCAGCCGTAGACCACGCTGAACGGCTCCAGCGGCGACAGGATCTTGTCCAGCAAAGCGGTGTCCGGCGGATCAGCCTTCAGCATCGCCCCATGCGTGCGGTTCGTGAGTGCGGTGTGGTCAAGCTCGTAGACCGCCCACCTGTTCTTGGCGGCCTGGTCGATATCCACGATCGTGTCATGCGCGTCTGCCCCGTAGAGCCGAACCCGCGAAACCGCACCGTCTTTACGGCATCTCTGCAACACGTTGTCGATCAGCCACTGATGCCCCGCCAGCCGTTTGTCCTGCTTGACGCCGAACCCCTTTCGGACTTGCGTGTAATCGAACACCGTCGGTAGCGATAGCCCAGCCGACCTCCAACGCTCCACCAGCGCAGGTGTCACGGGCAGCGCGTCCTCAAGCCCCGCCAGCGAGGCCACCGGCGCGAGGTCTTCTTTGACCTTTTCATACAATACCGCGCCCTTCACTTCTGCGCCCAGATTCGTGATCAGCGCCTCCAGTGAGACCGGCACAAAGCGGCAGACCCCTTTCTTCGTCAGCCACGCGACCCAGGAATCCTCGATGTTCGTCACGCCCCCCGCCCGCAGGCGCTGCGCATCCTCTGCGCCCCAGGCCGCCCCGACTTGCGGTTTCACCGGATCAACCATCTGCATCCAACGGCACTCATCGCCCAACCGCACGAACACTCGCGGCCCGCGCCGGTTAGCGATCCCCTGCGCCACAAACGCAGCCACCTTCTCCTCCAGTGTGCGGCCCCGCAAATCAACCAGCCAGACCTCTTGCGAGACAGGCTTTGCAACTTCGGGAACCTCCGGCTTGCGGCAACCGCAAAGCATTGCCAACAACAGAACACAGGGCGTCATTCCTACGTTTACGCGCATGATCATTTCACTCTCGTTAACCAAGTGCGGGGGCTGGCTTACATGCTCATCCGTTACAACTTCTCAGGATCCCACCCTTCGCGATAAAATGACCTGGCCAACAACTTATTTGCCGCAGGCTCTGTAAACAACTCCTTGGCAGGATCCCACGTGAGCTTTGCGCCGCCAAGCTGGATAGCGATCTGGGCGAGATGACAAATGGAGTTAGTACGGTGACCGACCTCGGCATCCGCGACAGTACGCCCGCGGCTGATGCAGCAGTCAATGAAGTTCTCCTTCTCATGTTGCCGCAGCAGACGGACGCCGCCCTCGGGAAGCTTCGCCTTCAGGATCTACTCCGAGCTCGCGGAAACGCCCGACTCTGCATACAGTCCCATATTCTTGGCGCTGACCTGGACCCAGCCCTTATCGCCCTCAAAGCGAACATGCGCATCTTTCATATTGTAGAATAGTTCGACCCCGTTGGCGTAGCGGAAACGCGACTCGAACTTTTCCAGCACATTCCAAAGTTTGCCCTGATGGTAAGCACCCGTCGCCTCGAGCTCGACCGGCCCCGTATCGGAGGTGCCGTTGCCCCACTGGGCAATGTCGTTAAGATGCGTGCCCCAGTTGCCGATCATGCCGTCGCAATAGTCCCGGATGCGCATCCAGCCCGGGCGACTGCTCAGCGTCTTGCGGGCATGTACCCGGCACGTCGTGTAGGGCGCATCGGCCGCAGGTCCCAGCCACTGCTTGTAGTCCAGCTCTTCCGGCACCGGCATCGGATCCGCGACTTCGCCGACAAACGACTCGGTGGGACAGCCCGTGTGGATGGTGTGCAGTTTGCCGATGGCCCCATTGAGCACCAACTCGCAGACGCGGTGATAGGAAACCTGCGAACGGAATTCGCTGTCCGTGCGGAAGACGCGTCCATGCTTCTTCATCGCCTCAGCAATGAGGCGTCCTTCGCGCACGCTCAGAGTGATGGGCTTCTCGCAGCAGACGTCCTTGCCCGCACGTGCGGCCAGGATGCACTGGATCGCATGCCAGTGATCCGGCGTGGAGATCATCACGGCATCCACATCCTTGTCCGACAGCAGGTCGCGGAAGTCACGGTAGGCCTTGCAGCCCTTCCATGCGCCAGAGGCATTTCGCGTCGCATAGTGCTTCTCCACGCGCGCCTTGGTCTCACCCAGCCGCCAAGAATCCACATCGCAAACCGCCACGACCTGGGATTTCGGGTTGGAAAGGAACGGCGCAAGGTTCGCACCCGTGCCCTGTCGCCCGCATCCAATCATACCGATGTTAATCTTTCTGCTGGGCGCGTCCTGTCCGCACAGGCGCGCAGGCAGAATAAACGGAGCCGTTGCGAAAACTGAGCTTCCAATGAATCCCCGACGTGTTAGTTGCATCATCTTTGTCCAACCCTTTCTATTATTGTTATCCGACATTCGAAATCACCCACGCGGGTGCAACCCGCAACCCTCACCCCAGCCCTCTCCCCGAAGGGCGTGGGGGCAAACTCTCATCATCTTTCACCGTTGTCGAGCGTAAGGACCTTCAGCTTTTTCCAGGCCTCCATCGACTGTGGCAAGGTCACGCCAGGATCGCCCGGAATGGAGAAACATTGAAGTCCCACCGGTCCCTTGTAGCCGATTTCATCCAAGGTTCTGAGGACAATGCTGACATCGTAGGTGCCTTTCCCCAGCGGCAGGATGGGCCCCTTCTGTCCAGCGCTCGCTCCGTTGATGCTGACAAGCCGCAGATAGGGCGCGGCTTCGCGAAGTAGAGCAGGGACTGCGGCCTCTTTGCCGTCAGAAAGCGCATGACACAGGTTAAAGGCCACGCCGCAGTTAGGGTGGTTGACTTTTTTTGCGATCCTTACCGCGTCCTCAATCCGATAGAGCCAGATGTTGACATGCGGATAAAGAACCAGCTTCAGCCCGTTCGTTGCGCAGCGGTCCGCCAACTCCCGGACAACAGGTACGACCAACTCATCAGCCGCCGGGTCGGAATCTTTGAACACCTTGCTCGTGATATTCGGCCAGATGCAGGTTCCAGTCCCCTTGCACAGCTCGATCAACTGCTTGAGCTGCGAGCTGTAGACCGCCTTGTCCGCTTTGACCTCAATGTTCGCGTAGTAGGCGAAAACCTTCAGGTCGCGCTTCTTCGCCCCCTCGATCAGCATCCGGATATTCTCCGGCGAATCGGTTCGCCAGCTCAAGCCGTCGAAGCCGACTGATTTAACCAAATCGAGTTCTTTGTCAATGTTCGCAAGGCCCTCATATCGCAGCCCGTTATCAAAGACAAAAAATGGACTCTGCTCTGCGCAGCACTGCACAACGAATATAAAGCCCCCTGCCGCGACACCCGCAAGCAGCATCCCCTGCGCTCTTAAACTGCTCATCTTCTCCCCTGTTTGCTTCATTGTCTTAGACACCAGCGGAACTGGTCATAAGCGCACACTGAGTTGCGATCTCATGCGTCAGCGCTTTTGAAATGAACGGGAGGTCGATGTAATGCTCGTAACGCGGCAGTCGCGCCGGCCGCTGATTTTCAAGCACCGCCAACACGTTAGACCAGTCAGGTTGAAACGTCTCATGCGTACTGTTAAGTGGATACAACATTTGCGGAAACTTTGTTTCGCTCGGCTACACGATCCCGCTACGGTCACCGCCGTCTATCTGCTTCAAAATATGTTTGGCGACAAACACCGAGACGATCTGGAAGACCGCGACAAAAGGCAGAACCACACGCAGCGCCGCCTCGCCCGAGATCCCCTTCGCCACCCAGATGAACAGCCCGCATCCGAACAGCCTACCAAGGTATAGGCCGAACTCGTGGTTGAAGATGTAGCTGTATTCGTTGCGGTTCTCACGCGCCGCCACAAAGTCGATCACCTTGAGCTGAATCGGGAAGTAGGAGATGTCCAGCATCGGCTGCGCGAACAGCAGGCACGCCATGAAAATGACCACCGACGCCGACGAGTAGACCGCGCCGTTCACGACCGCACCGAAGGCGAAGAGACACAAGGCCAACCCGAAGACCCGCACGCGGTGCTCGGGCCTTGTCTTGCGGCCGATCACATACATCACCACCGCCGACACCATCGCGCCGATGCTCTGCACCGTGCCGAGCGCCCCCTCTTTGCCGCCCATCACCTGCATGATCAGCATGGCCGGAGCCGTAACCAGAAAGCCTTGCACCATGCCTTTGAGCGAGCCAAGCGCCAGCATCTCGTACCAGATCTTCTGGAACCTGAAGAACACGAACGCAGGCTGGCGCGGATGGCCGAAGTCGCCCCGCAGCACGATGCAAGAGGCCAGCACCGTGAGCACGACCACGGCGCCGGTGACCGCGCGGTATCCTGGGCTCCAAAATTATTCCACTGCCCTCTCCAGCCGTCTGGAGCGATCTTCTCAAGATAGCTGATGCGGATTCTTTGGCCAGGTTCGCCGCTCAACTTCAGCTCGACCGTGCCGGCCATGTTCGTGCCGAAGTCAACCAGCCAGGCATCGGCTTCGTTCTCGATTTTTTCAATGCTGATTGGGGCAAGCGACTCAATGACGCGAATCGGCTCGAACAACTGGGCGGTCAATCCCGGAGCGGCCGAGGGCATGACGCCTTTGGCAACCACGGCGGCACTCCATTTCTGGTCATCAAAGCCTGCCAGATTCCAGCCGGGCTGTTCCTTGCGCGCGTCGTAAATTTCACCGGCCTTGACGGAGTCGAGCAGGATCGGGCCGGGCGCGGTCTTGAAGGAAGGGTCGGAGACCACGGTCTGGCGGGTGCCATCGGCGTAGTCGATGGTCACCAGGGCGCGCAGGGCGGGCTCGGCCATCCAGTCCCGGCAGAAGGTCTCTCCCCAAAGCGTGGGCGTGGTCATCGCATACCACCCGCGCCCCAGTTCAAAGGCGAGGAGGTTCTCGCGTTCCACATGCGCTGTCAGGTCGTAGACCGTGTAATAGGCGGTCTTGCTATAGTGGGCAAAGCCTGGCTGCAGCAGATAGTCGTCCAGACGTTTTCCGTTGAGCCAGAAGGTGTAGTAGCCGAGGCCAGCCACATACGCTCTGGCCCGAATGATCTTCTTCGGCTGGATTGAAAACGGCTTCCGGAACAAAGGAGCGGCAAGCCCCTCCTTGGGATCCAGAAAGACATTGATGATGCTGACCGCCATCACGCCATCCTTCACCCTGGAATAAAATTTGTTGCTGAAAACACAGTCCTGGAAAGCAAACATCGCCGGGTTGTCGAAGTTTTCCAGCACGAGCACTTCGCCGTTTACCGTCAGCTTGAAATCATCAAATTGAGCGAGGCCTAGCTTCCGGTCCGCAGAAAACGCCCCCATCGACAGAGTTCCTTCCTTGGAAGTTTCATCGTGCAGGGGCTCGTCATTGAGGGGCTGATCATTCACCCGAAACCAGAAATCCGCCCCCTTGAGCGTCACCTGAAGCGTATACCATTCGTTTGTGGCACACTTCGGCACCGGATATTCTTTGAGGACTTCGCTCTTGTTATCACCTTTTTTACAGGTCACAATAAATTTGCCCGGAGTGCCCGGCTCGATCCTGATTCCATATCCCTTCTGCCATGCGTAGGCAGCACGGAACTGGAAGGTGGCGCTTCCCTCTAATATCCTAAACTTAGTCTCAAAAGAGTAATCCTTCAATCCCTGCAGATTCGCAGGGATGGTTTTCAGCCGTTCCTTGCGAGCGCCAATCCACTGCGCTCCGCCCCAGTCTTCCGCTTTCAGTAAACCGGTCTCGAAATATTTCGGCTGGTTTGCATAAGCCTTCCCTGCCACATCAAAGCCGGTCACCTGCCAGAAGTAGCGCGTGGCGGATTGGAGTGGCTTTCCAGCATAGATCGCAGCAAGCGTATCAGCCCCGGTCTGCTTTCCCGAGTCCCACAGATCCGCCTGTCCTTGTGACAGCTTCTCCAATGACGAAGCGACTTGAATCTGATAAGCCTGTTGCCGGAAGCCCCGGGGCGCTTCAGGAGAAGCCTCATAGCGCCAGGAGAAACGGGGAGCAGCCTCCTCAACGCCCATCGGCTGCGACACGCCCTCAGTCCGCATATCCGTGATGAAGATGGGCGCAACGGCGGCGCTCGCGCTGACCGCGAAGGCCAGCAGCATTACAGTTCTCAATAAGTTTTGTTTCATGTGTTTCGTTCTCGTTGTGGCTGAGTGTTTAGAGGTGTCTGGCGACCGGCTGAGACAGACTTGACGTTCCACGCTTGGGAGCGAGGGCACTCTTGCCCTCGGTCGTGGCGTTCGCAAGTATGCGCAACGCCTTGCCGCAAGACACGCGTCTCCATGTCGGGGACAGGAGTGTCCCCGCTCCCATCGAACCGGCGCCCCTGACGACGACAATCTGCACGTGCGCATGTCCGGACAGCCTTCCGCTCTTCCTCGCGAGAAATAGAAATTCGAACTTTCCCCGCTGCTACTGAAGTTCGGAGCGGCAGGTTCCATCAGCGCACTCCTCCCTTGTTTGCCGTGCCGCCAGTACTCTGGATGGCCGCCCCGGCCATCCGAGAAGGGCTGTCGTCCGCAGGCAGGTCTCCCAACGCATACTGCACGCCCGCCATGATGTGCCTGACCATGACAGGATTCCAATAGGCCGACTTAGCATGTCCGAACACCGTATAGAAGACGCGCCCCTCTCCCTCACGGCGTATCCATGACAGCGCATAATCGTTGTCATCACGCAGTTTGCCGTGGTACCGGTCTTTAGATGTTAGAGAAGGCATTTTTTCCGATAATCCGTTTGGATAGACCGGTCGGCTGCCGCGCAGCCCGGCACCTTCATGTTCGCTCCGTCCCAGTCGATCGCCCGCTGCAGACGTAAGGATACCAGCGAGGGCAGAATGATTTCCATGGAGCGCGTGGCCATTTCAAAACTCTGATACGGCTTGGTTCCGGCCAAAGCGGCTTCGACCCACTCTTTCATGTGGTTGCCGGGTGACCTTGGCTCGGTCTTTGGAATTGACATGACGGCCGGGTGTTTGCTGATCCCAAGGAACTTATCGTCACCTTTGAGCTTGAGATAGCAATCGCTGCTCCAGCCCCCCGAAAGCATCAGCCCGTTTTCCGCAACGGTCAGAGCGCCGACTTTCTGAAATTCCCCGAAGGTGGGAAGCAGTTCGGCCATCAGGCCTTCGGGCGGCCGGTTGACGGTGTCGTAATACCAGCCCGTGATCCCGCCGGGGAAATCGTAGCGGATCTTTGCGTTGGACACATAGGTTTCCTTGACCTCTTCGGGAATGTTGTGTTCCACCCGCAGCGGGTATCCCAGGTCAAACGCCCGAATGGGCAATTGCCACGTGTGGACGCCAAAATCCCCGATCAAGCCCATCCCGAAGTCCAGCCACATGGCCGTGGTCATGCAGCCCGGCTGATAGACCTTGGCCTTGTACGACCGCTCCTGGACGGGCCCCTGCCACATGTCCCAGTCGAAGTTCGCCGGGATCGGATCCGCGCCCTCCGGTCGCGCCCGGCTGACCGGACGAAGGGGATGGCAAATGTTCCAGGCATGTATTTCGCTGACTTTTCCCAAGATCCCGCTGCGCACCACCTCGATGGTGCGTCGGAAGGGCTCCGCTGCCACGCCCTGCGTTCCCATCTGGGTGGCGACTTTCGAGTTCCGTGCCAGTTCCCCAAGCTTCCGCGCCTCCGAAACGGCATGCGTCAGTGGTTTCTCGCAATAGACATGCTTGCCTGCATTGATGAAGGCGCTGCTCATCGGCGCGTGCCACCACGGACCGATGGCGATGATCACGCCGTCTAGCGCTTTCTCCTTTTGCAGCAGCTCGCGGTAGTCGGAGTAGCCTCACGCCGACTCGGCGGCATTCTTCATCTCCGGAGATCGTTTCGCGACATCCTCTCGGGCAACCTTAATGCGATCCTGATCGACGTCGCACAAGGCGATGAGGCTGGCCCTGCATCCCAAGGCATCCAGAAGGTCCCTGCGTCCCTGACCACCACATCCCACCAAAGCGATATTCAGCCGGTCTCCCGGGCTGGAAGCCCCCCAGAGCCGCGACGAGAACAGGGTTGGACCTGCTGCGGCTGCAACCATCCCGGCAGTGATTCCTTTGAGAACGTTCCTGCGATTCACAGTGGGCTGGGTGTTCATGCTACTCATAAGCTTGCTACTCCTCCAGAAAACGTCTATTTCACATTAGCATACTATAGAAACTCGTTAGCCGATCATTGTTCTCGCTCCGCTGGCGGCGGGCTTCGGATACACTTCGTCTCTTACACTTAGTCCAACTGCTTAGTCGTTGCGCCACAGGGTCAATTGCCGACTAAGAAAACCGACTACGTGTAGCCGTCAGAGCACCCGGATCATCGTGCCGGGATTCGCATAGTAAAGCACGACCGTGTAACCAACCACGGATACTTTCCAGCGAGCCGGAAGATTGGACGACGCGAATGTTCCGCTCACCGTACCATCACCGGCAGCCATAAGCTGATATTGTTTGCTGCGGTTCAGCAGCGACGGGTTCACGAGCTCCAGTGTGGCCCCTGACAGCGTGATGCTGCCGCCTGCGGTCACCGTGTCGTTCGTGGCCCCGGTCACGTCCGCGAGCAGCTTACCCGCGAGCGCGAGGTTGTTGTTCACCGCCACCGTGCCGATCGCGCCGCTGCCCGCAGGCGAAAGCACGCCATTGGTCGTAACGCCAAGATTATAGAAGCCGATGCCTGCACCGAAGCTGATCTTCGAAGGATCGTCGGTATTGATGGTACCCGCCTGCGTGCCGGTCAGCGAGAGCGTGCCCGCGCCGGTCTTGGTCAGCACCGTGCCCGACCCGAGGTTGTTCGTCAGCGTGAAGGTGTTGCCCGCGTCCGCGATCTCCACGCCGCCGCCGGCGCTGGTGAAGGTGAGTGGCGTGGTGCCGAAGGAGGTGAACGCCGTGCCGCTGATGCGCAGCGTGCCGCCCGCGAAGGTGACCTTGGCATTCGCCCCGCCGATGTTGCTGAGGCTCGATACACTCAGGATGCCGTTGCTGAGGATGGTACCGTTGCCATAGCTGTTGACGCCGGTCAGGGTCTGCGTGCCGGTGCCGACCTTAATCAAGCCCAAGGTAGCACTCTGTATGGAGCCGCTATAACTTGCGCTCGCATCGCCGTGACCCAGCGTCAGAGCAGTCGCTGCCCCCCATGAGCTGTTTACAATGCCGCCCGCGTTCATCGGCGAGCTGGCAAGCCCGTTGATTTTTACTGCCGCGCCGCCTAAATCAAAATTTCCGCCGCTGTTCACAACCAGATTACCTCTTCCAGCACCAAAGGGAATTGCAGAAAACTGTTTCACCTGAACGCCGTTCATCACCGTATCGCCGCTATATGTGTTAGCCCCCCAAATAAACAGAGAACCACTGCCTGTTATGGTTAAACCGACAGGTGTCGATCCGTTGTCAACAATGTTGGCTGATATGCCGATCTCCGAGCCAATCTGATTAAGGATCAGATCCGATCCGCCGGATGTCATGATTCCAGAATGGACTATCCATCCAGCGGATTTGAGGACAACGCCGCCGCTCCCCACAACAACCGTCTTGCTCCCGGAGGCTAGTTGAGACTCCAACCGTAAGGAATTCACGGACTGCGTGGCATTGGGACCGCTCAGCGTCACGTTGTTCGTAACCACATAATTGACCGTGCCATCCAGATTCCCGGCAGCCGTGGCAGCGTCCAATACCGTCGCGCCTGTATAACGCACCACATTGCCGCCGGATACCGTGGCGAACCCGGTCCCGGTCGCGTCCTTGACAAGCGCATAACCGAGAATGCTGTTTTGGAGCGTCGGACTGGAGGTCACCGTGGAGCCCGCAGCCGAAATATCCACAGATAACGTGCCACCGGTCTGCCGGGTCCAGGTGTTGCTCAGTGTCAGCGTCGTACCGCTTCCGCCGTTCGGGGTAATGCTGACTGCGCTGCCGCCAGCATTGACACTCAGATTGGCAAGCACCTGGGACGATGTTCCGCTGTTTTTGCCTTTGATGTTCAACGTGCCGCCCGCGAGCGTCACGCTGGAGGCAGGGCTGATGACACCGTTGGTGTACGTTGTTAGATCGGCTTGCAGCGTGCCGCGATTGACCGTTGTCATGCCGGAATAACTGTTGGTGCCGAAGAGCGTCTGGGTCCCCGTGCCAATCTTGGTCAGATTGAGGGTTCCGGTGGTGTTTCTGACTTGGCCGTAATACGTCGCCGTGGCATCGCCGTCTCCCACGGTCAGCGTGACTGTTCCTCCCGCCGAGACGTTGTCGATGATGGTTCTTGTATAATAATACGTCGAACTGCCGCCTGTACTCAATCCGTTGAGGATGACACTATACCCGTTCAGGTCAACCCTCGCCGTTCCCGTACTCCACGCTGTCAGATTCAGGTTCCCCTTGCCCGTCCCATGAGGCAGGGCGTTATCCGCGCCAAGCACCAAATAGGTAGACGCACCACTGTCCGTATAAAGCGCGGTGCCACCGGCATAGTCGTTTGCCGAACTGCCGAGCACGGATCCAAGTCCATCGCTCCTGAACGTGATGCCGCCAGACCCGGTGATCGCGCTGTTAAGGGCAATACCAGTAAAAACGGTAAAACCGTTGATATTGCTGATCCCGCGATTCGCGTGGATGCTTGGCCTATAGCTGCCCGTCCCGCTTGTCAATTGTCCACCGCGCATAATCAATGCGTCGGCAGTGAAACGCGCAGGCGCAAGACCCAAGTTGAAGTCATTCGTGAACGCCAGTTCAAGACCGTTGGTCACCACAAGCCGCCCCGTGAAGGCCGAGTTGTTTGCCCTCAAGTGGATGGCACCGTTATAGGCGCCCACTCCGACCAGCGTGAGATCGCCGCTCCCGCTCAGAGGACTCGCGACAATCTCCCAACTGCCATTGCCACCCGCGCGCTTTGTAAAGGTTGGATTCGAACCTGTCAAGTTCAGCGTGCCGCCTGTGATGACGAAACTGTTGACATCGAACGTCAACTTGTTGACATTGACCGCTCCGCTCAGCGTCGCCGTTCCCGCAGCGTTGGTGAAGACCGCCTCGTCATTGCTGTCGTTGGGCCACGCCATGTTAAAAGGCCCCGCAACGCTCGTGCCCCAGCGCGTCAAGGACGTGTCCCACGTTCCGCTACCGCCGAGGGTCGTTCCGTTGCCCGACCACCAGTACTGCCCGGCCTGCGAGGCCAGCGCGCCCAATGCCAAGAGCGCCGTCATCAGTCCGCTTTGAATGTTGTTCATGCCTCTTCTCCTTATCGTGTTCTTGCGCCTCCGCAACCGCCACACAAAGCCATTCCCAAGTAAATCACCTTTATTCTAGAACCTTGCAAGCCTCCTGACTATGCTTGTGCGTGCATTTCGCTTGCCGCTGCGTGCAATTGTAACTCACTTTTCGTGAGCCCGTACGACCGAGGTTGACAGCGCAGCAGTGGCACTTGATAATCGCGCAGCGGCCCCTGTCTCAGAAGACGTGACCTATTAATTCGCGCGTGCACCAGACCGACTTTCGCGCGTGCGGCTGCAGTAACATAACCCGCTAGAGAAGGTCGAGTCCGGTCTGGCAACGACCTCTTGCGCCTGCGTCTTTCCACACAGCATATTTATGGCAACCAGGGCTAACCGCAATGGACGGATTCTACGCGCTACTTCTTGAGATCGTCGCAACCGGATTGCGGAAGTTGCACGGCTGTCTTGAGCTGCCCCTCGAACGCTCGATTCGTGCTGAACAAGCGGACGGCGAGGGTGCCCGGATCGGCACTGTGATAAGCGTCACTGGCCACTTTGATCAGAAAGTGGTTCCAGCCCTGTTTGAGCGGGATGTCCTGATAGGTCAGCCGCGTGCGGTAGTCGGCCGGCGTGGAGGCTGCCGGCTTGAGAAACTGTCCGTTCAGATAGACCTTGCACGCGTCCGAAACATAACAGTGCTGACTCATCTTGGGCAAGTCGGGCCCCGAGTTCAACAGATCGCTCAGATCCAGCGGGCAATAGACCCAGCAGCTGAAGTAGACGGCGAAAATCTCCTTCGGCCCGGATTGCCTCAGCTGGTTCAGCACAAAGCGGTCGCCGCCGTTTGACTCCAAGACCCATGGCCCTCCTGCCGTCTTGCCTTTTTCCACAGGCCGCACGGACGTTTCGTCAATAAAGGCTGTTTCGAGGGCCTCTGTGAGGCTGGCAGCTCCGAAGCGTCCTAGAACCAGCGCTTTCACCAAGGCTTGGCCGTTGAAGGCGGGGACCAGAAGCTCCGACTTCTTCTCCAGCTTGAGTCCGAGGTTCGTCAGCATTTTCCGATAGAGGTCCGCATGGGCGTCGCTCAGGTTCTCGCAGACGAGCGTGGAAACCAGATAGCGGCCCTGCCCTTGCAGGCATTCGACCCAGACCGGTGCCTGGCTGTTCTCGAGTTCGGACCGCACGATACTGATGGTTTTGGAGGCCTCGGAACCGTTCAGCCAGCGCAGCCAGTCGGTGTTGTTCCGATAGAGCAGGGCGCGTCCCTTTTGGACGAAGTCGCCGCCGAGCGTGGAGCGGCTGATGGCCGGGTTGCTGAAGTTCTCCGCGAAGTAAAGCTCCTTGTAGGAGAGGCAAGCCGTGCGCTCGTCCTCGAGATTCGGCCGCAGCGACGAGGCCACGTCTTCAGTGCAGACAACGGGATACGGCAAGAGCTGGTTGGCGAGCGCTTGCTTGGCCGGCGACATTCCGAGCAGCAAGATGGTCCCTTGCTGCGTGATAACCGCTTGCGCCTTTGCTTTCAGCGTGGCAGTCTCAGACGCGTCCACGGAGGCAAGATCCACAATCATGAACTTTCCAGTCTCCGGCGACTCGGCGAAGCGGACGCCCATCGCCTTCAGGTTGTCGCACAACGCGCCATTCTGTTTGCCTGCAAACGAAGCCTGCGCGACAGGGCTCGCGATCGTCGGCACAGACGGCAGCGGCTGGGGCGCGTCGAAGTGGTCCCACTCGCAAGGCTGGGGCCCGTCCGGATGCATGGCCGCCTGCATGGCGGGATAGAGCGGATGCGGATCGATCAGCGGCAACGAAGGGTCATACCCCGGGTTGACGGTGGTCGAGAAGGGCGCGAGGCGCTCCGGCTGCACGCCGGGTTTGCCTTCCATAAACGGCCCGAATAAAACGCCGTCAGTCAATTCCAACTGCCGCTTTGAAACCTCCTTCAGCCCCAGCGGGAGCGGCTTCAGCGCGTGCCACACCAGATTCCATACGTTCATGACGTCGGCGTCTTGCTGCCGCAGTGAGCGGATAAGGTTGTAGTCCTCCTTGGCCAGCGCGTCCATGCGGTCCTTGAAGCTGCAGTAGGCCCGGTCGCCCACGAACTTCTCGTAGTGCTCGGGCTTGCCGTAGTAGGAGCTGCCGCCCTCGGTGACACCCCACAGCTTGTTCGGCGGAATCGTATCCGTGTGCTCGCCGCCGCAGTGGATCAGCCAGACGTCGAGCCGCCCGTTCAAATCTTTGTCGCCGTCGCTCTGTACCCATTGCCGCGTCGGGTCCAGCGCGCGGGCGAGCTTACACAGACCGAAGATCTTGTCGTACACGCTCTCCTGATAGGCCTGCGGCGCCCGGCTCACAAGCACGCACCGGATTTCGTTCGCCACGCTCCACCCGACGACGGACGGATGGTTGCGGTCGCGGCGCACCAACCGCGCCACGTGCGCCCGGTTCCGCTCCCAGAATTTTTCCGAACCGTAATTGAAGTTGCAGTGGCTGCCGAAGATGCCGCTCTCGTCCATGATCAGCATGCCCATCTCATCCGCTAGGTCGTAAAAGTAGCGGGGGTATGGCATGGCGTGCGGGCGCACCAGATTGACGTGCGCGTCCTTGGCCAAGGTGTACCAGGCCCACGCGTAGCGGCGGGTCATGCACGGCACGCCGGTGAAGTGCCAGCCGTCGTGCATCAGCTTCGTCTTGACGCCGTTGAGAAGGAAATCGCCCTTCTCCAGCTTCACCTGCCGCCAGCCGAAGCGCTCGAATTTGCTATCGACCGTCTTTCCGCCAGAGCCGACCTGAGCCACGGCCGCATACAGAAAGGGCTTGCCGCGCGTCCAGACCTCCCACTTCTTCAGGCGGCCCTTCACGTTCTCCTGAAGCGTCACCGTCTTCTTCTCGCCGGGCGCAAGCTCGACGCGGGCCGCGGCGATCCGAAGCGCCTCAGCGCCGAGGGACCACGCAATTTCTGGCGCCTTCAGCATGTTCTCTTTTGACGTGTCGGTCTTGTTGATCCATTCGTAGACCGGCACTTCCACGGTCACGGACTGCTTCGCGTCAGTCGTGTTGACGACCTCCACTTCGGCGACCAGCAGGTCCTCGTCGAGCCGCGGCTGCAGGAACACATCCGTCACATGGACAGCGGGCTTGGCCAGAAGATAAACGTCCTGCCACACGCCGACCGCGCCTTCCAGCCAGCTTCCGGTCGGATAGGTCAGCCTGCCGTAGGCGCCTTTTTCCGCATAAAGCCGAGCATCGCGAATGCCGAGCAGGATTTCATTCTCCTTGCCCCAGTCCACCTCAGAGGTGATGTCGAACTGGCCCGGCAGGGAGGTGTCAAAGTGGAACCCGGCCTCCTTGCCGTTCACCAGAATCCGGCAGTCCCCTGCCACCGCCTCAAGATGAAGGAAGATGCGCTGGTTTTTCCACGCGTCAGGAATCGTCACGCACGTGCGCAGCCATCCCATCTTGGCGTGGCTCCAACTTGCCGGGTAGCTCGGGAAGGTGCGGGCATCCATCCCGCCGCCCTTGGGATCATGGCCGATGGCGTTGATGTTCCACGGAGACGGGATCTTGATCGGCACCTTGTCCCACTGGTCGGATCCCGGCATTCGGAGCGCGGGCGGAGCCCCTTGATCGGGAACCCAGCCAGCAGGAAGGTTTACGGGCTGGAATTGCCACGTGCCGTTCAGACAAAGCTCCGACCTAAAGTGTTTCTCCGGCGCGGATACACTTCCCTCAAGCGGCGAAAACGCGCGGTCAAACGTCGCTGCCGCCTCACACGTTCCAGCCGCTAACAACCAAACTATAAACAGCGTTCTTCTCGTCATCCTATCCTTTCTCTCCAGACTGTTTCGGTTTTGCCGGCTGGGATTTCTTGCCTGCCGGTTTCCGGTTCGCGGCTTTCTGAAGGGCTTCGTTCACATGCGCCTTACCCTCGCCAGGCGTCGTGCGCTGCCAATCGGCCAGCGCGTCACGCAGCTCCTTCTCGACAGCCGCCACCTCCGGTTTGCCGATCAGATTGTTCCGCTCCTGAGGGTCGCTCTGCCGGTCATAGAGCTGATCGCGCGTTTTGCCGCGCCAATCCCAGCGGGCGTAAGCCGGGCCGGGATCTTGCCAGACGCCGAGCTTGTACCGCTCGCCGATGACGGTCGCCTGCGACCAGTTCTCCGAGAAGGCGTACTGCCGTCCCGTGGGTTTGCCCTCGGTCAGCGCCGGAACCAAGGACCGCCCGGCCAGCGGCAGAATGCCGGCCATCCGCTCGAGCTTCAGCAGCTCCGCCACGGTCGGATAGATGTCCACCAGCTCCGCCAGGCTGTCGCACGTCGCGTTCTGACGGAAGTGTCCGGGCCAGGAGATAATCAGCGGCACGCGCAGCGTCTCCTCGTACACGTTGTGCCCCACCGCGCACTTCTCCACCATGCCGTGCCGCCCCACGAAGTCGCCGTGGTCCGAGGCGTAGATCACGATCGTGTTCTCGCGCACGCCGAGTTCGTCCAGGCAGGCCAGCACCTGCCCGAGGTAGTGGTCAACTTCCGACACCTGCGCATAGTAGCTGGCGATGTAGCGCCGGTACAGGTCGGGGTTCTGCGCGGCCGTCGCCAGATTCCACGGTGTCTTCACGTTCTTGCGCCAGTTCTGCAGATCGGGCGGCAGATTCTCGACGGACTCGCTCACCGTCTCGGGCAGCGAAATCCGCTCGGGCGGATACAGGTCGGCCCAGCGCTGGGTCGGCGTGTAGGGCTGGTGGGGACCGTGGAAGGACGCCCAGCAGAAAAAAGGCCGGCCCTGACGCGCGGCCTCTCGGATGAAGTCTGTCACCTTGGAGGCGGTGTAGGCCGCATCACGGAGTTCGTCCGGCAGATCAGAAATGTGCGCGCCCAGATCCGACTTTAGTGAGCCGTCCCAGTCGCGCTGGAATGCGGTCTCTTGTCCCCTTTCGCGGATCCAGTCGAAATAGCTCTCCTGCAGGGGCTCCGCCTTGAGCGGAAGCACGGTCGCGCTCCGGTCCCAACCTTGGATGAGCCGGCGCTTACCGAGGTGCTGCTTGCCGGCGAACACGGTGAAGTAGCCGCTCGCCCCCAGCGCCTGCTGGAGCGGGCGGAAATCCCGCTGGTCGTCAAACTGATCCTCGTCGCCGTTGTACAGGCAACCTGTGGAGCGCGGATACAAGCCCGTCATCAGCGCGACACGCGAGGGCACGCAGATGGCGTCCTGGCAGTAGGCGCGCGTGAACCGCACGCCCTTCTGCGCCAACGCGTCCAGCGTGGGCGTTTTGACGATCCCGTGTCCGGCGCAGCCCATGACGTCGGCGTTGTGCTGATCCGAGAACAGCAGCAGCACGTTCGGCCGACTCGCCGCGTGCGCCGCAGACAGATTGATGAGCCCAGCCATCACCAGAATAGATGCAAAGTGTCGTGACCTGTTCATGTGTCGGATGGTCCCTTCTTTCGGCGCGGCATGCGCGAAGCGGCAGAGCTGATCATTTTTCCACGCGGCCCTTCTTGGGGGCAGCGGGCGGCATCTGGGCCTTCCACACCATCCACTGCGCCGCCATCGCTTGGGCGCGCGGAGCTTCAGCCGCCGCAAGGTCATTCGTTTCCCCCAGATCCTTCGCGAGGTCATACAGCTGGCCGGCGGCGCGGGGGAACACCACCAGCTTCCAGCGGCCCTGCACCACCGCCCCCTTATCGCCTGTCAGGAATAAGAGCGACTCGTGCGGCGAGCCCGCGCTCTCGCCCTTCAGGTACGGCGTGAGGTTTACGCCGTCCAGCCCGTCGGGAGGCTTCACGCCGGCCAGGGCCATCACGGTGGGAAAGATGTCCAGCGTGCTCACCGGCTTGTCGTATACCAGCCCTGCGGGGAAAACCCCCGGGCAGGAGGCCAGGAAGGGCACGCGGATGCCGCCCTCGTAGTGGCTCCACTTGTAGTCGCGCAGCGCGCCGTTCTCGGAGCGGTTCTCCGGGTGCCCGCCGTTGTCGGCAAAGAGGAAAACCGCCGTGCGCTCCGCCACGCCCGCCTGCTGGAGCTTGTCGAGGATCCGCCCCACGGCCTCATCCAAGGCCGCGATGGTGGCGGCCGTGTCCGCCCTCGCCGTGTCGCCGGGGAACTGCCCGGCGTAGCGCGCGGCCTCGCCGGGGCGCGCGGTGGGCGTCTTGGGCGCGTCGTACACCTGGCCCGCGGCCCGCGCGGCTTCATACGCCGCGAGGACCTTGTCGTGCGGCATCTTGATCGGGCCGATGTGCGGCGCGTTGAAGGTCACGATCAGCGAGAACGGCCCCTGCCTGTTGCGCTCAATGAACGCTTCGGCCTCCTGCGCAAGGATGTCCGAAATATAGCCTTTCCGCTTCTCGAAGACGCCGTTGCGCGCGAGCGCCGGATCGAAGTAGTCGACCCACGGGCCGGACTTGGGCGCCGTGAGCGTCTCGTCGAAGCAGCCGCGCTCGTACGGCATCGGGCCCGCGCTGTGCCACTTGCCCATGAGCGCCGTGCGGTAGCCCGCCGCACGCAAGGCCCCCGGCAGCAGCGGCGCGTCGGCCGGTATGCCACCGTCGTTGTTCAGAAACGCGAAGCGCTGCTGGTAGCGCCCCGTGAAGAAGCCGGCGCGCGAGGGTGCGCACAGCGGCGCCGTCACGTACCCCGCGGTAAACGTCACGCCCGACTTTGCGAGGCGGTCGAGGTTCGGCGTCTTGACCTTGCCGTTCGACAGGCAGCTCACGTCGCCGTAGCCAAGGTCGTCCGCGATCATCACCACGACGTTCGCCCGCGGTGTCTCCGCAGCGCAAGCGGTCAGCCCCAGCGCCACGCACCCCACTGCAAACCACCCATGCTTCATGAAGAACCTCCTCCTATTGCCGATGCAGTCGCCTGACCGCCTCCTCATACAGCTCTTTCGCGGACGGAAAGCCACCCTGCCTCTCGAACCGCTCCCGCCGGATCCGGTCGAGGATCCCCAGCCACAGGCTCACGCGATAAGGTTGCAGTTCCTCGGGCGGCACGAAGCCGAAGCGCGAGGTGAACTCCGAGGAGGCCATCAGGAGGCGCCGCAGCTCGTCCGCGTTGGCTTTCGCGCCGTTCAGCCACTTCAGCGAATAGGCTAGCTCCTCCGCAGTCGGCAGGCGGCCCAGCATCTCGAGATAGGCCGCACGCGCCACGGCGGGGCCTTCGTGTTCGCCATACTCGTAGAAGCGGTAGCCCATCATGTTGGGCTTCTGGTGATTGCATCGCAACAGATGCAGAAGATGGCGCTCCGACTTCTTGAACTCGGGCTGAAGCACGCTGTTGCCGACTTCACTTGCGTTGTAGAGGAACGGCCCTGGCTCATCCGGCGGCAGCGTAGGGCCACGGCCCTCGCCAGTCCCCGAGTACTTCGCGCGGGAGACATTGCCGGTGATGACGAAATCGTCGATGTAGTTTGCGACAAGTCCATAGCCGCCAGCTTCGCCCTGGAGCACATTGTTGATGACTGTCCCGCGGGTGAGGATTTGTCCCAGAGTCCGGGGCGCCCAGATCGGAGCCCCGACGGGCAGCACGATATGAATGCGCGCGCCGAAAAGATCGAAAAGGTTGTTCCTCACAATCGTGCCGGCATAGCTGGTGCGGTTGGTGCTGCCCGGTTCGTAATAGCAGCCAAGGGGATCCACAAGATTCACGCCGCCCAGAGACTCGCGCGAGACGGCTGCGATCACGTTCTCCTCGATCACCGAGCCGGGCGCCGCAAAAACCACCACAGCGCCGTCCGTCGCGTCGATGATGAGATTGTCGCGCACAACCGACTCCGCCGCCGCCAGGCTGATGCCGTCGCCCCAGGCAGGCGCGCGCTCGCGGCCGTCCCGGCCGTTCCCGCGGATGTCGGCGCCGGCTCCCAAGAAGATGTTCGACTCGACCCGGATCCCTTTCGCGCCTTCATGAACCTTGAGGGACGACCAGCTCCGCAGATTCATGAACACGCACTGGCGCACTGTCTGATTGGTGACATGTCCCCCGCCGAAATGGACCAGCGCCTGCCCGTTCTCGGGCACCGCGCCGATATGGGATAGCCGGTAGCGGTTGCCGTCCAGAACGACCCGTTCGAGGGCCGCCCCGTCCTGATTGTTGCCGTTCACAAGCTGAGGGCAACCCGGATCATCAAGCCGCAAGGTCGCGTACTCCGTGAGGTGCCGCGCCCCGAGCGTGCAGATTCTCTGGTTCGCCCGCTTGAACTTCAGCGCCTGCTTGACCGGATACACCTGGCCCGGCTGAAGCAACACATCCAAGCCCTTGTCCAAGACCGCCTGCAGATCCGCGCCCGGCGCGACAGCACCGGTCATCGTCGACGGCAACCGGACTTCCGCCCTCGCGCTGTCAGCGCAGCTTAAAGCCAGCAGTTGGACGACGAGGAGAGTGAGAGTGTGTTTCATAAGGTTCAGCGTTCTTTCGGATAGGGCAGCACCTTGGACCGTGCCACCCAGTTGTTCCATTTTTCCGACAGCTCTTTGACGCGGCTCGGCTCCTGCGCGCCGAAGGCCGCGCAGGAGAAGCAGGTGATGGCGAGAATAGCGTGCGCTTTCGTCACTATCTTTTTTTCTCCCGGAGGAGACCTTCGCAGTGCCGCCGCAGGGATTGATTCTTTTCCTTGTCGCCAACGCCCCGGGTTTCGCGATTGGCGATCAATCCGCAGCTTTGCGGGCATTCTTTGAAGTAGCTGGCCGCGAACGCCGCAAGCTCGGCCTTTTTCTCGGGGTTCTGCTGGGACAGGTCTCGTCTCTCCCCTAAATCGTCGGCGAGGTTGTAGAGCGCCTGCGCGCCGCTCGGCTTGTCGCCCACCAGCTTCCAATTTCCCATGCGCACGCCGAGCACGTCGACGTTATCGGGCGTCGGCCGGGTGCCTGCGGGTCCGCGCAACGAGACCGCCCACACCAGGTTCTCGTGGGCGTGGCCTTTTCGCGCCCCCGTCCAGAACGGCAACAGGTCCACGCCGTCCCCGCCAGGCACGCCGTTCGTGACGCCCGCCAGGCGCGTGAACGTGGCCGCCAGATCGGGCAGGCAGCAGACGGTGTCGCTGGCTTGCCCCGCCGGGATCGCGCCAGGCCAGGAGGCGATCAGCGGCACGCGGATTCCGCCTTCCCACGCGGTCATCTTGGTTCCGCGCAGCCCGCCGTTGTACGCCTCGCGCTCAGCGCCGTTGTCGCTCATGAACACGACCAGCGTCTCTTGCTCGAGGCCCAGCTCCTTCAGCGCGGCCGCCAGTCGGCCGACGCCGGCGTCCAGCACGTCGACCATCGCCCGCCTCGCCGCCCACAGCGGCTCGCGCCCGGCCTTCAGGTACTTTAGGATCGCCTCATCCGGCGCCTGCAAGGGCGTGTGCGGCGCGTTGTAGGCCAGATAGAGGAAGAATGGCTGGCCGCGCGACTGGCGCATGAACGCGACGGCCCGCTCCGTGATCTCGTCGGTCAGGTAGCCCACCGTTCGGGCGGGCCGTATACCGTCGAAGACGTAGGCGTGCCGGGCGAAGGGGCCGCCGACGTAGTGGTCACCCTCGGCCGGATCGAAGTAGTCGTGCATTCCCCCGAGGAAGCCGAAGGCAACGTCGAAGCCGTTGTTCAGGGGGTGGTTCGCGACGTCCCACCCCTGGTGCCACTTGCCGAACCAGGCCGTGCGGTAGCCGGCTTTCTGGAGCAGCGCCGGGAAACCCGCCCGCGAGGGGCCCAGGCCGGGGTTTGCGCCGTCGTAGTTCCCGTACACGCCGTAGCGCTCGGCGAACTTGCCGGTCAGCAGCGCGGTGCGGGTCGGCGAACAGACCGGGCTGGCGTAGGCTTGCGTCATGCGCACCCCGGAAGCCGCCAGCTTGTCGATATTGGGCGTCTGGATTTCCTCTAGGTGCGGATAGCAGCTCAGGTCGCCGTAGCCGAGGTCGTCCGCCAGAATCATGACGATATTCGGCAGCGGCTTTGCAGCCGCTCCGGCCGCCCCGGCCACTGCCGAGGCGCCAGCCAAGAGGCAGGCTAACAGTCGTGCGTGCATAATCACTTTTCCCGAATCGCAATGACGTTTTGCCTCATTGTATCACTCGCCGGCACGGTGCGCACGCGGATGTTGGCAAACAATTCCGAGTCGTCTATGGGCCGGCAGCGGGCGTCCTTGGCGCAAGTCCAGATCGGCGTGACGCTGCCGTCCGCGTGGCGGATCTTCAGGTTGTCGAGCCAGACTTTGCGCGACCCGGGCTGGCCGCCGTTGAAGACCATGGCGCTGAGCCCCGCATGGTTCGGCGCGAAGCTGCTGAGCCCGACGATGCGGTGCTCCCACGAGCCTTTTGTGCCCTGCGCCAGCGGCCCTGTAACCTGCTCCCGGCCGAACTGGTCGAGGCCGACGCCCTTGCCGAAGAAGAGGGCCTTCTGCTCCTTCTCCTTGTTCAGGAAGGGCGAGAAGAATGCCGTGCCGGGCTTCATGTCCGGGGCGAAGCGGATGTCGAACTCGAGCCGGTCCGTGGCCTGCACGCGGCCTTCGGGCGTGGCGAAGTGGATGACGAGCTGATCCCGCAGCTTGGCCTTGTCCGTCACGGTCACCGAGAACTCCAGAATGTCGCCCTCGGGCTTCGGCTGGAGGCTCTCCGGCTTCTCCCCTGCTGTCCGCGCCGGCAGGTGGGACAGTTGCGCGCCCAAGGAGGCGACCCAGGCATCCATCTGCGCGGTCAGGGTTTTGACGATGTCAGGATGCTCTTTGGAGAGATCCTTGGCTTCGCCTTCGTCCGCCTTGATGTTATAGAGCTCGAAGCGGTCGGTGAAGCGGTGCAGCTTCCACTCGGCGGCGCGCAGGGCGTCTTCGTTGCGCCAGGCCCAGTAATAGCTTTCGACAGGGCTCTTCCCTTTGTCGCGCAGCGCCGGCCAGACGTTCTTTCCGTCCAGCGGCCGCGTCTCGGGCAACTTCAGCCCGCACATGTCGGCCAGCGTGGGCAGCATGTCGAGCGCGCCGCACAGGCCGCCCCAGGCGCCTCCGGCGAGCTTGCCGGCAGGCCAGTGGACCACGGTGGGCAGGCGCACGCCGCCCTCGCAGACCGAATGTTTGCCGCCGCGCAGCGGCGCGTTGCTGCCGTCCTTGGTCGCGCCGTTGTCGCTGGTGAACACCACGACCGTGTTGTCGCGCAGGCCGAGCGCGTCGAGCTCCGCGAGGATGGCGGCGACGTTCTTGTCCATCGCCTGCACCATCGCGGCGTAGAGCCTCTTGGTCTCGTCCGTCACTTTCGCGTCCACGCCCGCCAGATCCGAGTCTTTGGCTTGGAAAGGCGCGTGGACGATGTGGAAGGGCACGTAGCAGAAGAACGGGCGGGCTTTGTTCGCACGAATAAAATGCAGCGCGTGTTCCGTGATGAGGTCCTCGGTGTAGCCGACGTCCTGCGGGCGGTAGTCGAGGTTGTGCCACCAGCTCACAGGCCCGCGGTTGTTCACGGTCCGCCGCGTAAAATAGTCCGCGCCGCCGCCGTAGTAGACCCACGCCTCGTCGAAGCCGTGCGCGTTTGCGCCGAAGCCGAACTCCGGCCTCTTGTTGGGCATGGCCTTCCACGCCTCCGCAAAGGCGGCGCGGTACTCCGGCGTGTCGGGGTCCTCGCCGTTGTGCCACTTGCCGAAGATGCCCGTGGCGTAGTAGTTCGCCTTGAAAACCTCGGCGACCGTGATCTCCTCCTTGGCGAGCTCGCCACCGACCTCCGGGCCTGTGCCGACGCGGAAGGGGTGGCGCCCCGTCAGCAGCATGGCGCGCGTCGGCGAGCAGACGCACCAGCCCATGAAATTATCGAGCCGGACGCCCTCCTTGAAGAGCCGGTCGATGCGCGGCGTCGGGATGCTCCCGCCGTTCGCGCCGAGGTCGCCCCAGCCGAGGTCGTCGGCCAGCAGGTAAACCACGTTCGGCCGCTCAGTCGGCAACCCGGCCGCCTGCAGAGCCCCGGCGGCGAGCAGACCCGCCGCGGCCACCTTCATGATGCTTGTCATGTCTCTCATAAGACCCCAATCAGCGCACCCCGGACCGGCGCGCCGTCTGATGGCCGTAAGTAGCCCGCTCCCTCGATGGCGGCCGGAAGCTGTGCGCTGCCGACCGGCTTGTTGATCGTCTGCAGGATGCCGCCGATGACGAGCCGGTGGACGACCTGAGTGCCCACGAAGTCGAGCCGGATCTTCGCCCCGGCCGCAATGGACACGTCGGTGCCGGCCGCGAGCGCCTGCGCGTGCGTCAGGCGCAGCACGCCGTTGGAGACGAGGGTCGCGCCGCTGTAGTCGTTCGTGGCCGTCAGCGTCAGCACAGCCGCGCCCAGCTTCGTTAGGGAGCCGGCCCCGGCGACGAGGTTCGACACCGTGAGGTCATTCGAGCGGTTGAAGACCAACAACGCGCTGTTCGTGACGTCGCCGGCTCCCAGCCGTCCCGAGGTGCCGCCAACCCCGATCTGCAGCACGCCAGCCGTGATCACCGTCGGCCCGCTGTACGTGTTCTCGCCCGCCAGCACCTGCGTGCCCGCGCCCGCCTTGACGAGAAACATATTGCTGGCACTGTTCGCAAGCACCCCCGAATAGGTACAGACGGCGCCCAGGCCGGTATTGAGGGTGAGGCTCGACGGAACCGTGATGAAGCTGCCGAAGTCTAGATTGCCGGGCCCCTTCAGTCCGCCGAAGGTCGGCGTGGTCTGGCCGTTCGAAACCGTGATGTTGCCTCCGCCCGACGTGTCGGGCCGAGGCGGCAGCGCGCGTTCCTCCGCTTTGGCGCAGGTCATATACATCAGGGTGGTGAGTATCAGTGATATGAATGGTGTCATCTTCATGATGATTTCTTCCGTTGATTAAGGGTACGCCCGGATTTCACAGAGGCCGAACGGGGCCTCGCTTTCAGTGACCAGACGGATCGCATCGGCGGGCGCGGTTTTGACCTTGAGGACGCGCCGCCGCACGGGTTCAGCCGAGATGTCGGCAACCTCTTGCCAGACCCCGTTTTGACGAATCTCGATCTTGCACGCGACACTCTGCTTCTCGAATGTCAGATGGACCTCCCCGAGGGCGGGGGGCTCCTGAAATGCAAGCTGAATCCAGTGAGGCGGACGCTGCTGCGGCTCTGGCGACCAGGCATTGCGGTTCGTTCCGACGACGCGGTTCCAGCCGTTCACGGCATTGGCCGGCTCCGCTCCCTTGGCGAAGCTGGAGGCCGTGACGGTTGCCTTCTGCGCGAGATCGAGAGGGTCCTGTCCTCGCACGCCGGGAATATAGCAGCCATCTTTGAGCAATTGCTGCTGAAACTCGACAAGGTACTGCTCGTAGACGCCGCGCGGGCTGGTCTTATGTTTGCAGGCGAGCGCCGCCGCCGTGCCAGCGGCTTGGCCCGTGGCGCACATCGGACGCATGACTCGCGTTCCGGCAAAGGCGAGCTGGGTCGCAGAGTGGCAGCGCCCGGCCATGAACAGGTTGCGGATGTTCTTGGAGTAGAGCGTACGATAAGGGATGCAGACGCGGCGGCCTTGGTAGACGTGGATGCCGTCGATGCCATGCACCCAGAACCCTTCTGCGTGATGAAGATCAATGCCCCAATCGGTAAAGGCAATCGCATCAGCGGTCGGCATGGGATCATCGAAGTTGTTCTGGGTCATCACGGTGTCCCCGACGAGGCGGCGGCTTTCGCGCACGCCGGGCACATAGTTGAGCCAGACCATTTCGCGGCAGCGGTTCTGCTCCCGCGTCTCGGGATTATGGTTCTTGGCGTAGTTCCACAAACCCAGGCAGACCCGAAACAGCTCGTCACGGATCCGCTCGGCGTCATCAATGGTGTTGAAGATGCCTCCGTATTCGACCCACCAGACGCCTGACGCGGCACCGTTTCCGTGATTCTCGGGGTTGCGTCCTTTGCCGCGGGAGGGGACGTCAAAGTTTGAGGGACGCGTGGGGGTTTTCAGGCGCGTGTGCGATTTCAGTTCCTCGAAGTCGGCTGACTGGGTCCACGGGTACGCCCACGGCGGGCAGTTGAAATCCACGGGCTGCTTGTGCGTCCGGAACGAGGCGTTGTTGAGGGAGTTGCCCTGGGTCAGCTTCTGGGCGGTCTCAGGCGCCATGGATTCGTTGAACTGGCTCTTGGCCTCCTGCCCCATCATATACTCGGCGCCGGCGTAATAACCAAGCCAGCCGTGACCGGTGCAGTCCACGAACAGCGGTGCTTTGAAGCGATACCGCTGTCCGGTCTTCACCTGCACCGCCAGCACCGTCTCAATCGTCGCCTTGTCCTTCATCTCCACGCCGGTGGCGCGGGTGTTGAGAAAGAGCCGCACATTCTTTTCGGCCTGAACGAGCCGGTCCATACGTGACTGGTCCGCGGCGCCGCGTTGTTCCCCGAACAACTCTTCCGTGATGCCGGTCACATTTATCAAGTCGGGGGGGGAACCAATGTAGCCTACCGGCGGAACCTTGATCTCGGAGGAGGCGTTGCCGCCGACAACCGGCCGGTCCTGAATCAGCGCAACCCGGAGTCCGAGCCGCGCCGCCGCAATGGACGCGCCCAATCCGGCCGGGCCGGCGCCGACAACAACGAGATCGAAGTCACCCAGCAGATCCGGCTCCGCCTTGAGGCCGCCAACTTGCAGACGCTGCCGGGTCAGTGCCTGCAAGTCGTTGGCCGGCTTGAAATCCCCCTGCGCCAGCACGACCGCATCACAACGCCCCCACCAGCCGGTCAGATCGTGCAGCCGCACCTCGGCCCGTCCCGCCTGCAGCTCAAAGGTGCCGCCGTCAACCCACTGCCAGGTGTCGTCCAGGGCCTTGCCAAAGGTGGTCGCCGCCATCTTGCCGTTGACCGCGACCTGAAACAGGCCCGGGGAGTGTTCCGGAAGCCAGTCGCGGCAACGGACCCACAGGCGGTACGCACCCGAGACAGGCACGGCCGCTTGCGTCACCGCATCGTCAACCGGCTTCCCGCACCCGGTCGCGAGCAGCTGAACCGACCCCATCGTGTCAACGAACTGGGTGTCGGCTGACCAGCCCCCGGCTTGGTCGAACTGCTCGGCCTCAAGCCAAAGAACCTGCTGATTATCGCTGCTCGTCCGCCCAGCGAGCGGCGCGGCTTTGACGTCTGCGACCGCCAAGATCGAATTGTCAGCGGCGAAAATGCGCAGGTCGGACTTATAGTTCTGCCGTCCGCCAAACTGCGCCCTCACGCATTCAAACGTGGCGATCTTCCACGCGCCGTCCTTGTCGACCTTTACCGGCTTGAGGTGCGAATACGCGTTGTCTATTGCGTCATAATGCATCAGCAGGTCGGCATCGCAACGGTACTTCACCGTGACGCGGACATCCTTCCCGGTCATGGCCGCTCGCGCCTTGGGAACGAACGCGAAGTAAATGAAGCGAAGTTGGGAGTCGAGCGTTTTGACCACCGGCACGCCATCCAGCGTCTCGCGAATCCCCGCTCCGTCGCCATTGGGGTTGTTTTCGTCCCCAACCAGCGGACGAATGCCCGTGGTCTCCGCCTCGTCGCCCATCAGGGCCAGCACGTCCGCGTATTTGGGCTGCGAACTGATAAACGGCGTTGCCAGCGGCTTGAGCACCTCTGCAACCTTGCCGGTTTGTCCGGCGGCCTTGAACGCCTTCGCCATGGCAACGCGCAAGCGGTAGTGCTGGGGCGTCACGTCGTTGTCACTGATCAAGCCGGTGTATTCCTTCTCCAGCGCGTCCAGCGCACCGCCCGCCTTGACCTCCTCCATGCGGGCAAGCAGCGCCAGCGCCCGGTTCTGCTTGTCCAGCGCCTGTTGCCGCTCGCCGTTTTTCTCAACGACAGTCCAGTACAGCCCGTAGACCTCGCTCGTCACCCTGAAGAACGGTATGAACTCGACCTGAAACGGCTGCGCTTCGGCGCGGAAATGCATCGGCTGGCCATCCACCGGCTTCAGCCACGACAGATCGTCCGGGCGGGCGGCGTTGAAATAGTACACCTTTCTCTTCTGCTCAAACTCGGGCTGCTCACCTCCGGCTTGCTCGGTCATAAAAGCCTGGGTTTCCGGACGTTCCAGAATGCCTGCCAGAACAACCGGGCCATAGGCGATGGCCACCTGCTGCGGATCGTCGGGCAGCGGAATCGCACGCAGCGACATGGGGAACTTCACGGTGATCGTGTCGCCGGACGCCCACGCCTCGCTCAGCTCGATGAAACCGCCCTCCACCTTGGGCTTCAACTCCCTACCATTGATCCTGACGTCGACGCCGCGCGCCGCCCAGGACGGCTGAAGAATGCGCAGTGTCCGCTTGCCGCCGTCGGCGGCCTTCACCACAAACTCCACCGACTCCTCCATCGGATACTTCGTTTCGATGGCCAGCTGGAACTTCTTCTCCTTCCAGTCCAGCACGCAGGGAATGAACTGGTTGATGTACAGCGTGTCACCCTGGTGAAAGAAGACGCTGTCGCCCAATTTGGCGAAGCTTTCAATGCCGGTGCCATAGCAGCACCACATTGATTTGTCGGGATAGCCGTACCAGCGATGGTATCCCGTTGCCATCGGCACGTAATACTCAAACTGCCCCGTCTCCGGCCCCTGCGTGCCGAGAATGCCGTTCAGGTGCGCGTGCGCGATGTAGTCGGCGTAGCGAGGATCGCCCGTCGCCTCGAACAACTTGCGCGACAGCCGCAGCATGTTGTGCGTCTTGCAGGTTTCATGCGAGGTCAGCGACATGATCTCGGCGAGCTTTCCAGCCTCGCCCCAGTTCTCGCCCGGCCCCGTCGTTCCGCCGGTGGCCCAGGCGCGCTTTTCCGCCACACACTCCCAGAAGAACTTCGACAGCTCCAAATATTTCGGGGCGCCCGTCAGTTCCCAGCGGCGCATCGCTCCCAGCACCAGCGGTATGTGCGTGTTGCCGTGCAAACTGGTCAGGTTATCCTTGCCATCCATCAGCGGCTGGATAAAAACGCTCTTCTCAAACTTCTCGGCGAACGTCTTGAACCGCTCCTCTTGGGTGATGCCGTACAGGTTCCAGAGAGACTCGACAAAACCGCCCGCTTCGATGCGCAGGATGGTCTTCATCTTCTCGGCGTCGAAGGCCTTGTTGCGCGTCTCAAAATAGACCGCGAGTTTTTTCGCCATCTCAAGGGCCTGCCGGTTGCCGCACCATTCATACTGGTCCAGCAACCCCGCGAAAACCTTGTGAACCGTGTAATACGGCGCCCACACGTGCCGGCCGTTTTCGACCCGCTCGAAGAACGATTCGGGGAAGGCCGACAGATACCCGCTCGCGCTCTGGCACTTGGCCAGTTCCGATACCATCAGATCGCCGCGCTCCTTAAAGCGCGCATCGCCCGTGCTCGCGCACATGAGCGCCAGGGCGGACAGGTAATGCCCGCCGGAAAAATGCCCGCGCAGCTCGCATGTGTCCGCCTCCCACCCCCCGTAAGAGCTGCCTGCCGCGGGAAGCCCCGCCGTTTCGCGAAAGCCATGCAGCAGCCGGCCCGGCTCCAAAGCCAGCAGGTATTCCGCGTCCTGTGCCTGCCCCTTTTCCCACACGCTCGGCGTCAGCCGCACCGCCGCACGGGGAAAGGGCTCAATCGGCCCGGACGCCGCCATTGCGGGCCCCACCTGCTTTGACAGGCATACGGCGGCAATCACGCCCCATTGACAGAATTTCATCAGGTTCGCTCCGATCTTTTGTTGTATCGTCAAACATCGTCTTCGCATCCGTCCTCAACGCCTGCACGGATCTTCACCCGTATAATGAGGGACTATTCATTAAATGCACCTCTAACGCCGTCATCAAGATAAGACCGACTCGTGTTTTCATCTTCTATTGCTCCTTGTTCCGCAAACGCAGGAGTCTCACTGGCTGAGATGATCAAACAGCGGCCTCTCCCACCCGTAAACATGCAAAATGTACCATAAGCGAAAAACGAGGGACAACGAAGCTCGTTACCGATCTATTACCGATATGAGCGCCGACTATCTATTGTTGAAACGGCTCACCGCTTCGGCACGGTTCCTCACATGCAACTTCTGATAAATATGTTCAACATGCGTTCTCACCGTAGCAAAACTCACGTTCAGCCTGACCGCGATCTCCTTGTACATCAGATTCCGGGACAACAGTTCGATGATTTCCTGCTCCCTCGTCGTCAGCGCCTGAAGCTGTTCCGAGCCTGCACCGGGCGCCGCCTGCGTCACGCGGTAATGCTCCATCAGGCGCCGCGCGACGCTTCCCGACATGGGGGCTTCCCCGTTGGCCACCTCGCGGATCGCCCCGATCAGCCGATCGGGTTCCGTGCTCTTCAAGAGGTATCCGTGCGCGCCCGCCAGAATCGACTGGAACACGTCCGAGTCCTCCTCGTACGCGGTCAGCATCAAGAACTTCGCGTTCTTCAAGTGCACCCGCAGTCGGGAGACGCATTCGATGCCTGTCATGCCGGGCAGATGAATGTCCATAAGTACCACGTCAGGTTCGAGCGCGCCCATCTGGGCCGCGGCGTCCTCGCCCGTCCCGAATCTCCCGACGCACTCCATGCTCACCTCGGCGTCAATCAGAGCGCCGAGGCTCTTGCGCAGTCGCGCGTTGTCCTCGACCATGGCAACCTTGATTTTATTATCCATGGCACACATTCTCCCTGCCTTACTTCACGGGAACGGTCACACACACCGTTGTTCCCTTGCCGAGAGCGCTTTCGATAGCCAGATCGCCGGCGATCCCTCTGATCCGCTCGGTCATGTTCCTGATCCCGTTACCGCGGAAGGCCCCGTTGCCGGAGCAGACCGCGACATCAAAGCCCTGGCCATCGTCGACAATCCGCACGCAGAAAGTGTCGTTACTCAGCGAAAAGGATATCCGCACGTTGGCCGCTTTCGAATGTTTGACTACATTCTGCAGCGCCTCTTTAAACGTCATCAACAGCTCATGCCGCACCTTGGGATTCAACCGCACGTCAGCATCCGACTGCTCCGTGTCGGCCACGATCGCTATCCCGGCGGGCTGCAGATACTCCTGAGCGTAGAGAGTCAGATGGCGAATCACGCAGGCGAGCGAGTCGTTCAGCGGGTTGACCGACCAGACAATCTCGCTGCACGCGCGAATCGTCTCCCGCGCGACCTCTGCAACCTCCAGACATTTAGTTCGCATCTCTGAAACCGCAACATTTTCACGCGACGCGATGGTCCCCAAGATGGATATGTGCGTCAGGTTGGCGCCAATCTCATCGTGCAAGTCACGCGCGATCCGCATCCGCTCCTGATCCAGCGCCTGCTGTTGCCGCATGGATGCGATTTCACGCTGGGTGCGGCGCCACTCGAAATAGCGGAGCGTTCCCAAGGTTCCTCCTGCCAACGCCATTCCGCACAGCACCAGGAACCAAGCCTTCTGCCAAAAAGGCGATTCGACGATCAAGACCTGCGAAGACTCCACGTCCGTTGGCTGTCCCGCAAGCGTCACCTCATTGATCCGAAAAACATAGTGGCCGGGCTGAAGGCGGTCGTAGGAGACAGGCGTTGACGTTTCCGCAATACCGATGCTGAAGCATTGCCGCCACTCGACCTGCAGAGCGCCCGCCGCCGCGCCGCCGATGGGCAGCCGCGCGCTCTGCCATTCGGCGTGGCTCTTGTTGTCCTCATCGATGACCGCCAGAAGCCCGCCGCCGGCCGCCGTCTCGGAGGCAACGATTTGAGCCATGGTCGGCCGCGTGCCAGTCCGCCGCCAACCGTCGGGCACGACTGGCGTGCGGGCCTCCGCAGCCGAAGGGGAAAAGGCCAGTTCCAAAACCGGCCTTGCGCCTGTCTTTGCCGCACCCTCCTTCCAAACCTTCAGCGCTCCAACGGCCAGCATACCGACGGCCTCCGGCGGCCCAGCCGAAGTCAGCAAGACGGAGAAACTCGCGGCGCGCTCCGGCACCCGAACGACCTCGCTCCGCGCCATCAGGGGCGACGTGCTCGCCGAACCGCTCCAGCCGGGGCTCTCGCCTTTCACGGGGAAGGGCGCTTCGGCAACCCAGTCGCCCCGGCCATCATAAAAGACAACGACCAGGCGCATCGGCTCCGTCGCCTCGCGCCAGCCGTCATCGTGGCCTTCCAGCCTGTAACGGAAGCGCCGCACAACAGCCTTGCCTTGCTCATCAGGGCCGTAGCTGAGCCACACGCGGCCAGAAGGTATCGTGACGGCCGCAGGCTTACCCTCTGCAGAAGCAGCAACCGGAACCTTGTGGCCGTCCACCTCCAAACCTATCAGGCGCGGCAGGGCCGCCCCCTCGGCCCAAACCGTTCCTAGAGTGAGGCTACTCACCAGCGACGCTATCAGAAATCCAGCACGCACGGTTCAAACCATAACACGGCAATTACTTGATGTCCAGCCACCTTCAGAGGAATAGCCGCGGCCGTTTTTCACCCTCTCAGGTCCCGGCCTGCAGCCCTCACCGAGCCATCAAGACGTAGGCAGCCGGCGCCATGAACAGAGCATCGCACCAGCCCCAGCGCTGGCAGTCCTTCTCGGCAAGCAATTGGCCCATCACCGCCCGGGTCGGAGCAATCCACTCCGGCTTCTTCTCCATGAGAAACAGCTCCAGATAGCTCTGCGTGATGGCGAAGTCATTCCCGTCGTGCAACGCGTTAGGATCCGACTTCCAACCGTCAAGGCGTTGACGCAAAATTCGGCGCAACCCCGGTCGCCGACGCATTCGTGGTGTCAGCCCTCCAGAGGCCATCAGTCCCGATAGCAGCTCCGATTTTCGCTGCCTGCGCAACGTACTCCGACTCCAGCGATTTGCGCGCAACAGCATTTGTGGCGGTTTCGACCAACTGGATCGTTTTTATCACGCTTAGTGCCCGATCCGCGCCAGCCTCGCCGGTTGCTTCAGGCAGAACGCGTGGCATCGCCCCCGCATCAGCGACCCGGCGGGTTATTTCACGAACCGCCTCCGGAGCGAATTCCGGCACCACGGGAACAACTGTACCGGCAGGCGCTACTTCAGCCATGCCTAGCAACGTAGAGCCCCGGATTATCTATTTTATCGCGATATGCATTTATGCCTCTCCATTCACTTGCGCTTGGACGGCACATCCACCGGCCCCATCAACACGGTCGGCGTGTCTGTCCTGAATGGCGAGGCTGGCAAGCCGATGTCGTTGAACAATGTGGCCACGGGATCGTTTTTCCAGGCGTAACGGGCGGCATGTGGTTCCGCGACAGTGGCGCTGGAAACCACAACGCTGTCCTTGACCGTGATTGAGGCCTTTGCCGGAAACCATTTGTCATCTGTGCCGCGAACCTCGAAACCAGTCAGTTCGCCGCGCGCTTTCAATCCTCCTGCGACGTGCGTGAAACGAAGCGTCAACTCCGCGCCATTGCGCTGCAACTCGGTGAAGACAGGACCGGAGGATTCCAGCTTCTCGCCATAAACCATCGCCCGCGCGACGAGGCCGAGCCGGGTGCCAACGAAATATTTGTTGGCAGGATGCAGGTTCGTCGGGTCGCCTTCGTCAAACGTGACGGCAAGGCCGACGTTGGGCAGGCGCTGCGAGGTGAGCAACTGTGCCTCGCGGATGTGCGCCCACGAGTTCGTCGGGTAGCCTACATAGGACGGCAATTGCGCGAGCATGACGGGCAGGTTTGCACCCCACAGCCGTCGCCACTCGCGAACCAGCGCCGGCAGGCTGCGGTAGTAGCCCATGTACTTGAACTCGTCATCCGCGTTCGACTCGCCCTGATACCACATCGCGCCTCGCACGGGAAACGGTACGATCGGCGCGATCATGCCGTTGTGCAGGCCTGACGCGAGGCGCCGTCCCGCAACCTTCTGCAACTCGTCACCGGGAAAGACGCGGCGAAGCTCGTCCGCGCTGATCCATTGTTCGACCTGACTGCCGGCTTTGATGATGAAGACCATACCGACAGGAACTTTCTGCGTGGTGTGAATCGTCTGGCCGAAGTAGTAGGACACAGCTGAGACGCTGCGCAGCGCGGAGGCGCGGATGCTGTTCCACGTCAGCGCCTCTTCCATCGCATCGTTCGGCAGGGGCGTCTCGCGGTGAAGCGACGGCATGGAGACAAAGCGGACGTTCGGGTAATCGGTCTCCAGCAGCTCCTTGCGCCGCTCGGCTGGCGGCGCGTTGTCCTGCGGAGAGCCGCCCATGTTGGACTGTCCGCCGCACAACCAGACATCGCCGACCACCACGTTGGTGAAGGATAACGTCTGCGCGGCTTGTGCAATCTCCAGCGTTCGCGGTTCGGCGCTTGCCGGCAGCGCATCAAGCGTGACCAACCATTTTCCTTTCGTGTCGGTCGTTGTTTTCCGCTCCTGCCCGGCGAAGCGTACCGTGACTGCCTCGCCAGGCTTGGCGCGTCCCCAGATAGGCAAGGGCTGGTCGCGTTGAAGGACCATGTTGCTGTTGAACAGACTGCCGGCGCGGAATTCTTTGACGACCTGTTTCTCTCCTGGCCTGTAGGCAGTATACACCATCGGCTTGGAGATCTTTTCGCCAAGGAAAACCTTGATGCCTCTGATCCCGATGATCTCGCCCTCCTTCAAGCCGAGGAAATCGAAACGCAGCAGGGTCACCTGGTTGTTCCACGCGGGCAGCGCCTTCAGATCCAGCGCATACTCGGTGACGTCCGGCTTCAGATCAAACTCCACCATCTTCTGTGTATTCACGCGCGGCGAAACGTCCGTGGCAAAAAAGAATCGGCATTTCTTTGCGCGGACGGTATCCAATTGAATTTGCACGACATTGGCCTGCTCCGCGGGCAGCATCAGTTCCTGCTTGGAGATGGACGGATTCCCTTTGGCCGAGGCTGCCAGTTGCAAACGCCCGTCACGAGCCGGCCATGCGCCGTGAGGTAAGGGGCCGTTGCCTGTCCACGCCATCGCTTCGCCATTGTTGCGAAACAGCCATACCTGCCGCTCCGCCTCGTCGGCGGCTTGGCACGCACTCGCAAGCCACGCGGCCATCATTAGGACGATCCCAGACACAGTCAAACAGTTTTTTCTCTTCATTCTCAAATCCTCCATCAACGCCTGTTTTTTCGTTGGGACGTGCGGTGCAAGTCATCGGCTTGCGGATCTGCGCATTGAACCATTGCCAGTTGAAGTGGAACTCCGTCGGAACCTGCTCGAATAGGGGGTGCTTTCATACTCGAAATGTTGCGGAATCGGGCTGGAGAAGGTGTCTCGGTGTCATTTAACCCCCCTTTGTTTTAAGCCATAATAATTCTGTCGTCCAGGCTCGGTCGGCAGCGGGAGCACGAGACGCTCGCCGTCATCAATGACCATGGTTTCCTCGCCTTTAGCCAGACGAAGCTCGTAAACCCTGCCTTCAATCTGAACCCTGCAAGGTTCGCCCGCGAGGCTTTTGACGCGCACCCATGTCGTTTTGCCTTTATTCCGCGCGGCGCTGACCAGAAAGGCGCCCTCTGTGCGCAGGTTGTGGAAAACCGCGTCGTCCCACGCCGCCGGGAAAACACGGATGAGTCCGTTGCGGGATTGCAACAGCAGGTCATGCACGCTCTGGCAGAAGGAAAAGCCGACTTCCAGCGTACCTTCGTTGTAGAAGGCGTTCGGTGTCGCATTCTTGTCGAGGTAGGTCTGCAACGCCGCCAGCGCGTCGTCACGCCGTCCCATGATGGCTAACATCGATGCGGCGCCTGTATGGCTGTAGCCGAAGAGCCTGTCTTTCAGCCCATACCAGTGATCTGCCGATCGCCGGATCAAGTCGCGATCGCCGGCGTTGTCCCAGTCGAGCACGGCCAGCGGATAGAAAGCGAGCAGATGCGAGTAATGCCGGTGGGAGCGTTCCAGCTTCTTGTTTGCGCCGATCCACAGCCCCTCCGGGCCTTGCGGATAGTCCACGATCTTCTTCCCCAGTTCCTCCCAGCCGGGAATTTTACCGGCGTTGACGCCAAGCCGTTCGCTCTCTCGGATGAGCGTTTTTAAATTCCATCGCAACGCGCCCAGATCATAATTGCAGTCCTCAGCGCTCCCGTATTCAGGCGACACGGTCAGCGGCAGATGCAGTTTCCCATCCGAGCCCTCCTTGAGTATGTGTCGATAGGTTGAGAGGCACTTTTCAAGTAATGGTAGGAACTTTTCGCGCAGCCGCTGATCGTCGCCCGACCAGCGGCACTGGCGCCAGTAGGCCTCCATCGCCCAGCTCAGGTTGGCCATCTCGAAACCATGCGGCCAGGCGGGGTGGGCCCCGCTGCGAAGCTGTTGGTCGCTCACGCGGTTAATCCATGCCGAATCGCTACGCCAGGCGGCGACAGGCACATTGCTGCTCAGATTGTCGGCGTGTTTTTCCAGATTACTGCAGAGGCTTTCGGCGAGTTCGAGTCGGTTGGCGGTGGCTTGCGCGAAATAGGCCAGTTGGATGTTCATGTTCCACCAGACATTTGCCCAGCCTGAATCGAACAGCCACATCCCATGCACATCGATGGGAGGCTGGTCGGCGCGGGTCGCGCAGTAGAGTTTGTAGATGTTGATCCAGTAATAGCTTTCGGCCCGGGTATCGGAAATGCTGACAAAACTTGCGGGATACCGTTCGTGCCACGTCTGCCTATGGGAAACGAACAGCGCGTCAACCGTATCGCTTATCCCATTTATGATCTTTATCGGCCGTCGGACAACAGGGCGCAGTCGAGCTTTTCAATGTTGCTGCCGAGTACGGGCTTTGCGTCGGCCATGCACTGCGTTCCAGCGGGCATACGGAAAGCGACCAAGGACGAATCGCGGTAGTCATTCGGTCTCCAATCCGCATCTTTGCCTTTGGGGAGATCGGCTGGATTATCTTGGAACGCACTGTCGATACCAGGAGGCCGAGGCAGAGACATGTGCAGGTGGCTTGGTCCGCGAGCGGTCGCTTCGCTCCACACCAGCTTGCGCATGGCCTGTTCGGGCTTGACCCACGTGCCGCCCGCCAAGCTCCATCCTGCTGCGCCGTGCATGCCGAATTCCAAACCGATTCGCTTGCATTCTGCGGCTGTGTGTTGGACGAGCGTGAACCACTCGGGGCTCCGATAGGTTACAGGTGTGATGCCGGTGACAGGCGTGTCGAGTCCGCCGTCGAACAGGTGCAACCCGCCGAGGCCCACGCGCTTCATATCTTCGAGGTCGAGGGTGATGCCCTCACGTGTCACCTGTCCGTCCATCCAGTGCCACCACGTGCGCGGTTTGGCCGACTCCGGCGGAGTGACGAAGCCCTTCATGAGCGCATCTTCCGCCCATCCGGCGGTGCCCGCCAACACCAAACCGATCATCCATCCATAGATCAAGAAATCCAACCTCATTGCGCACGTCCCCTTTCTTGTGTTGCCGGCCCCAAAACGATCCGACGGACACGAACCGCTCCGTCTGCTGCGGGAAAGCGTAGCAGCACCTGTCTCATCGCGCCAGCATACGCCGATTGAGCGTTCAAACGCACGCGATAGTTCCGCATGATGCCGTCGGGGCAGACTTCAACCGGATAGGTGAGCATGGGTCTCTCGCCTGTCGGGCAAAGGATGAGTTGCGCCAGGTTGGGACGGTCCGAGGCGCTTCCTGAAAAGGCGGCCTCGATCTCGGCCACGGTGGTCTCTGTCGCATTCCAGAATGTTTCAGGTCCTGCAAGTGTGCCTCGGGGCTTGGTCTTGAAGGTGATGTTTAAAGCGCCTTTGACGGGCCAGCCGCTGTCAAGCGCCCCGCCCTGATAATGCCAGCCCAGTCGTTCTTTCTCAAAGACCCACGATAGCCCCGTTGTGCGGGTGTGGCGTTCGTAGACAAATTTTCGAATCTCGTCAACGCCTCCGACAATCAGATAGGCTTTGTAGGTCCAGTCGATGTTCGCGTCAAGGATACAGAAGCCGATGGGCGCGATGTATCCGGTCGGGGCATCTTTCGGACCTCCGCTGCCCTTCTTCGCGTCCCCTCCTGCAAAGCCTCCTGTGAAGCGCGTCACATCCGGTTGATAAATGCCAACCCCTTTCCCTTGTTCATTCACTAAGGCCGCCCAGCGTTCTGGAGTATAGAAGGAGAGCCAAGGCCAACCCTTGTTGTCTCCTTTGTCTACACGCGTTGTCACAGGCTGACTTGAGAAAGGCTCATCGCCTTCGTAGGTGATCAGCCGGTACCAAGGCCCGTTGGTGTAGAGCGCCGGCATCTCCTGATGCTTTGCTGGATACTGGGTCTTGTCGATCCGGTTATTGATAATCCGGGCGGTCATTTCCACAGCGTTCGCGCCGACCAACCGGTAGGTCACTTCGAAGAGGCAATCGCCAGGCACATTCAGATGCGGCCACTGCATGGGGATGCAGCGAACGCGGAACGTTACCGGGTCAGGCTGTTCGAATACGATGGTTGAGGATTTTACCTTGCCAACGCTGCCAGATTGGATCGGGTTCCATCCCAGCTTCGCCCACACCGGGTGGGGCTGCTCGTTGTTGGGGCCAATATAGGGAGTCGGTCCGCTGTAATACGAGAGCTGGATCTGGCGGCCCCAATCATGGCTGTTGATCATATTTGCGCCGCCGTTCGCCTTGTCCTCCAGCACGGTGACTGCGCCGCCCAGGCTCAGATCCACGCCCAGCCGCAGACGAGCGTTTTCGAGATACCGCATCGGGTCAGAGCCGAAAGCATACCCGTCCGTTTGAGCGGCCTTTCCCAACTGACACAGGCTGACAGCAAACAGGGCCACGCATTTCCAATTTCTCATTTCCAGTTTCAAGTTTCTGCTGTCCCTTTAGCCGTGTCACGTCATTCGTTGAAGTAGTTCTTCAGGATAGTCCCTGCGGTCCGTTTTGCATCTGCGTTCGCAGAGGTGTCGCGAAGCCAGCGCATAGTCGCCTTGAGATTCTGGTCGGTCTTACGGCGCACACCAAATTTGCCCAATTTGACAGCAACCTCAGTAGCCAGCTTCGCGGTTGTAGGGTCTTTGACCGCCTGGCTGAGGATCTCAAATGAATCAGTGCATCGAAGTTCATGGAGGATGGAAACAATCGTATTCTTCTCTTCTGGACGGGTTGCAGCAGACCACGCGAAACGGATCATCTCCATCGAGGCCGCATCGCCTCGCACCTTGCTGTCGAGCAAGATCATGCGAAGGTAACCCTGCAAGGCGATCACTTTATGTTTGGGCGCAAGCCCTGCGACGGCGCCCTTGATCACGGGCACGAGGGACTGGACGACCGAATCATCCGCCCAACTTGCCAAAGCCCGAACCGCGGCATCCTTGAACTCAAGGTCGTCTCCAGCGAGGTAAGCGATCACCTTCTGTGCGGCCTGCTCGCCTCCGGTTTGTCCCAGCCCGCGAAGGAGCAAGATCTTCACTTCGCGTGTTGCTGAATCGATGTGCTTCAGCAACAACTCCGAACGCATGGCGGGCTCCGACAGTCGGCGTCCGGCTGCGCCATACGCCAGGAAATAGGCATCGCGCTCACCCTCAGTCTTTGCCTCCAGCACACAGGCGAGAAGCTGTTGCAAGTCGTCGGGCGAGGCGACGACGCCCAAGGCGCGGGGGATTTCTGCGCGAACAAGGCGGTCAATCTCGGATGTCCGCAAGGCGAAGAGCGCGGGTGTTGCCTCGGTTGCCCGGCGCAAACTCAGGCACTTCACCGCGGTCGCCCGGATGGCTACATTTGTATCGGTCAGCAAGGCCATCACGGCGGCGTTGATCTCTGTGCCCCGCAATTGGGTCATGGAGGCACTTGCCGCTTCCGCATAGGCCTTCTCTGTTTTGTCGCTCATGAGGGCGACGAGCCGGGGAACCGCGCGTGCATCATTCAGATAACCCAGTACGGCGATGCCGGTTGCTTTGAGATTCGGATCAGCATCCAGGGTTGCGGAGCAGGCTATCGGCAGCGCCTGCCTTTCGTTGTGCCGTGCGAAGGCCTGAAGGCAAGCGATTTTGCCGAGGGTCGGCATCTGCGGATAGGCCGTGAGAAGGCTCTGGATCGTTGTATCCGTCGGGTTCATGAGCAGGGCATTGATGGCGGTGCCAAGGACACGCTGACGGTTGTCGCACAGGTTGTCGCTCAGATGGCCCAGCGGAGCGAGGCGCTTGCCATGCTTGTCCTGAGCATAGTACTCCGGGTGCTCGGCAGCGTATTTTCCGACCGGGACATACAAGCTGAAATTGTGGCAATGGTAAGGCCCGCCAATGAACTCGCGTCCCCCGTAGGAGTCGAAGAACCGCGTGGGGAGGTCACCCACATTGGCGCCGTGGTAGTTCTGCCGGTTGCGGACGCGGAAGCGCATCTCCCCCTCGTCCAACCGGGTCGGGTAGTTATTGCGCATCCGAAAGGCGGGCTTGGCGCGGCGGTCGAGCGGGCCGACTGTCAGCGTCGGGCGTTTGGGCGCGACCTCCGCGCCGCGGTCGAGCCAATGGACGCCAACCTGGTTTTCCAGGAAGTCATAGACCCCGTAGAGCGTGCCGCGCGGCCGGCCGCCGGTGATGACCAGGGCGTCGCCGAAGGTCTTGACCACCCACTCCTCGGGCCCGAGTTTGGCGCCGTCAAGCCCCTGCCCCGCAGCGAACGCCGTCCAGCCCAGGTGGATCGCCTTCGACGGTTTCTCCGCCGCCGCTTCCGTTACGGTCTTAAACTCCGCGCCCGTGACCTTCCCGAGGCACTCGGCCAGTTCCCGCGCGGCGGTCTGCTCGGCCAGCGTCGGCTCCGCAGCCGTGACGATCGCGTACTCCGCGGCGCCGTTCTGGGCGAGGGTGATGGTCTTCTCCGGCGCGGGCGGCGCGGGCTTGGTGGCCGACCCGTGCTCAACGGTTCCAAACCTCGCGCACGATGACAGCAGAACGGTGGCCAGGGCCGCCAAGGAGTTACGGATAAACGTTTTGTTTTTCATCCACTAGCAGCCCTTTGGTTTGGCTGGCATCCCTTCTTTTCGAATGACGGTCAACACACCGGAATCTGCCACGGCGCGCGGTACGGCCGCGTCAGCAACGCGTTGGCCGCATCGCTTGCGCTCGAACCGTTCGCCGCGGTGAAAAAGGAACTTCAACTCTGACTGCCAACCTCACTCAAGCCATTTGCCGGAGGTAATTCAGGCTCCACTTGGCCAAGTCCAAGGGGTTGCGGTCCTCCGGCTCATCCTCCCAGGAATACCACCCCTGGTAATTGATCTTCCTCAGGGCTACCAATACCGAGGGAATGTTCACGACGCCTTCTCCCAACCGGCAGGTTTCATGCGCACCGGCCTTTATCACATCTTTGATATGGGTGTGCCGCACCAGTGCTCCCAACTGCCGGATCGCTTCCGGAGCATCCACCCGCTGCGTGCCGAACCAGCCTGTATCCACGCAAACTCCGAGCCATTCATTGCCGCCCGCGATCGGTTTTATAATTTCCGGCACGGATTTTTCAGGGTGATTCTCCAGGTTGAATTGGATGCCATACTCTCGGCATAGCGCCGTGGCTTCCGCGGGCCCCAAGCCCCGCAAGCCTCCGTTGATACGCGGGATTCCCAGCCACTGGCAAACCAAGAGCGTGTCTTTGCGCAAGCCTCCGCCGTAACCCACCGCTTTCAAACCGTGATCCTCCATGATCCGCCGCCAAGTCCTGGCCTTAACGCTATCCATCGCCTCGGGGGCGGCGTGGGCTTCCCAAATTTCCACTGCCTGGTAACCCTCCAGGGAGATGTCCCGGCAGATGGATTCCCACGCTCTTTCATCCGTCGTGGCCAAGGTCCGTTGATGCTGCTCGCCCCAGTTCTTGAGTTCGTAGCGATAACCAGAAACGCGGCCCACCAGGTTGGCTGTGTTAAATGCGATGCGGTCACTACGACTTCGGGTTTGCACGCTGCTACCCTTCGCGCTGCTGCACGAAACACCCGTCAAACTCAGTGCGGCGGCGGCCGCCGAATTCAGCAAAACCTCTCGACGATTCATACTATCTCCTTCAAAAACCAACGCCATGAACAGAAGTTCCGGCAACATGATTAAGAGTTGGGTCTACCGATTCGCTTCGGCCGCGTGGTCGCGGCGGAAGGCGTGCGGAGAACGCCCGGTTGTCTTCTTGAACAGCCGTGAGAAATGGAAGGCGTCCGCGAAGCCGAGGTCCGCGCTGATGTGGCCGAGCGTGTCGGACGTTTTGAGCAGCCGTACGCGCGCCTGCTCGATGCGCTTCAGGAGCTGATACTGGTGGGGCGAGAGGCCGAAGATCTGCTTGAAGCGGCTCATGAAGTAGCAGCGGGAGAGGTGCGCGGCGCGGGACAGCTCGTCGATGGACAGGGGCTCGGCCACGCGGCGGTCGATCAGTTCCAGCACCGGCAGGAAAGGTTCCGCTCGGAGGCGCCACAGCCGCCACTGCTCCATGTCTACCTGTTCGATGAACGGCGCCAAGGCCTGCAGCAGCAGGCCAGACCGGCGGAAGACCGCTCCCGGCGAGCCGTCCCTGTACAGGCGCACCATACGCGCGAACATTTCAGGGATGTCCATGCCGACCGCAGGGCGGCAGACATAGGGAACCGTCAGGTGCGCGAAGAGCGGCGTGCCGTAGCAGGTCTCGGCGCAGAAGTGACACCAGTATAGTTCCAGGCGGCCCTCGCAGGCATGGCTGTGCGGCGTGAAGGCGGGAATCAGGTAGAGGCCGCCCGGCCGCAGAGAGAAGGTCTCTCCGTGATGTGAGACCGAGCCCGCGCCGGAAAGGACATAGTAGAGCCGGTCCTTGGCGTCCTGTTTGCGGGCGTTGTGCCAGGCCGGGCCGAGCACCGAGCGGTAGACGCAGTACACGTGCACACGGAGCAGGGAGAGCAGGTCGTTTCGCTCGAACTCCTGCCAGCGCTTGCCGGCGTCCTGCTGTTCACTGCGAAATGGCATAACACGCCTTTTCTTTACACTAATGCATCTCCACGGCCACGTCGCCAATTCCCGGACGCAAGTAGTGGAAGTGCACGTTAGGATGGTCGGACAGCAGCGACATCGGCACGCTACTGTCCGGGATGCGCTTCGCGATCATCAGCGCCGAGAGCCGCATGCCGAACGGGTTGTCGTGGTGCCCCGGATGCCAGATCGACACCTTCTCCGCCTTCCACGTCTCCGCCGGTCCGACCGTCGCCGCGCGCGTCGGCACCATCGACACGTTGCCGCCGCCCGAGGTCCGCGCGTTCTGGATGATCGTCACGGGATGCAAATCCACAATGCGCGCGGACTGCTTGCGGTACTCCGCCGGAGTCGGCGGCGCCTCGGCGTAAAGCCCTTCGCGCTTCGGCGGATCATTGAACGCCCAATGCTTGATCTCGCCCTGCCCGCCCTGCATCAGCAGACACTTCACCTGGTCGTAGGTGCTCGTGTAAGCGGCCAGATCTCCGACCGGGAAATGGAGATTCGCCTCCGGCATGCGCAGCTCTGGGCGGATGCGGTCGAAGCACTGTTCCTTGTCGCACCTGGCGAAGGAGAGCGGGTGTGTCGGCGGCACGGTCTCGCCGTTATCGACCCACTCGTCCATACCCCAGAAGTGCGCGTCGCGCAGGTTCAACCCGATCGCATTGACGATCCGCGCCACCAGCGGCAACTGCTCCGTCGGCCCGATAGGCCCGCACACCCCCACCGGATTGTCCGGCGTAGCCTGCCGCCACGCCTCCACGTACTCCAAAGCCTCGGCCGTATAGAACTCTTCCACCGTATCGTAGAAATTCACTTGGAAACCCGGCCGCGAAAGCTGTTCCAGGTCCCGCGCCGTGAGCGCCGCCGCATCGTCCAGAATACCCTTGTCCAGCGTGGTGTAGTCCCACCACCCCGGCGCCAGTTTGCTAATTGCACGTGCCATTCTCTGCCTCCTTTATGAAATCCTTTAGCAACGTCTGCAGCGGCGCGAACCCCGGCGGTCCGTACCCCATGTGGTTGTGGCGCCGCCACCCTTCCGCGTAGGCGCAACCGCCATAGTGCTGACCCACCTCGCGCGCGGCGTCCGCCATGCTCTCCAAATATGAATTCATTCCCTGCGTCGCGTCGAGCCACTCCTTCTGGCTCGCGTGCTGCGCCAGCATCTCCTGTTTCGCGGCCATCACCTCGCCGATATCCACCACGAACTCCGGCACGACTGGCACCCGCTGCATATCCATCAGCGAATGCGGCAAGGCGTGGTAAACCGCAACCGGCTTGTTGTATGACGGCATCGGCGGATCAGCCACATAGCTCGGCAGACAACGGTTAAAGGTAGCCGAACTCGCCAGGCGTGCAGCGTACTCGTGATCCTCCATGTAGTCGTGCCGCGAAAGCGTCAGCACGATGTCCGGCCTTACCTTGCGGACCACGGCTGTGACTTTAGCCAACGACGGCGCATCGTAGAAGATGCCCACGTCGTCAAAGAGCGGCGGATGCCACACAGCGCCGGCCACGCGCGCCGCGGCTTGCGCCTCCGAAGTCCGCACGCGCGCAGCCTCCTCCTTGGCATAAACCTGCGACCCGTAGCAGCCGTTCGCAAGGTTGCACAGGTGAATCTCCGCGCCCGCCCGTTTCAACAGCAGCAGCGTACCGCTCATCATGAACTCGATGTCATCTGGATGAGCCCCGAGTGCCAAGGCGATAATCCCACTACCCATTGCCCCTCGCTCTCCCGTTCCGGCCTTAGCCCAACTTTTCTGGCGCGCCAGGAACCGCAGCCCGGCCTTCCTCGACCGCCGTTACATCGCCCTTCTCGAAGTCCTCCGCCCGCACGGCGTGGTTCATGTTATAGAAGGGCGATTCCGTGTTCGTCAGCAGGTCAGACATCCGGACCATCTGTCCCGTGTAGGCAGCCAGCGTGCCCATCATGCCAGTCGCCGTCGCCAGCGCGACTTGCTCGCCCTCCTGCAGAAACTGACCGCTCAGCAAACCTGACAGAAAATCGCTGTGCTCCATCACGTACATGTTGTTGTCTCGCCCCGCAACAGCCTTTTCCTCGAAGGGAAAGGGCTCGTTCTTGCCGTCTGGCCGAAGGATCTTGCTGCCGAGCACGTCGACCTGTCCGGTCGTGCCGCTCAGGAACGTGCCGCAGCGGTCGAAGCACCCGTTGATCTGCCGCGCCACGGCGTGGATATGCAGGCCGTTGCCGTAATCATAGTCGATGCCGAAGCAGTCGTATGTGTTGCCCGTGGAGCGTTGGTGGCGTGCGCCGATGCCCATAGCCTTCTCCGGCAGCCGCCCGATGAACCAGTTCGCCAAATCAATCTCATGCACAGCCTGCTCGGTCAGATGGTCGGCCGACATCTCGCGGAAATGGTACCAGTTGTTCGCCATGTAGGAGGCGTTGCTCTCGCCCGTCCGACGGGGCCGCAGATAGTTCGCCGTGCTCATGCCACCGTGGCATCGATAGACCACGCCTCCCCGGATTTCGCCGATCACGCCGTTGCGCACGGGGCCGAGTTGCCGCAGCGCGCGGTTGTTATGACGGTGGCAGGTGCCGGACAGGATGGAGAGGTTGGCGGCCTTGGCCGCCTCGACCACCTTCAGAAAATGGCGCAACCCCGCCGGGTCGGTCGCGACCGGCTTCTCAGCGAAAATATGCTTGCCGGCCTTGACGCACGCCTCGGCATGCACCGCGCGGAAAACGGGCGGTGCCGCCAGCAACACGATCTCGGCGTCGGTCTCCATGACCTTCCTGTAAGCCTGTGGCCCGCTGAACGCGTACTTCTCGTCACAACCGTTGCCTTTGCAGGCCGCCGCGGCCTTCTCCTGAAAATAGTCGGCCGCCGCCACCAGCACCGCCTTGTGGCCGAGCCGCGCGGCTGCCGCAGTAATATCGCTCACCGCGCCACGCCCGCGCCCGCCGCAACCGACCAGTGCGACCTTGAACACACGCGGAGCCTGACCGAACACGGTCGACGGCGCCGCCGCCAGCGCACCCGCACCCGCCAAAAAAACACGCCGCGAAACATAGATTCGATCCATGATAACCATCCTCAAACACTTGCGTTTTTTAGCCTCGTCCGACACTTCTTTGAAACCTTGTGCCCCACAGCGAACACATGCTTCCGTTAGGGATATCAGTACCCCAGGGCTGCATACCATCCCTGCTTTCTGCGTTATTATACGGCAGGAGGTGTTGCGCATAAAAGACCCAGACTCGGCGAAACAGACGCCAAATTGAGCGTTTTTCAACCCGTTCGCGTCAGCCTTCATGCCCAGCCCGCTCTTCCCACAGAAGAGGCCGCAGATGGAGATGTCTTCAAACACGCTCTCACTGCCCGGATGCACGTTGTGGTCGGTGAAGGACGCGACGTTGACGCGGTAAGTGCCGAAGAGCCAGTCGAGGTCGGCACGTAGGCGTGGAGGTTCTCGCTTGTGCCTTACGGCTCGGCAATGACAATAAAAAACAAGTTGTTTCTTTCACACAGAGGCACAGAGTTCACAGTGAACGTCAATAACCTCTGTGCTCTCTGTGGCTCTGTGAGAGATTCGATTGGGTTGCGGGCTCCGCCAGCATTGGTCAATCCCGGCGAGGTCGAGGGGCGGCAAGGTCATCTCGTGTTCTGGATTGCCAACGCGGATGGTCGCCGGTACCGTAACGTTGGGCCAGGTCCTCTTCGATCGCCTCGACTTCGGCAACGTCGAGAGGGCGATCGTAGACGATGATTTCGCCGAGCTTGCCGGCGTGATTCTCGTTGCCTGTCCAGAAGGGCATGGCGAGATTGCCGCCGCCGAATTGTTTGACCACGGGCAGGTCGTCGCGCTTTCCTGTGACGCGTCCGCCGCTGCGCGCGGAGGCGGTTCTGATGCCGTCGTGCCGGTAAACGGTGACGGCCGCGGCGCCGGGCCTGACCCCCACCGCGGCGGAGTCGGCAATTCGGTCGTAGCTGAACGTGCCGCGCGTCAGATACAGGCGCGGGATGCCGCCGGAGCCGTTGGCGGCGTTGCCGCAGACACCGAAGAACGTGTCGTCGGATTGTGTGACGAGGAACACGGTGAACGGCTTGCCCGCGAGGCAGGCGTTCGCAAAGCCGGCGACCGCCAACTGGTCGTCCACGCCGTCGAACCGGACGCCCGGCCGGCCGTTGATGAGCGTGGCAGCAAACGTCGGGGCGGCGGGTGTTGCGCCGGAGAGAAGCGTGAGCGTGGGAACGGTGGCGGCCGGTCCCACGACGGCGGGCCAGTTCGAGACGGGCGCACCGTCCTTAAGCGTTTTGGCGAGGGTGGCGGCGCTGAGCCACAGTTTGAGGTTTGCTTGGAGAGCATCGGCATCGGGCGCAAGGCGCGGACGGGCTTTGCCGCGCTCGAAGCGGACCGAGACCGCCGGCCCTGCCGCGCCGCGTGCGTCGAACGCTTTCGCAGTGACGATCATCGAGGCGTCGAGCCGGAACGGCGTCTGGTAGAGCATCGAGGCCGGTACAGGCTCGGAGCCGTCGAGCGTGTAGCGAACCTGCGAGTCGCGCGTCGGGCAACCGAGCCGCACCTGCAGGCTGTCGCTGAAGCGGCTCTCCTCGTCGCACCAGACGGCGGGCTGCCACGGAGTCGCGGCTTCCTCGCCGGCCGGTTCGATGACGAGGAGGCCCCACGGATCAACTCCGGGCAGCTGAACGACGCTGACCCGCCCACCCGGCAGTTCAGTGGCTGTGGTGAGCGGCGCGAAGACGCGCGAAGCTTCCGCCTTCTCGTGCGCGACCACGTCGTAGGGCGCGGGGACGAGAAAGCGCAGCTTCAACGGGCGTCCGCCGAAGAACCGCTGCGGATCGAAAGTCACGCGCATCGGGCCGGTCTGGTTGTTCTTCGCGCCGACCAGATGGATGACCACCGGCGCGTCGACTTGGCCCGCTTTGGCGCGGACCACGGCGAGCACGTCCGACGCCGCATCGACCTGCAACGGCGGCTCATGCTCCGAAAAGCGCGGATCGCGGATGCCCGCGCCGAACACGCCCGCGTCCTCGTAACCGTCGAGCAGCGCGGCGTTGGCCCGGATAAAGCCGAACAGGTCGCTGAACTGCTCCGGCGTGCCGAAAAATCGCGGCGAGGTGAAACCCGTGAAGACGTCCCACGGCACGATCACGTTGGCGCCGAGCGCATAGGCCGAGGCGATGAACCGGCGGTTGTGCGGCACATCGTCCGACACGAACGTCATCAGGAACGGCTTGCCCAGCTTCTGCGCCGGCTTCAAGCGCCGCTCGTAGAGGAACGCAGGATCGCCCTCGGTGGCAGGATAGGTTTCGTTGAGGGCTACGTCGTAGACCGGGTAGTAGTCCACGAGAAACTCCTCCGTCGCGTTGCACGAGTAGGCGAGCTTGCGCCCGGCGATGCGATCAATCTCCCGGTGCCTCTCGCGGAGGAATCCGAGGCCCGATTCGATCTGGAAGGCGCGGAACAGCTCGCGCAGTTCCCTCGGCCCTTTCCACGCGCTGCTGGCGGCATCGGGCGCCGTGCCGAGGCCAAGCAGGAACTGCGCATAGTCGAACGCGGCCAGATCGCCGATGCCCCACGTGGTGCGCTGGCCGTGCGTCGAGTGCTTGGCGAGGTATTCGCGGAAGCCCTTGACGCAGTGCTCGCAGAAACAGCCGCCGTAGTGCAGCATGATGTCGTTGAGCTGGACGCCGTCCATCTGGAAATGATCCACGCCCATGTCGAGCGCGTAGCGGGCGTGGTCGAGATAGAGCTTCGCGTAGCCGGGATTGTTCGGGCAACAAAACCGCATGCCCCAGCTCTTCGTCCACGGGTCCTTCAGCGGCTCGCCCTTCATGTCCACCGTGCGCGCCATCGTGTATGTGTGTTTCGCGGCAGTCGGCGAGTCCGTCGGCTGGCAGTTGAGCGTGCCCCCGACCGGGATTCCCGCAGCCTTGAACTTCGCGACGAACGCCTTGTCGCGATCCGGCGAGCCTGACAAGTAGAGCCAGTCCAGCCGCGTCGCATGGAACGCGCGGGCCGACTGGAACGCATCCCACTTATCCGCAGTGTTCAGCGGCCGTGGCCAGCGCGTCGAGAAACAGACGTCCGAAGCTCTCGGCGCGCCTGCCGGGCGTGGGCAAGGCCGTACGATTTGTGCGAACGTCGAGGCGGAGTCCGCAGCGGTCGCGACCGTGCCGGCCAGCGGTGCGAGCAGCAGGGCGATGAGGAGGGAGAGTGTGGATTTCATCATTGTTGCCTTCGTTTACCGGTTCAATTTCTCGTCGCCGTGTTGTCCGCCCCTCCGTTGTCCTCCGTGCAGGCGAACCCGCGCCCCCGCGCACAACCCGTCAATTGACTCGGATCAGCGTTCCCCTCAGCGGAAAGGCTTCCCGCAGGCGGGCATGCAGCTCTTCCTTGGTGTACACGCGGTTGTAGAGCGCCACGGCATCGAGCTGGCCGTTGAAGAACGTAGCGTCCGGCCCCATACCCAGCCCCCACCGCTCTCCCGAAAGCGTGTTCCCGTCGGTGGCGCCCATGAAGGCGGCCATGTTCGTGATGGTCTGAAGCAGCGTGGGGTTGGTGGGGCGCGTCATGTCGGCCACATAGCCGTTCAACGTGACATTCGTGGCGCCCGTGATCCCCCACGTCAGAGCCACGTAATACCATCGGCCGGATACCCACGTCAGTGGCGTGCCTGTGCCGACCAGAGGCTTGTATACCGCCGGGTTGCCCAGTCCCACCTGGCAACCGGAAGAGCCACTGTTGCCGCCCATGTACCAGCGCGTTGTTCCAGGGCCAACTCCGCCGGTGATGAAGGCGTTGTCGCCCAGATCGACCGGCTTCACCAGGTACTCCAGCGTGGCGTTGGTGGGGAGCGTCAGGTTTGCCGAAACCCGCACGGCCGAACCCGTGTCGCGTATGACGCCATTGTAGGAGCGGGAGCTGTAGCCCTGCCCGTCATACCCCGCGTCCCACGTCTGCTCCGGCGTGAAGCCGGTGGTGGTCCTGCGGGTGAGATCGAAGGCGGCGTTGTGCCGGTTCCAAAAACGCTGCGTGTCGTTTGTCCCCTCAAACGGCCAGTGCTGCACCAGGTTCGTGTCCGCGGCCTGCATGTTCTCCAGCCGCAGCGCATACGGAGCCCCCAGAGTCGCAAGGTGACTCCTCAGAGTCGCCTCGTCCAGGACGTTGTCATAGATCGCCACGGCATCCACCGCGCCGTCGAAATGGAGATCCGACCCCGTATTCGCTATGCCGATGCCCATCTTCAACAAGGTGCGTCCGTTGACGCTTCCCATCGTGGCGGTCGTACTGACGCGATAGGCAGCGTTGGCGCCGTTCTGGCGCAAGGCCGCCACGGTGGAGTTCACCGTCAGATTGGTCTGGCCGCTGACCTGCCAGGTGTGGGCCACGTAGTACCACTGGGCTGCCGTCGCCGCCAACGGGGAAGTGCCGCCGGCCAGATCTTTGTAGACCGCGGGCTGGCCGAGGCCAAGCGATTCAATGCTTCCGTTATACCACAGGTACCACCTCGACGTGCCCGTGCCGACTCCCCCGACCGCTATGCCGCCGTCGTTGAGCGTCGTGGTGCGGACGAGGAACTCCACTGTGCCGGTTGCCGGGAGCGTGTACGCCGAAATCGATCGCAGGCCTGAGCCCTCATTACGGTTCGTACCGTAAAGCGTGCCGCTATAGGATCGGGAAGCCGCGCTGGAGGCGTCATAGCCGTTCGTAAACACCTGCACAGGCGTCGTGACGCCCGTGGTAACCACGGCCATGTTGACCGTGCCCTTCTTGTCCGCCCGCCGCGCCGCGTCGTCCGCCCCCTCGAACGTCCAGTGATTCACCAAGTTCGGGTGCGCCGCCTGCTGCGCCTCCAGCGCCGCCACATCCGCACGTGCGCCCGTCGGCGCGACAACCGTCAGGATCACGCCAAGCCCCACTGCCAACGAGCCTGACTGTCGTGTCAATGTCGTCATACTTCACGCTCCTTGCTGTTTCCAGCCCCGCACATATCCGACCCTCCGTTGCTCTCCGTGCAGGCGCACCCGCACCTGTCCATGTTGACATCCATCCCTGCTGGCAGCGTTATTATACGACAGGAGGTGGGGTGCATAAAATATCCAAACCCGGCGAAACAGACGCCAAACTGAGCGTTTTTCAACCCATTCGCGTCAACCCGCGCCGCAGACCTTCTTGCGGTACTCCAGCGGCGTACAGCGCTTGTGTTTTCTGAACTGACGCTGGAAATGGGAAGCCGCGACAAAGCCGCACTCGGAAGTTATTTGCGCGACAGACAGGTCCGTCTCGGCCAAGAACCGGCACGCGCGCGCGATGCGGAACTGATTCACGAAGTTCGGCAGGGTGGAACAGGTGCAGCGCTTGAACAGGCGCGTGAAGGCAGAATCACTGAGCCCGGTCATTCGGGCGTACGCGTGGACGCTGACCTTCTCTTTGAAGTGCCCCTCGATATAGGCCAGCACGGTGCCGATCCTGTCAGCCGAACGCTCCGCGGACTCCAGTCCGAAACCCTCTGAGGCGATTTCCGATAACTCGGCTGAAGTGGCGAAAAGCTCGAGCACTTCGAGCAGCATAATCAGGCGCCGTGCACCATGCGAGTCCGCCATCCGCAGCAGGATCGCCTCGGCGCGGTCACGCGTGCAGCCGGACACCTGCAACCCCCGCCGGGCGCGCCCGAACAGACGGAGCATATAGCTCATCGAACTGCATGCCTGCCAATCCCCTCCCAGTGCTGTGGGAGCGAACTGCACAACGACGGCCTCCACCGCGCTTTTGTGCCGCCTCCGGCGGTCGGCACGGTAGTCATGCGGCAGGTTAGAGCCCAGAAAAACGAGATCGCCGGGCACAAGGCCTTCCACCCTGTCACCCACCCAGCGCTCCGCCCCGCCACGCAGAACGAGCGTGATTTCGCACTCGGGGTGCTGGTGCCAGACACAGCCGAAATCCGGCCCCCTCACACGCTCGCAGACAACCAGTTCGGTCTGCGCCGCAGATGGAGGCAGCGTTTCCACGATCAGTTTCATTCAACCTCCACATAATTAGTTAAGCACGTTAGAACTTCTCTTCGCCCGCCCTCGCGAGTCATTATTTATCCGTTTTCGCCTATTAATGCGGGCGGAGCCCTCACGTCCCCCGCCTGACCGTCTGTCGATAGGCCAGCGGCGTTTGGTTTTGCAGCTTGCGGAACGCGCTTTGAAAATGCGTGTCCGTTACGAACCCGCACTGAAACGCGATTTCCGACGCCGTGCGGTCTGTTTCAGCCAACAGGCGGCACGCGTGGGCGATCCTCAACTCGTTGATATACTCGGGAAGCGTGCGGCCGGTCCCCTGTTTCAGCAGCCTGCGGAAAGTGCTTTCACTCACCCCGCCCCTTTTCGCCAAGTCCGCGAGATACAGCGGCTCGCAAAAGTGGTCCTCGATATACTTGCAGACCGTTCCGAGACGATCCAGCGTCGCCCCCCGCCCTCCCAGCTTGAAGTCAGCCGCAGCCAACTGAAGCAGATCTTCTGAAGCGGCCAGCAGGCTGAGCAACTGAAGCAGATGCACAAAGCGATCCAAGCCCCTCGTTTGAGCGATCAGCCCCATCAGACGCGTCGCGCGGTCTCTCGTGCTCCCGGAGACACGCAGCCCGAAGCGTGCCCGCTGCAGCAGCTTCTTCACCTTCGTCATGCACCCCTTCTCCAGCCAAGACTCCGAGAACAGGGCGGGAGAGAACTGAACCACGACGGCATGCACGTGGCCTTGGCGCCGGCTGGCCAATTTGTCGTTCCGGTAATCGTGGGGCAGATCCGACCCGATCATGACGACTTCTCCTCGCTCGACAGGAGAAATGTTGTCGCCGACCCATCTCAGCGACCCGCCCCGCCGCACCCACGTGATCTCGATTTCAGGGTGGCAGTGCCAGACGCAGCCGAAGTCCGCGCCGCGGACCTGCTCGCACAGGACCAGTTCCCGGTCGACTTCAAGCGGGGAAAGCTTCTCCACGATCAGGTTCATTCAGCCTCCGAATTTCATGCGGACCCGCCTCGCGGCAACGAAAACAGGTTGCCTGCGGTCTCGCACACCCACCGTGCGTCTGAGCGTAAGCGAACCCAGACCCGGAGGCAAGCGTAAACACGCGCCGTAAGCCGAGACGGTCATGTGCGAAGCGAGGGTCAAGGGTCTAGTACCATCCATTTGGTAATCCCCTGGCGGAATCTTGACTGTGCCACCCTGCGCGGTCGCGGGCTCAAGGAGGGCGGCCAGTTTAGCGGTATCATCGGCGCGTAGCGCGGCCAGTGGAGCCAGCAGCAGGGCGGTGAGGACAAAGGGGTTCATGGGTTTGCTCCTTGGTTCGTCTTTGCTCCACCCCCCAGCAATTCATCCTCCTCGAATCGTGCGTCGCTGAGGTTGGGCACGCGAAAATAGGTGGCCTGCGGACCATCGCGCTCTTCGAAGACCCAGCCTTTTTCGACACCGTCCGGTTGGCCTCCATCAATAAACTCGTTGAGTTCGAGGCTCACGTCCGGCTTCGCCGGGGCAAAGTCTGTGACACGGAGAAGCTTTCCGCCAAGGAGAGCCTTCCTCCCATTGGGCCGAATACTGTTATCCACGACCGGCTCTTTCAGCGTCTCCCAATTGAGGAACAATTGGCGCAGGTCTGAACCTGCCACATCTTTGTTGCGGGAGGGGTTCAGACAGAAGAGCAACGGCCCGCGCATGAGCGCTACGCGGCCAACCTGCGCCCTGCGGCCTTTGACCCATCGCCAAGTCATAGGCAGTTCCAACTCGACCCGGTCGCCTGTCTTCCACTCGCGCTCGATCGCGAAGAAACGGCCCGATGCAATAGGCCCTTTCACCGGCGCGCCATTGATTGCTATTATCGCCGCGTTGCACCACGAAGGAATGCGCAGGCGCAGCGGAAATCTGGCTTCGCGCGACGCTTCCACGTGCAGCAGCACTTTTCCGCTGGCGGGGTAATCGGTTTCCTGGCGCAGCTTCACCGCCAGGCCGTCGGCCAACGCCACGTCCGCGCTCGACTGGGTGTAAAGGTTGATCGTGATACCCCCATCGTCACGGTAGTAGAGGAGTTGCGGCAAGAGGGCGATCGCCCGCCGGTAGTTGTTTGGGCAGCAATAGGTGTCGCCTTTGTAATAGGAGCGTCTCCCCTCGAAGGCCGTGTAGTAGCGGATGTGGCGGCCGTCGGGCGACTGAGCCGCGAAGAGCGTGTTGTAGATGATACGCTCCATCAGATCGCCGTGGACGGAGTCGCGGTCGAGCCGCAGCAGTTCGTCCAGCCATTGCACGAGATAGACGCTCGCGCACGTTTCACCCAGCCAGCACAGGCCGCTTTGCGTATCGTGCCAGCACTCCTGCTCGCTGACCGCACCGCTGATGACCATCCCGTCCCCTTGCGCCAGGAAGTCAAGGAGACGGCGGCTCGGTTCCAAGAGCCGTTTGTCGCGAGTCTGGTGATACAGCCGCAGTTGCGCCAGGCACTTGGCCAGATGGCCGTAAGCATGGCCATCGATGGGTCCATAGCGACAGGTGACGATCGGCCCCGGCCACTCTGCAAGCTGCCGATCCCGGACGCAGAAATTCAGGTAGTCTCGATCACCCGTAGCCTCGTGCAATGCCAGGATCGCCTGATCGAGGCAGATCCACTGCAGCACGTCTGCCAACCCCTTCTTCGTCTGGTCAGGATTGGCTCGCATCGCGCGAATCAAGTAGTCGCCGAGTTTCCGGGCGGCGGCCAACGACTTCGGGTCGCCAGTCAGCCGGTGATGCGTCACCAGTCCGAGGATGATCTGCGCGATCTCGTCGGGGTCGAACAGTTTCCAGACGCGGTCTGCCGGCGCTTTGTAGCCGATGTAGCCATCATCCTCCTGCGCAGCGATCAACGCTTGCGCAACCCGGTCCCGAATCGCTTTGATGCGCTCGTCATCGGTGGCGCCCGCCAGCCGGCTGGCCGCGTCCAGCAAGATCCCGACGCCGACATAGGCCCCGTTTCGCTTCTTCAGCGGACAGAGGAAATCGCCCTCGACATCGAGCTTGAGCAGATTTGAAGCAATGGTCAGCTCGATCCGTCGTCCGATCTCGCCTCCAGCCTTTACGCTGCCATACGGGATCGCTTCCATGGCACTCACCGCCTTGGCCGTCGCAGGGAGATTGGCTTTCGGGTTGGTGGACTTCGGCGCATCGGCGCCGTGCAGCGCGGCCACCGGCACCAGCAGCAGGGCGGCGAGGAGTTTGAGGGTGGGTTTCATGAATGTGGCCTTCGCTTATCGGTCCAACTTCTCGTTGCCGTGCTTCTTGATCCATTGGCGTGAGAACTCGGCGCTGGGCATGCCGACGTCGAGCATGGTGTTGGCCAGGAAGATCATGTCCGTGATGCGGCCTTCCTTGAGCCACTTCAGGCCCAGGTCGCACTGGTGCTTCATCAGCTCCACCGGGACAGGTTTCTTGTTTTGAAAATCCCAGAGGTAGAGCCCGAGGGCGATGCGGGCTTTCTTTGGGGCGATTTTCTCGAGCGCGGTGAGATTGGCCTCCAGCTCGGGGATTTCCGTGGAGTCCCAGGTCCAGAGGGTCAGGACGTCAAACTCGCCGAGGAAGTTCGAGAGCGGGGGCTCGCACGACCTGAACGGGATCTTCGAATTCATGCGCTCCGGATTGACCTCGTGGGTGTAGAGCGTGACCCAGATGTCGAGGGGTTTGCCGCTGGCCTTGATTTGATCACGCAATTGGCGGAGATCTGCGAGGGGCATGGCGGGCCGGCCGATGTGGGGGTCCATCGCTTTCTTCCTGGGGATGGGGCGCACGAAATCGTCGAGGAAAATGCCGCGGATATTGGGGAACTCCTGTGCGAGGGCGAGAGTGGCGGGGAGTTCGCTCATGCCGCCCGTGCCTCCGCCGCCGACGACGGACCAGACCACGCGTTCGAGTGGCTGGAAGGATGTTGCATACTGTTGATAGCTGCTCTTTTTCCGGCCGATTTCGTCCGCGGGGAGCGCGGGCAGGTTGTCGCTCCGAATGAAGAGGAGGTTCGGCACGCCCAACCAGACTGCTCCTTCCGCCGGTGTCATGCGCGAACCGCCGGGCGCGAAGTCGTCGATATAATGATTGGTATTTCCGCCGGGGGATGCGGGGCTCTTCTTGTTGTTACCTCCCTCGATGACGGTGAAGATCCAAAGTCGGTCGCGCACCGTCGCAGAGGAAGGTGACGAGGGCTGCTGAGCGTGCAGCGCGGCCAGCGGGTTCAACAGGAGAGCAGTGAGGGCGAGGAGTTGGATTGTTTGCATTGTGTTCTTTCTTTGTAGGAGGGTCTTCACGGCTTCGTCCTTTGTCAGAATGGCGCGGGCTGTCTTCATCATTTGACTGCTTTGGGGGGCGCTTCGGTCGCCGCGTTCACGACCGACACTTGCTGAACGACCTTCCGGTGAATCTTCCCGTCATCACGGTCGCTGCACCGCGAGCGGGGCCTTCGGACGCCTCTAGAATCACCTGGTTCAAGCTCAGATGTTCGATGGTGCCGCGATTGACCAGCAGGTCGAGCGGGCCGGGAGTGCGGTTGAGGATGGCGGCTTGCTGATGAGATAGTGCTTCGGTGGCGCTGGCAGGTAAACCAGCGCGCGCCGTGAGTCGAGCAATGCCTGGATGGCCGCAGTGTCATCCGCCACGCCGTCGCCGATCACCCCGCTTAGTTTTACATCCAATATTAGCGGCGTGCCCTCATTGGCGGCGGATGCCAGGGAACACGCCAACACGGCGGCCAGGAACGAGAGTATGTGAATTTTCATAGTTTTTCAGTGATGGTTGTTCGTGGTGTTGGGTGATTATCAAGCATGCTCGACGCTGTAGGTGATGCCGTTTGCCGGGGTCGTCTTCACCTCGACGCCCTTGGGCACGGTCAGGCGGTAGCCCTTCGCCTTCTCGTATTCCGCGACGATTGGACCGGCCACCGTTGGGAATCGGACATTCATCCGCTCCAGCTTCGCGGGGACCTGTGGCGCGACGTTCACGGCTTTCCAGCCCGGCGCGGCGGGTTTCAATCCCATCACATAGCGCACCAGCAGGTAGATGGGCGTGGCGGCGGCGGGTTGGCAGAAGCTGGTATTCCATTTCTGATCCGGCGCCCAAGCCTCCAAAGGCGCGGTGGCCCCGTGGCGCAGCATCTCGGCCCACGAGTGATGGTCGCGTGAGGTCAGGAGGTCATAGGCCAGTTCGTGCTGACCGATCTGAAACAAGCCCTCGATGAAGTAATGGGCCCCGTAGATGCCGCAGTCCAACCGCTTTTGCCGCATCAGCTCGACCACAGCGGGCTGCGCTTTCTCGGGAACCAACCCGAAGCACAAGGCGAAACCGCTCGCGTGGAGGGACTGGTGGTTGGAGTTGGCTCCGTCGCGGAAGAGGGTGGTCGCCGGATCCAGCAACTGCCCAACGAAGGCCGTACGCAGCCGCTCCATCTGCGACTGGAGCGCCGCATCGTCCCGGCCTGCCAGCCGGGTCAATTCGGCGGCGCACCGCAGCATGGCATAGTAGAAGGCGTTGATGACCGTGTTGACGTCGTTCTTAGTCGTCGCGTAGTCATAGCCTCCGCGCAGGTTGGCGGGCCAATCCACGAGGACCCATTTCTTCTTGTCCATGCCGGTCAGCAGTCCGCTCGCGTTTTCCATGCCGGCGAACCACGCCAGGAGCTTTTCCAGCCCCATGTTTGTCATGCTGACGGTGAATGTCTTGTCTCCCGTCATCCAGTAGTAATAGTGCAACATGACCGGCCACAGGAGCGACCACTCAGCCAGTTCCTGGTGAATACTGCCCGGTGCGACAGCCAGCAGGCCCGGATCAAACCGCTGGGAGAGCTGAAAATCACGGAGGGCTTTGCGCGTCAGAGCCGGGTCGCCGGTCAGGATGAGCTGCGACAAGACGGTCATGTAGGTGTCGCCGGTGTATTGACCTTTCTCGCGGTTCGGGTTGTCCACGAAGACGTCCTGGGAGCCTAACCGGGTGCCGTGCTTGCACATTTTCCAGATGTCGTTGAGCAGCGGTTCGGAGCAGTCGAAGTCGGAGGCGGCTGCATCGAACGGATAGTGGCGCACATCCACCCACACCTGCGGCTGAACCGGGGCGTTGAGGATTTCGATGTAGCGAAAACCGCGATAGTCGCAGAACTCGGCCACGTCGTCGCGTCCCGAGAGCGTGATCGCGTCCTCGTAGTTGCAGTTGCAGCGCATGTTGTGGCGGACGCTGCCATCGGGGTTGAGTTCCTCGCCGTGGCGGACCAGGGTCACATGGCCTCCCGGGCCTCGGAGGCGGATGCGGGTGTGCCCGACAACCTCTTGCCCGAAGTCGAAAAACCAGCGACCTTCGCCTCGCGGTTCGACCTTCACCGGTTCGGCGCGCCAGTGAGCCAGCGGCGCAGCGATGGCGGGAATGAACGTGTGATCCTGCCGCTGGACCAACGGCGCTTCCCACGTGGCATCATCGAAGCCCACCTCGCGCCACCCCACTGGCTCGTTGCGCAGATCCATGTTTTCGTTGAACTGTGTGCCGTAGCCGAACAGAGCGCTGGCCGAGAAGGTGCGCGAACGAAGACACTTCCAACTGGAGTCGGTGGCGTAGCGAGTCTGTGATCCGTCGGCGAAAGTCAACTCCAAGACCATCAGGAAGCCGCTGCGGTTGTCCCCGCTGTTGAACGCGCGCGCATAAACGCCGTGGTAATAGACGTGCGCGGCTAGGCAGTTGCGGCCAGCCGTCAATTGGTCCGTCACTGGCAGCACGTAATAGGGATGGGCGAACGGGTAACCCCGCTCCGGCCCTTGTACGCAAAAGCGGCCGTTGATGTAGAACTTGAATGTGTCGTCCCCGGTGATATAGAGCACCGCTCGTTTCGGGGCTTGGTCGAGCATCACTTCTTTGCGGAAATAGGTGTGAAAATTCTTCAACACGCCCGTGACTTGTTTCGGCATGACGTAATCCCCGGCTTGCGCGTCTAGGAAACGAGGGTCTCGCAACCATCCCGCAGAACCGATGAGCCCCGCAACGCCGCCAGCCACAGGCTCCTCCGCCGATGAGCGTCCGTTCGGAATGAGGAATGGGGCAACGGCAACCATCGCCGTCGAGCGGAGCATGGTCCGCCGTGACATCATGTTTTGTTCGGGTGGTTGAGTCATAGCGCTTTCCTTTCCGATTGAGTTACTCTTCGTGCACGGACGGCTACGGGGAAAACTGACGGGTGCTGAGCGTGCGCCATCTGGGCCAGGGCGTCATTGTTCCGGGAAGGTAATGATGCCGAATTGCTTCTTTGCCGGGGCAGGCTGTTGGGCAGCCTCCCCGTTGTCGGATGGCAGCGACCAGTAGCGGACTCCCATTCCGGCCCGGTAATGGCTGATGTCGGCCTTTATTTCCATACCAGGAGAGAGCTTTACGCGCAAAGCTTCCCATGGAATGGCCACGCTCCCGCTCCAGCCGTTTTCGTTCACCCTTTTCACGGCTGAGCGAACTCCGCCCTGCCAGGCACGCGGATCGGCAATGGCCGGGTCGCCGTAGGCGGCGGTCACAGCTTTGCCGGAGGCGTTGATCAGAATCGCAAACTGTCGCATCTCATTTGCGGGGTCGGGTTGGATCTCGATCATGACCGTGTTTGATTCCTCCCTGGGCAGCCAGCGATTTTCATTTGATTTCCAGGCCCATTTTCCGCCATCAACTTGCGAGGGCGGAACGACTTTCCCGTCCGTGCCCGCGAAACTGAGATACAGGTTCTGCGGATCATGTCCGACCTTAACTTTGCTCGCGCCCAGATCGATGGCCCCGTTTCCCCAGTCATCGTGATAGGTGCCGTCGATGGCCGGAGGTGGAAAGACCGCAGAGGAGGAGAAGCGAGGCGCCATCGGCCTCTGGGTGGACATCCTGAAACGTGAAGGCGCCATTTCCCTTTCAATCAGGTCAATGCGGCGGAATTCCGGGCTGTCGGCTGCGACCTTGGCCTTGGCAGCAGACAGCAGGCTGAAAAACTGCCGCAGGTCGTCAGCGGTAAACAAGGTTTCGAGCATCTCGACCTCCTGTGTCCTATAGTCGAGCCCACTGGTGTCGCGCATCCAGCACGCCTCGGCTTGTTCCCAGAAGGCCTTCATTTCCTGGCGGGCGGCGCCGTAGAACTTGCTGTAGTAGTCGTCGAGCAGCTCGTTCACGTCCAAGTCGGGGTTGTACAGCAACCGGCCGGTGAGGTAAGGCATCAGGTGATTCAGCCCCGGCGAACTTCCAATCCAGCCTTCATTTTCGAATTTTTCGCCGCGTACGTGATGATCTCGCTGAAAGCGGATGTCTTCCTTGAGAATGCGCGGGAAGAACACCGGATAGCCCACCAGTTTCGGGCGGGTTGGCCAGCTGCGCCAGTTCCACAGGTAATACTCCCAGACATAGAGATGTTTGACCAGCTTGCTCCAGTCGGCGATCGTTCGCCGGGTGCTTTCACGGTCCGCGGGGTTCCAGAAATTCCAGCGCCACTTGGTGATGCTGACGGCCATGTTGGACGGCAAATCGAACTGACCGGCCACCAGCGGGTCACCATAGCCCTCATAAATGCCGAATGCTCCGATCAACCGATCGGGGTGACTCTGCTGAAGCTGTCTCGCCACTTCCACCCTGAACTGCCATAACAACTTCGAGGAGGCCTTGCGGAATTCATTCAGCTTCTCATTGGAGAGATTCAAACGCTCTGTTCCCCTTTCGATCCGCCCGCCGGCACGGAGAACCTCGGCCCTGAGTTCCGGTTCGATTGTCGCCATACACGTGTCGCACATGCAGGGAATCCATACATCATTGGGGTTGATCGAGAACTCGCGAAGCTTTGGGTTTTCGTCAAATTTCCTGCGCAGCATTTTGACAAACTCGGTGACAGTGTCCGGCTCGCTCAGACAAAGATTGCCGTGGCCATAGGAGGTGCTGCTGAAATCGCGGCTTCCGTCTCGGAGTTGCGCAAAGATCTGCGGCTTGGTCTTCCGCAATGTCTCGTTCTTTGTCAGGACGTGGAAGGTGTGGTTGAAAAAAGTGCCGGAGGTGTTCCCAAAGCCGACCCGCCGCATCCAATCGGCCATTGCCCGTTTCTGTTCCGGGGAGATGGGGTCTTTCCTACCGCGGAACCTCGGCAGTCGCTCAGCGAACGCTGGATATCCACGAAGGTCGAGTACCGGAACCCGCACAGAGGGCATGGACGGGGCCACCATTCCGAGTTCGCCCGGCATGAACCAACGAACGTCGCAGACCGCTTCGAGAAAGCGATAGACGGCCGTAAGGGTGCCGTAGGGTGGCACATTCAACCTCCATTCGCCATCGAATGTATCGTTCGGAGGCTCCAATCCCTGCAGTTGTTCAGGTGTGTCGTCCCCGAGCAGCACCAGCCAGTTGTTGCCACTCGTGATGCGATATCCCTCGGACGCCAGCCCCGCCGCGGTGACGCCCCGCGCCGCAGCCGCCTCCGACGGTCCGACCAGCACCACCGGCATCTTCGGATCCTCGGGCGCTTTATCCACGATGGGCAAGCGCACGCCGGTCGCGAGCGCGATGTGGGCACGCAGTTCCTCGGCAGCGTAGATGGCCGTCGGCGTGCTGCCCGGTGCGAGGTAGATCACCCCCTTGGCCTGCCCGTCTTCGACCAAAGTGAAGGCCGGAGTGGCAGCAGGAGTCGGCCCAGGTTCTTGAGCGTTCGCCGCAAGCGGAGCCAGCAGCAGGGCGGTGATCATTGAGACCGTGTGCTTCATCGTTGTATGTGCTTTCGTTTCATAACCCCTTTGTTCTGTTGCGACATTGTCCCTCATGACGAAAGGCCTATTTGGCTAATTGCGACCCCTACTCCCCGACCTGAGTGGTCAGCGAGTCGATATTGATCAGAAACGAGGCGCCCGGTTTGGCCTTGAGGTCCGTATAGTATCCCTGACCGAGATACACCCAGCGCCCTTCGTTGCCTAGGCGATGCGGCAGCGACACAGCCGCCGCCTCGCCGACTTTGATGGTGAGGGTATCGGGGGCACTGGTAACGATGAGGTGCGTCCATCCAGCGATGGCGCCGGCAGTGACCTTTTCTTTGCCGCTATGAATGACGATTTGCCCTGCTTCGGCAACAATGCGTGCCACCGGTTGGCCGATGGTGAGTAGGGCCTGGGTGGTGCCGGTCTCAATTAAGGCGTCGAAGGCGATGCGCACGCTGTTGGAGCGCGGCAGGTTGGCATCAAGATCGACCCCGGCTGAACTGAAATCGTCAAGAAAACGCAGGCAGGAGCGATCCTCGACTCTTACCGCCGTGGCAGCACTGCGCCCCAGGCCCGACCGGGGAAAAACATACCAGCGCGCGGGATCCGGCAGCGGGGTGACGCTGGTGAGCATCTGCGGCCGGTCGCTCATGAGTTTTCGATTCCAGGTCCAGCACACGACTGCCTGATCGCCCTTGATCGCAATCTGTGGATAGTCGCAATTGATATCGGTCAGATCTCCCAGCAGCAGGGTGCCAGCGGTGAAATCGACGCCGGTGCCTCGGGTGAAGAATAGCGACAGGTTTCTCCGTTGATCGTTATGGCGCCAGCTGTTGGTCCAGAAATCGTTCTGGGCGAGGATGTGCCGGCTGCCATAGCGCATGACATGTGAGCGCGATACCGCTAATTCCATCGGCAGAAAGGTTCTTTCAAGCGGTTGCCAGGTAACCCCCAAGTCATCACTGCTGGCATAGCTGATAGTCTTCGCTATGGGTGTCCCTTTCTTTTTATCCATTTGGGTATTGCGCGAAAGCATGAGCAGACGGCCTGGCGTCGGCTCCCAGATGGTGGCCTCCCAGGCCCAGGCGTCGGACGGCGCGTGCACGCCTTGTTTGGATATCGCCCAGGTTTCTCCGCCATCGTCGCTGTAAATCACCTTATCTTGAGTATCTTCCATGCCCACGGCCTCTTCCATCTGGTGGGTAACCGGAACCAGAATGCGACCGGTGCTGGCGATCATGCCGCCATTACCAACAAAGATTCGGCCACCAGCCGGCATGATGTGGGTGTTCTCCCATTTCCCATCTGGCGTGCGTAAACGCGACAGGTAGAGCCCGTCGTCCGGCCTCCAATGGGCCCAGAAACTCCACAGTTCGTCGCCGACCAAAATAAAACCCGGTTGCCACTGACTGGACTTCTCGGCCTCCACCACCGGATTGACAGAACCGGCGGCAGTGGAATAGACTTCGATCGGGCTGGTCCAGGTTTCTAAATCAGGACTAATGGTTTGGCGAATGCGCTGGCCCTGTTTTTCGCTGCCATCATCCCACTGCCAGATCCAGCGATCCTTGAACCACGTAATGGTCGAGTCGTGACCGGACACCTCTTTGCCGGTCGCCGGGTCGACGAACGTCCGGGTGCTGATCGCCGGCTGATAGATTTCGTAATTGGCTCGCTCGGCGGCGATCACTCTTGCAGCCATGAATATGCACCCGGATAAAGCGCATAGATTGCACCAGGCAGGAAAATGGGTTTTGATCATAATGATGGATCTCTGAACTGACAGGAAATTGCCGTACGCATCCGACGCTCCGTGGTTCTCCGTGCAGGCGCACCCGCACCCGTCCATGTTGACATCCAGCCCTGCTGGCAGCGTTATTATACGACAGGAGGTGGGGTGCATAAAATATCCAAACCCGGCGAAACAGACGCCAAACTGAGCTTTTTTCAACCCCTTCGCGCCAGCCAGCACCGCAGACCTTCTTCTAAAGGCTGACTGCTTGGTGTCGAATCAGGCGCCTTGCCGCTCATTCCTCCAGAATGCGGTATGACGCATCGGCGTAGCGCGCCTTCTGCGTGTCGTATTCCTTGGCGATCTCTTCGGCGGTCAGACCGCGTTTGTAGAGCTTCACCTCGCCGAGCAGTCCGGTAAAGGGCTGCCAGGTGGAACCGAGGTAGAGGTCGCAGCCGGCGACATCCAGCGAGCCGGTGAATGACGCGGGAATGGGTCGCGTGACATCCGGCTTGCCATTCACCGTGAACCGCACCTCGCGGACGTCACGGTCCACGACCACGGCGAGGTGGGACCAGCGCTTGAGGGGCAGGCCTGCGTCGGAACTGCAGGCGAAGGAGTGCTTGTCGCTGTCGGCCAGCTCCAAGCTGATTTTGCCGCCGGTGGTGAGGTTCATGTTCCACCAGGTCGAGGGATGTCCGTTCTTGCTGATGAAGCGTCTCCTGGCGTCGGCCGATTTCGTCTCCAGTGTTTCCGGGCAGAGCCACAGGCTGAGCGAGAACGACGCCTTGCCGACCCGCAGGGAGGGTGCGTCGGGTATCCGGATGTGGCTCGCGGTGTCGTCGCAGTAGGCGGCGTGGCCGAAAGCCCCCGCGGCCGGACGCGCCCACAAGTCGCCGGTGTTGCCGCATCCGGAGAGATCCGGCACGGTATAGCCGGCGTCGCCCGCGAAGTTCCAGTGGCCGGCGAGCCCGTTCTTGCCGACGGCAGGGAGGTTCTTGCGACTGTTTGCATGGGCGAGGTGGCGTCTGCGCGGCGGGTTGGCCAGTTCCTCCGCCGTGCCCAGGCGCAGGTTGTCCACATAGAAAAGCGCGTTGCCGTCGCTGTTGCTCATGAGGCCCAGCCAGGTGATGGCCCTGAACGCTTTGCTCGGAACGGGCAGCGTCTTGACGATCCGCTGTTGGCCGGGGATGTCGAGCTGCAGGCGGTACGTGCCGGGGCCTGCTCCTCCCAGGGTGATGTCGATGGTCGCTTTCACCCATTCGCCGAGGGGCATCTTGCCGACAACCTGCCCCGAGGCTTTGACCGTGCCGTCCGCGCTGACAGCGACGCCGGGCCCGCTCAGGTAGTTGCCTGACGAGTAGTCGCGCAGCTCCACGATAAACTCGTCCGGTTGCTCTTTGCTGTTCAGCATGTCCCAAGAGAGCGTGACGGTGCCGTTCGTATAGGTCCGTTTGTATTCCAGGTGGGGCAGCCACCGGTAGCCCGCGCCGGGCGCGTCCTGGAACTTCAGGCACTGCTCGCCCTCTGCGGCCCGCTCGTCGGTGATGGCGACCACGGCGCCGCCGGCCTGATGGATGCTGCAGTCGGACGGCTTGGTGCCCGGCACGATCCCTTCAAAGGTGTAGTTGATGCTGATCGGCACTTCAACGGGCGGGGCAATCTCAACGCGTTTCCTGTCGGGGAATTTGCCGGGCAGAGACACCCAGTCCGCATCGCCGTAAAGGCCCGTCCGGCTGAGGTCGATGGGCTGGAAGCCGACCTTCAGCGCCGGCGAACCGGCTTTCAAGGAGAAGTCCCCTGCTACAGGGTTGTTGAAGAGCGGGTCGGCGACAAGCGATCCCTTGTCGTTTCCTTCAGCCTGCCACTCGGCGAAGGCCCGTCCGGCGAACTGCGCTTCACCGGATGTGCTCCAGTAGACGTTGTTCGCCAGAAACCAGTCCTTGTTCTTCCAGGGCCCGTCCAGCATCAGCGGGTGGTCGCTGAAGACGATGTTGTTGACGGCGCTGTAGTGGCAGCGCTTGTCTTCGCGCGAGCGACGTAGCTGGCTTTTATCGCCAAGGGCGAGGATGTTGTTGCTCACGGTGCAGTCAGCGCCATAGTGCATGAAGAGAGGGGAGTTGCGAACGTGATGGACCACGTTGTTCGCCAGCAGGATATCCGAGCTGCCCTCGTCGGGGTAGAGGCCGGATCCGTGGGAGACATACGCGTAGCTGTAGACGTCGTGGATATGGTTGTACCGCTCGGTTGTGCCCGGTGAAACGCCGAGGGTATAGATGCCGCCCATGTCGCTGAGCCCTTCCCCGTTGCTGAGGTGGTGGATATGGTTGAAATCGATCCTGTTGTGGTGGGCCGAGGTGGGCTGGAAACCCCAGGACCATCCGCAGGAGATGCCGGAGTAGTCGAGGTTGGAGATTTCGTTGTGGGTGATTCGGTTGTAGGAACTTCTGCCTATCCAGACGCCGTGGGCGCCATGGAAGAGGTTGCCGGCGTTGTGGATGAAGCAGTTGTCGACGGTGTTGCTTGCGGCCGGCGCGGTTTCGCTGACCCCCCAGCCGCCGCCGATATAGACACCGCCGCCGCCCAGCGCGTGCAGGTGGCATTGGCGCACCGTGTTGTCGCTGGATCCGGAGGCCAGCCAGAGCGCGTGGGCGCCGGCGCAGGAGATCTCGCACTTCTCAAAGACACCGTGGCGCAGGCCGGTCGCCATGATCAGGGCCGGCTGGTAAATTTCGCCCTGTCCGGGATTGCGGATGAGGGACAGGTTGGCGTCGGTGTGCTTGAAGGCGATACCCTGGAAACGGATATGCTCGACATAGGTGTTCTTGGACGGTTCGCCCGTGAAGGCGACCAGGGTTGAGCGGATCAGGGGGGCAACCGCGCTGACAGATTTCGGGGTCTCGCCCGGCAGGGGGTAGTAGAAGAGCGTGTTGGCGGAGGTGTCCAGATACCACTCGCCGGGCTGGTCGAGACCTTCGAAGATCCCTTCCACGTAGTACCGCTGTTGCTTCTCCCAGTGTCCCATGGGCCAAGGGGCATCCTCGCGCAGGGTGACAACGCTATTGTCGGTGTCGATGGTGTGCACATGGTGCAGGGACGTCTCCCAGGAGTGGTAGACCGTAAAGAGCACCTGCCGGAGGTTGCGCCAGTTCTTGACGTCGCCCTCGTTGAAGAAAAACTCCTTGTTTTCATTGATCCCGGTCGGGCCGGCGCTGCGGAAGAAACTCCCTTTGTTAGGTGAGCGGGCGCGGGTCCGGCTGGTGCCGTTGACGTACAACTGGTTAAAGGCCCACGGCGTGCCGGTCGGATTTTCCGGGAGACGGAGGCTCAAGAGTCTTCCGCCGCATGTGTCGCGGCTCCAGTCTCCGGTGTCGCGTTGCCAGTTCTGTAGAGGGAGCCCTCCGCTGATGATGGGTGTGCGGCCGGGCCGTGCGGCATAGGTGATCGGGCAGGCTTCGCTGCCGGAGTCTTCGGGGCCGAATGTCAGGACGTCTCGTTGGCAATAGAGGCCGTCATCCAGCATCACCGTCACGGGATGCTGGTGCGAGCCGTCACGCGTCTTCAAGGCCCGGATGGCGTCGCGGGCTCTGACGATCGTTTGGAAAGGGCCGTCGGACTTTGTCCAGTTCGGTTTGGCTTGTTTGCCAGACCAGGTATCATTGCCCCTCGGAGAAACAAAGAACGTGACGGTCTCCGGCTCTTGTTTTGTGGACGTATCGGTTACGGTACATGCCGAAAAAAGGACGGTGCAGAGAGCCGCGCCGGCCAGAGAGATGGTTATTGACATAAACAGGTTCCTTTTCATAGGTTAATTTTAGCTGGTCAATGAAAGCGGCGCAAGCCCCTCTCCGGCTTGCACGCCTCCGTGTTCATCTCCTGCCCGGCGGGCTTGGAATCAGGGCGAGACAGGTGGCTTCGGCAGGGGCGAGGCGGAGACGCAGGGAGGAGCTTCCCGTTGACCTTGAGGCACCGCCCGCCGTCAAGCTGGACGTTCGTTGTTTCAGCGGCGTGCAGCGCGGCTAGCGGAACCAGCAGCAGGGCGGTGATCATTGAGACCGTGTGCTTCATCGTTGTATGTGCTTTCGTTTCATAACCCCTTTGTTCTGTTGCGACATTGTCCCTCATGACGAAAGGCCTATTTGGCTAATTGCGCCCCCTATCCCCCACCTGCGCCGTAAGCCGAGATGTTCGAAGCGAGGGTCAAGGGTCTAGCACCATCCAATTGGCAATCCCCCGGCGGAATCGTGCCCGCGCCGCCCTGCGCGGTCGCGGGCGCAAGGAGGGCGGCCAGCGTAGCGGTGTCATCGTCGCATGCGGCTCAGAGCGCGACGGCGTTAAGGCGGCTGTGATCGCCTGCCGCGAAGGCCGACGCCTGCGCCACGGCGGATGACGCCATGCGCGCGTTGGCTTCGAAGGTGTCCGAGCCGCAGTGCGGCGTGAAGACGATGTTCGGCAGCGTGCGCAGATCCTTCTCCGGCGCGACCGGCACGTAGGGCTCGTTGACGAATACGTCCGTCGCCGCCCCCGCGAGGCGGCCCGACGCCAGCGCGTCGTAGAGCGCGACCTCGTCGACGATGCCGCCGCGGCCGACATTGACGAGCGTGCTGCCGGGCTTCAGGAGCGCGAGCTGTTTCGCGCCGAGCAGGTTCCGGGTCTCGGGGGTCAGCGGCAGGTGGAGGGTCACGAGGTCCGCCAGCGGCAGCAGGGCCTCCGCGTTTTGCGCGTACGCCTCGATGCCGAAGTTCTCGCGCAGCGCGTCGCGCGTCTGGCCCGAGCGCGCGAGCCAGTCGGACTCTGCCGCGGCGTCGCAGATCAGCGTGCGCACGCCGAACCCCTGGTGCAGCATGCGCGCGACCTTGAGGCCGATTTTGCCGCCGCCGATGATCAGCGCGGTCTGGCCGCACAGCTCGCGGCCCCGGATCGGCGTGAAGCCGCCGCTGCGGATCGTCGCATCGAGCTGCGGGATGCGGCGCATCAGCGAGCCGATCAGAAAGAGCGTGAGCTCCGCGACGCTGGTCTGGATGTCGACAGGCGTATTGACCAGCGTGAGGCCTTTTGCTTTCGCAAGCGGCTTGTTGATGCCGTCGGTGCCGAAGCCGAAGCGGACGAGGAGCGCGCCGCGCTCTCCGGCATTCTGCGCGAGGGCGTCATAGAGGGCCTCGCGGTAGGGCGCGACGCCCAACACGACCGCACGGCAGCCGGTGGCGCGGATCATTTCGGCGAGCGCGGCCTCGTCGGCGGGCGCGGGGCGGCAGTCGAGCCCGGTGGCGGAGGTGAAGACAGAGGCGGCTTTGTCGTATTCGGCTTGGGTGACGAGGATGGGAGTGTTCATAAGAAGGTGGTTAGGCTGAAGGCTTTTAGACTGTTAGGGCGAAGGTGGCTAGGCTGAAGGCTTTTAGACTGTTAGGGGATGTGTCTCACCTATCAGCCTAAGAGCCTTCAGCCTATCTACCTTTTTAGCAGGGCGCGGCAGCCGGACATGATGAGCTGCGTATCGAGGCTGCAGCCGATGAAGCGGTAGCCGGCGGCGATGCGCTCGTCGATTCGCGCTCGCTCGGGCGGGACGACATGATAGCCGGGCGCGATGTTCTGACGGCGGCAGGCGGCGAGGATCTTCTGCTCGGCGGCGAGGACTTTAGGATCATCGAGCTGGCCGGCGATGCCCAGCGAGGCGGAGAGGTCGTAGGGGCCGATGAAGGCCGCGTCAATGCCGGGGCGTGCGAGGATCTCGTCGGCGCGTTCGGCGGCGAGGTAGTGCTCCAGCATCACGGCCACGAAGACTTCGTCATTGTGGCGCTTGATGTAGTCGGCAAAATTACGGCCGTAGTCGAGCGCGCGGGAGAGCGAAGTGCCGCGGTTACCCTGCGGCGGGTAGCGCACGGCGGCTGCCATGGTGTCGACATCCTCGGGAGATATGACGTTGGGCACGATCACGCCCTTGGCGCCCGCATCCAGCACGTGTTTGGCGAGGACGGGATTCGCGCCGTCGAGGCGCACGAAGAGATCACAGCCGGACGGGCGGAGCGCGCGCTCGATCTGCTCGACCACGGAGAGGTCGACGGCCGCATGCTCCATGTCGAGCGCGATCCAGTCGAACCCTTCCCCCGCCATGAGCTCCGCGATGGCGGGGTGCGGGATCAGCATCCAGCCGCCGAAAGTGCATTCGCCGTTTTTCAGTTTCTGTTTGGTGTTAGCCACGGGGATCCTTTCGTTGAGTGAGACCGGATTGGCGCATCAGAACACGCAGTTGCGCACCGGGGTCGGGCGGCACGCGGAGAAACGTGGAAGGTGCGCGCGCGCCGGGGGAGACGAGCGCGCGGGCCAGTAAAGCCGCAGGTAGCCAGTTGTGCGTGTTGACTCCTTGTTGTGCGGGGTTTGTGATGATAAAAGGTTTGGGGAAGGGCTACGCAACATGTCCGGCTCGGCAGCGGGTTCGCCAGTCCGGCGGCGTGAAGCCGTATTCGGCGCGGGCGTCGAAATAGGCTTCGAGATTTTCGAAAGGGATGTTGCCGTGCAGTCCGCCGCCGGAAGCCAGTGCGAAACCGGGGCGGTCGGCGGTCAAGGCAGCGACGCGGCGGACGCTGTCCGCGACTTCGGCCGGCGTGCCGAACGTCAGCGTGGCGGTCTCGACGCCGCCGATCAGGAGGTGGCCGGGGCGGTCGAAAATGGACAGGATGGTCTCTAGCGGGGTCGCGGGGCTTTCGAACATGAGTCCGTCAAAACCCAGTTCGCGCAGACGGGGCAGGAAGGCGGTGAGGTTGCCGTCCGCCACGAGCACGACGCGGCGGCCGGCCGCGCGCGCCGGGGCGAGGATCTCGGCGTAGTGCGGGAAAATGTAGCGTTCGTACCAGTCGGGCGGGAATACCGGACCCCGCGCGTCGCAGAGGTCGTCGTGAACAAAGAGCAGCGGGCTGTCGGAACCGCGCACGATCTCGGCCACCCGTTCGCGTGAAAGGCGGGCGAAGGGCAACAGGAACTGCTCGTGAAAACGGCCCGGATCTTCCATCGCGGCGGTCATGAAGATCTCCCATCCGAAGAGCTCGACCGGCCACATGAAGAGCGTGGTGTAAAGCATGGGGTAATAGAGGCCGATATCACCCAGCTCCTTTTCGCGGATTGCGATGTCCCTCGCGTCGCAAGGGTGCGGCACAGGCGTGACCAGGTCGGCGTAGCGCACGCGGCTTGCATCGAACGTCCAGACATCGTCCGCGTCGCGGCAAGGATAGCGGCGGCGGCAGGCGGTGTCGTAGACGCCCAGCGGCGCGAGGTCGTAGTCCGGGCGCGCGGGGTGCGGGCGTGCAGAGCCCTCCGGTGTCGGCGCGGGAGCGTTCTCCGTCGGAACGCGGTTGACGAGATCGATGCCCAGCGCCTCGTAGGCACGGCGGTAGGCCTCGGCGGTCTGCCGGTAAACATCGAGTCCGCTCACGAACTCGATCAGCCCCCGGTGATTCAGGGTCTCTTTCGAAACCCGCTTCGTCGCCGGTCGTCTACTTGCCCAAGCCAGCACGTCATCTTTCATCGCGCATCCTTTGCGTCACACCAACCTTATCGGCTCACATTTCGGTATATCCAAAAACAGCGCATCAAACTGATAGAGCCGTTGAAATCAAACAATATGCCATTTCTGATCGATCAAAAAATTCCATACATGGCCTTGAGGTTCTCTAGGGGAATGTCGGGCCCCAGAATCTGGCTTGGCGCGAAGAGATAGCCGCCGTCGCGGCCCAGCTCGGCGGTCGTCACGCGGACATGGCAGGCAACCTCCTCTCGGCTTCCGAAGGGCAACACGCGTTGAGTGTCGATGCCGCCGTGGAAGACGATGCGCTCGCCGAAACGCGCTTTGAGGTCGGTCGGGACCATGCCGGCGGCTGTGACCTGCACCGGGTCGAGGATGTCGACCCCGGCTTCGATCAGCAGCGGGATCAGGGGGGCGATTGCGCCGCAGGAGTGCATCATCACCTTGAGGCCGTGGGCGTGCGCCAGCGCGGTCAGCCGGCGGATGTTCTCAAAGAAGAAATCGCCCCACATCTCGGCGCTGAAGAGCAGCGCCTCCTGGCTGCCGAAATCGTTACCGAAGAACCAGACCTCGAGCCGCCCCTTGAGCGCCTTGAAATAGGCAGCGTTAAGCTCTAGGTACATCTCCGTCATGCGGTCAACCAGCGCGTGCGCGAGTTCCGGCTCGGCCGCCAAGGCGCACAGGAAGTTCTGAAAGCCCAGCATGCGGTAGCTGTCGCCCAGGATGCCGGTCCAGAGGCCGCCCACGCGCACGCGGTCGCGGTTCGCGTCGGCCTCGGCCTGCAAGGCCGAGAAGTCGAAGTCGGCGGCGCGCGGCCACGGGAAGGCGAGAATGTCCCCGACGGTCGACGCATCGGTGAACGGGCCGGCGAGGGCCTCGTCGACGGCGAACTTGCTGGCGAAGGCGCCGCGCTGCCAGCGGATGCCGAGGGGGCAGCTGCGCTCGGTCGCGGAGAGTGTCAGTCGCTCCCGGTGCTTGTAGAAAGGGAGCGCGCCTTCGTTCTGCGAGATGTCGCGGCCCGGCAGGTAGAAGAAGTCGCAGCCCAGCCGTTCGAGCAGCTCGCGTTCGGTCTCGACGCCCAGCGCGGCGCGCAGGCGGCGGTCGGTTTCGGGATGCGCCAGATAATCGACCGGCACCCGGTCGGGCATGCGGTGCGCGCAGGCGGCGTCGAAACGTGTGTGAGAGGTCATTGTTGGCATGACTTCGTTTCCATGGTGCGTTCGAAAAGGCCGGGCTTCCAGACGTGCGCGAAGTGGGGCGGCAGCCGTTCGCGCGCGAGGCGGCGGAAGGGCTCGGTGTCGAGCGGGACGAAGATCATGCCCGCGGCCTCCAGTTTGCTTCGGTAGTCCTGTTCGGCGCGCTCGACCTCCGCGTTATGCCAGCGGGTCGCGTCATCGAGAGCCCGCAGTAGCAGGGCGCGCTCCTTGGTGTCGAGGCGGCTCTCCAGGTAGGGGCCGACGGCCGGCACGTAGAAGCTGATCAAGTGGCGCGTTTCCATGGCGTACTTCTGCACCTCGTTCAAGTGGCAGGCGTAAATGGTGGCGAGGGGGTTCTCCTGGCCCTCCACCACGCCGAGCTTGAGCGCCATGAACATGTCCGTAAAGGGGACCGGCGTGACATTGGCGCCGAAGAGCTGCCAAGCCTTGATGTAGACCTCCAGTTCGGGCACGCGCAGCTTCAGACCTTTGAGGTTCTCCGGGGTGAGGACTTGGCGCGAGGTGGTGGTGAGGTAACGCGGGCCGCGGAACCAGGGCTGCATCAGGCGGACCTGCGCCCGCGCCTGCATGACGCCACGCAGTTCCTCGCCCACGGGGCCGTTCCAGACCTGCTCCAGGTGTGCGTAGTCGCGCCAGAGGAAGGGCACTTCGAAAAAGCCGTACTCGGGCGCGTACCAGCCGATGACCGCGAGCCCGGTCACGATCAGGTCCACGCTGCCCAGCTTCAGCCCCTCGGTCAGCTCGCGCTCGTTGCCCAGCTGCCCGCTCGGATACAGGCGCACCTCCAGCGCGCCGCCGGAGTCGGCCTTGACCCGCTCCGCGAAATGTTCCGCCGCCCGATGCAGAAGTTCGGACGGCCCCGCCGTGTACGCGAGCCGGACGATCTTGGGCTGCTCCCCGCTCCTCCTGCAGCCGCTCAACAGCGCCAGCACGAGCCCGCACGAGATCAGCGTTCCGCCGATGGCCAGTCGCTTCAAGACGTTCATTTCAGGCTTCCTCCCGACACCTTGACCAGCCAGAGGGACAACTCGGGCATGAAGGTGACCAACAGCAGGAGCACCGCCAGCATGAGGTAGAACGGCCAGAGGTTCCGCACGATGGTGCGCACCGAGACGCGGCTGATGCTGGAGAGCACGAACAGCAGCATGCCTACCGGCGGCGTGAGCAGGCCGATCATGATGCCGAGCTGGAAGACCACCCCGAAATGCACGAGGTCGATCTTGTAGGCCTTCAGAACCGGGAGCAGCAGCGGCGTGAGGATGATCATGATGCTGCCGCCCTCCATAATGGTTCCGAGGAGCAGGATCAGGCCCAAGAGCAAGAGCAGAAGCACCGCGCGGCTCTGCGTCAGCGACTGGAACAGCGCGATAAAGCGCTCCGCGTCCACCTCGCGGGTGATCAGGAAGCCGAAGCAGGAGGCGCAGGCGATGATCAGCATGATCGTGGCCGTGCGCCGGGCGGTGACCAGCAGGATGCCGGGCAGATCTTTGAGGCTCAGAGAGCGGTAGATGAAAAAGCCCGCCAGCAGGCCGTAACCCACGGCCAGCGCGCCCGCCTCGGTCGGGGTGACCAGGCCGCCGAAGATGCCGCCCAGGATAATCACCGGCATCAGCAGGGCGGGCAGCGCGCTGCGGAAACTCTCCCACAGCTCGCGGCGGCTGTGGCGCTCGCCGCGCGGGTAGCCGAAGTGATAGGCGGCCCAGACGCACACCATGAGCGTTCCCAGTGCCAGCAGGATGCCGGGCACGGTGCCCGCCAGAAAGAGCTGCCCGACCGACGCGCCGGAGACCGAGGCGTAGATGATGAAGCCGACGCTCGGCGGGATGATCGGCCCCATGGTGGCGGCGGCCGCGTTCAGCGCGGCGGCGTAGCCGCGCGGGTAGCCTTTCTTCTCCATCATCGGCACCATGGTCGAGCCCACCGCCGCCGCGCTGGCGACCGCCGCCCCGGAAACCATGGCGATCAGCATGTTCACGGCCACGACCACGTAGGAGAGCCCGCCGCGCGGCGGGCCGATCAGCGCCAGCGCCAGTCGCGTCAGGCGCTGCGTGATGCCCGCCGCGTTCATGATCTCGCCAGCGAGCAGGAAAGAGGGGAGCGCGATCAGCACCAGCGAGTCCGCGCCCACGCACACGCGCTGCGCGATGATCAGGGGCGACATGTCGGTACACGCCACAACATACACGAGCGAACTGAGGCCGAGGGCGTACGCGATCGGCAGGCCCAGGAACATCAGCAGCAGCATGCCTCCGATCAGGACTCCCATGGCGCACCTCCCTTCGCGATGAGCGGCTCAAGCTCGTCGGCCACGGCGTCCCGTTCGGCGAACTCGCCCCGCAGCAGGCGCTGCAGCGAGTACCAGAAGCCCAGCGCAGCGGTACACGGCAGGGCCGCGTAAAAGATGAGGCTCAGCGGCCACTGCAGCGCCGAGGTGACCGCGCCCCGCGTGGACCAGGCCCAGAGGGCACCCAGCACCACCAGCGCGGCCTGAAAGAGGCAGACGCCGACCAGCATGGCGGCCTCGATCAAGCGACGCGCGCGCAGCGGCAGCTTTTCGACGAAGTATTCGACGCGGATGTGTTCGCGCTCGCGCAGCGCCACGGCGGCGCCCAGCAGCGTAAACCAGACGAACAGATAGCGCACCAGCTCGTCGCTCCAGGAGAGCGACTGGTTCAGCGCGTAGCGGAAAAAGACCGCCGCCAGAACGATGCAGACCACCGAGGCGCTCAGGCCTGCGAGCAGCGCATCCGCGATCCGGTCGATCAACAAGAGACCTCTACAGCATGAGCGCATGGTGTCTGTGTTCCTTTGTTTGCGCGTTGCATAATCGTCACTCAGTTGATCCGGCGGAGCGAGGGTTAAGCGCCCGGTCACGGATTTCGGCGTCTGACAGGGCGCGTGTCAGGATGCGGATTTCACCGATCATGCCGCCGAACCAGGCTGGTGAAGCATCATAGGGACGGCGGCCGATCAGGAGCGGATGCGTGTTAACTAGCGGCCTGAAGCCGGACATGTCTTGGGGGTCGCCGCTGGGCGTGCCATTCACGTAGCATAAGCCGGTGTTGCCGCGCCGCACCAACACGACATGTGTCCACCGGCGCAGCGGCAGCGACCCCGGCGCGGTGGCGATGTAGCGGTTGTCGCAGCGGAAGGCGATGTTGCCTGCCTTCTCCGGATGTTCCCAGCCCCAGGTCCACTCGTGCGGCGAGCCAAAGCCGTTTCCCTTGGACAGCACGACCGTGTTTCCCGCCCGTGCTTTCCACAGCCACGCCTCTAGCGTGAAATCTTCCGCGCCGAGGTTGAGCTCTGCAGGTGCTTCGACCCAGGCGCCGTGTCCGTCGAGCAGCAGCGCTTGTTCCGTCCAGTCAGGCACTGGCGCGAGCTGCGCGCCGCCGTGGAAGAGTTCGACGAAGCGTGCCAGCGACGAGGCTGAAGGGGTTGGGCTGAACAGGATCACGTCCCGCAGGCGTTCTCCGAGGCTGCGCGTCGGTCGCACAGTCGGGGAGGGAAAGCGATACAGGATGGCATCAGTCAGAAAAACCGCCTCTCCGCCAGCCGCGCGCCTGTTTTGCGCCACCACCGACAGCGTGTAGGGCTTTTCCGGCGACAAGGGCGAAGTGTTCAGCAGCACTGTACGTGGGGAGGCACCGGCGCGCGCGGCGGTTACATTGACGCCGGGCGAGAGGCGGAAGAGGCTGGCGTTGGTGGCGGTTGTAACCTCAACCGGTTTGGAGAAGAACGCGATCACCTGCCGCAGATCTTGCGCCGGACGAGCCGCAAGCAGGCGCGGCGGCTCGGTGTCTTCCGGTACGCGCACTTCGCACGGCGCCGACTTCGGCCCAGGCGGGCCGAAGTCACCGTCCCGTGCCGCGACGGCATAGCTGTGGAGTGCGGCAGCGTTGACGGTCGTGTCGACATAGAAGGGCTCGCGCGTCCGTGCGAGCTCGAGTCCGTCCCGGAAGATTTCATAGACCGGCGTGTCGCTCCAGCGGCCGGCAGGAGGTGCCCAGCGCAGCGTCACGCGGTCGGGGCGGCACTCGGCGATCCTCAAGCGGCGCGGCAGTGCCGGTTGCACGGGTGGCGCCAGCGGTCCGCCGAACGCGGCGGGAAAATCGGGGCGGACCCCGATCGAGGCGTACGCCATGCGGCTTGCGTCGAAGCCCGGCTGCCAACTCACGTTCGCAGTCACAGCCGAAAGCTCGTTATCGGGGCCATTTGAACGGAGGGGTTTTCCTTGTGAACGCACAACGTGAAGGTCGCGGAAGACCTGCGACATGGACATACAGGGCCAGTCCAGGAAGATGCCGTCCGGAGGAGCGTCCGCCATGCTGTTGACCGCTCCGGTGTCGGCAACCGTAATCTGTTCGAACGTGTTGACACTGTCGCCGCCGGGATTGTTGATGCAGGCGGCGTGAAGCGCGCCCATGTCTCCGCTGTCCTGGCCGCAATGCCGGACACGCAGATGGTGGAGACGGTTGTGGCGTGCGGGCGGGTGCGCGGTGAGGGTCGGCGGGCCGTACTGAGCACCGGTGTTGCCGCGCAGGGTGACGGCATAACGCGGCGAGTGGAGCAGGTCGGAATAGCTCACCTCATTGCTGCTGACGTTCATGAGTTCGATACAGGAGGCGTACAGGCCGAGTTGGCCGACGAAGCGGATGCGGTTGTTGGTGAGGCGATTCTGCTCCAGGCGGTCAGTCGCGGCGGTGCCGGGAACCGGGGCAAACCGGTTCGAGAGGGTAATGCCGCTGATGCCGATCTGCTCGATCAGGCAGCCGGCCACCGTGTTGCCGACATTGTGGCCCACCAGCAGCACACCGTGTCGGCCGGCATTGCGGAAGCGGCAGTTGATGGTCGAGATCGACTCAGCGTTGGAAAGGCGCAGCAAGGCGTGATCCTGTCGCCCCCAGGCGTGTGCCCACCAGAAGAGCGAGGGCGAAAGCGCGTCGGTCTCCTCGAAGGACAGCCCCTCGAAACGCACATTGCGGATGCAGCGACTGTTGTCCGCTCCGCGCAGTTCGACCAGTGTCCGCAGGCGCGGCGCCGCGATGCCTAGCGTGTCGGGATGGCCCGTGCCCAGCGGGATGCAGTAGAGAAGTCCACTGGCGCGGTCCAGAAAGAACTCGCCGGCAACATCCAGCAGCGCGAGGTCGTCCTCCAGAAAGTAACGAGCTCCGCCAAGAACCTCGGTGCGATCACCCAGGTTGTCGAACGTGATCCGGCGCGCGTCACGGTCAATGTGAGTGACGCGGCAGTTCCAGCGGTGCCAGTCACAGGGGCCCCACGGGAAGATCTGGATGCTCAAGCGGTTGGTGCACAGGTTTGCGGGTGGCACGTCCGAAGCGGCGTAATCGATCCAACTGCTCCGGTTTGGCGAAGCGTGCTTCGGGCTGCCGGCCACGCTGGCAAAGTAACCCTCGAGGGCGGCGGGGTATGCCGGGTTGTGCCGATAGTTGGGAAAGCGCGCCTTGCGCAAACGGACGCCGGCTTCGTAGAGGGTGTCGAAGGTCATGCCAGCGGGCACCCGCACCTTCCAGAGGCGGCCGTCATGCGGTTGCCAGCCGGTCAAGGGCTGGCTGCCAAGCAGACGCGCCTGACCGTCACCGTCCGCCGACTTCCAGATGACGCGCACACCGTCGCGGCCGGAATCCTCTTCGGTCAGCAGCAGGGGTTGAGCCAGGCGGTAAACCCCTGCGCGGATAAAGACCGTTATGTCCGCAGAGGCTTGCGGCAGCGCGGCGCGCACCGCCTGCTGAACCCGCGCCAGCGTGGCGAAGGGCCGGTCGGCGCTCCCGTCGTGCAGGTCGGTGCCGTTCGTGGCGACATGGAATTCGGCGGCTTGCAGATGTGCGGTGAGGACAAGCAGCAGGGCCAGAGTCTTCAAGAGAGCGGTCTGCGCAGGCAAAGATGGGCTATGTATGCGCGGCATACTTGCTCCAGAGTTCGCGCGCCTGCTCCGGCGTGTTGACGACGGTGATGATGGCGAGGCCCTGCGGCGGCAGTTTCGCGAAGAGCCAGTCGAGGTCGGCCGTCGGGATGTCGCCCCAGATGATCAGCGGGCGCTCGCGCAGGATCGCGAGGTGCCTCTCATAGAGCGCTTCGGCAGAAGGGCCGCCGCTGTCGATGTGCAGCTCGAGCACGCTCATGCCCATGTCGAGGTAGCGGTCGGTCGGAACGAAGCCGGTCGAGTGCTGGTGCATGACGACGTGCGGAAAAGCGGCGACGATCTGGCGGTCGAACGGCTCGATGAAGTCCTGGTACAGGTCCGGGGAGAGCAAAGCGGCGGCGTCCTCCTGATGCCAGACCGTGCCGGGCGGCATCCACGCGTGGTAGTAGAACGAGCCCATGCCGCCGTGGAAAGAAGGGATGTGCTCCAGCTGCAGCCTGCCGCACTGGATGAAAGCATCGGCGACTTGCCGGGCAACGAGCCTGAGTTCGTCGGGCTGATCGAAGAGCGCGAAGATGAAGGCGTCGTCTCCGTAGAGCGCCGAGAGCAGATCGGCCACGCCGCGCATGCGCGTGGTCGCGAGCGGGAAGCGGCCGGCGCTTTTTTGGGCGAGCGCATCCAGCATGTCAGCCATCAGGCGCATCCACGCGCTGTCGCGCGAGAAGGCCAGGGTCGCTGCGGGGCTGAAGCCGGGCGGCGGCTTGCAGTAGATCGAGCCGGTGCTGTGGTTGGCGTAGATGGGGCAGCCGAGGGCGGCCTCGAGCCACGGGATGCCCCAGAAAGCGCTGGCGCTGTAGATGAAGTCGCCGCCGCACGCCTCATGCTCAAGGAAAAGCCGCTCGGCGTCGGCGACAAATGCGGCGACGTCGAAATCCTCCGGCTGAAGCGGCCGCCCTTCCGGCAGCGCACGGCTGAAGGGGTAGCGGAACAGCGGATACTCGCTGCCCTTGAAGAAACCCAGGAGCGGGCGCGGATTTTCACGGCGGTGGAAGGCCTTGAACAGGGCGACCCGTGCGTCCATGCTGCTTTGACATGCGTTTACGTTTGTCATTTGATCTCGATGACGCCCCAGGTTGTGAGTTGCGGCAGAGTCAGGCGGAGTCCCTCCGCGTGGCGTTCGGGGGTGAGGATGACGGACGGCTCGCCGGGCACGTGCCAGACGGCTTGGCCGACCGCGCCCCAGCGCTCGGGATGGAGCAGGGTGACGGTGACGCTGGCGTAGGTTTCGGCGCGTTCGGCGCCGGGGTCGCCGAGATTCCAGTTCACGACGTGGATGGCACAGGTGCGGCGCTCGCGGTCCACGCGCGGGAAGGCGTAGATGTTCTCGGGGCCCTCGAGGCGCAGAAGGTCGAGGTCCATGATGCGACACAGCGCGGGGATATCGGCACCTGCGGGCGCGAAGCGCACGAGGCCCGAGGCGCGGGCGGCGTTCAGCGCGGCCTGGTCTTCGGGGCAGAAGGTCGCGGCAGGGCTAAGTTCGACGAGCAGGCGCAGTCCGCGCAGGTCGTCGGCCCTCACGGGCACGCGCGCGTAGCGGCTCGCTCCCAGGATGATGTGGAAGGGTATTTGGCGCGCGGCGAGCTTGTTGCAGTACTCCAGATACGCGCCGGGCTCGTCGCCGTTGACCAGCACACCGATCTCGGCGGCGGACGTGTGGGCGTCGAGCAACGCGCGCTGGCCGCTAATGAAGTCGTAGAGATCGCCGTACTGGTCGCGCGTGCCGAAGTAGCGCGGCTGGATGCCGGTGGCGTCGCTGCCCATGTAGAGGTCCCACGGCACGAGGTGGGACTGGCCGAGCGCGTAGGTGGTGGCGATGGCGGCGCGGGTGCGGGCGGTGCTGCGGGGAATCGGCGAGATCACCTGCGTGAGCCCTGCGGCCTCCGCGACCTTCGCGCCAAACACGTACTCCGTCGCGGTCTGGTAGTCAGCAGTCTGCGGGGACTCGCCGTGCAGGAAGTCGACGACGTCGATGCCGTACAAGACGTGGTCCGTGCGCAGCGGCGTGAGAAGCCCGTTGACCGAGACGGGGATATATTTTTCAGGAGACCACGCGTCGAGTCGCTTGCGGAATTCTTTGTAAAAGGCGCGCATGCCTTCGATCTGGAAGTCGGCAAAGTCGGGCGTCAGCGGCAGCGTGCGGTAACGCGTGCGATAGGTCGCGGCATCGGGCACGCCGTTCGCCTTGAGGTGTTCGCGGTAATCGAAGGTCGCGATGTCGGCGACGCCCAGCCGCTTCAGCTCGTCGGCTGTGTGCCGCCGGGCGAGCCAGTCGCGGAAGCCGCTGCGGCAGACGTCGCAGAAGCAGACGCCGGCATTGCGCACCCAGCTCGCGTTCATTTCCCAGTCATCGACGTGGAGCGAGTCGACGCCTGCGGCGACCAGTTTTTGGGCGTCGTCGAAAAAGAGTTTGCGGAAAGCGGGGTGGTTGCAGCAGCCGGTGAAGGTTCTGGGGCCGAAGGTCACCATCCAGGAGGGCGTGTTCTTGTCGCCGTCGAGGTTTTCGTGGCGGCCGGAGGGGTCGCCGGCATTGGTGCGGTTGGTGGTCGAGTGGGACTGGCCTTGCAGGCCGTTGAGCGTTCCTTGGTAGAAGAGGCCTTGGCTCTGGACGCGGCGCATGAAACCGGTTTCCGAGCCGTAGACCCAGAGGCAGTGCGTGGCGTGGAAGGCCTGCATGACATCGAGCGCATTCGTGCGCGCCCAGCGCGTGGAGAAGGGAATGGCGGAGGGAGGGAGATTGAAGGAGGTCGGAGAGCGGAGATCAGAGGTCAGGGGCCGCGCAAGGTCGGCGACGGCGGGGAGCGCGTATTCTTTGGCAGAGGCGAGGTCGGCGTCGAAGAGCGTGCGGAGCGCCTTCACGTCGAGCGTGCCATGGAAGACGCGCACGCGGTCGAGCCAGCCGTTGAAGGGGCGGATGCCGCTGAAGTTGCCGAGCGCGAGTTCGCCGGTCGAGGCGCGGGTGCGCTCGGTGCGGGAGGCGTCGGCGACAAAGGCGAAGGGCTGCTTGCAGCTGCCGACGTAGGCGGCGACGGTGTGCGGCGAGACCGCGACGGCGAAGAAACACCAATCTTCAGCAAGCTTGAGACGGCTCTTGCCCGAGAGTGCGTACGTGGTCTTGCCGGGGTCAGCGCCCAGTGAGAGCGTGAGGCCGCTGGAATGCGGCAGCAGGTCCCACGCGCCGGGTTTGTTCAGGAGGCGGGCGGGCGCGGTGCCGGCCATGAGCGGATTCTGGCGTGCCCAGAGCACAAGTGTGAAGCTGTCGAGGGCGTCGAGCGCGGGGTCGCGAAAGAGCGCCGCGCCTCCCGAGGGCGGATCGGCGGGCGTGGTGCCGCCATGGCGGGCGGCGGCGGTGAGATCCAGGCAGCGGCCGAAGGGGCCGCTGCCGAAGCCAGGCTCTTCGTTCGGCGCGTAGGCGTGGAAGCGGGCGCTGCCGCCGAGGGTGCCTTGATTAACCAAGTTTGTTTCGAAATCGAACAACACCAAAGGCTGTTCAACGGTCGCGAGTGCCGAAAGCGCGATAAGTTCGAGAAAGACGAACAAATTAGTGCATTTCATTATCATAATCAGCGCTTATTAGTTGAGCCCTGCCTTGTAGTTGCCGACCGCCTCGCTGGTGCGGATGGCGCGGTTATAGAGGCGGAGCGAGCGCACGACTGGGGAGATGGCGAGCGTGGGGCTGCCGCTGGGTGTGCGCAGGAGGGAGCTAAAGCGGCCCCAGCCGAACTGGCGCTCCTCGCCGCCGTCGCAGAGCGTGCCGTCGACCACGAAGGTGATGATTTTGGGGCCGCCGTCCACCGTGATGACGGCGTGGTGCGGCTTGCCGGCTGTGAGCAGGCGCTGGTCGCTGGACCACGCGCACTCGGTGCGGCCGTCGCTGAGGGTGATCTTCAACGCGCCGTTTTCGGCGGTGGCGACGAGCAGTCCCTTGCCTTCGGCATCGCGGTTGTCGAGGAGCGCCTGTCCGGGCGTGAGCGCGTCGAGCGTGAGCCAGAGGTCGAGGCTGAAGCCCGCGCGCAGGTCCATGCCGCGCTGATCTTCGGACTTGGTGTCGCGCCGGTTGAGGGCGGGAAGTGTGGGCATGGCGGCTTGAGCCGGGATCTTGCCCGTCAGGTTTAAGATGCGGCCGTTGGTGGCGACGGCGCGGCTATCCCACTGGCTGAAGAGGCCGTCCACGAGCGAGCGCGGAATCAGGTGCGTACGGCCGATGGTTTTCTGGGTTTCGGTGACGTAGAAATCGCCGCCGTCTTCAACCAGGTCGGGGTAGCTCATGCGGATGTAAGGGTCGTCGTCGTAGAGCAGGATCTCGGGCTGGGACCACTCGATTTTCAAGCCTTGCGTCGTGGCGACCTCACGGCCGGCCATGAGCCAGGCGGGGTTGCGGTCATCGTACGGGCTGCGGCCGTCCTTGCCGTTGGCGCCGAGGTCGCCGACGAAGCGGCCGCCGTGGTTGTGGAACCAGTAGAGATACTTGCCGTTGCCGCATTTCCAGACGAAGTTGGCGGCGCGCGGGTGCTTGACGCGGCGGCCGTCAGGCGTGTAGGTCTTGTAGGCGGGTTCGGTCCAGGTGCGCGCGCCGTCGCGGCTGTAGGCGACGGTCGGCCAGCCGTCGATGGTGCGGTAGACGCAGTAGATGGAGCCGTCGCTGAGGGAGACGATGCTCTGCTCCTCGGCGACGCGGCCGCCGCCGGGCGGGGTGCGCAGGCCGACCGTGCCCTCGGGCAGGGTTTCGAAGGTGATCTTGGCGGGGTCGCGCTCGGAGAGGATGTTGGGGCTCTTGAGAAACGCGCCTTCCGACTGGGCGAAGAAGCCCGCGCCCATGGCGCCGACCTTGTGGATCACGCAAATCGCGTCGCTGCCGAGGAGCAGCGGCTTGCCGACGTTCCAGAAGAACTTCAGCTCGCCCTTGTACGTGTTTTGGAGGTCGCAGTCAAAGGCGCGCTGCGGGATCTCGTAGCGCTGCGCCGACCAGGTGCGGCCGTGGTCGTCCGTGTACTTGAAGACGTAGTGGCCAAGCGAGTCGACGCGCTTGTAAACACCCTTGTCCTCGCGCTTCACTTCGGGCACGCGGTCGGTGTTGTGGTTGTAGAGCGCGTAGATGCGGCCGTAGGGCGTCTTGAGCAGGACCACGTAGGAGGCCTCGGGTCCGCTGGCGGGCTCGATGTCCACGGCCTTCTCCCAGGTGCGGCCTTTATCGGTGCTGCGCATCGAGACGACGTGCTGGCCGCCCGCGCCCTCGTTGCCCTGGCCGGTGGTGATGGCGCAGAGCCAAGCGCCGTCGTCGGTTTTGACGATGTAGGGCTGGTCGGCGTAGTGCTCGTCGGGGATGAGCCAGCCGTTCGAGAGGTGGCGCGGGTCGGGGACGGGGGCGGGTGCCGGCTCGGCAAACGCGGCGCTGAGACACAAGCAGGCGAGGAACCCGGAAGGGATGGTATGGGTGAGGGCAGTAGTCATGTGATTCCTTGTGTACGGGCCGTAGTTTGGAGCGGAAGGATTTTTACAGGACGCGGATCAAGGTGCCGGACGGGGACACGGAGACCTGCACAAGGCTGGCCGCCTGCAACTCGCCGTCCGAGGCTGAGAGCAGCAGCACATAGTCGCCGGTTTTCGTAAAGGTCACGCTTGTGTTGGGCTCGGACGCATCGGCGAAAAACACTTTGTCGGCATTGCCCGAGGCCACGCTCCATCTTGAGACGAGGCTTTTTCCGAGGGGCTGCCCGTCGTCCGCTACGACGCCTTGGAGCGAGACGGGCAGAGCGACCTTGGCGGTCAGGTTGGTCGGGCCTTCGATCACGGGCGCGTGGTTGTTGTCCGGGTCGTTCGCCAAAAGCCGGGCTTCCTCGTCCGTGATGAAACGGTTGTAGATGCGCATCTCATCAAGCACGCCGTCGAAGTTGCGGGTGCCGAGGCCATTGCCGTTGTTTCCGATCACAAACGGCGTGGCGAAGTCTGTCGCGCCTGAGAAAGCGGGACCTAACGGGCCAGAAAGATACCGCGTGCCGTTGACGTAAATAGCCTGCTTGGAACCGGCGGCCGCGGCACGGCGGTCGAAGAGGACGGCGATGTGGAACCACTGGTTGGATGTGAACACGTAGGGGAATCCCCAGGCATATTCGGTTGCTCCGCCCGTGGTGCTACGCGAGTTGAGGGCGATCGTGCGGGTGGACGTGGTGTAGGAAATGTAGAAGTTCGGTGCGCAGTAGTAGAGGCGCATGTACGGGTTGTTCGTGTAGGCGTTGTCGTAGTAGAGCCACGCGGTGAAGGTCATGGTCTCCGCGTTGGTCGGGATGCTGGCGGCCTGGGCATACGCGTTGTAGGTGGGCATGCGGAACCCATAACCCGTCTTGCCCGGTTGCAGGAAGGCCTGATTGCCGAAGGTCAGCGTGTTGGTGCCTGCGCTGTCGAACGCTTTCTTGAGGGCGGGGTCATCATCCATGCGCCACCAGTGGACCAGCCCGTCCGACAGGTTGCCCGTAGGCAGCGCGACAGTCACCGTCACGTTTGTCGCCTGGGTCAGCGTGCCGTCGTCCGCTTCCAGCTGGACCACATAGGTGCCGTTGGTTGAGAAGTAGGCGGTCGTGGTGTTGGTGAAGGCGTTATCGAAAAAGACGGCGCCGGGGCCGCTCACTTTGCTCCAGCAGACCCGCGTGATGTTGGTCGGCTTGTTGTCGTCCGTGACAGTCGCGGCGAGCGGCGCGCCAGCGCCGAGCACGGTGTTGGTCGAGATCCAGAGCGGGGTGACCGTGGGCGCGACGTTACCTCCGGGAGGGGCGTCCGTTTGGCGGACAAGGATCACGTCGTCGGAGGCGGCGCCGAGTTCGTTGGAGGCGGTCAGTCGAAAGACATAGGTGCCTGCCACTGGCAGTGTGACGGAAGAGGCGGGCAGCCACGGGGTCTGAATGACGGGCGTTGCGCCTCCGGGGGAGGACACCACGCTCCACGCGGTGTTGGCTGTGAGGTCGCGCATGAACGTGTTGGTGCTGGCCAGCCTGCCTTGCAGGAGGGCTTCCGCACGGTAGCAGGTCAGGTCTTTGCCCGCGTCGACGGCCAGCGGGCGATTCAGGAAGAGAGCGTAGATGTCCTTGTCTGAGAGCGGCGCGTCGTAGAGCCTGACGTCATCCATCATGCCGTTGAGCGGGCGCGGGCCCCCCAAGGCGTTGTTGCCGAAGGTGGCTGTGCCGGCGGGGACTGCGCTGCTGTATGGTTTGGCGGCGAGGGCGTTGGTGCAGCGGACGCCGTTGATGTAGAACGTGGGCCAGACGATCCGGTCGGTGGCGTTGGTGTACTGCTGGCGGTAGACTACGGCGGCGTGGAACCACGCGTTAGTCTTGAACTTGAGCGGATCCTGAGCGGTTGTTACCCAGTTGTTGCCTTCGACGCTAAAAGAGAACTGCCCCAGTGCGTTTGACGGCATGAGGAAGTAGGTGCCGGCGCTGAGTTGCATGATCCGGGGGAGGATATTGGTCGGGATGCCGTCCACGTAGACCCAGGCCGCAATTGTCAGGTTGGTGAGCGAGGGGGTGGTGAACGTAGCCGCTGCGCTGATCGCGCCGTTAAAGCGCGCCGCCTTGCCGAAGCGTCCGTCGACGATGGAAACCCCGGAACCTTTGGACGCGTTCCTGCCGAAGCCAGAGGAGTCAGCTAGGACGGTCGCGTTGGTGGCGTCATCCAGTTTCCACCAGCCGACGAGGCGGGAGGACTGCGCGTGCGAGCGCGGCGCAAAGAAAATGGCGCAAAGCGTAAGAACGGTGCAAGCGAAGCGTTTCATGTTGGTCTCCTTGAACAAGGTTTAACCACAGTATGATATACTGGAATTAACTCGTCAACGGTAATTAATGACAGTTTGACAGTAATATTAGAAACCTGATATATTAAGATCAAAGGAGAAACTATGGCCTATTATTCAGCGAATAAAGAACCGGCTGCAGGCGATGCGGAGAACACGCTCTCGCGGCGCGTGTTTGCGGTGTTGCGTGACGATATTCTGGCGGGGCGGCTCAAGCCGGGCGAGCGGCTCGTGCGCAAGGCCCTCGCGGAGCGTCTGGGGGTCAGCACGATTCCGGTGATCGAGGCGCTCTACATGCTGGAGATCGACGGCTACGTGGAGAACCGCGCGCTGGCCGGCTGCCGCGTGCGCTCGCTGACCATGCAGGACATTGATGACGACCTGATGTTGCGCGAGGCGCTCGAGTGCCAGGCCGCGCGCCTGTGCGCCGAGCATGCCACGCCGGAGGCCCTGGACAAACTGCTGAAGCGGGCCGCGCAGGTCGACCGGTTTATCCGCGACGACACGCCTGATCCGACGCTCGGCAGCCAGCTGCACTGGGAGTTTCACATAGAGCTGGGCCGGTTGAGCGGGCACCCGATTTTCGGTGCGATGCTGAACAAGGTTTGGTTCCAGCGCTACATGAGCCTCAACAGCCTCAAGGCCATCCGCTTCGAGCCGATCCCGGACGGCTGGCACCAGATTCTTGTGCGCAAAATCAAGAAGGGCGACCCGGACGAGGCGGAGCGGGCCATGCGCGAGCATGTGCGCTTCGGGCGCAAGGATGACCACGACGCGCTGTCCGTCTACCTCAGGGAGAGCGGGGCCAACGGGCGTGCAACATGACTTTTCTTAACGCCCGCCGTCAACGCCGGGCCTCAAAGAACGCCCGAAACAACCGGCCCCGCGCCCTTTCACCCCCCTCCCCCACCGACTTGAAGGAAGCGCCGCATCCGGGGAAGTCCGTTTGCGTGTAAACGCCTTGTTTCATCGGTGACGATCCCCCGCTCCTCCGCGCCAACACGCTAAATACCCAACACGCTAAATACCTGTACCTCTGCTCACTCGGGTATTTTCAGCGGGCGACCGGAGCGGCCCATGCCTTTCAGGCGTGTTTTGATCTGGAGTATGTCGGGCGTGACTGCTTCTCTAAAACACAGCCGGTTCGTGTTCCTGCTTCGACCCTGCTTTCGCAATTGGTTTAACTGGATACGCCTCTACTATGGGCGAGACCACCGGCACCTCCCGACCGGCCGCCGCCGACGCATAGATGGCGTCAACGATCCGTTGCACGACCAGCGCCT
>CAYLUN010000006.1:49855-135327 GCA_964386865.1 uncultured Lentisphaeraceae bacterium | reverse complement strand
CACGGGGTCGCCCCAGTAGCACTGGTCGCAGGTGGTATTATTCTTGGGGCCGGGGCCGGTCCAGAGGCGCAGGGTGATGCGCTGACCCGCGTACGCGCCGAGGTCCACCGCCGCCGGCTCCCACGCCTTGCTGTCGCTGAAGCGCGTGAACAGCTCCTTTTCCACGAGGGCCTCGTCGACGACGACCACCTTGAACTCCGTGCCGTCGCTGGCGGGCTCGGTGGCGCCGTGGTCGCGCAGCGCGGTGTAGAACGTCAGCACGGCGGGCTTGCCTGCCGGCAGGGCCAGCTTGAAGTCGTTCCACGTCACGCCCGGGCCGCCGCGGTAGGGGGGGTGGATCGCGAAGCCGGCCCGCGACACGCCGCCGCGCGCGCTTGTGTCGCGGTGCATGCTTGCGCCGCTTACCGCATCCGAGCCCGAGTAGTTGACGCCCAACTCGACGACTTTGTCTTTCTGGCGGCTGAAGACGCGGCGGTCCGCGCCGCTGTCGAGGCGCAGCACGCCGTCGGCCAGCGCGGCCTCGCGCTGGGCTTGCTTGGCTTTGGCCGCGGCGGGCTTCACCGCCTCGAAGAGTGCGACGGGATGCAGCTCGACGATCGTGCCGCCTGAGCCGAACGAAAAGCGGGCGTGCGCGGGGTAGAGGGCGCCCAAGACGGTCGGCCTGGCCACGGCTGTGCAGGTCGTCGTGGCGCTCGCGCCAGCGGCGGCGCAGAGCGAGACCCGGTTGGTGCCCTGCACCTCCCAGTCGTCGTTGAGCCACAGGGTCACCGTGCCCGCGACGGGCTGCGGCCGCTCGTTCTTGAGCGTGACCGTGAAGGTCAGCGGCACGTCGGTCGGCACTTTCCGAAGGGACACGCGGTCGTTGTCGGACTGCTCCGGAAAGCCCTCGATGGTGAGCGTCACGCCCTCCTGCCTATCCGTCGGCGGGCTGAAAGCCAGTGCCGCGCACGCACCTATCAAGCAAAGCCACCCCATCGTTCCCAGGAATCGCAGTTTCATTTCACTCCCCTTGCCCATGCCGTGATGACCCGTATATTCAAACACAAAGCGCGTTTCCACACCAATAAGAAAAGGGCTGGCAGCGGTTCTGGGTTGACACCCGGCGCATCCGATAGATAATACCGCCTGTGCGAGCCGGAGCGCCTCCGGCCTATGCAGAAAGGAACGTCATGAGCCTTAGACACACACTGCCCGCCGCCCTGCTTTCCCTTCTTCCGTTGCTGTCGCCCGCCGCCGACGGCGCCATCGACGTGGACCGCGTCATGCGAGTCGCGGCGCGCAAGCTCGCCGCGTTCGACGCCGCGCAGCCCGTCAAGACGGCCTTCCCGACCGAGGCCAAAGGCGCGGCTTGGGTGACCGTGCCGGCCAAAGACTGGGTCTCGGGCTTCTATCCCGGCGCGCTCTGGTACCTGTACGAGTACGCGCAGGCCTGCCAGTGGGCCGACGTGGCGGCGTGGCGCAACCGCGCTGAGACGTGGACCGCCGGGCTCGAGTCGCAGCAGCACAACACCGGCACGCACGACCTCGGGTTCATGATGTACGACAGCTACGGCAACGGCTACCGGCTCACCCAGAGCCCGGCCTACAAGCAGGTCGTCCTCCAGTCCGCGCAGTCGCTCGCGGCCCGCTATCTGCCGCTGGCCCGCGTTCTCCGCTCGTGGGGCAAGACCAACGATATGGACAAGGCGATGATTATCATCGACAACATGATGAACCTCGAGCTGCTGCTCTGGGCCGCGCAGAACGGCGGGACGGCCCCCGGAGGCACCTCCGAGGACTTGCGCAAGATCGCGCTCTCGCACGCCGACCGCACGATCGAGCTCTTCTTCCGGCCCGACGGCAGCACCTGCCACGTGGTGGAGCTGGACCCCAAAACCGGCGCGGTGCAGCGCAAGCGCACCGCCCAGGGCAAGGCCGACGAAAGCTGCTGGTCGCGCGGCCAGACGTGGGCCATCTACGGCTTCGCCTACCTGGCCGAGGCCACGGGCGAGCGGCGCTACCTTGACGCCTCGCTCAAGGCGGCGGACTTCTACCTTGCGCACCTGCCGGCCGACCGCGTGCCGCCCTCGGACTTCAGCAGCGACCTGTCGGGCCTCGAGTTCAAGGACTCCAGCGCCGCGACGGTGGCGCTGTGCGCTTTCTTCCGCCTGCACCGCCTCGTACAAGAGCCCGCGCTCAAGCAGAAGTTCCTCGACGCGGCCGTCGGCACGCTGCGCGCGCTCACGAGCGCGCCCTACTTCGCGGCGGGCGACGACAAGGCCAGCCTTGTCGCCTACTCCGCGCGCAACTACCACGCCGACCCGGCCAACCGGCTGACCAACACGAGCCTGATCTGGAGCGACTACTACCTGCTCGAGGGGCTGCTCCAGTACCGCGCGCTGGGCTCGGCGCGCTAGGCCGGTTTGAACATGTATCTCCTTCACGCGGCTCGTGCGGCGGCGGCGTGTGTCACTGCGCCGGGGCAGCCGAGAGACCTGAAACGTCGTAGGGGCCGAGCTTGATGTCTGCGGGCACGACATCAGCGTGCGAGCCCGCGCTCGGCGCGAAGACGCTGCGGATCGCATCGAGATAGCCGAAACCATATTCTTGGCAGGGAAAGACGTAGTGTCCCTCGCCGTACTCGTTCCAATTGTCAATCAGGACCATCCGCCCTTCGAGCGTTTTCGGGTCGCGGCGGGCAAGGGCGCGCTTAGCCTTCTCACACAAGGTCTTGAACTGCTCCGGGGTCAGGCGCCACCGGATCTTGGAGGTCGATCCGCCCCAGGGCGAGGAGTCCCAGCCCATGGAGAGCGTGACGATATTGGGCAGGCCTTGCGCCTGCATCGTCTGCCAGCACCGCTCCTGCCCGGCCACGATCTGATCCGTGTCGGGCGAGAGGCCCGCGGGCATGTAATCTCGGCCCAGGAACGAAGGCCAGTGATAGGCGAAGCTGTGGCTCAATCCGATCCGCGCCATCTGCGTCGTCGGCCGAACGGGATCGCCCCAGCAATGCTGGCCCATGAAGACGAGCCCCTTAAAGCCTGCGGCCTGACAGGCGGCCTCCATCTTCTTGACGGCTGCCGCCGCACGCTCATCCCCGCCCAAGGCATCGACGAACTTGCTGACACTATAGACGGAGAGAACGGGCTTGCCTTCGACCAGCAAATAGCTGGGGTTCTTGAAGAACGTCTCGATCCAGTAGGGCAGCAGGTTGTTCAGCAGATCGTCCTCTGAAGCGACGCCGCAGGCGATATCGTTCGCATTCTCCCACATGATGCAGAACTTGAACGACTGGCGATAACGCGACTTGAAGAGCCCCTCCGTGATCCAGCGCTCTTTCAGCGCCCGGATCGGCTGTTTGCCGAGATTGTCCTTCGCGCGATACCAGCAGACGAGGAAGAACGAGACGCCGTGATCCAAGGCGAACTTGATCTCCCAGTCCGTCACCTCGGGGGCGCCCTCGTCGTACCAGCCCAAAACCGGCTTGCGGTCAGGATAGGCGGTGATCGGCCTCCACGCCTTGGCACTGTCCCAAAGCGGGCACATCTGCGCGCCAATCAGATAGGGCGACGTGTCCGCCACGCAGGGAGCGGGAACGGACCTCGCGGGCTCAGCGGCGGCGTGCCACTCGGCCTGCAGAGCCAGTAGGACGGCTAGGGCAAACGTCTGTTTCATGTCTTGTCCCCCCTGATGAAAATCGCGAAGCCGGTCAACGGCGGGTGGCGCTCAGAGAGCGTGTCAGGCACTTACGGCGCCTTCTTCTCTGCGAGGGGGTCGAAGCGCTTGGCGGAATTGCGTCCCTTCTTCCAGAACTCGGTGAAGTCGCTCTGGAGCTTGGCCATGTTCACGCTTTCGAACGCCGCGGTCGTGGCGGCGTCGCAGTCCTTGGTCTCCCCGAGTTTCCTCAAGTACGTGCCGATGATCCCGCTGTAGGCGGTCAGCTTCTCGGCGGGCACGCCCTTGCGCAGGAAGTAGACCAGCGCCCACGCGGTCGTGTAGTTCATGCTGCGCTGCTGGTCGGTGCCGTTGTAGAAGGCCGCGTGGTCGGCCTTCAGAATCTTGGGCAGGTTGCCGGCGCAGCCGTCGAGGTGCTCGAGCAGGAAGCCGACGCGCTGGTCTTCGGGGATCTCCACGCGGCCGCGGTTGTCGACCTCGGCGGCCTCGAAGAAGCAGGCGTGGCCCTCGTTGAACCACATCGAATTCTCGATCATGCTTGACGCGTAATAGAGGTACTGGTGGAAGCCCTCGTGGCGGATGATGTCGAGGGTCTGCTCGAGGTCGCGGCCCTGCGAGAGGATCAGCAGCTCACGGCGCATCGGAACCCAGGCGCCCGCGCTCCACTCCATGGATTTGCCGACGTATTGCTTGTAGGCCTCCTGGTCTTCGAAGATGCGCACGACGCTGACGTCGGTCGACGCGTCGAAGGGCGGGATCAGCCGGGCGAAGGCGCCGCGCAGGACGGGCATGGTGCCTTGCAGCTCTTTGACGAGGCTCTTGCCCGCCGAACTGCGGATGTTCGAGAGGAAGATGTACTCGGGCGTTTCGGCGAACCACCAGTCCTTCATGTTCGCAATGCTCTTGCGCGCGGCGGTGCGGCTGGGGTGGTCGGGGATCGCGACGGCGGGCGTCTTACCCGACACGGGCGCCGTGGTCAGGGACTTCGGCTGCACGCCGGCCGCGGCGGTCGCGCCGGTCTGGGGCACGGCCGCGACGTTGGCGAGGAACTGCGTCTCGAAGTCCTTGCGCACTTTGGACTTCAGGGTGCCGTCCGCGATCTTGACGACGGCGACGAACCAGTCGGATGGCGCGGTCTGGCCGCTGGGCTTGCGGGCCTTGACGCGGAAGGCGTAGACCAGCGTCGCGGACTCGTCGATCGGGAAGAAGACCGCGCTGACGAGGTTAAAGCCCGTCGCGCGCAGCGGCTCGGGCGTCTTGGGCGTGCCGCCGGCGAACTCCTTGATCCAGGCTGTGAGGGCGTCGGCGCTGGTCGGGTCGAACGCGGCGGCGGGCTCGGCGACGGCCTTGTCGAAATCCTCGCGCAGCACATGCTCGCCGGCCGCCTTCGGCACCTCGGGAAACAGCAGCGTGGGCTTGCCCAAGATCAGCACGTTGCCGTCCTCGTCTCGCCACTGGCCGGCGTGCTGGGTGGCGTACCAGAGCTCGCGCGGGTCGAACAGGTCGCGCTTGGTGCTCACCTCGCCTTGGGTAAAGGTGTAGGTGTAGGTTTTGAACTGCGCGAGCGGCTCCGGCTCGGAGTTGCCCAGCACGCGGATCTTCAGCCCGAGGTTCGGGTAGTTCTTGTCCGAACGGAACGACGGCGCGGCGTCTGCGGCCGCAGCCAGCAGGCCGATCGCGAGGCAGGCCGCGGCGGCGCGGCGGTAAACGGATTGCGTCATGGCGGATTCCTTGAGTGATTAGCCGCAGGGAGCGCAGCGAAAAGAAGCCCGCATGATTACGCTTTGTGCGCGCTGCGCCCTCTGCGGCTGCCCCACGCTGGCTCCGGCTACCCCATACGTGGGCTCAAGTATAGCGAGAACCCGGCCACCTCCGCAACCACGGAGGGCGGTCCAAGAGAAGTCGGGGCCCTGCCGCGCCCGGCTCCTTCCGCCCTCACTCGGCGTACGCGTCGTGGGGCTCAGTCTCGCCTAGGATTCGGCGAAGAACCACCCACGTGAACACCGTGAGGAAGGCGAGGGCTACGTCGAAGCACGCCGTGAGCAGCGCGGCCGGAATCCAGTGATCGAAGAAGGCCGCGAGAACCAGGAAGGGGCTCCCGGCCAGAACCGCGAGCAGCCCCGCGCAGAAGAACCAGCCGAGCAGGCGCAGGAAGTAGCCCCGAGTGATGGCGAAGCAGCGCTTGACGGCTTGAAAGCCCGTCACCTCCTCGCGGACGACGACGGCCGGCAGCAAGGAGCAGTGGACTAGCACGAAAAGCGCCGGCACGACGAGGGCGATGATCCCGACTAAAAGGGTCAGGCCAAAGGCGAAATAGGCCCACCACAGGCGCCCCCAGAAGGAGAGTCCGTCGCGAAACGAGTGGGCGACAAGCGGCGGCCGGCCCTCGGCGTCGCGCTCCAGCGCGCAGAGGATGCCCGCCATGGCGATGGTTCCGAAGACGGCCTCGAGCAAGCGGGCGAGCCTGAACGAGGCGCGAATGTCGTTCGGCTTGAATACGTAGGCCTCGCAGTAGCTCTGCGCCAGCTCGCACGGAACCCAGACCGCCAAGGTGAGCGCCGCGATCAGAAAAATGTGGCGCTTATAGTACTTGAAAGCATCGCGAAGGAGTTTGCCCATATAAGCGGCCCTTTAATTTCGTAGCAATATGTATAAGAATATTCTGAATCGGCGTGTCCGTCAAGCGTGCGCGTTGACAGCGCCCGCGAGCCGGTCTAGAATGACGCCCATTTGGATGCGGGCGCAGGCGTGTGCTCGCGGGGAGGGTTCGCCATGACACACGACCGCTTTCTGACGCTGTTCCTGCGCGTGGTCGGCACAGTCGCCGGCTCGGCCGCGCTCTGCGCGGTGATGCCGCTGCGCGCGATGGATGCCGTCCACCGGGCGCTCGGCCTGGGGCCGCTGCCGGAGGGGCCGATCGTCGAATACCTCGCCCGCTCGACGTCCGCCTTTTACGCGCTGCTGGGCGCGCTGCTGTGGGCGGCGTCCCTCGACCTCGCCCGCTACCGCCCGCTGGTGCGGGGCATGGGTGGCGCCTTCATCGCCCTCGGCGCCCTGCTGTTGTGGGCCGACGTTTCCGCCGGGCTGCCGTTGTTCTGGCAGCTCGGCGAAGGCCCGCTGAACGCGCTGTTCGGCGCGATCCTGCTCTGGGCCGGCCGCGCACCGCCCGCTGCGCGTCTGCCGTGAGTGCGAGACTCTCGCCGGGAAGAGAGCGCCTCACGGCGCCACAACGAACAGCGCCCCCTCAAAATGAGCGAATGACTGACGGTCAGAAGCAGTTGGTTGATGAGTGTCCATAAGCGCCGAAGAGGCCTCAAGCATCGAGGTCGTCGAAAGCATCGATGATGCCGAAAATCTCGACGGAGCGGGGCGCCTACCCCAGCGTGAGCGCGTCGCCGGAGACCGTGACGCGCACGGTCGCGCCGGGCGCGTAGCCTCCTGAGACGATCTTGCGCGCGATGGGCGTCTCGAGCTCACGCTGGAGCGCGCGCTTGACGGGCCGCGCGCCGTACACGGGGTCGAAGCCCTTATCCGCTAGCCACGCGACCGCCTGGTCGTCGATCTCAAGCGCGAGCTCCTGCTCCTTCAGGCGGGAACGCAGGTCTTCGAGCTGCAGGCGCACGATGGCCGCGATTTGCGCGTGGCCCAGCGGCTTGAAGAGAACCGTCTCGTCCAGGCGGTTCAGGAACTCCGGCCGGAAGTGCGTTTTGAGCAGGTCGAGCACCTTGCGGCGGATCTTCTCCGGAATCTCCGTTTTGTCCGTTGTGTCCGCCGCCAGATACTCCGAGCCGATGTTGCTGGTCATGATGATGACCGCGTTGCGGAAGCTGACCGTGCGGCCGTGGCTGTCCGTCAGGCGTCCGTCGTCGAGCACCTGTAGCAGGATGTTGAAGACGTCGGGGTGCGCCTTCTCGATCTCGTCGAGCAGCACCACGCTGTAGGGCTTGCGGCGCACGGCCTCGGTGAGCTGGCCGCCCTCTTCGTAGCCGATGTATCCGGGGGGCGCGCCGACGAGGCGCGAGACCGTGTGCTTCTCCATGTACTCGGACATGTCGAGGCGCACCATCGCGGCTTCGGAGTCGAACAGCTCGGCGGCGAGGGTCTTGGCGAGCTCGGTCTTGCCCACGCCCGTGGGCCCGAGGAAGAGGAACGCGCCGACCGGGCGCTGGCGGTTCTTGATGCCCGCGCGCGAGCGCAGCACGGCGTCCGAGACGGCCTCGACCGCCTCGTCCTGCCCGACCACGCGGCGGTGCAGCACATCCGGCAGGTGCAGGAGCTTCTCGCGCTCGCCCTCGAGCAGCCGGGTGACTGGGATGCCGGCCCAGCGCGAGACCGCCTCGGCGATCTCCTCGGAGGTGACCTCCTCGCGCAACATGACCGTGCCGTCCTTGGACTGGAGCTTGGCCTGCGCGGCCTTGAGCTTCTTCTCGAGATCCGGGATCTTGCCGTACTTGAGCTCGGCAGCCTTGTTGTTGTCGTAGGCGCGCTCGGCCTGCTCGTAGGCGGTGCGGGCCTCCTCGAGCTGCTCGCGCAGGAGGCGCGTCTCGTCGAGCACCTTCTTCTCGGACTGCCAGCGCGCGGTCATGGCGTCCGCCTGCGCCTTGAGGTCGGCTAGCTCCTTGCGGAGATCGCTGAGGCGGATCTTGGAGGCGCCATCCTTCTCTTTCTTGAGCGCGGTTTCTTCGATCTGCAGGCGCGTGACGCGGCGGGTGATCTGATCCAGCTCGGCAGGCATGGAGTCCATCTCGGTGCGGATCGAGGCGCAGGCCTCGTCGAGCAGGTCGATGGCTTTGTCGGGCAGGAAGCGGTCTTGCACGTAGCGGTCGGAGAGCACGGCGGCGGAGACGAGCGCGGCGTCCTGGATGTGGACGTTGTGGTGGCGCTCGAAGCGGTCCTTGAGTCCGCGCAGGATGGAGATGGTGTCCTCGACCGAGGGCGGGTCGACCTGGACGGGCTGAAAGCGGCGCTCCAGCGCGGCGTCCTTCTCCATGTTCTTGCGGTATTCGTCGAGCGTGGTCGCGCCGATGCAGTGCAGCTCGCCGCGTGCGAGCATGGGCTTGAGCATGTTGCCCGCGTCCGAGGAGCCCTCGGTCTTGCCGGCGCCGACGATGGTGTGGATCTCGTCGATGAAAAGCAGGATGCGTCCCTCGGCGGCCTTGATCTCGTTGAGCACGGCCTTGAGTCGCTCCTCGAACTCGCCGCGGTATTTGGCGCCCGCCATGAGGGCGGTCATGTCGAGCGAGAAGATGGTGCGGTCCTTGAGGCCCTCGGGCACGTCGCCGCGCACGATGCGCTGGGCGAGGCCCTCGACGATAGCGGTCTTGCCCACGCCGGGCTCGCCGATGAGCACGGGGTTGTTCTTGGTCTTGCGCGAGAGGATGCGGACCACGTGGCGGATCTCTTCGTCGCGGCCGATCACGGGGTCGAGCTTGCCGGACTTGGCGAGTTCGACGAGGTCGCAGCCGTACTTCTTGAGCGCTTCGTACTGGCCCTCGGGGTTGTCGGTGGTGACGCGCTGGTTGCCGCGCACGTCCTTCAAGATCTCCAGCAGCTTCTTGGTGTCGACGCCGGCCTCGGCCAGCAGGCGGCCGCAGGCGGCGCGGCGGCCAGTGTCGCCCATAGCCAGCAGCAGGTGCTCGACGGAGAGGTACTCATCCTTGAGGCGCTTGGCGTAGTCGCCCGCGCGGACGATCAGCTCGTTCAGCGCCTGCGTCACGTAGATCTTGCCCTCCTCGGTGTCTCCGGAGACGCGCGGCTTGCGCGACAGCTCCTCCTCCACGCGGGCGCGAAGCTGGGGCACGGCGACGCCGAGGCGCTGGAGCAGCGAGACGGCGAGGCCGTCCTGAAGGTCGAGCAACGCGAGCAGCAGATGCTCGGTGTCGAGCTGCTGGTGCGCGAGGCGGATCGCGGTCTCGCGGGCCTTCTGCAACGCCTCTTGGGCTTTCTGGGTCCATTTGTTCAAGTCGGTCATGGCTGTGTCCTTTGGGTGTATGAGAGTGTCGGCTGAACCGCTTGACCCCATCACACACAACTCATGAGCACAGGACATGCCAGCCTGTTGATTCTATATTTAAGATGTTGATGGAGAACAAAATGAAGTCTTATTTAGGTGACCCAGGAGTGGGTCGTAATGGCTCATAATCACCCAGTGAGCCAAAATAGCACATCTAGTCTGGCTCACGCTTCATGGACGGCGGGTGAAGGACGCGCGCTTTTTCCCTTCGGTGTGGCGTGCTGACGGGTGTTTGTCCTGAACCCGAGGTCAGTCGCAAACGGTTTGGCGGCGGCTTCGGAATCTGATACTGTGTCGGCAATTGGCGAGCATTGAACCAGGGGGTCATATGAAACCAAGTCTTCTGCTGCTTCTGCTCGGTGGGTGCCTGGTGGCGCCGGTATTTGCGGCGGTTCCCGTCGCGAATCCTCGACCGAACATCGTTTTTTTCCTCGTGGACGATCTGGGCTACATGGATGTCGGCGCAAACAACCCCAACACGTTCTATGAGACGCCCCATATCGATCGGCTCGCCAAACAGGGCATGCGCTTCACAGCCGGTTATGCGGCCTGTCCGGTCTGCTCGCCGACGCGGGCGAGCATCATGACCGGGCGCTACCCACAGCGGTCCGGCGTCACCGACTATATCGGCGCGGCCCAGCCGGACACGTGGAAGCGCCCCACCCAGCTCCTGCCCGCGCCGTATCAGGAGCGCCTGGCGCTGGAGGAGACCACGCTGGCCGAGGCGTTCAAAGCGGCTGGCTACGCCACCTTCTTCGCGGGCAAGTGGCACTTGGGCCCCGAGGGCTGCTGGCCGGAGAATCAGGGCTTCGACATCAACAAGGGCGGCTGCGACCGCGGCGGCCCGTACGGCGGCAAGAAGTACTTCTCACCCTACGACAACCCGCGCCTGCCCGACGGGCCTCCTGGCGAGCATCTTCCCGACCGGCTCGCGACCGAGACCGTCGCGTTCATCGAGGCCAACCGCGAGAGGCCCTTTCTCGCCTACCTGAGCTTCTACTCGGTGCATACGCCGCTGATGGCCCGCGCGGATCTGAAGGCGAAGTACGAAGCGAAGGCGAAGACCCTGACGCCGGTCGAGCCTGTCTGGGGCCGCGAGCGCGAACGGGAGGTGCGCCTCGTGCAGAACCACGCGGTCTACGCAGGCATGGTCGAGGCGATGGATCAGGCCGTCGGGAACGTGCTGGCCGCGCTTGACCGCGCGGGGCTGGCGGAACGCACGGTCGTGGTCTTCACCTCCGACAACGGCGGGCTCTCCACCTCCGAGGGCCATCCGACCTCCAACGTGCCGTTGCGAGGCGGTAAGGGCTGGCTCTACGAGGGCGGCATTCGCGAGCCGTGGATCATACGGGCGCCCGGAGTGACGCAACCCGGAAGCCTATGCGATACGCCGGTATGCAGCGTCGACTTTTATCCGACGCTGCTCGACCTCGCAGGCGCGCCGCTGCCGCAGGCCGTGGCGCTCGACGGCAGAAGCCTCGTGCCGCTGCTGAAGGGCGAGTCGCAGGCGCGCGGCCCGCTCTTCTGGCACTACCCGCACTACGGAAACCAGGGCGGCGCGCCGGGCGGCGCGGTGCGCGATGGAGACTGGAAGCTGATCGAGTGGTACGAAGACGGCAGCGCCGAACTCTTCAACCTGCGCGACGACGACGGCGAGGCCAAGAACCTCGCCGCAGAACAGCCCGACAGAGTGAAGGCGCTTCGCGACAAGCTCTGCGCGTGGCGCAAGGACGTGAACGCCCGGATGCCGACGCCGAATCCCATGAAAAGGAAAAGCGACTGATGAAGAACGCCTTGGCGCTGACCCTTGTGGCGGCCTGTCTCCCGCTCCTCGCACAAACAGAAGGCCTCGCCCAGGATGGCTACCGGTTGGTTTGGTCTGACGAGTTCGACCGGGACGGTAAGCCCGACCCCCAGAACTGGGCCTTCGAGCGGGGCTTCGAGCGCAACAGCGAACTGCAGTGGTATCAGCCTGACAACGCGACCTGCGAGAAAGGCCTCCTGATCATCGAAGGCCGCCGCGAGCGCAAGCCGAACCCGGACTACAGCCCGGGCGACTCGAGCTGGAAGAAGAGCCGTGCGTTCATCGAGTACACCTCCTCGAGCCTGATCACCAAGGGCCTTCACAGCTGGCAATACGGCCGCTTTGAGGTGAAGGCGCGCATCCAAGCGCAGCAGGGGCTCTGGCCCGCGATCTGGTTCCTGGGCGTGGCGGGCGAGTGGCCGAGCTGCGGCGAGATCGACCTGATGGAGTTCTACGGCGGCAACATCCTCGCGAACGCGTGCTGGGGCACAATGGAGCGCTGGAAGGCCAAGTGGGACAACGGCAAGAAGCCCGTTTCCGCATTCAATGACCCGCAGTGGGACGCGAAGTTCCACGTCTGGCGCATGGACTGGGACGAGCGCCAAATCGTCCTGTCGCTCGACGGCGAGACGCTCAACACGATCGACCTGACGCAAACCGTCAACCCGACCAAACGCGGGCCGGCCAATCCCTTCCGCCAGCCGCACTACCTGCTGCTGAACCTCGCGATCGGCGGCAACTCGGGCGGAGATCCATCCAAGACGCCCTTCCCGACGCGCTACGCGATCGACTACGTGCGCGTTTACCAGCGGGCGACAGCGCAGCCCTGACGGTTGCAGAGCCCCGGTCTGTGCAGGAGACAAAACGCCAGCGTAGGGTTGACAAGACGCGTCTGCCCTTGCACACTTCCAGACGTGTGCAACCGGACGCCGGAACTCGTTGAAAAGAAGGAGAGGAGAACGTGATGAGAGGAACAGGCACAACAATCAGCGCGATCGCCGTCGCGCTCGGTCTGCTCGGTGCCGCGCATGCGGCCCCGCCGGCCAAACCCAACTTCATCGTCATCAATATCGACGACATGGGCTACGCCGACATCGGCCCCTTCGGCTCGACCATCAACCGCACGCCGAACCTCGACCGCATGGCTAAGGAGGGACGCAAGCTCACCAGCTTCTACGCCGCGCCGGTCTGCTCCCCTTCGCGCGCCGCGCTGATGACCGGCTGCTATCCGAAGCGCTGCCTGCCGATCCCCCACGTGCTCTTCCCCGGCAACGACGTCGGCCTCTCGCCCAAAGAGGTGACCGTCGCCGAGGTTCTCAAAACCGCGGGCTACGCCACCGGCATCGTCGGCAAGTGGCACCTCGGCGACCAGCCCGAGTTTCTGCCGCTGGCTCAGGGCTTCGACCTGCACTTCGGCCTGCCGTACTCGAACGACATGGGCCCCGCGGAAGACGGCGTGAAGAGCGACCTCGGCAAGCCGCTGCCGGGGACGAAGGGCAAGGGCCAGCCGCCGCTGCCGCTCTTGCGCAACAACACCGTGGTCAAGCGCGTCCTGCCTGATGACCAGCAGTCGCTCGTGGAGATTTACACCGACGAGGCTGTCCGCTTCATCGCGGAGCACAAGGCCGCTCCTTTCTTTCTGTATCTGCCGCACAACGCGGTGCACTTTCCGATCTACCCGGGCAAGAAGTGGGCGGGCAAGTCGCCGCACGGCATATACTCCGACTGGGTTGAGGAGGTCGACTGGAGCGTGGGCCGCGTGCTCGACGCGCTGCGCGACCAGGGGCTCGCGGAGCGCACGCTGGTGATCTTCACGTCGGACAACGGCGGCACGTCCCGCGCCGTCAACGCGCCGCTGCGCGGCCACAAGGGCTCCACCCTCGAAGGCGGCATCCGCGTGCCCCTGGTCGCCTGGTGGCCCGGCCAGATTCCGGCTGGCACGTCGTGCGACGCGATCACCGGCATGTTCGACATCCTGCCGACCTTCGCCGCGCTGGCGGGCGCGCCGGCGCCCGCTGACCGCAAGCTTGACGGCGCGAACATCTGGCCGCTTCTCTCCGGTGCGCCCGACGCGAAGCCCGCCCATGAGACCTTCTACTACTACCGCGGGTTCCGCCTCGAGGCGGTGCGCAGCGGCGAGTGGAAGCTCCAGCTCCCGCCCGAAAACAAGCCCGCCGCCAAACCGGTGCTCTTCAACTTAAAGACAGATATCGGCGAGGCCGCGAATGTCGCCGCCGCGAATCCGGAGGCGGTCGCGAAGCTGCTGGCGCTCGCCGAGGCGATGAAGGGCGACCTCGGCCTCGACGGCGACGGCGCGCCCGGCAGCCGCGAGCTGGGCAAAGTCGCCGACGCCCAGCCGATCATCGGCTTCGACGGCAAGCCTCGCGCCGGGTTCGAGGCGAAGTAGCGCGCACCGCGGCAGCCGCTGCGGCCGGGGTGGCACCCGGCCCTCCCGCGCGCGGGAAATCGGACGGGCCCGCCTCGCGTGGCGCCGTGTCATACTGAGGGTGCCATGAGAAAACCGCATCAGCTCCTCGTCGGTCTTTTGCCCATTTGGGCGGCGCTGGCGTCGGGCGATACGCCGCCATACCGTGTGGCGCTTCTGTGCGAGCCGGCGGCGGCCGACCAGCGGTCGGATGAGCGGGCCGCGGCCTTGCGCGCAAGGGGCTTCACGGTCACCAGCCTGACGGCGGCGCGGGTCGCGGACGGGCGGGCGTTCTCGGCCGACGCGTTTGACTGCCTGATCGTCCCGGACAGCCCGCGCTTCCCGGCGAGCGCGGGGCCCGCGCTGCTGGCTTTCGTCAAGCGGGGCGGCGACCTGGTCCTGCTGGGCGGGCGGGCCTTTGCGGAATCGGGCGCGGCTGTGGATGGGGCGCTGCGGCGCGAGGCGTTCGACGATTACGACGTCTACCGGCTGCGCGACGTGTGCGCGGTGGCGCACGCTGGCGCGTGGTCCAGCGCGACGGAAGCCGGCGCGACGAGCCTCGCATGGGAGGGACGGCTGCCCCGCCGTCCGGCGGCTCGCGTGGACGCCCGCCCGCCAGCGCGAGCTGAGGCCGGGGCGGAAGGGCCTCGCGCTGGAGGGCCAGGCTCCGTCCCGGCCGCAGAAACGGCGGACGCTGTGTTCGTGCGCGGCGCGTACACCGGCTGGTCCGCGCTCGGCTTCCCGGAGCTGGGCAGCGCGACCTACAGGCCGCTGCTGGCCGCCGTGGATCGCCACGGCCGCGCGCGCGGCTGGGCCGCGGGCGTGCTGATCCACCACGCGGGCGCCTTTGCCGGCTCGCAGTGGCTGCTGGCCGGCGTGAGTGAGCCCGCGTTCTACGAGGCGCCCGCCGTGCAGGCGCTGCTCGCGGACGCGCTGGCCGCGTTCCGGGACGGCGCGTGGCTGGCGCGCTCCCGCGCCGAGTGCGAAAGCGCGACCGCGCAGGCCGCCTCGCCTGCGGCGACCGCGGCCGCGCCGCCGCCGTTGCATATCCAGAACGGGCACTTCGCGCGCGCGGACGGCTCGCGCTTCTTCGCGATCGGGGCGAACTTCTTCAACTCGTTCCACACGTATTACGGGGGCACCCGCATGTGGAACCTCGCCGAGCTCGAGCGCGACTTCCAGCGCATGCGGCGGGCGGGCGTCAACGCGATCCGCCTCCACGACGCGCAGCGCTTCCTCGCGGCCGGCCGCACCGAGGCCTTCCTCAGCCTCTGTCGGCAGTACGGCGTCTACATCCTGCCGACCGCTGCGGCGGCCCACTCGGGCAAGACGCTGGAGCAGCTCGCGGCCGAGGCGCGGCGCAAGGCCGCGCTGCTCAGGGACGAGCCCATGATGCTCGGCTACGACCTCGACAACGAGCCCTACTGGTGGGAGCTGTCGCGCCTGACGTCTCAGGGGCAGAAGCTGGGCGACCGCCACCCCGTGCCCGCCGACGCGTGGAAGCCTTACCAGCGCTCGCTGAGCCTCGCGCCGGCCGACTGGACCACCACGTTCCCGGGGCTGTCGCGCCCGCTCCCCGAGCCGCAGGACGCGGCGTGGCGGCAGGCGTATCAGGGCGTGAGCGGCATCTACGGCGAGTGGGTCGACGCGCTGAGCGCGGGCATCCGCGCCGAGGACAAAGGCCATCCGATCAGCGTCGGCTACAATACGGTCTACGCCTGCCTGCCGGTGAACGCGCGGCTGGACTTCGCCGCGCACCACGTCTACGAGCCGCCGGACGACCTCGAGCACGTGCGGATCAACATGACGACGCTCGACCGCCTGCGCGCGGTCTGGCCCGGCAAGCCGGTGCTGCTCGGCGAGTTCGGCTACTCCAACGGCGACCTCGTGGGCGGCCGGCCGCTCGACGTCTACGCCTCGTCGGTCGCCGAGTTCGCGCACTACCTGCACGCGCTGGCGGGCGGCTTCGACGGCGTGCTGAAGTGGGAGCTGTGCGACGCGGATCCCGCCTACCAGTGGCGCTGGCTGCCGTGGCAGCGCGACATGCCCGAGGCGAAGCGGCTCCAGCAGCGCCGCTTCGGAATGTTCGTCTACGACGGCACGCCCGAGGGCCGGGCCAAGCCCATCGCGCACGCGACGCGCTTCCTGCGCGATTACGTGGACGCGCACGCGCTTCAGGGCAAGCTCGCGCTGAGAAAAGCCGACCACCCGACCGGCACGGCCTACACCTTCGAGGCGGACGGCGCGCTCTTCGTCGGCGACCGACGCTTCACCTCCGAGGGCCTGCGCTTCGAGTCGGCTGACCCGGCGAATGTGATGCTCACGTGGGACGGCTGTTCGCTGCGGCTGATGTCCACAGCCGACGCGCGCGTGGAGATCAGGCCGTCTCACTTCGTTGAAGGGCTCGCTTCAAGCGCGCGCGTCACCGGCGCGCACGGCGGCCGCGAGGAGTCCGCCGAGCGGGGCTGGATCACGCTGGCAGCCTTGGAGGGCGAGACCCTGACGTTGAGACCCTGAGCGATGTGCGCCGGGTCAGGTTCGCTGTTCGTGTTCCGCTGGCGCCCGCCTGTCACGAACCCGGCTGCCTGGATGGAGGGTCAGACTCAGCCGAGAAGTCGAGGATCCGCGTGAGGGGGCCGACGGTCACGGTGACCCGGTCGTCGCCGAACCGGCCGTTGAGGAAGGGGCTCCGGTAGGTTAAGGGTGGCCGCAGGTCAACGGGCTTTCCGTTGATAAGCGGAAGCGTGAAGCGTTCAGGCGCCTTCGGATCGTAGCGGGCGACCTCAAGACGGTTGCCGGCCCGGCCGAACTCGTAATCCACCTTATCGGGGGTGACGCTTAGGCGGCTCGCGAGCACGGCGGCCCGGAACTTCTCGAACGATTCATGGCTGGCCAGGTCGCCGGCATGGAGGAGGAGGCGCGACGGGTCAGAGGCCTTCTCGAAATTGGCGGGGTTTGCCGCTTTTCGCTTCTCGTCCCACCGGTATCCGCCGTCGAGGAACTTGACCCCGACGAAGGCTTTGCCGTTGCTGGCGAAGATCCAGCCGCCCTCCTCCACCTTCTTCAGGGCCTCGCCTTCGAAGCCGATGCCGACCGCGCCCGTGTTGTAAGATCCAAGGGTGCTGCGGCCCAGGGGCGCGATGCGCTGGAGGAGGAGGACATTCTCATGCTGGACGCTCCAGAAGGAGTGCTGGGGGCGTCCGCCCCCCTTATGCTCGATCACCGGATACGCGGCGCAGACCTCGCGGCTCGCGGGGTCATCGAAGAGCATGCCGCACGCGCGATTCTGCCGGGAAATCCCGGCAACCTTCAGGGTCAGGCCGCCGGCGTACGGATCGCGCAGGGTGAGGGCCGGATTCTGAAGGGTGCTGCCGAGGAGGTAGTGCGGGGTGCGATAGGCGTAGTTGACCAGGGCCGAGTCGGCGGCGAGCCGCTGGCCCGCTTCTTCCTCCGATTCTGCCGAATCTAATTCCCCGAGGACGCGGTTGTGGATGACGAAGGGCTCCTCCGCCGGGAACGTTCGGTATCGCAGGAGGAGCGCCGCTGCCGGCAGCTGGTAACGGCTGGTTTCAATGACGCGCGAATGACTGGAACCAGCGGCTTGTCCTTCGGCCGCATAGAGCAGGTTCTTGTAGGATTCGAAGGCGTTGGCTCCGGGGTAGGCCCGGCTTCTTCCCCCGCCGCGTCGGCCGCGCGCGGAAATCTGCTCCTCTTCGATAAAGGCGAGATCGAGCAGCAGTCCGAAGCGCTTCCGGATGACCGAGTCAGGGGCAAGCTCGTGCATGTTAAACAGGGCCGGCCAAGAGTATTTCTGATAGGTGTTCGAGCCGACCTCGGCCCATAGCCCGGCTCGCGCCCGGCTGCGCGGCCACTCGCGGAAGAACACCGTGTAAGCGGCAGCATGTTCCGAGACCGTGTGCCCGTCCGCCAGCTTCCGGTCACGATAAGCCGGGGCTTCCTTCAGCAGGGCGGCGACCAGGTAATAGTTGGGGCGCTTGTTGAGGTCGTGGTTCTCCGTGCCTAGCAGCAGGAAGAGGTCATCCAGACTGGCGTCGGCGATCCGGCTTTCTCCGCTGACCCAGAGCCAGAGCGCCTCTTTCATGGCGGCTTCGGTTTCGGGGGCGAGACGCCCCGGAAAGTGCGGGCTCTTCGCGTGGAAGAGGCAGAGTGTCCGCACGTAGTCGGTGATGGAAAAAAAGGTCCAGGGCGCGTTTCCCGGCTGCTCCGGGGTTGGCACGGGGATGCTTCCGAGTTTCCGGATCCGGTCGATGTAGTCGCTCGCCTGCTTGAGGAGACGGGCGTTGGCCGCGTCCACGTTCTCATTCAGGTAGAGGGCGGAGAGGCACCACAGGTTGTCGCCCCAGATGCCGGTGGGCCAGCACGTGTCCTTGGCGATGGTCTTGCGCAGGGCCTCCTCGCGCAGCTTGAGCGAGGCTTCGCGGGTCTTCGCCACCAGCTTCTCGCAGTCGGTTAGCTGACCGTCGGTCTTCGCGTCGCCAGCGATGCCGCCGAAGGCCAGCGCGGCGGTCAATCCGAGCAGGCAGCTGACGGAGGGCCTCAGCCTTCGACCGCCTGCGTCGTCCGCGAAGGTGCGTGAAGAACTCAGCCGTGTTATCGCCATCGTTTCCTCCCAAAGTATCGTGTGCCCGCTCTAGCGCGCGCCTTGCCATAATGAGAAGCGCTGTGTGCCTGCGGGGCCTGGCTCGCTCCGGCTGCTCCTCGCGTGGGGCACTACGGCGCGAGACGGGCCACGTCAAAGTCGATCACATGCAGCGCGCTCAGAGCGCCGGGCGCCGGCGGCTTCTCCTGCGCGTAGCACGAAAGGACGTTCGCCTGCTGCCAGCGAGCCGGATCGATCATGGGCTCGCCGACGAACTCGCGAGCGGACGACCAAAGCCTCCGCCAGTCTTTCCACTCGCCCGCGCGCGTGGCCTTGGCGAGGGCCATCTTCCAGCCGGGATCCACGGTGTGGTAATTGCGGTTGTCGCTCTCGCCGTAGAGCACGTAGGCGTCTCCCTTTGCGTCGACGGCGATCTGCGGCTTGCGCCCCGCGAAGGGAAGCTCGTACGTGTGCCACGCCCCGTCCGTGCCGCGCCAGTAGTGGTAGTACCGCCACGTGTTCAAGTCGGCGGACGCCGCCTCCGCGTCCTGCCGCTGCTGCCAATTGATCACGTGCACCCGGCCGGCGGGGTCGATGCACTGCGTCGTCGTGTTCATCTGGCCCCACAGGAAGCGCGTCGGGCGCACGACGACGCCCGGCGCGCCCACTCCGATCGCGGCCGTCCAGGCATCCGCCGCGTCGCTGAGGCTCGCGACGAGCCGTCCGCCGTTGTCTTTCCACGTTCTCCCGCGGTCGTCGCTGTATGCGTAACACAGGTCGTGGTTGGTTCGGAGATCCCGCACGCCGTTGGCGGGCTGCTCGCGCCAGCACCAGGTCACGTGCAGCCGTCCGTCTGTCCCGTAGCGGACGGGGTTGGGGTAGGCGCACCGCGACCGGCTGGACTCGTACTCGCCCCGCCGCGTGAAGAGCATGCCGAGGTCGGCCCACGTGCCTCGCCGGCCCGAGTACTCCGCCAGATGCCAGTCGCCGTCGCCGGACGAGCCGAGCCGGTACAGGAGCTGAAGGTCGCCCGCCGGCGTGGAGAAGAACTGCGGGTAGGTCACGCCGGACAGCGTCTGGCTCCCAAGCCGGGAGGTTGTCGGCCCGAAAGAGTTCGTGCTCCAGCCGATCTCGTCGGGGCGCAGCGCCAGGCCGGGCTCGGAGCGGCGGTAGTGAAAGGGGGACACGTGGTGGTCATAGCTCAGGTGGATCGTCCCGTCGCCCGCACAGATGCCCAGCACGGCAACGTTGTGGACGTCGTTGTGCGCGATGCGGTAGTCCTCGAAGCGGAGGACCTGCCAAGGCCCGTCGTCCAGCTCTCTGCGCGCCAGGCACAGGACGCCGCCGTCCGCGTAGTAGGCCGCGTACTGATGCCCGCTGAAGGAGAGCACCGCCTCCTGCTGAAACGTCTGGCCGTTGAAGCAGGTTCCGAAAGGCCCCTTGGCCACTGTCAGCGCGGCCGGGTCGACCACCGAGTCGCGGATCCCGCCCCTTTCGTCTGCCTCTGTGCGCAGGGACGCCGCCGCGCCCTTCAGGGTGCAGAGCGCGAGAAGGGCCGCCGCCAGCCGGGCAGGCATTCGTAGCAGATCGGGCTTCGTCATCGTGTTTCATACCATAGCGCGTATTCTTCGCTCGGGGAACTCAAAATGCAGAGGCCGCCACTTTTTTTGCGGGAAGCGGCGCTTTCGTGTTGATCGCGCCGCGTGGAGGCTGGACAATGATGCCCAAGCCTCCGCGTGCGTCGCTACTGAACTCGGCCCATGACGACAAGGGCCTCAAAGCGTCGCGCCGCTCGTCGAGGCTCTCATCATTCGCCCGCCGGAAACACGAGGAAGTTGCGCCATGCAAGATGAACAGGTCAAGCACCACCGGATCGGCCCGCCGGCGTTGGGTCTCGACGCGGCCACGCTGGCCGCACTCCGGGCGTACCTCGCCGAAGCGCACGCGTCGGAGGCGGCCGACAGCACCTGCGTCTGCGAGCCGCCGGCGGGGCTGGCCGCCTACCTCGCGCGGGCGGGCGTCCCGTTCTCGCGGCGCCTGCTGGAGCTCATCCGGAAGCGCGGCTTGGACGAGGTCGAGGTCTACAAGCGCGCGCACGTTGACCGCAAGCTCTTCTCAAAGATCCGGAGCGACCCGGACTACCGGCCCAAGAAGGCGACGGTGATCGCCTTCGCGCTGGCCTTGCGCCTCTCGCTGGCCGAGACGCAGGACCTCTTGTCCTCAGCCGGCTTCGCGCTCTCCGGCAGCGCGCCCTTCGACCTGATCGTCCGGTTCTTTTTCGAGCGGGGCGTTTACGACATCTTTCAGATCAACGACGCGCTCGACGCGTTCGGCCAGCCGATCCTCATGGTGTGACACCCCTGCAAAATGTCGCCTGGCGGGCGACACATCCGTCTTCCGCGTGTGCTAAGGTGACGGCGTTTTCACGAATGGGTCGTGAGACGCGAAACCGGCAACACACGAGGAGGCAGACATGAACACCGACACAAACAACGCAGGGGATAGGCAAAGGACAACCGACGAGGACGCGCCGGCCCGCACCTACCGGCCGCGCCTTTCGTTCTATCACGCCAACGGCAAGGGGACCGGCAGCGCCGCGCGGTTCGAGGTCATCCCGGCCTGCGGCGACCGGGACGGCGCGGTCTATCTGACCCTGGCCCAGCAGAAGAGCGTGGCTACGGGATCCGTCAGCCAAGGCAATCGCCAGTACGCCACGTTCGACTGGCAGAACCGCGTGACCGTGAAGCTCAACTTCGGCGACCTCTGCCAGATGCTGCTGGTCTTCCGGGGGCAGGCCGCGGCCATTGCGGAAGGCAAGGGGCTCTACCACGACAGCCGCAACACGACCACGATCATCAACCTGACCCGCCAGACCGAGCCGCATCCGGGCCTGGCGCTCGACGTGTCGCGGAAGGGCAAGACAGAGGCGGATGCGGCGACCCGCGTGCGCATCGCGTTCAACGGCGCGGAGGCGTTCGGGCTCGGCGCGGCCCTTGAGCAGATTTTGGGCCTGCTCGCCTTCGGAATCCCGAAGGATGTCATCTGCGCGCCCTTCCCGGCGCACGCCGACGCCGAACAGGCCGCGGTTTGAGGGCGAGCCACCCTTGTGATGTGCGCGAATGGGCGACAGCTCTGCGGGTAGGGACGGCAGCCCCCTGCCGTCCGCGGACGCCGATGGGGCGGCGTCCCTTTGCACGCATCTGCTAGCTGGGCATCGTCAGGAAAGGTTGTTGATGACGCACCCCATGAATATGGGGCTGACGATCAACGGCTAGAATGGCTATACTCAACCCCCACTAGGAGGAAGCGTATGCGTGCGCGAAAAGGGGATGGGGCCCGAAAGGGAATGAGTAACGTGCGGACGTGCGGATTGGCCTGCCTGTCGCTCGCCGGTCTGCTGGTCGTCGCCGCAGCCGGGGTACACGCCGATATCCTGAAGGAGGTCTTCGAGGAGATGCCGTACCAGCTCAGCCGGCCGGCCGCCGAGGAGGGAAAGACTTACCCGCTCGTGGTCTGCCTGCACGGTGCGGCGGGCCGCGGCACGGACAACCAGGCGCGCGGCATCGAGGCGTATGCCGCGCTCGGCACTCCCGAGGTGCGGCAGAAACACCCCGCTTTCCTGCTGGCGCCCCAGTGCGCGGCGAAGTTCCAGTGGGTCGATGTGCCGTGGAAGCTCGGCTCGTATAATCTGGAGCTGGTGGCGGAGAGCGCCTACATGAAGAAGGTGCACGCGCTCATTCTGAAAACGCTGCAGGCGCACCCGGTGGACCGGGCGCGCGTGTACGTGACCGGCCAGTCCATGGGCGGGTTCGGCACGTGGGACCTGATCCTGCGCCACCCTGAGCTGTTCGCCGCCGCGATTCCGATCTGCGGTTCCGGATCGCCCAAACATGCGGCGAACATTCAGGCGCTGCCCCTTCGGTTCTTCCACGGCGCGAAGGACGCGACCGTCCCCGTCAGCGGCTCCCGGGAGATGGCCGCCGCGCTGAAAGCCGCCGGCGGCACCGCGTTCACGTACACCGAGCTTCCCGAAGGCGGACACGTCATCATGAAGGAGGTCTGGGCGACGCCGGGCCTGATCGACTGGCTCTTCGCGCAGCGGCGGCCTGCGGGCACCTAGCCACTGCGTTGGAACGGAATGACGATTTCAACAGCTGCCTGCAATAATCAGACCCCGGAGGATATCCTGGGGGTTGTCTTCTTGTCGGACGGCAGGGGCGGCAGCCCCGCCCGTTGCGCGGCCCGTGTCAGCGAATACGAAGCCCACCGCGCGCGGAGCGGGAATGATCGATGGGGTCACGCGAACGCCGAACATTGAAGTTATGGGCGAAGGTAGGGACGGCAGCCCCTTGCCGTCCGTATCGGCCTGCGTGGCAGTGCCTGCCGTCCCTACCGGGGCGTCGCGCGGACGGCAGGGGGCTGCCGTTCCTACCGGGGCGTCGCGCGGAGGCAGGGGGCTGCCGCCCACCCGGCATCTACGGGCGCTCGACACGTACGCCTGTGCTGTCGCGGCGGCGGATGAGGACGAGCCAGTCCTCTTCAGGGTCTGCGGGTGGCGCGCCCAGCGCGGCGGTGTCGCCCGCAGCGACTTCGCGGGTCGCGCCGGATTGGAGCGGGCCGCCCGCGCGCGGGTTGAACCAGCTCACGTCGAAGGAGCCGAGCGCCGCACGCAGGTCGAGGTCGGCGCTACCGCCCGCGGGCAGATACACGAGGTAAACCTCGCCGCGCTTAGCGAAACAGTAGCGGCTGTTGTCGCTCGTGGCGTTGCCGATCAGGCCATCTTCGCTCCGCATCTCCCAGAAGGGGATCGCGTGGTCGCGGAAAAAGCCCAGCGCGATTCGGCAGAACGCCCAGCTCTGGTCGCGGCTGCGCCAGTCCTCGCACAGCAGGTCGTTCTGCGGCAGCCGGTAGCCGAAATAGTACTCGGTTCCCGCGCCGCCTGCCAGCAGCGAGCCCCAGAGGGTCAGCTTACGGATATCGTGGAGCGTGTAGGGCCTGCCCCCCTTCTCCTGCGCCTGCCCGTCGAAATCCGCGTAGCCGGGGTCGGGCGGCACGCCCAGCCCGGCCGGGTTCTGCTCGTCGCTGCAGATCACCCAAGGCCTCACGGTATCCTCGGCCGCGGCCACCCAGCGCAGCGTCTGGCGGTGCGCGGCGCTCCATCCGTTCTGCAGCGATGCGCCGGCGAGCAACGAGGCGTCGCCCAGCAGCGGCGCGTAGACCTTCTCCTGCTCGTTCGGGTAGGTGTGGATCACAACCGGGTGGCGGTAGGGGTCGATCGCGTGGAAGTGCCGCGCCATCGCCCGCTGCTGCTCGGCGGACTGCGAATTCTCTTCGCCGAGGTTCCAGTTGAGCGCGAGCGCATGGCCGAAGCGCGAGGTCAGCTCGCGGTAGTAGAGTTTGCGGGCCACGCCGAGGTCGCCGCCGTCGAGCGCGCAGGCCGCGCCGGAACCCTTCCTGTCATCGTTCTCCGTCTCCTGCGTCTTGAAGTGAAGGAAAAGGCCGAGGGCCGTGGCGTGGTCAAAGACGACGCCCCACTGGTCGAGCTTGGAGCAATCGTAGTGGAGCGGGTCGTCGCGCTTGACGAAGGGCCACACGTTGTCGCCGTCGCCGCCCGCGTTGTAGGTGAGGAACGAGGCCGCGTTGCACCCGGCCCCAGCGAGGTAGTTGAGCGCGCCGATCAAGCCTTTGCCCTTGCCGTTCTGCCAGGAGGGGTCGCCTTCTCGCCAGTCCCGCGCGTGGGGCGACCACGTCTTGAGGGGCGCGCTCTTCTTGCGCGCCTCGGTGCCGTCGAAGTCGGCGTACGCCAGCAGCGTCTCGGGCGCGTCCGCGCCCGCCTTGAGGAAATAGTCGCCCGTGCCCGCGAACTGGAGGTAGCGCCTCCCCACATAGCACAGGCGGCCTTTCGCGCGGAAATCGCGCCCGGCCTTATCGGACGGCGCGACCCAGAAGGTGCCGCTGCGGCCGTGGTAGGGCGGCAGCGGCTCGCCGCCGCCCTCGACCGCCGCGAGCGGGCCTTTGGTGAAGGCGACCACGTAGCTCCACTCGCCGGGCTTGTCGGGCGCGAGGCGCGCGCGCCAGGCCGTGCCCGCGTCGGCCGAGGTCTCCGCCGCCTGGCCGTCTGCGGCGAAGTGCCCCGGAACCGCGTAGGCCGGCGCGCCCGAGGCGTGCTTGAAGGTCACGGTCATGCAGTAGTCGGTGAACGGGTTGGGGTCGGTGTCGGTCTCGACCGCGTAAGGCCCCTGCACGGTCAGCGTCACCGAATGCCACAGCTTGAGCTCGCCGCTGATCGTGACGGAGCCGGGCTCGGCAGCGCGGGCCGCGTGGGCGAGAAGGCAGGAAGCCAGAAGCGCGCCGACGAGCGGGCGACTGAGAGGTGTAGCGGTCATAGGTGTCCCTTTTGGGGCGGCGCCTCGTGCCGTCCCTAACGTGAACATGCGGGCGCACAGGGGGGTTCCCCCGGCTCGCCCTTCGTTGCCGAGAGCGGGTGCTTGACGTAGTCGAGCTCCAGAAACGCCGCCACCTCCGGACGCCAGCGCCCGGCGACGAAAGTGACGTGGTCGGGATGCACGTTGTACTGCTGATACGCCTTGTCGTCGTCGAACTCCATCAGCAGGCCGTACGTGAAATCGGTCTTCAAGCTGACCTGCTTGACGCACGTCATGTTCTTGACACCGGGGATCCCGCCGAGCGCCAGGGCGGCTTTCAGGAACTCCGCTTCGGCCTCCGAGCCGACGGGGTGGTTCAATTTGAAGAACACGGTATGTTTGATCATGCGGTCTCCTTCGTTGCGGGAAGGATAGCAGGGAGGCGGGCGTTGCGCAAGCGGCGGACCGGTTTGGTATCTTCTTATGCCAAGCTGGTATCTTACGGTGGCTTCGCTAGCCCGGGTCTGGTATCCTAAAGCGCATGGATAAAGTCCAAACCTGCCTGCACGTGCTGCGTAAGCGGATCTCCGACGGGGATCTCTTTCTGAAGGGCCAAATGCCGAGCGAGCGGCGTTTGACCGACGAGCTGGGCGTGAGCCGCACGACGGTTCGGAAGGCGCTCAGAATCCTCCTTGACGAAGGGGCGCTTGTGCGCGTGGGCCGGCGCAAGGCGCGCATCCCGGAATCGCGCTTACAGAAGGTGCGCGCGCCGACGATCGCCTTTCTGGCGCCAGCCGTCTATTCGAGCGACTACGGCCTGTGGTGGGACGGCGTCAACACGGCGCTGGAGGGCGTCGAGGTCGTTCTCCGGCCGGTTTCATATGTGCACTTCACGGATCCCACAGTGCATGAGGCGATCGCCAACTTCGACGCGCTGTTCTTCCTGCCTCCCGCGCAGAAGATACCCGACTGGCTGGTTCACAAGATGCGGGAGTCGCCGTGCCGGATCGCCGTGCTGGACCAAGACGAGAGCGGGGAGGGGTTCGTGTCGGTCAAGCTGTTCCCGCCTGCGTCGGAGGTCAAGCTGCTGAACCACCTGTACGCGCTGGGCCACCGGCGCATTGACTGTCTCAACACGCAGCCCGAGGACTCGGTGATTCAGGAGCGCATGGGCGCGTGGCGCGCCTACCTGAAGGCCAAGGGGCTGCAGGGCGTGCTCCGCTCCCAGCCGACGGACCGGCCGCTGCCGGGCGCCTACGAGTACGTCGCCAAGCTTCTGCGGGACGGCCACCTGCTGGCCACGGCGCTCTTCTGCACGACCGGCCCCTGTGCGATGGGCGCGATGCGCGCGCTCAAGGACGCCGGGCTGGACGTGGGGCAAGACGTCTCGGTGTGCGCGGTCAACGACGAGGGCGTCGGCCGCTACCTGTACAAGTCCCTGACCGCACTCGAGTCCCTGCCGCGCTCCTATTTCCTGCGCCGCGTCACCGAGTGGATGGTTTCCAAAGGCAAGTGGAAAGGGCCGCTGTTGGTTCAGCCGGACGATGTGCCGCTGTTCGCGGGCGAGACCGCCGGCCCGGCGCCCGCGGGCGGCTCCGGCACGGTGCTCATGAAGCTATGACGCTCGACTTCGTTATCGCGGCGGGCTACTGCCTGGCTGTTCCTCTGGCCGGCTTGGTGCTGGCCCGGCGGGCCTCGGCGGGCCTCGACGCCTACTTTCTCGGCAACCGCAGGTTCGGGTCGCTCTTTCTGGGCGTGTCGGGCATGGCGGACTGGTTCGACCTGTCGGGCACGATGGTGATCACCTCGCTGCTATTCCTGATGGGGCCGCGCGGGCTCTACGTGGAGTTCCGGGGCGGCGCGGTGCTGGTGCTCGCGTTCCTGATGCTCTGGACCGGCAAGTGGCACCGCCGCTCGGGCTGCATGACGGCCGCCGAGTGGATCACCTTTCGCTTCGGCGAGGGGCGCGCGGCCGCGGCGCTGCGCACGGCTCTGGCGGCCTTCAACGCCGTCGTCGGCGTCGGCATGCTCGCCTACGCCGTGCGAGGCGCTGTGATTTTCTTCGATGTTCTGCTGCCCTATCCGCCGGTTGCCGTGACCGCGCTGGTGGTCGGCGCGACGGCGCTGTACACGACGGCGGCGGGCTTCTACGGCGTGACGGTGACGAATCTGGTGCACGGGGCCGTTATCCTGCTCGCGTGTCTGCTGGTCGGCGGCTTGGCCTGGCTGTTCGTGGGCGCGTCCGGCTTCGACGGCGCGTTCGCCGCGGGCGTAACCGGCGTGCAGGCGTGGCCGTGCGCGTGGCCGTCGGCTCGCATGGCGGGGCTGCCGCCGGGCTATGAGAACCGCGAGTACCTGCTGGCGTTCGCGGCGCTCTGTCTCGCTCGCTCCGTCATCGGCGGAATGGGCACAGGCAACGAGGCTCGCTACTTCGCCGCGCGCGACGACCGCTCGTGCGGCATCCAGACGCTGCTGCAGGGGCTGCTGATTGCTTTCCGCTGGCCGCTGATGATGGGGTTTGCCGTTCTCGGCATTCAGCTCCTCGCGTCGCGCCAGACGGCCGGGGATGCGGGCGCGGCGGCGGCGGCCTTTGCGGAGCAGGTGATCCCTGCTGTTCTGGCCGAGCGCCTGCCGCCCGTCGTGCGCGGGATTGTTCTAGCCGCGCTGCTCGGGGCGATGATGTCGACGGTCGCCTGCACGCTCAACAGCGCCGCCGCCACCTGCGTGCGCGACCTCTACCAGCGGCTGCTGAGGCCCCGCGCCGAGCGCCGCGAGCTGATGCTGGCCTCTTACGGCGCGTCGCTCCTGCTGGCGGCGCTCAGCTTCTGGGCGGGGGTCGGCGCGTCCGACCTGAACCGCTTCTGGGGCTGGCTCGCGATGGGCCTGACCGCCGGCTGCTGCGGCCCGATGTTCCTGCGCCTCTACTGGTGGCGCTGCAACGCGGCCGGCGCGGCTGCGGGTATCCTGGCGGGCATGGCGTGCGCGCTGGCGCAGCGGCTCTTGGCTCCGGCCTGGGGCGAGGGGCCGCAGTTCGCGGTCGCCCTCGGCTCCTCGGTGGCGGGCACGGTGGTCGGCTCGCTGCTCACGGCGCCCGTGCCGCACGCCGTGGCGGAGCGCTTTGTGCGCGTCACGCGGCCGTTCGGCTGGTGGGGCGGGTACGCCTCTCTGCTGAGCGACGCCGACCGCCGCGAGCACCGGCGCGACGTCGCGTCCGTGCCCTTTGTCATGCTGGCGCAGGTGGCGCTCTTCCTGTTCTCGATGCAGCTCGTGCTGCGCGACGCGGCCGGCGCCGCCGTCAGCGGCGCCCTCTGCCTGTGCGCGTCTTTCGCCGTCTGGCGGCTCTGGGGGCGGTTCTTATAGGCCTGGAACGTCGGCCGCAAAGCGCGTGTCACAGCAGGCTGAGTTTTCGCCCGAGGATTTCCGGCCTGCGCCAATAGGCTTGTCGCAGGCCCCGCGTCGGTGAGATACTTCTACGATCAATTTCGCACACGGCCCAAAGATCGGGCTCACAAACAGCACACAGGGGGTACAATGATGCGCATAGGAACGGGGGCGATAGTCGTATTGTGCGGGGCACTCGCGCGGGGGGAGCCGGCGTTCGTTCAGGAATCGGCCCGCGCGCTTCCGGTGTGCGCGGAGGCCGACGTGGTGGTCGTGGGCGGCTCGTGCGGCGCGGTCGCCGCTGCGCAGGCGGCGGCGCAAGCCGGGGCCAAGGTCTTCCTCGTCGCCCCGCGGCCCTATCTCGGGGACGACGTGGCCGGCTGCCTGCGCCTCTGGCTGGAGCCGGGCGAGACGCCGGTGTCGCCGCTCGCCCGGGCGCTCTTCATCCAGACCAACAACGCGCTCCCGTTCACGTATTCGTCGAGTGTCGCGGCCAGCCCGCGCCACGCGGACTCCAACTGCACCGCGCTCTGCGACGGCCGCTACCAGCAGGCCGCCTCCCAGAGCGCCGAGTACACCGCCGACGTGACCTTCTCGCTTGCGCTCGACCAGGCGAGCGAGATCGACGGCGTGGAGCTGCGGGCCTTCAACCGCAAGGGCGATTTCATGCTCGGTGGCGCTGCGGTCTCGGTCAGCGCCGATGGCCAGGCGTGGAGCGCGCCCGTCGCGCTCGCGGTCACGGAGGACGACCCCTCCACGGATCGCGTCGCGTTCTCCGTTCCCGTGCGCGGCACGGTCAAGGCGCTCCAGGTCACGGTGCAGAAGAAGCCCGGCGCGAAGCGCATGCTGCTGGGCGAAATCATCGTGCGCAGGAAGATGCCCGAGGGCGGCACCGTGACCGTGCCGACGCCGCTGCGCGTGAAGCAGGCGCTGGACCGGGCGCTGCTGGACGCGGGCGTCGCCTTCCTGACCGGAAGCTACGCGACCGACCTGCTGCGCGACGCGGACAAAAAGCCTGCCGGCGTCGTCATCGCGAACCGCAGCGGCCGGCAGGCCGTCCTAGCCAAGGTGGTCATCGACGCCACCGAGCGTGGCACCGTGGCCCGCTGGTCTGGCGCGCGCTTTAGGCCTGGCTCGGAACAGCCGCAGCGCGTGACGCGCGTGATCATCGCGGGGGACGCGCCGTCGTCCAAGGACGTCACCGTCCGGCAGCTGCCGGGCGACTACGACTCGCCGGTAACGGCGGGCGATCGCAAGACCAGCGGCAAACGCATCGCGGGCAAAGCCTTCGAATGCGCCATGCAGCTCAACCTCAAAGACGGCGCCTTCCCCGCGCTCGCTGAGGCGGAGCAGATCACCGGCGACCGCACCTTCGTCAAGTCGCTGCTCGAAATCGCGGATACGCCGTTCTTCGTTCCGACGGATACGATGAAGTCTCAGCAGCCCGTGGAAGGCGCGTGGCCGGGCGGCGCGGCGGTCGACCTCGGTTGCTTCAGGCCGGACGGCACTCGGCGGCTCTATGTGCTCGGCGGCTGCGCGGACATGCCGCGCGCGGCGGCCGAGAAGCTTCTGCGCCCGGTCGCGCTGATGGACGTGGGCCGGCGAATTGGCGCGGCTGCCGCAGCGGAGGCGAAGGCCCTGACGACTCGCCCAGCCCCCGTCTGCGCAACGCGAACGGAGGCGGCCGAGTCGCTGGGCGACGTGAAGGAGTTGCTCAACGGAGTCCGCCCCTTCCAGACGCCGGCCGCGACGGTTGCCTCGCCCAGGACCGCGCTGCCCGTGCTGGGCGCGTACGACGTGGTCGTGGTGGGCGGCGGCACCTGCGGCGCGCCGGCGGGCATCGCGGCGGCGCGGCAGGGCGCGAAGACGCTGGTGCTCGAGCAGCTGCACGGCCTGGGCGGCATCGCCACGCTCGGCATGATCGGCAACTACTGCTTCGGCAACATCTGCGGCTTCACCTCCGAGTACGACGAGGGCGTGAAGGCGCTCGGCGCGGAGGTGAACGTCATGGGCAAGCGCGAGTGGTTCCGCCGCGAGTGCCGCAGGGCCGGCGCGGAGCTTTGGTTCGGCGCGCTCGCGTGCGGGGCGCTAACCGACGGCAACCGCGTGACCGGTGTGATCGTGGCCACGCCTGACGGACGCGGCGTGGTGCTCGCGAAGAGCGTGGTCGACGCGACCGGCAACAGCGACGTCGCCGCCGCCGCCGGCGCGGCATGTATCTTCTTGGGCTCCGACGAAATCGCCGTGCAGGGCGTCGGCCTTTCACCGCGAAGGCTCGGCGCGAGCTACATCAACTCCGACTTCGGCTACGCCAACGACTGCGACGCCGGCGACCTGTGGCTCTTCGGCGTGCGCGGAAGGGCGCGGTGCGAGCCGGGCGCGTGGGATGTCTCGCAGCTCGTGCAGAGCCGCGAGCGTCAGCGCATCGTAGGCGACGCGTTCGTCTCGCCGCTCGACATCCTCAATAAGCGCACCTTCCCGGACACCGTCGTGCAGGCGCGCAGCAATTTCGACAGCCACGGCTATACGGTCGCCGACATCTGCACCCTCGCCGGCCCCAGCACGCCGCGCGTCCACTGGGCCAACATCCCCTACGGCGCGATGCTGCCCAAGGGCGTGGAGAACATCGTCGTCGCCGGCCTCGGCCTCAGCGCCCACCGCGACGCGATGCCGGTGATCCGCATGCAGCCGGACGTGCAGAACATGGGGTACGTCGCGGGCGTCGCGGCCGCCACGGCGGCGCGGGCGGGCACGACCTGCCGCGCCATCAACGTCAGGGATCTCCAGCGGCACCTGGTCGAAAAGGGCGTGCTGCCGAAAGAGGCGCTGGAGTGGAAGGACTCGTGGGCGATCCCGCAGGCGGAGCTGGCCCTGGCGGTTCAGAGCGTGGGCGACGCCTGCCGCGACGTCAACATCGTGCTCGCGCACGCCGAGGAGGCGCTGCCGCTCCTGCGCGACGCCTACGCCAAGGCGGAGACGCCCGCGCAGCGGCTCTGCTACGCGCAGGTGCTCGGCATGCTGGGCGACGCGTCGGGCGTCGAGACCCTGCTCGCGGCGGTTCAGAACACGCCCGAGGAGAAGACGCTCACCCTGCACTGGTCCGAGCGCATGGGGCGGCGCATGAGCGACCTCGACTGCTACGTGATCGCGCTGGGCCGCGCGCGCGACAAGCGGGCGCTGGAGCCCCTTCTCTCCAAGGCCCGCGCGTTGGACGGCCAGTCGCCGTTCTTCGCGTTCCGCGCGGTGACGCTGGCGCTCGAAGCGCTCGGCGACCGCGCCGCCGCCAAGCCGCTCGCGGACCTCCTGCAAAAGCCGGGCGTCGGCGGGTACGCCATGACGTCGGTGGGCGAGATCGCGGCCAACGGCTACGGCAACGGTAACGAGCGCAATCTCGCTTTGCGCGAGCTCGCGCTCGCCCGCGTGCTGTATCGCCTCGGCGACTGCGACGGCGCGGCCGAGAAGGTGCTCAGGCAGTACGCGCTCGACCTGCGCGGCGTCTACGCCCTCCACGCGACGGCAGTGCTCAAGGCCGGCGAAAAGGCGGCCGCACGCTGAGCGCGCGGCTTCTGGCCGGCCCTGCGCCGGGAAAGCGGGCTAAAGCCCGGGCTACGAACGGCTACGCACGCGGGAAGAGGCGCTTGTAGTCCGGCCTTCAGGCCGTCTCAGGCCATAATCAGCAATGAGCAATTGCTGGCATAATCGGCTGGCCTGTCGCTCACCGATTACATTGCTGGCCGCGCCCCGGCGGTTGCCGAACGAGAGAAGAAAGCGTAATATAAAAAGACTTACGGAAATGGAGGCGGCTATGATGACGAAGAGGGCGTGTCTGCTTGGAACGCTGTGGCTGCTGTCGGGGCTTGGGGCTCAGGCGGAGACCCGCTACGCGGTGCTGGCCGGGTGCAACAACTTCACGGGCGGGCTGTCGTCGCTTTACACGAGCCTGAACGACATTCAGGGTGTACGGGACCACGTGCTGTGTCCGTCTGATGGCTACTGGCTGAGCGCGAACGTGAAGATGCTCAAGGACGGACAAGCCACGTATGACCGCGTGCGGGACGAGCTTGCTGCGGCCGCGCAGACGTGTCAGGACGGGGACATCTTCTGCTTCATGTATTCCGGCCACGGCATGGCGCTCGACGGCGCCGAATACATCTGCCTCTACGACTACGACTACCAAGACGAGCTGCTGGGCCAGGATCTCGCGCAGTTCAGCAGCGGCGTGAAGATCGTGATCATACTCGACACCTGCTATTCCGGCGGCATGTTCAAGGCGGCGGGGGCGCGCTCCGCGCAGGCGCAAGGCTCGGCCTTCGCCGAACGCGTGCTGGCCGCTTACCGGGTCGCGAAGGCGGCGAACCCGCAGGGCGAGTCGCTGGTCTCCAAGGCTGCGCTGGGGTCGAACATCGCCTTCATGACGGCGAGCGACAAAGGCGAGCTGTCGTGGTCCTATTCGTCCGGCTACAGTTTTTATACGGGGTATGTGATCGAGGCCGTGTCGGCAGCCTCCACGGATGCCAACGGCGACGGCTCGCTGACGCTCAAGGAGCTGCACGACTACGCGGTGCCGCGCGTGGTCGCGGACACGGTGGCCGAAGAGGTTCAGACCCCGCAGAGCTACCACCCCGAGGTGCTGGAGGGCATCGTCGTGCAGGGCGATCCGGACCTCATCCGCATGGACTCCGCCAGCGTCGCGGTATCCGAGGGCGATCTGGCCGCGACCGTGTGGCTGGTGCGCGAGGGAGACGGGCTGCGCGCGGTGAGCGTGGCGGTCTCGACGACCGGCGAGACCGCGATTCCCGGCAGGGACTTCACGGCGCTGACGGGCAAGACGGTTTCGTGGGCGGCGGGCGATCTCGCGCCCAAGAGCGTGTCCATCCCGATCACCGCCGACACCCTCAAAGAGGGGGCGGAGACCTTCTGGGCGCTGTGCAGCAGCCCGAAATCGGCGGTGCTGAGCGACACGCAATACGCGACACTCGTGACGATTCAGGACAACGACCCCGGCGTGCCCGGCAGCGTGCGCTTCGCGGCTCCTTCCGCAAGCGCCTCCGAGAGCGTGGGCTATGCGACGCTGACGGTGGTGCGGACGGGCGGCAGCGACGGCGCCGCGCAGGTGCGCTACCGCACCGTGCCGGTCACGGCGGCAGCGGGCGCCGACTTTGTGCCAGCCGAAGGCGTGCTGTCGTGGGGCGCGGGCGACGGCTCCGCGCGCGCCGTACGGATCCCCATCTTGCCGGACGCGGTGTGGGAGGAGAGCGAGCGCTTCGACGTCGAGCTGTTTGACGCGACCGGCGCGGCGCTTGCCACGCCGGCCGCGGCGTCCGTGACGCTTACGAACGTGGGGACGACGAAGGCGCCGGGCAAAGCTCGCATCACGCCGGCCGCCCAGTCGGTGTGCGAGGCCGACGGCGTGGCCCGCGTGGCGGTGGCGCGCGAAGGCGGCAGCGACGGCGCGGTGGAGGTCAAGGTCGCGGCAGTGGGCGTCACGGCCAAGGCGGGCGTCAATTACGCGGCGACCAACACGGTCTTGCGCTGGGCGCACGGCGATGCCGCTCCGCAAGTCTACGAAGTCGCCCTGCTCGACGACGGCGCACACAGGCCGGATCTGACCTTCAGGCTCCAGCTCAGCGACTTCAAAGGCGGCCTGGCCGGCGCGCCGAACGGGACGCTCGCCACCGTGACGCTGCGCGACGCGAAGGCGCCTGTCACGCTGGCCGAGGCGTTGGACAACGGCGCGTGGGCCGTCGCCAGCGGCGGCACCGGCCACTGGTATGGCCAGACCGCCGAGAGCGCGGACGGAGCGGACGCGGCTCAGCTCGCCAGCGCGCTGACCACGAAGGGCCGTGACGTGTGGCTGCAGGCGAGCGTCACGGGGCCCGGCGTGCTGGCCTTCACGTGGCGCGGGGGAGCGCAGGCCGAGGACGCGCTGCAGTTCTACGTGGGCTCGACGGTGAAGACGCAGCGCGTCGGCCGCACCGGCTGGGAGCGCGTGGAGAACGTGGTCGTGCCGGCGGGCTCGCAGTCCGTCAAATGGCGCTTCGTCAAGAATTCCGCCGCGACGAATGCCGGCGACTCCGCGTGGGTGGATCAGGTGGCGTGGCAGCCAGACGCGGCCCGGCCCGCGGGGCCGCAGCCCGCGACCGGCGGCGTGCTCACGAGCGATCCGCAGGTGGTGGCGTGGCAGGCGGCGTCGGGTGCGGCGTCGTACGCCGTCTATTTGGGAGCGACGTCCTCGGTGCAGACGCAGCTGCTTGGCCAGACGGAAGGGACCTCGCTCGGGCTGCCGGCGCTGACGCTTGGCGCGACCATTTACTGGCGGGTGGATGCAGTGAGCGCGGCGGGCCGCGTGACGCGAGGCGCCGTGTGGCTCTTCAAGGTTCCGAGGGGCGCGCTGGCGCGCGTCGTGCGGCCGGCGGACCAGGCGCTGACTGTGGGCTGCCCCTTCAGCCAGACGCTGGCGCTCCGCGAGGGCAGCCCCGCCGCGACCGCCTACAGCGTGAAAGGCCTGCCTCAGGGGCTGTCGGCCACAGCGGGCGGGGTGATCAGCGGCCGGCCGTCCAAGGCCGGAACCAACGTGGTTGTCGTGGCCGCTGTGAACGGCTATGGAACCGGGCCGACAGAGGCCTTCACGCTGACGGTCAACGCCCTGCCGGCGCCGATGGTTGGAGCGTTCTCGGGCCTGTCGGGTATCGGCTCCGACGCGGAGGGGGGCGATCGCAGCCTCGCCGGCGCGGTTCAGATGACGGTGAGCGCGGCCGGCGCGATCAGCGGGAGCGTGCGCCTGATGGACGGGACTTACAGCTTCAGCGGCGCCTTCGCCCGCGAAGGGGAGGGCGTCTACTTTGAGAAGACGTTCGCGCTGAAGAGCGGAGCGGCGACGACGCTGCGGGTGTGGCCCTATGCGGACGGCGCGCTCGCGCAGCAGGGCTATCGAGGGCGGCTAAGCAACGCCGCTGGCGCGTGTGACGTGGTGCTGACACTGAACGCGTGGTCCGCGAACAGGCCCGCTTTGTCCGAGTACGTGGGCTACTACACGGTCGCGCTGCCGCCCGGCGAGAACGAGACCAACGCGGTCATGCCGCGGGGTGTCGGCTACCTGACCGTGAGGGTGGAGAGCACCGGCAGCGCGACGCTCGCGGGCGTCCTTTCGGACGGCACGGCGTGGAGTGGCTCGGCGACGGTGGCCGTCGCGCCTGACGGCGACGGCTTGATCGTGCCGGTGTTCGCGGTGCTCTACAAAGGCCTGGGGCAGTTCTGGGGCGCGCTGCGCCTCGCGCCGCAGGCCGCGGGCGTGGACGATAACGTCGCCGCGCCGTACCTGGGGGCCTTCTTCTCCGACGTCGCGGCGAGCGGCCGGGAGGGGCTGGTATGGTACTCCGCGCGGCAAGCGACGTCCCGGCTGTATCCCGACGGGTTTGAGCTGGACCTCGCGGCCTCGGGCGGCGCCTACAACACGAGCGTCACGTCGCTGGAGGCCGTCATCGGCAAGCAGGGCCATCTGCTCCGGCTGAGGTTCGACGCGGTTCCCGACTCGTCGTGCGACCCGGCGGTCACCGTCGCGCTGTCGGGCAGCACGGTCTGGCTGCCGTCGAAAGGCGCGATGAACCCCTGCGGCACGACGCTCTCCGTCAGCGCGCAGACCGGGCTCTTCTCCGGCTCCTTCACGCTGAGCGACACAAGCTCCGGCCAGACCGTGACTCGCAGGGCGACGTACAAAGGCGTGCTCGCTCCGCTGAAGGGGTCCTTCGACGGCAAGGAGTACGAGGCGCCCGGGTCGGGCTTCTTCACGGTGAACGGGCTCTCGCCGACGCCGGCCACCTCGTGGATCGATTCGTTTGGCGCGCAGCTGCTGTGGGTTCCTCTGGAGTGATACCACTGCCGAAAAGGAAGGGGATTGCAATGAGTCTGAAGTTCACAAAAGGGAGCGGAGGGGCGGCGTCCTCGACGCCCGCGGCTCGCGGGGACGCGAGCCCGATGAAGGCAATCGGGCTGGCTTTCTGTTGCCTGGCCTCTGCTTGGACGGCGTCGGCCGTCACGCAGGCGCGGCCGAACATCGTGTACGTGCTGTGCGACGACCTCGGCACCGGCGACGTGCAGGCTCTCAACCCCGCGCGCGGCCGAATCCCGACGCCGAACATCGACCGGCTGGCCCGCGAGGGCCTGACGTTCACGGACGCGCACTCGGGCTCGTCGGTCTGCACGCCCACGCGCTACGGCATCCTCACGGGGCGCTACGCGTGGCGCACGCGCCTGCAGAGCGGCGTGCTCTACGGGCTCAGCGCGCCGCTGATTGCGCCGGGCCGGCTGACGGTGGCGGGCCTGCTCAAGCGGGCGGGCTATCACACGGCGTGCTTCGGCAAGTGGCACCTCGGCCTCGGCTGGGCGGGCACGGCCACCGACGAGGGCAACCTCAAGGGCGCGCAGGTGGACTACGCGAAGCCGCTGGCAGACGGCCCGCTCACGCACGGGTTCGACGCCTTCTACGGGATCGCCGCCTCGCTCGACATGCCGCCGTACGTCTGGATCGACAATGACCGCGTGACGGAGCAGCCGACCGCGACCAAGAAATGGCTTCGCGAAGGTCCTGCGGGGCCGGCCTTCGAGGCCGCGGATGTGCTGCCGACGCTGACGAAAAAGGCGATCGCCTTTTTTGAGGCCCGCGCCGCCGACGCCCGGGCGGGCAAGCCGTTTTTCCTCTACCTGCCGCTGGCCTCGCCGCACACGCCCATCGTGCCTTCGCCGGAGTGGCAGGGCAAGAGCGGGATCAGCCCGTACGCGGACTTTGTGATGCAGACCGACAGCTGCGTGGGCCAGCTTCTAGGCGCGCTTGAGAAGAGCGGGTTGGCGCGGGACACGCTGGTGATCGTCACGAGCGACAACGGCTGCTCGCCGGCGGCCGACGTCAAAGGTCTTGAGAAGCAGGGCCACTATCCGAGCGCCCAGTACCGCGGATACAAAGCCGACATTTGGGAGGGCGGGCACCGCGTGCCCTTCATCTGCCGCTGGCCGGCGCGGGTCAAAGCCGACACCGCGAGCAAGCAGGTGATCTGCCTGACGGACCTGCTGGCGACCTGCGCCGAGCTGACGGGCGAGAAGATGCCGGCCGGCGCGGGCGAGGACAGCGTCAGCTTCCTGCCCGCCCTGCTGGGCGAGGACAAGGGGCCGCTCCGCGAGGCGGTCGTGCACCACTCGATCAACGGGGCGTTCGCGATCCGCCAGGGGCCGTGGAAGCTGGAGCTGTGCCCCGGCTCGGGCGGCTGGTGCGAGCCGCGCGATCCGGCGGCGCTCAAAGCGGGGCTGCCGCCGGCCCAGCTCTACAACCTCGAGCAGGAGGCCTGCGAGCAGAAGAACCTCTGCGCCGAGCACCCGGAGGTCGTCGAGCGGCTGACCCGGCTGCTGGAGAAATACGTGGCCGACGGCCGCAGCACGGCGGGCGAGCCGCAGGCCAACGACGTGCCGGTGTCGCTCCGCAAGCCGGCGCAACCCGCACGCAGGAAATGACGGCCAGAAGGCGGTCCGGCGCAGCACGCGCGCCCCGTTGTCGGCTTCCCGGCTGGCCCCGCTCAGGGGTGCGATTTTACTTCGTTGCATCGCACCCAGAAGTCAGAATTCAGGAGTCAGAATTCAGAATTGCTTCGCAACGACTTACATACGAAAGCGCCGCCCAAAAAGGTGTCTCCCAAAGAGGAGACAGGAAGAATCTCGCGCGAATCGGACATAACTCGTTGGCATCCAACTCCTGAATTCTGGCTTCTGGCTTCTGAATTCTGTGCGATTGCAATAGTTTGCAATCGCACCCCCCGCTCAGGGGCCCCAAGGAATCAGGTTGCAATTTGGGCACAGAACGGGGAAACTAATGGGCATTGGGTTGTGTGAGGCGTCTTCATGCTCTTGCCTTGGGGCGAGGGCTCAACTCAATACCGAACGCTTTCTCGAAGCGCCGTTACGCGATGGAGCAACGGCGCTGCTGACGCTAGAAGAACGCCGTGGCAACTGAACCGAACAAACCAAGTATCCTGCTGCGCTCGGTGAAACGCGACCCTGTCGTGGAGCAGAAGGAAGGCCAAAAGACCGGGATTATATTCGAATGCATGGCGGAGGCGGCCTGTCCGCACTGCAAGGAGAAGGTGCCGCTGGCCGACGCCAAGCCCCTCACGAGCCTGCTCTGCCCAGCCTGCGGCGGCAAGTTCTTGGTGCCGGCGCGCGTGGGAGGTTTTCTGCTGTATGGGCACATCGGCGAAGGTGAGATGGGCTCCGTCTACCGCGCGACCGACGAAACCCTGAGGCGCGACGTGGCGGTCAAATTGGTTCGCGGCTGTCACGCCGACAACCCGGAGTCTCGCGAGCGCCTGCTCAGCGAAGCCTGCGCCGCTGGCAAACTGAACCATCCCCGGGTGGCACAGGTATATGCGCTCAATTTCTCCAACGGGCACCCCTATCTGGTCATGGAGCTGGTGACCGGCCAGGATTTCGCGCAGAAGCTGGAGCGCGAGGGGCGCATCGATGAGCGCGTCGCGCTGCGGATGGCGCTGGACGTGGCTGACGGGCTGTCGGCCCTCAACCGCGAGGGTTTGGTTCACGGCGACATCAAGCCGGGCAACATCGTGCTGGACCGGGACGGGAACGCCAAGCTGGTCGACTTCGGGCTTTCGGGCATGACGCGTCACAAAGGCGGGGCCCTCGTGGGCACGCCGAACTACATCGCCCCGGAGCTTCTCAGGGGCGCGGCGGACACCCACCGCAGCGACCTCTACAGCCTCGGGGCCACGCTTTACCACCTGCTGTCCGGGCGGCCGCCGATCGAAGGGGAAAAGACGATCGACGTGCTGAAGGCGCGGCTGCTCCGGCGCCCCCTCCCGCTCATCGCTCACGCGCGCCACGTGTCGATGCCGACGCGGAAGCTGGTCATGCAGATGCTCGAGCCCGATCCGGACAAACGGCAGGCGTCCAGCGATGTCGTCGCCGCTGAGATCCGGGACGCTCTGTCCGAGCTGGACTTGCCGCCGCCCGCGGCGCCGGCCGCCGCGGCGCCGGCCCGCGGCTTCTTCGCAGGCCTCGGGCTGAGACAGCTGCCGCAGACGGCGGCGCCGTACTCGCGCGGCCCCAGCGCGTTTACCGTCGTCCTCTGCGTGCTCGCCGTGGTCTCGCTTCTGATCGCCATCCGCGAGCGCTCGTTCAGCCAGACGCTCACGTGGCTCCGCGGGGGGGCGGCGGGACACGCGACGGGAACCTCGGCTCGGCCGGCTGACGGATCCGAGCCTCAGCCCGAGCCCGCCGTGCCTGTCCGTGATGACTTCGGGCAAGCGGCCACCCTGGCGCTGCCCGTCAGCGTCCCTCAGCCCCAGCTCGTGGCGGCCTCCCCGGCCCAGGACTTCATCATCAACGACCCCAGCCAAATCTGGCAGAGCACGAATCTGGGACAGCCCACGCAACGCGGCAGCACCATGCAAATGGGCGGAACGCTGATCATTCAGGGCACCGGCATCGACATGTGGAGCGGCCATGACCGGTGCCGGTTCGTCTGGACGAAAGCCGCAAGCAACTACGTGTTCTCCGCGCAGGTCAAGGCGATCGCCGACAACAACAGCCTCGCTATCACGGGCCTGCTGGTCAAAGGCGGCGACCCGTCCCAAGGCCCCGGCCTGCTTTTCGGGTTCCTCGGCAGCGGCCAGCTGTTTCTCCAAATCCGGGAGCCGAACAACATGACGGTGCTCGTCAAGCGCTCCGAGCGGCCCTTCCCGGTTCCGAAGTACCTCAGGCTCGCCCGCGTCGGCCATGTGTTCGAAGCCTACTTCTCCGCCGACGGCCTCGCCTGGACGCCGTTCGGCGCGTGCGAGCTGGAGCTGCCCGCCAAGAACACCATCGGGTTCTCCGTCTCCGCGCAAGACACCAACACGCTGGCCACGGCCAAGTTCGCCAACATCAGCCTCCAGGCCCCGGGCCAGCTTGGCGCGGCCAAGGCCGGCGCCGCCCCCGCAGGCCCCAAGAAGCCGGCCGGCGCCGCGCGCAAGAAGTGACGCGCCGCCTCACGGCTGCTTCCGGGCGTCGGCGCGGAACTGTCCCATCGTGACGCCGTAGCGCGCGCGGAAGACCCGGCCGAGGTGGGTCTGGCAGCCGAACCCGCACTGCCGGGCGAGGCCGCCGATCCGCTCGTCCGACTCGACGAGCAGGGCGCGCAGCCGCCCCAGCCGCACATGCTCAATCTCCTCGCGGACCGTGCGGCCGGTCGCGTTCTTGAAGCGGATCTCCGTGGCCCGCCGCGAGAGGCCGCAGAGTCGGGCGAGGTCGTTCACGCGCAGGCCGGAGTCCGAGGCGCGCTCGCGGATGAAGGTCAGCGCCCGCGCGATCTGCTTGTCCGCGATCGCCATCCAGTCGGTGGACTGGCGGGTCACGACGCGCACGGGCGGCACGATGAACGCGCGCTTGCGCAGGCGCTCCCCGCGCATGAGGCGGTCGAGGTGCCCCGCGATCTGGAAGCCCGCCTGGCGCGGGTCGCACTGGACGCTGGAGAGCGTGGGCACCGACGCCTCGCAGATCCACTCGTCGTTGTCGACGCCGAGCACGGCCACCTCGTCGGGCACGCTGATGCCCGCGTCGAGGCAGGCGTCCAGCACCTGCTTGCCGCGCCGGTCGTTCGGCGCAAAGAGCCCCACCGGCTTCGGCAGCGCCTTCAGCCACGCCTGCATGCGCGGGCTCTCGGCCGCCCAGTCGCGGCGCTCGCGCGCCGAGCAGGGCCCGTAGGCGTGGCAGATACGGTGGCCCGCCGCGCGCAGCGTCTTTCGAAAGCCGTGCTCCCGCTCCTTCGACCAGTACGTCTCGCTGGCCGTGTCGCCGACGAAGGCGAAGCGCGTGTAGCGGCGCTCGATGAAGTAGTCGGCGGCCATGCGCCCCACCGCGGCCGAGTCCCAGAGCACGCAGGAGTGCGGAAACAGGGGGTAGGACGGCCGCCGCATGGGGTGGGGCTGCAGGAGCACGACGACCGGCACGCCCACCCCCGCGATCAGCCGCGCCTCCTCTTCGGAGTGGTGGTCCGCCGCGACGATGCCCGTGCAGCCCCACTGCTTCAGGCCCTGCAGCCGATACATCCAGCGGCGGTTCTCCTGCTGGTAGATGCGCCACGGCCCGCGCTCCTGCGCATACTGCAGGACGCCCTGCAGCATCTCGTGCAGCCCTTTCGGGATCGTCGAGGTCAGAATCACAACGTGCGGCGCGCTGGCTGTCGGCGGCGGTAAAAGCATGCCTACACTCTACGTCGCGGCGTCGGGCTTGGCAAGCGCAACTGCGCAAACCATCGAAAACAAATACGCAACATGCAGATCGACAACAAACGCCGTCCAACCTAGAATGGGCGCGTATTGTGGATTCAGGAACGACGTGGGAGGAACGCGCGATGAAGAACGGCTGTCTGGCGGTTTGGGCGGTGGCGGTGATGGCGGCTTCGGCGTGGGCCGCCGAGGGGCCGCGCGTGGAGCGGCGCAAGCCCTTGGCCGCGCGCGTCGGCATCGTCGGCGTGGGGCACCACACCTACTGGGGCCAGTTCGACGGCCTGCTGGACGAGCTGAAAGGCAAGATGGCCCAGCTCGACAAGAAGGTGCAGGCCAACGGCGTGGAGACCGTGACCTTCGGCATCCTCGACAAGGCGCAGGACGCCTACGACGCGCTGCCGAAGATGAAGGCCGCCGACTTGGACGTGCTCTTCATCGACATGGTGACCTACGCGACCTCCTCGACGTTCGGCATCCTCGCCCGCGACCTCAACGTGCCGATCGTGCTCGTCGCGCTGCAGCCGCTCAAGGCCATGCCGTACGCGACGGCCAAGACCTACACGCAGCTGTGCAACGACGACTTCTGCTCGGTGCCCGAGTTCACCGGCGTCGCGATCCGCATGGGCAAGCCCGTGGCCGACGTGATCCTCGGCGTGCGCGAGGGCGATCCGATCGCGGACAAGGAGCTGGCGCGCTGGTGCCAGATCGCCAAGGTGCTGCACGACCTGCGCCGCGCGCGCATCGGTCTCATGGGGCACGTGCTCGAGTCGATGTACGACATGCACGTCGACCCGACGGCGGTCACCGCCGCCTTCGGCTGCCACGTGGCGCTGTGCGAGCCGGATGAGATTCTGAAGTTCTATCTGCAGGAGGACAAGGCCGCGGTCGAGGCCAAGAAGCAGGTGATCCTCGGGTTCTTCGACACGCCTGACCCCGTCTCAGACCCGCTGACCACGAAGTTAACTGACCACGATTTGGAGGTTGCGGCCAAGGCCGCGGTGGCGCTCGACAAATTCACGGCGTCGCGGAATCTCGACGGGCTGGCGTACTACTACGAGGGGCTGCCCGACTCGCCGCTGCGCGAGCTGGTAACGAACCTGATCGTAGGCAACTCCCTGCTGACCGGCGCGGGCTTTCCGATGTGCGGCGAGTACGACCTCAAGAACTGCGTCGCGATGATGATCATGGACCGGCTCGACGTCGGCGGCAGCTTCGCGGAGTTTCACCCAGTCGATTTCGAGCGCGACTCCGTGCTCGTGGGCCACGACGGGCCGCACCACCTGAACATCGCCTCGCGCAAGCCCGTGCTGCGCTCGCTCAAGACCTACCACGGCAAGCCGGGCAAGGGCGCGGGCGTGGAGTTCAACATCAAGGAGGGGCCGATCACCATGCTCTCGATCGGCGTCAAGGCGGACGGCAAGATGAAGTTCGTGATCGCCGAGGGCGAGTCGCTGGCCGGGCCGATCCCGCCGACGGGCAACACCAACACGCACGGCAAGTTCAAGCCCGACGTGCGCACCTTCCTGCTGAAGTGGGTCGAGCAGGGGCCGACGCACCACTTCGCGCTGGGCGTGGGGCACCACGCGGACAGCCTCGTCAAAATCGCGAAGGTGCTGGGCATCGAAGCCGTCGTCGTGACGCCGCGCGAGTAGAGCAAGGGGGGCGGAGATGACAGAGGTCAAGGTGGGGCGCAGGCGGAGCGGGCTCGCGAGCCGCCGGGCGTTGTGCGCGCTGGTCGCTTCCGTGAACGCGGTCGCATGCGTGGCTGAAGTCGCGCCATCGGCGGCCCGGCCCGCCGTCGTGGCCGTCTATTATCCGCACTGGCACACGTATGACCACGGCAGCGCGTGGAACGAGTGGACGGAAGGCCAGTTTCTGTTGCCCGAAGCGCACTACGGCTCCGCCCACCTCGAGGCGATCCGCAAAGTCTTCGGAACGGCGAAGAAGTGAAAAGAGGCGAAGCACCATGAAAAAGAGCTGTCTGTTGGGCGTGTTGATGTGCGCGGCGCTGGGCGTGAGGGCTGCGACGCTGGAAGAGAACTTTCGCCGCGTGCCGGTGACGAGTCGGCCGTGGGCCTATTGGTGGTGGATCAACGGGCACGTGGACAAGGAGACCATCACGAGCGACATGGAGGCCATGCGGCGCGTGGGCTTCGGCGGGCTGCTGATGTTCGACGCGCGCGGCTACTGGGACGACAAGGGGCACGTCGTGCTGCCGAAGCCCAAGATGGAGTTCATGAGCCCCGAGTGGCGCGAGCTGCTGGCGTTCGGCATCAAGGAGGCCGCCCGCGTGGGGCTCGAGGTGAGCGTCAACCTCAGCAGCTGCGCGGGCGCGCTGAAGGGGCCGTGGGAGGTCGGCGCCGACGCGCCCAAGCGGCTGATCTGCCAGACCGCCCCGCTGGCGGGCGGCACGCGCTTCGACGCGGCGCTGAAGAACCCGGACCGCACATACTTCTGGCCCATCGCGACGTTCGCCGTGAAATATGAGGGCGCCGCCCCCGACCCGAAGGCCGAGTGGGTCAACGCCGGAGACGGGCTCTACACGATGCACGCCTCGGCGTGGGGCAAGAAGATCGACGGCCAGAAGGCGCTGGAGTTCCACGCCGCGCAGGAGATCGTGGATCTGACGGGCCAGGTGGACGCGGGCGGCCGCTTGGCGTGGGAGGTGCCGCAGGGGCAGTGGGCGCTGGTGCGCTTCGGCCACACGACCATCGACGGCCACGAGTACGACGTGGATGTGCTGGATCCTAAGGCGGTGGAGGGCCACTTCAACCGCATGGGCCAGGCGATCATCGCCGATGTCGGCCCGCTGGCAGGCAAGACGCTGACGCACTTCTACAGCGTGAGCTGGGAAGGGGCGGTGCCGACGTGGACCGGCGCATTCGAGAAGGATTTCGCGACGTATTGCGGCTACGAGATCCGGCCGTGGCTGCCGGCGCTGGCGGGGTTTGCGGTCAAGAGCCAGGAGGAGTCGAAGCGGTTCATCAGCGACTACCGGCGTGCGCGCAACGACTGTTTCCGGGACAACTTCTACGGCACCATGATGACGCTCTCCCACCAGAACGGGCTCAAGTGGCACTCGGAGTCCGGCGGGCCGTGGAACCGCGACCCAAACGTGTTCGGCGAGGCCGACCAGCTGTCGTTCCTCAGCCGCAACGACATGCCGCAGGGCGAGTTCTGGTACACGGGCGACACCGACCGGCGCGGCCGCCAAATGAGCCGGCCGCAGGCGATCGCCGCGCACATCTACGGCAAACGGCTGGCCGCGGCCGAGGCGTTCACGCACATGGTCCGCCACTGGACGCCTTCTCCCGCGCTGCTGAAGCGGGCGGGCGACGAGAGCTTTATCGACGGCGTCAACCAGCTCGTGTGGCACACCTTCACCTGCTCGCCGAAGGCGTTCGGGTTGCCCGGCACCGAGTACTTTGCGGGCACGCACATCAACCCGAAAGTGACGTGGTTCGAGCAGGCCGCGCCCTTCATGACCTACCTCGGCCGCTGCCAGCACCTGTTGCGGCAGGGGCTCCACGTGGCGGACGTGTGCGCGTATGTCGGCGACGTGCCGTACTTTCACTGGGGCCGCTTCGCCACCAACTGGAGCGCGACGGCCACGGTGGCGCTGCCGCAGGGGCACGGCTACGACGTGATCACCACCGAGGCGCTGCTGGAGCGCGCGTCGGCCAAGGACGGCGCGCTCGTCCTTCCCGACGGCATGACGTACCGCGTGCTGGCCGTAGACCTCGCTGAGGAGCAGGCCCCGCTCGCGGCGCTGCGCAAGATCGCGGAACTCAAGCGGGCCGGCGTGCCCGTCGTGTTCGGCGCGCGCAAGCCGCAGCGCACGCCGGGGCTCGCGGCGGGCGACGACGAGGCGCGGCGGCTGGGCGGGGAGCTGTGGGCGGGCTCGCCGTCGCTGCCGGAGGCGCTGACGGCGAAGGGGCTGGCGCCCGATTTCGAGGGGCCGTTCGAGTACACGCACCGCCGCGACGGCGAGGCCGACATCTACTTCGTCGCGGGCACGGGCAAGGCCGAGTGCGCGTTCCGCGTGAGCGGCAGGCAGCCCGAGCTGTGGGATGCGGTCAGCGGACGGATCGAGACGGAGGTCGGAGGTCGGAGGACGGAGGATGGGCGGACGCGTCTGACGCTCGACCTGCCGCAGGACGGGTCGGTATTCGTGGTGTTCCGCAAGCGGAGATCGGTGATCGAAGATCAGAGATCGGTAGCCTCCGACCTCCGACCGCCGGCCTCTGTCCAGCTCCAGGGCCCGTGGGAGGTTAGCTTCCAGGCCGGTCGTGGCGCGCCGGAGAAGGCGGTGTTCGAGTCGCTGATGGACTGGACGAAACACGCCGAGAGCGGCATCAAGTACTTCTCCGGCACGGCGACGTACCGGAAGACGTTCGAGGTCGCGGCTGAGCAGGTGGGGCGCAAGGCAATCCTGCAGCTGGGCGCCGTCGCGGCGCTGGCGCAGGTGCGGCTGAACGGCAACGATCTCGGGGTTGTGTGGACCGCGCCGTGGCAGGCGGAGCTGACGGGCGCGCTGAAGGCGGGCGCGAACGAGCTGCAGATCGAGGTCACCAACCCGTGGGCGAACCGGCTGGTCGGCGACGCCGGCCTGCCGCCCGAGCAGCGCATCACCCGGAGCAACATGCAGTACGAGAAGGGCAAGCGCACGCTCAAGGCCTACCAGGGCTTCTCCTCCGAAGATGCCTTGCAGCCGTCTGGGCTGATGGGGCCGGTGAAGGTCGAGTTGTACTAGACGAGGCAGATCTTGGCGGCGTCGGCCCACGGGACCTGCGACGACCCGCAGCCGGCGACGACGCAGAGGTCGGCTGCGGCGTCGGGGCGGATGTTCGCGAGGTTGCCGGGGTCAAAGCCTTCGCCGGCGCGGGCGGCGTTGACGTCGTACCAGACCGTCCGCTTGCCGGCGGCGCGCAAGGCCGCGTCGAAGGCGGCCACGAGGTCTTTCCACGGGGTTTCGGCGGGGCCGTCGAGGAGGACCAGCTTCTGCGCGGAAACCTTGTCCACCAGGGCTGCGAAGGCCTTGCCGCCAGCGGCAGGCAGGGGGGCGGGCGTGACGGCGGCGGGGTCGACCAGCGTGAGGGCCAGCGCGGCGCCGTAGATCGGGGCCTGCTCGCCGAGCTGGCAGGGGCGCACGGCGATGCCGCCGGTGAGCCGCTGGGCGAGGCCGGCCTCGAGCGCGGGGACGTAGAGATCCCAGCAGAGGGCGAGGTTGCCGCCGATAACAAAGGCGTCGGCGCCGAACGTCTCGAGCCAGGGCGCGACGCACTCGGCGAGGTTTTCGCCGAAGGTGCGGAAAATCTGTTTGGCGTTGGCGTCGCCCGTGAGCGCGGCCTGGGCGATCTCTTTGCCGCCTGCGGCGGTCTGGCCGGTCAGGCGCTGCCACTCGGCCACGAGCCAGCGGGTGGAGAAGAAGTCGTCCGCGATGCCGGTCTTGTAGGGCACGTGCCAGAGCTCGCCGTCGGGCGGCACGTCGTCGCCTTTGGTTTGGGGCCGTCCGTACTTGAGGAACGAGGCGCCGAAGCCGGTGCCGAGGGTGACCACGACGGGGCGGTTGAACCCCTTGGCACCGCCGCGGAAGTACTCGCCGAGGGCGAAGCAGGCGGCGTCGTTGTTGAAAACCACGGGCTTGGAGGGATTTTCGAGGGCATTGGAGAGGTACTGGCGGAAGTTGACGCCGAACATCTGCTCGTACTTGTTCTGGTGGGGGGTGATGCGGCAGACGCCCTCCTCGTAGCTGAAGGGGCCGGGGATGGCGAGGCCCACGCCTTTGACGGCGGCGGCGCCGACCTTTTCAGCGCAGGCGCGGATGGCGTGCTCAAAGACGCCGAGAACGGCCGTGGGTTGCGCGTGGGTGTCGAGGTGCTCGCGGACGGCGCTGCTGGGGAGCATCTCGAAAGTCTGCGTGTCGACCAGGTCCAAGGTAATGTGCGAGCCGCCGACGTCGATCCCGAGGTAATAGGTGGGGGGCATACGCGCTGTCTCCTGATACGAAAAACGCCCCTTCTTGTAAGAAGAGGCGTCGTTGTTCATTGGTACCGGTCCGTGTATCCGCTCGGGAGCTGCATAGTGCCCTCCCACGAGGCTGGAGCGGACCACGGCATATCGGTCTCGCAGGGCTGATCGACCATGCAGCCGGCTGCGCTCAGGAGCGCCAGCAGAGCGGCGAAGCCGAGAGCCGCGGTCGCAGGCTTAGAAGAAGACCACATCGCCCTTCTCCACGGGGACCTGCTGCCAGTCGCTGAGGATATCGGCGACCACGAGGTTCTTGCCGCGCACAGCCTGGCGCAGCTTGATACGGGTGACGAACTCGCCGGCTGCGCTCTGGCGGCCGATGCGGCGGACGTTCATATCGAGCTGAGGCATGGCGTTCTGGCGCTCGGCGCCGAGCATTTCGACCATGGCGTCGCCCGAGAACTCGATAATCACGAACTTAAGCTCGTCGTTGGCTTCCAAAATCTTGCCCTTGTCGCCTGCGGACAGGGTGCTGACGACCGGCGTGCCATCTGTCGGCGCAATGGTGTTGCCGCCGGACCACTTCTTCTTCATTTCAGTGATCGTCTTCTTGGCTGAGGCCAGCTCTTCGGTGATCGTGACGTTCTCTTCCTTGACGCGCTCGGTCTCGGCCTTGGCGTCGGCGGCCTCGGCGGCCAGCTCTTTCTTTTCAGCGGTGAGCTTGGCGACGCGGCCTTCCAGGGTCTCCTTCTCAGTCTGGAGGGCGGCGACCTGGCCCTTGGTCTCGGTCAGCTCCTTCTTGGTCGTGCGGCCGTCAACCTTCAGCTTGTTGATGTCGGCGACAGAAGTTGAGAGCTGCTCGCGCATTTTGGTCAGCTCGCTGCGGGTCTTGTTCAGCGCGGTCTGCTGGGCCTTGGCGCGGTCGAAGAGCTGGTCGAGCAGCTCTTGCATGGAGCCGGGGCCTTTGACCTTCGGCGTGTTGTCGACCGGATCCATCTCGTATTTGCCGTCCGGGCCGAGCACAAAATAGCTCTTGAGCTGCAGGCGCTTCGCGTCATTATCGTAGTCAAGCGTCGGCAAATTGGGCTGCTCGAGCTTCATCGCATAGCCTTCGAGCACCGACTCCTTCTCGGGGTTGGCGAGTTCGCGGTCGGAGACCTCGGAGATGTCTTTCTGCAGTTCCGGCGCAGCTGCGTCGGGGGCGTCGGCGGCTTCGATCGTCTTGGCCAATTTGACGACCTCTTCGACCAGAACGCGATTCCGCTTCGTCAGCAATTCGCGCTTCTTGAACAGTTCGTTCGCGAAGTACAAGGCGACGATGCTCAGAACCAAAATGACAATCACTAGCCCACGCAGCACTTTACCCATTGCAACTACCTCGTCTTAACAGATGACACATTTAGCACATGTGTTAAAAAAATAGACCAAAAGGGGGTGTTTCTGCAACAACAAAGTGAACGGGGCGCGCATTTTTTGTTTTCTTCGCGTCTCGGCGCGCCTCCGGCTGCGGAGTCTGGCGCTCCGGCGCGGCGGTGCTGGCGGCATCATTTTTCCGTTTGCCCACTCTTTGAAATTGACGGTTCGGCCCACATCTCGTATAACTATCAGACCATGAACTTGAAGTGCGTCAGTCATTTTTTCGGTTGCCGCTTGGCGGTTCTCTTGTGCGTGTCCCTCCCTGTGGCAGGCGTTTGGGCTCAGGCGGCTGATCAGGACTTGGAGGAGGAGTTCAAGTACATCGACCTGCTGCAGCAGCTCCGCATGCCGGATGTTGCCGAAGAGGTGATCGCCGAGGCCAAGAAGCGCTTTCCCGAGGCGGCCGCGCAGTTTAAGGTGCGTGAGACTCAGGGCCTTCTGTGGCAGGGCAAGTTCGACGAGGTCAAGAAGGTCGTCGACGCGCTGCCGGACAAGAACAGCGCCGAGTTTTGGGCGCTGACGCTGGCCATGGCGGACGCCTACTATGCCTACCAGAAGTACGGGGACGCGGACAAGCTCTACCTGGAATTCTTCAAGAAGGTCGACAAGCCCGCGCCCGCGCTGGTCTCCTTCTACCGCGACTCGGCCTACAAATACGCGCAGATGCTGCTGTACTTGGGCAAAGACCGCGAGGCGCTGGACGCCTACCGCCGCCTGTTCAAGGTGCCGCTCGAGGAGGACCAGGCCCGCAACATCAACGCCGACATGGCCGAGCTGATGCTGAAGCTGGCGCCCGGCATCGCGAAGAAAGAAGACAAGGCCGCGCTGCTCAAAGAGGCCGAGGGCGTGGTGGACAAGCTGCTCTGGAAGCAGGACATCTGGTTTGGCAAGGCGATCGTGATGAAGGCCCACATCTTCATGCTGCGCGGCGACGTCAAGGGCGCCCAGGAGCTGGTCGAGAACTACATGCCGCAGCTCAAGACGATCCACGACTCGCTGCGCGAGGACGACAAGGACGGGTCGCGAGGCATTCTGCGCATGAGCCCGATGCCGCAGTGCCGTTACCTGCTGGCCGTGCTCCTGATGAACGAGGCGATGGCCGAGGTCAAGAAAGAGGGCGGCAGCGACGACAAGATCAAAGATCTGCTCCTCGGCGAGCGCGATCCGGCGTCGAAGGCGCGCAAGCAGAACGGCGCGTTCAACCACTTCATCAACGTGTTCATCCGCTTCCCGGAGAGCCAGTGGGCGGCCGAGGCGGGCGAGCGCTCGGAGACGATCCGCAAGATCATCAAGGATCGGTTCAACGCCGAACTGCGCACGCCGGTGACGGCCGAGCAGATGGCCAAAGTGCGGCAGATGCAGTTTGCGGGCGCCAAGCTGGTCTTCAGCCAGAACCAGTTCAAGGACGCGGCCGACAAATACCTGCTCGTAATCAACCAGTTCCCCGAGTCCCCCGAGTCGGTCTCGGCCCTCGGCGACTTGGCCGTGTGCTACATCGAGCTGTCCGACAAGGATCCCGACGCGATGCTGATGGCGGACACCGTGACGACGCATCTCTCGGAGCGCTTTTGCGCGAACGCGAAGCTGATGAAAGAGGCGGGCGACCAGGTTCGCCGCATCGGCGAGCACTACGGCGAGCTGAAAATGGAGGACAAGAAGCGCGAGACGTACGCGACTTTCTTCCGCGACTACCCGTCTCACTATGCGGCCGGGCAGCTGGTGATGAGCTTTGGCGAACGTGAGTTCAACGCCAAAAACTACGCTGGCGCAATGGTTTACTACAAGCAGATCGCCGATATCTACACGAACTCCCCCTATTATTTCGACGCGCTCAACCGCATGTCGCAGGTTTACAAGGAGGAGGGCGACCGGGTTAACGAGATCCAGTCGCTGGGCGTCTACATCGACCGCCTGTCGGCGGGCGAGCGGCCGGGACACGCGCTGGTGGTTGCCAAGTTCCGCCTGGCCGACGCGCAGCGCGAGTACGGCAACGCGCTGGTGAAGGCCGCGGCCACGAACGACCTGCCGGAGGCGCTGCAGGTCGCGCAGACCAACGCGGTGGCGTGGCTGACCCGCTCGGTCGTGGGCTTCGGCGCGGTGGCCAAGATGCTGACCGACTCCCCTGCGGCCTACCAGGCCGGCGACGAAGACAAGAAGCGCAACGAGCAGATGAAGGAGATGGCGGTCTTCACCAAGGCGCTTTGCCTGACGCAGATCCAGTATCCGAAAGAGAAGCTCGAGGTGTTCCGCAAGGGCGCGATCGCGGCGTTCGATGATTACGTGAAGCTGTACCCGCAGAGCAGCCTGGCCCCCAAGGCGCAGCTGCAGATCGCCACGCTTTACACCGTGCTGCCGGATGTGGCCAAGGCGCAGGAGGCGTTTGAGCGGCTGAGCAAGACGTATCCAAACTCCGAGGAAGCCAAGAACTCCGTGCCGTCGCTCGCCAAAAGCCTGATCGAGATGGGCCTGCGGGGCGAGGGCGTGGCCAAGTACCGCGAGATGTTCATGGCGGGCGGCACGTACACTGAGGGGCAGTTCATGGCTGCGGCTAAGGCGCTCCAGGAGGCCAAAGAGTTTGATCTGGCGCTGCAGGGGTATGAGCGGGTGCTTGCGAAAGCCAAGGATCCGTCCACGGTCGCGCTGGCGAAGCTGGGTCGAGCCAGCACGTTGACCGGACAGAAGAAATATCCTGAAGCCCGCAAGCTGCTGAACGAGTTCATCAAGGACAAGGAGCTTTCCAAGCTGACGCTGGTGGTGGACGCCTACTTGCTGCTGGTCGAGGTCGCGAGTGAAGAGGGCAAGACCGAAAAGGATGACCACGAGCGCACGCTCCTGTTCAACTCGGCGGTGGACGCCCTTAAATTCGTGAAGAAGTACCGCACCGAGGAGGATCAGCAGCGCGAGTTGGACTTGGCGGCGGGCCAGATCCTGGTACGCAAGATGGATGCCGAGAAGAAGCTGGGCCTCACCGAGAAGGCCGCCGAGACCCGCGGCAACGCGATCGTGGCGTTCTTGTCGATCATCAACTCGATCAATCCCGGAAACGCCAAGCTCGCGACGGTGCTGGAGAAGGCCTACTACAGCAGCGTGCCGCTGATGCTGGAGCACAAGAAGTTTAAAGACGCCGCCGAGGAGAGCGAGAACTACCTGAGGATGTTCCCCGACGGGCGGTACAAGGCCGATATTCAGAATTGGTTGAACGAGGCGAAAATCGGGCAGTAGGAGAGCGGTTTTTAGGCTGAAGGCTGTTAGACTGTTAGGCACGAAACCGAGCGTCCATTGGGCAGTGGAACGGACAAGTTTGAGGAGCAAACGAATGAAGATGAGCACAAAGATGGGAATGATCGCGCTGGCGCTGGTCGTCGCGGGCTCAGCCTCGGCGCAGATCACGGGCACGATCATTAACAAGGACGACAAGGCTATCTCGGGCGCGATCCGCTGGAAGAACTCCCAGAAGGCGTATGCGGTCGCTCAGGGCAACGTCGACATCGAGGTGCCTCTGGCCAACGTCAAGGAGGTGCAGGTTCCCCGCCCGAAGGAGTACGATACGGCGGTCAACCTGATCCAGCAGGGCAACCCGTCCGGAGCGGTTCCGCTCTTGGAGAAGGTCGCCAACGACTACCTCATGCTGCAGTGGGACACGCTGGCGACGCGCCTGCTGGGCGATGCCTACCTCAAGGCGGGCGAGGCGGACAAGGCTCTGCGCGTCTGCGAGAAGATCGTCACGGCCGACCCCGAGAAGGGCTATCTGGGCGAAATGGCGCCGATCTACTGGCAGGCGCTGCTGAAGCTGGACCGCAAGTCCAAGGTGGAAGATCTGGTGACGAAAGCGATTAAGAGCGGCAACCGCGAGTCATCGGCCTTCGCCCTTCTCATGCGCGGCGACTTGCTGGCGGCCTCAGGGGACACGCAGGAGATTTCGAAGAAGTCGCTGCGCGACGGCTATCTGCGCGTGGCCACCCTCTATCGGGACGTCAAAACAGCGCAGCCGGAGGCGCTGTACAAGGCCGCCAAGTGTTTTGAGAAGCTCGGCCAGACGGCCCGCTCCGACCAGATGCGCACGACGCTCAAGAGCGAGTACAGCGCGTCGGAGTGGGCCCGCAAGCCGTAACTTGAGGTTTCCCTCGCATGTGGCGCGGGAGTGAAGGTGAACGATTTCTGTTCGTCAACGAAACGAACTTGAACACGAGGAAACAAAGCAAGAGGTTAATGATGAAAAGACTGGTCATGTCGGCAGTGTTGTTTGCGGGTTTGACGGTGGGTTCTTCCTCCTACGTGATGGCGCAGGCTGCGGCGCCGGCTGCGGCGCCGGCTGTGGCCGCACCCGCAGCGGCTGGCGAGGCGGTCCAACCGGCGGCAGCCGAGGCTGACGCGGGTAAAGCCAAAAAGAACAGCACGGGCTTCTGGGCCGTGGTGACGGGCTCCGGCTGGCTGGGCGTGCTGCTGTGGATGGCACTGTTCGGTTGCGGAGCCGCGGGCATCTATTTCATCGTTGACGGCGCGGTCATGGTTCAGGCCAAGAAGGTCATGCCGCAAGGCCTGATCGACAAGATCAAGGCCGGCATGGCAGAGGGCGATGTGCTGAAGGCCCTGCAAGCCTGCGAAACCTACCCCGGGCCGATGGCCAATATCCTCTCGGCCGGCTTCTCGCACGTCGAGGAGGGGTTCGATATCATCCAAGAGTCGATCAATGCGGCGGCCGACCTGGAGACCGAGCGCATCATGCAGCGCCTGACCTGGATCTCGGTCTGCTCCAACTTGTCCCCGATGTTGGGCCTGCTCGGCACGGTGCAAGGCATGATCATGTGCTTCGGCACCCTGGCCACGGGCGCCCCCGACGTCTCGTCGCTGGCGCTCGCCATCGCCCAGGCGCTCTGGACGACGGCCGCCGGACTGGCTGTCGCCATCCCTGCCATCACCTTCTACTACAGCCTGCGTAACACCGCCAACCGGCTGATCATGCGCATGCAGGCGATGACCATGGAGCTGATCAAGGATCTGCGTCACGTCGAGGTCGTGACCGACTGAGGCGAGAGCCGCTCCGAGCCGCATGACCCCCGTGCGGCTCCGAGCGGACACTTCATTGCCGAGATTTCGGAGATGGGGCGGATCGGCTCTGTACGACCCGCCAGCACGATAAACCCCTAGCGGCCGATGCCGCAAATCGGATCCTGAAAAATGGGTAAAGCTCACTCCACACAATGCGAAATGGACATGACGCCGATGATCGACGTCGTGTTCCAGTTGATCATTTTCTTCGTCGTGACGATGAAGATGAATCAGGATTCCAATCAGGAAATCATCCTGGAAGACGGCAAGAACGGCGTGACGATCACGTCGGAGAACATGCCGCCGGTCACGTTGGAAATCGAGGTGGACAAACGCGGACGCATCTCGATCCACAACGCCACGATGTCCGAGTCCCAGCTGCGCGACATCATGCGGGCCCGCGTCAACAAGTATGGCGGTGAGTTCCCTGTGATGATCCGCGCGGACCGCCGCACCCAGCACGAGAAGGTCAAGCGCGTCATGGATATCTGTACGGGCTCGGGTCTTTGGAAGCTCTCGTTCGTGGCGATCCAGGAGCACAAGGCCAAGGGCAGCAAGTAGGCAGGAGCGTTCGCTATGGCTTATAAAAGAAAAGAAAACAAGGGCGAAACCCCGAAGCTGGACATGACGCCGATGATCGACGTCGTCTTCCAGCTGCTCATCTTCTTTGTCGTGACTCTGAAGCAGGAGGACATTCTCTCCAAGCTGACCGCTGCGCGCCCGGCCTCTGATCCCAAAGCGACGCCCGAGAAACAGCTTGAGACGATTAACATCATTGTGGCGCCGCAAGGCTTTGTCTTCAACGGCCGTCCGGTCAGGCTGAACGAGCTGGACCGCCAGATGGAGCGGCTGGCGGGCTTCAGCAAGACGTCGATGGTGCTCATCAAGTGTACGGCGGACTCGCCTCACGCCTTTCTGGTGCAGGCGCTGGACATCTGCAACAAGCATGGCATGACCAATCTGTCGATCTTCAGCATTTAAGGGAGACTGGAATGAGCAACGTGGACATGGAAGAGGTGGATTCGCATCTCGAGCACATCATGGAGATGTACAAGGAAGAGACTTATCTCCACCGCATGAAGTCATTGTTCACCGGCCTGAACGCGCCGCGGCAGTCCCGAGAGTACAGAAAGGCCATGATCGAGCTACAGCGCCTTTCTGCGCCGGTCACCGCCTTTCTGCTGCCGGTCTTTGGCATCGGCCTGCTGCTGATCATGGAGGGCGGCGCAGGCGGCCCGGACCGCATGATCGAGACGACGATTCTCGAGGCCGAGGAGTTTAAGGATCTCGACAAGATCGAAGAGAAGGAGAAGCCGCCGGAGGTCGACGACATGAACATCGACATCCCGGTCAACAACCCGAATGTGACGGTGACCTCCGATACGGTGAACCAGCCGATGAGCCCGCAGCCCCAGGCCTTCGACGCGGTGATGCAGATCAAGAGCCCGGTGATCCTGAAGAACATCTACGGCAGCACGCGCAACACCGGCACGCGCGGCGCGTCCCTCGCCCGCTTCGGCGGCGACAAAATGACCGAGGACGCTGTGCTGCGGGCGCTGCGGTGGCTCAAGAAGAACCAGAAGCCTGACGGCTCGTGGGACAAGAACAAGGTCGCGATGACCGGGCTGGCCGTGCTGACCTTCCTCGCCCACGGCGAGAAGCCGGGCGAATCGGTCGAGTTCGGCCCGACCGTCCAGAAGGCGCTGGAATACCTTCTGAGCGTGCAGAACAAGACAAACGGGCGCCTCCCGGGCAACTACGATCACCCGATCGCGACGTACGCGCTGTGCGAGGCCTACGGTATGACGCTCAACCCGAACGTCAAGACGGCCGCCGAGCTCGCGCTGGATCCGCTGATTAAGGGGCAGCACCCGACGGGCGGCTGGACCTACAACATGGATCCCGCCGTGAATAAAGAGGACGGCAAGTACCGTGACGACACCTCCTACATGGGCTGGTGCGCGCAGGCGCTCAAGGCCGCCAAGCTCGCCAAGCTGCACGTCGAGGGCCTCGAGAAGGCCAGCAAGCTGGCGATCAAGGGCTTCAAGAAGAACGCCAGCCCCAACGGCGGCTTCGGCTATGTCAGCCCCGGTGCGACCGGCATGACGAGCGTCGGCACGCTCTGCATGCAGCTGCTGGGGGCGTCCAACGATAGCGAGGTCAAAAAGTCGCTGGACCTGATGGACTCGTGGCAGCCTTCGTTCGAGGCCAAAGGCCCGATGGGGGGCTCCCTTCAGTACTACTTCTATTACGCCACGCAGTGCAAGTTCCATGCGGGCGGCAAGCGCTGGGAGAACTGGAATAAGGAGATGAAGCCGATCTACGTGAAGGCCCAGCAGATCGAGAAGAACGCGATCAAGGACGCGAAAGGCAAGGATTGCGACATCGGCTGGTGGACGAACGGCGATGCGCACTCCGACCGGCCGGTGATGGACACCTGCCTGGCCGCGCTCCAGCTGATGGTTTACTACCGCTACCTGCCCACCACCAGCGCCGAAGCCGTGAAGGTGGAAGAGGAAATCATCGCCACCTCCACCGACACAGAGGACATCAAGGTGGACACCGGAAATCTGTGATTCCGGGTGGGGAAACGTTCAACGCCGAACGCTCAACGCTCAACGTCTACGTGCTGAGGGCACCCCTTCAGCGCTGAGCGTTGGAAGTTGAGCGTTCGACGTTTAGTCATGCCGAGCCTGTTATGCCATTCTCTCTCTTTCTTGCGCTCAAATACCTGAAGCCGAAGCGCTCGGTCACCTCGGTCGTCACCTTGGTCTCCGTGATCGGCGTTGTGCTGGGCGTGGCCATCATCATCATCGTGCGCGCCGTGATGACCGGCTTCGGGGACATGTGGCGCGAGAAGATCCTCGACTTCAAGCCGCACATCACGATCACGCCCGGCAGCAGCGGCGGGGTGATCCGGGACGAGCAGAAGCTCTGCGACCGGATGGAGCAGGTGCCCGGCGTGCTGGCCGCCTCCCCCGGGCTGGAGATGCGCGTCCTGGTCGAGCACCAGCGCCGCGTCGTGGCGCCGCTCATGATCGGCACCGACCCGCGCCGGGCCACGCGCGTCATGAAGCTCGACCAGATGGCGTCAGGCGTGTTCGACCTCGAGGGCGACGCGGTGGTGCTGGGCATCGACCTCGCCGCCGAGCTGGGCCTGGCGGTGGGCGACGACCTGCTCGTCTATTCGCCGATGAACCTAGTGTCGAAGGGCGAGGTCTTCTTTCCCGAGCGGCTGAAGGTGACCGGCATCTTCGACTCCGGGCAGCGCGATTTCGACTCCGGCTTTATCGTCACCTCGATTGCGGTCGCCCGCGACCTGATGGGCTTGCGGTCGGGCGTCTACTCGATCCACCTCAAGGTCGCCGACCCCCAGAACACGGCGAAGTTCAGCAGGATCGTGAGCGACGTTCGCCGCCTGTTCCCGCTCTACGAGACGCGCACGTGGCAGGAGATCGACAGCCAGCTCTTCAACGCGCTGGCGGTGGAGAAGAACATGATGGTGATCCTCCTCATGTTCATCACGGTCGTGGCCATCTTCTGCGTGATGAACACGCTGATCGTGCTCACCGTGCAGAAGACGGACGAGATCGGGCTCTTGAAGGCGCTGGGCTTTTCGTCCTGGCAGGTGATGGCCGCCTTCGTGCTGCACGGCTGGATGCAGTGCCTGACGGGGACGGTTCTCGGCATCGGGGCCGCGCTGCTGATCTTGCGGAACTTGCCGGGGCTGGTGTCGGTTCTCGCGCGGCTCGGCGTCGAAGTGTTTCCGAAGAACGTTTACGGGCTGGCGGAGATACCGTGGCGCGTGGTTCCGAGCGAGGTGGCGGTCGTGGCCGTCTCGGTGATCGTCTTCTGCACGGTGGCCAGCTTCTTGCCCGCCTGGCGCGCGGCGCGTTTGGATCCGGTGACGGCGCTGAGGAAAGAGTAGCAAGGCTGGCGGCGACGGCTCCCCGCGCCGTTCGCGGGCGCCGGCGGGGCGGCGTCCCTGCCGGAGAGGGATTATGTTAGAAGCGACTAATCTTCACAAGACGTACGTACTTCCCCACAAGCGGGTGGAGGTGCTCAAGGGCGCGTCGATCAGCGTGGCCAAGGGCGAGCGCGTGGCGATCGTCGGGCGCAGCGGCGCGGGCAAGAGCACGCTGCTGCACGTGCTCGGCGGCCTCGACCGACCCGAGGCCGGCGAGGTGTCGGTCGAAGGGCTTTCGCTCTACGCGCTCTCGCCGCGCGAGCGCACGGCTCTGCGGGCCGCGAAAGTCGGCTTCGTGTTCCAGTCCTACCACCTGCTGCCGGAGATGGACGTCACGGAGAACGTGATGCTGCCCGCGATGACGGGCGTCCGCCGCCTCAGCCGCCAGGAGATGCGCGAGCGGGCGCTCGCGCTGCTGGAGCAGGTGGGGCTCGCCGACCGCGTGACGCACACGCCGCTGGAGCTGTCCGGCGGGGAGCAGCAGCGCGTGGCGCTGGCCCGCGCGCTGGTCAACGAGCCGGCGCTGATCTTGGCCGACGAGCCGACCGGAAACCTCGACCGCATGACCGGGGCCCAGATCATGGAGCTCCTGTTCGGGCTCTCCTGCTCGCGCGAGCTGGCCGTCGTGATGGTGACCCACTCCCTGGAGACGGCTGCGCTGTGCGACCGCGTTCTGGAGCTGCAGGGCGGGCTGCTGGTGCCGAAGACGTAGGCCGCTTTTGCTTGCAACCCGCCGGGGTAGGTGTTTAACTATAACCCGTTGACGCTGGCTCAGCGTTGGAAGGAGGCTTGTCGCTATGCAGATGTCGCCTTTGTACTGGCTGTATTTCGGTGTCGGCCTGATCATTCTCGAGGTCATGACGCCGGGGCTGGTCTCCCTCTTCTTCGGCCTGTCGGCCCTGACGTTGGCCCTGATCACGTGGCTGGTGCAGCTGCCCCAAGGGGCGCAGCTTTCCCAGAGCGCCCAGTGGCTGGGCTTCTCGTTCTTCTCGGTTCTCTACATCCTGTTGCTGCGCAAAAGCCTCAAGAAGGTTTTCAACGGCGACAAAGAGGTCTCCGAGAACCTGAACGACGAGTACACCGGCAAGCTGGCGGTTGTGCTGGAGAAGGTCGCGCCCAACAAGCCGGGCCGGGTGGAGTTCTGCGGATCCACGTGGATGGCCGAGTCGGAGGCCGAGCTGCCCGCAGGCGCGTCCGTGCGCATCCTCGGCAAGAAGAACCTGACGCTGAAGATCGAGGCGGTTTAACAATTTCGCATCGGACGGATCAGTCGGATCCGCCCGAGCGACAGAAAAAGGAGATGAGACATGTACATTGCCGTATTCATTGCAATCGCCGTCATCTACACGATCCTGAAGTGCGTGCGCATCGTGCCGCAGAAACAGGCGTACATCGTGGAGCGCTTGGGCAAGTACTACTGCACGCTGGACGCCGGACTCCATCTGCTGGTGCCCATTATCGACCGCGTGTCTTACAAGCACACCCTCAAAGAGCAGGCCATCGACGTGCCGCCGCAGCAGTGCATCACGCGCGACAACATCACGGTCGAGGTCGACGGCATACTCTACCTGCAGGTGATGGATCCGGCCAAGGCCTCCTATGGCATCGGCAACTACCTGTTCGCCACAACCCAGCTCGCGCAGACCACCATGCGCAGCGAGATGGGCAAGCTGGAGCTGGACCGCAGCTTCGAAGAGCGGACGACGGTGAACGGGGCGATTGTGGAGGCGGTGGACAAGGCCTCCGAGCCGTGGGGCATCAAAGTGACGCGCTACGAGATCAAGAACATCACGCCGCCGCAGACCATCCGCGACGCGATGGAGAAGCAGATGCGCGCCGAGCGCGAGAAGCGCGCGCTGATCGCCGAGTCGGAAGGCGACCGCCAGGCCAAGATCAACCGGGCGGAAGGCGAAAAGCAGCAGGCGATCGCGATCTCCGAAGGCGAGAAGATGAAGCGCATCAACGAGGCGGGCGGCCGCGCGGCGGAGATCCTGCTGGTGGCCGAGGCTCAGGCGAACGGACTGCGCCAGGTGGCGTCGGCGATCAACGAGCAGGGCGGCATGAACGCGGTGAATATGCAGCTCGCCCAGCAGTACCTGACCGAGTTCGGCAAGATGGCCAAGGTCAATAACACCATGATCATCCCCTCCGACCTCGCCAACGTGGCCGGCATCCTCAAAGCCGCCACGACCGTTATCAAAGAGGTCAAATAGGGGCTTAGGCGTTTAGACTGTGAGGCTGTTAGGGAGACAAACGCGACGTTTCCCAAAGCTTCACAGTCTAACAGCCTAAACCGCTAAAAGCCTTACCTCATCATCACGTAGAACAGCACGCAGATGAAGTGGCAGAAGGTGCCGGCCAGCACAAAGAGGTGCCACACCGCGTGGTGGAACGGCATGAACCGCCACAGGTAGAAAACCGTGCCGAGGGTGTAAAGCACGCCGCCGATCACCAGCCAGGCCATTCCCGCGACGGGAAGGGCGGCCATCAGCGGCTTGATCGCGAACACGAAGATCCACCCCATGCCGATGTAGGCGAGGGTCGAGACGAAGCGCCATTTGCCGGTGGTGAAAAGCTTGACGATCACGCCGGCGACGGTCAGGCCCCAGACGATGCCGAAAATGGACCAGGCGATGGCCGGGTGCGACGTGCGCAGGGTGACCAGCGTAAACGGCGTGTAGGAGCCGGCGATCAGAAAGTAGATCGCCATGTGGTCGCACACCTCGAGGATCCGCTTGGCGCGCGTGTGGGTGATGGCGTGGTACACCGAGGAAACGGTGTAGAGCAGGATGATGGACGCGCCGAACACCGCGCCGCTGATGACCTTCCACGGCACCTCCGTGCCGCTCTGCGCGCCAAAGACCACCAGCAGCGCGAGCATGGCCGCGCCGAGGTGGCTGCCCACCGCGTGGATCGCGCTGTGGGAGACCTCCTCGGCGACGGAGTAATCCGCTTCGGGTTTGCGGCGGGACATGGGGTGCACCTTCTTCGGTCTGTTCCCGAGCGGATCGGCCTAACGGTAGGGACGGCACCCCGTGCCGTCCGCGGACGCCGACGGGGCGGCGTCCCTACCATCGAGCGCCCGTCACTTCCCTGCCAGATACGCGTTGATGGACGCGGCCGCGCGGCGGCCCTCGCCCATCGCGAGGATCACGGTGGCGGCGCCGAGCACGATGTCGCCGCCCGCGTAGATGCCGTCGATCGAGGACTTGCCGGTCTCATCCACGGTGATGTTGCCCCACTTGTTCACCGCCAGGCCCTGCGTGGTCTGGCTGATCAGCGGGTTGGAGCCGTTGCCGATGGCGACGATCACAGTGTCGATATCCATCAGAAACTCGCTGCCGGGGATGGGCACCGGGCTGCGGCGGCCCGACTCGTCCGGCTCGCCGAGCTGGTAGCGCAGGCACTCGAGCTGCCTGACGCAGTCGTGCTCGTCGCCCAGGATGCGCACCGCGTTCTGCAGCATGTGGAAGGTCACGCCCTCCTCGCGGGCGTGGGCGACCTCTTCGACGCGGGCGGGCATCTCCTTCTCGGTGCGGCGGTAGACCAGGTGGACCTCTTCCGCGCCCAGGCGCAGCGCCATGCGGGCCGCGTCCATCGCGACGTTGCCGCCGCCGAGCACCGCGACCTTCTTCGAGTTGTAGATCGGCGTGTGGGCCTTCTCGGTGTCGTAGGCCTTCATGAGGTTGGCGCGCGTCAGGTACTCGTTGGCGGAGAAGACGCCCACGAGGTTCTCGCCGGGGATGTTCATGAACTTGGGCAGCCCCGCGCCGGTGCCGACGAAGACCGCGTCGAAGCCGTCGAGGGCCATCATGTCCTTGATCTTGCGCGTGCGGCCGACCACGAAGTTCAGCTCCAGCTTGACGCCCATGGCGGTCAGCGTGTCGATCTCTTTTTGAACGATGGCCTTAGGCAGGCGGAACTCGGGAATGCCGTAGATCAGCACGCCGCCGGGCTTGTGGAAAGCCTCGAACATCGTGACGTCGTGGCCTTCGCGGCGCACGTCAGCCGCGACCGTGACGCTAGCCGGCCCGCTGCCGATGACGGCGACTTTCTTGCCCGTCGGCGGCTTGACGGCGGGCACGCCCTGCTTGCCGCTCTCGCGCCGCAGGTCCGCCACGAAGCGCTCGACGCGGCCGATGGAGACGGCTTTGTCGGTGTCCTTGAGCGCCTTGCCCAGCGTGCAGGGCTCCTGGCACTGGGTCTCCTGCGGGCAGACGCGCCCGCAGACGGCCGGCAGGAGGCTGTTCTCGCCAATGATCTCGGCGGCCTCGTCGAAACGCCCGTCGGCGGCGGCCTTGAGGAACTCCGGGATGCGGATGCTCACGGGGCAGCCGGCCACGCACGGCGCGTTCTTGCACTGGAGGCAGCGCTGCGACTCGAGGCGCGCCTGCTCCGCCGTGTAGCCGAGCGCCACTTCGCTCATGTTGCTGCGGCGCACGCCGGGGTCCTGCGAGGGCATCTCCTGCGCGGGGATGGCCAGGCGGTCGCGCGGGCCCAGGGTCTTGCCAGAGAGTTCCGCCAGTTTCGCGACGGCGGCCTGCTGGAGGGTTTCGGGGGTTGTGTGCATAGGTAGGTGTGAGTTAGAAGGATTGGATAAGGTTCACGGTTCAGCGGTTGGCAGGGGCGAACCTGTGTGCTCGCCCGCTATGCTTTCGCCAGGGCCTTGGCCGCCTCGTCGAGGTGGCAGTGATGGTGGGCGTGGTGATCCTTGTCCTCGCGGGGCTTGTAGGCGCGCAGGCGCTTCATCATGTTGTCGAAGTCGACGAGGTGGCCGTCGAACTCCGGCCCGTCCACGCAGACGAACTTGGTCTTGTTGCCGACCGTCACGCGGCAGCCGCCGCACATGCCGGTGCCGTCGATCATGATCGTGTTGAGCGAGACGACCGTCGGGACGCCGTAGGGCCGGGTGGTCTCCGCGCCGAACTTCATCATGATGGGCGGCCCGATGATCACGGCCATGTCGGGCTTGGGCGACTGCTCGCACAGCTCCTTGAGCGGGTGCGTCACGAGGCCCTTGCGGCCGTACGAGCCGTCGTCCGTGACGATGATCAGGTCGTCCGCGATCGCGCGCATCTCCTCTTCCATGATGAGCAGCTCCTTGGTGCGGGCGCCCATAATGATCGTGACCCGGTTGCCGGCGGCCTTCATCGCCTGGGCGATGGGGTGCATCGGCGCGACGCCGATGCCGCCGCCGACGCAGACCACGTGGCCAACCTTGGCGATGTGCGTCGGCTGGCCGAGCGGCCCGAGCAGGGCGGGCACGCTGTCGCCCACAGCCTTGTCCGCCAGAATGTGGGTCGTCTTGCCAACGGTCTGGAAGATGATGGTGATGGTGCCTGTGGCCGGGTCGGCGTCCGCGATGGTGAGGGGGATGCGCTCGCCGATCGAGTCGTCGATCTGGAGGATGATGAATTGGCCGGGCTTGCGCTCGCGGGCGATGAGCGGAGCCTCGATTTCCATCCGGAAAACCTCGGCCGAAAGCTGCGTCTTCTTGACGATCGTGTTCATGTCAGGTGCTGCCTTGTTAAGTGGAATAAATTCGCGAAACAATACCATGTTTCGGGCGGTTCCGCAAGAAGCGCAAACGCGGTACGCAACGGGCAGGGGGCGTAACCGGGATTCAGTTGCCGGGTCTAGTACGGCGGGCGCTACGAGCCCGCCGAAACCGGCGGCGGTCGTCGGTCTCACGCTTTTCGACCGTCTCGTAGATCCGGCCGTAACGTCGCGAGCGACGTGCGTAACACGGCTTTGAAGCCGAATCGCGGTTGTACCCGCGTTTGCCCGGCGGTGCGGTATGCTTGCACGCGGACATCACTCCCTGTATCATACTTCCATTGGACTTGTGACGGGTTGCGTGATGCGAGCTAAAAGATGCAAATGAACGTGCGGAGCGTAGTCGTGTCGGCGGCGGTCGGGCTGTCCGGTTGGTCGGGATTCGCTCAGCAAGGCTTTTACCGGGAGTACTATTCCGGCATCACGGGCACCGCCGTGGCGAATCTGACCAATGCGGCGGCCTTCCCCAATTCCCCAGCCGCCGAGGAGGTGGTCTCCACCAATGGACTGGAGACCGGCACGAGCATCGGCGACAACTACGGCCAGCGGCTTAGGGCCTTGCTCACGCCCGCTGTGACCGCCACCAACTATCTCTTTTGGATCGCCTCGGACGACGCCAGCGAGCTGTGGCTGGGCACCAACGCGAACCCGGGCACCCGCCGCCGTCTCGCTTATGTGGGCGGCTGGACGAATCCCCGCGTCTGGACCCAGTATGTCACGCAGTGTTCGTCGCCTGTCGCGCTGACCGCCGGTACGAGCTATTACATCGAGGCGCTTCACAAGGAAGGGACAGGCGGCGACAACCTGTCGGTAGCATGGCATGTGCCCGGGTCGGGCGCGACCAACCTCGTCCCCATCACCGTCCTGCAGCCCAGTCTCGATCCTCCGCTCGTCAAGACCCAGCCGGCGTCGGTCGAGTTTTACGAGCAATTCATCGGCCTCCGAGACGTTTCGTTCTCGGTCGAGGCCGTGCGCAAGGGCGGGATGTTCTACCAGTGGCAGAAGGACGGAGCCGACATCGCGGGCGCGACCCAGACGGTCTATTCCTGTCTGGCCGAACTCGCAGGCTCCAACAGCCTCTTCCGCTGCCGCCTCTACTCGCTCGGCGGGGCGGTCACCAGCCTGACCGCGCGCTACACCTTCGTGCCCGACGCGCTCTCGCCGGCCCTCACCCGCTGGAGCCTCTCCCACGACCGCCGGTCGCTGACCCTGACCTTCTCCGAACCGGTGCTCGAAGCGAGCCTCACCAACGGAGCCTTCGCGCTCGCTGGAACCTCCGTCCTCGGCGCGACGCGGCTGAGCTCCGCCTCCAACGTCACCCTGCGCCTCGCCGACCCGCTTGCCGCCGGCGCCGCCTGCTCCCTTTCGCTCACCGTGGCCGACTGCGCCGCGCCGGCCAACGTGCTGGCGCTCTCGGGCTACCCCTTCACGCCCTCCGCGTGGGCTGCGACGCCGGTTGGCCTCGTGCGCGGCGGCGTCGAGCCGCCCGGGCCCTCCTCCCGCCGCACCTCCCTCGTGGTCACCGAGATCAACCACACGCCCGCCCCCCGCGCCGACGGCCGCAACCTCCGCTTCGTCGAGCTCTACAACTCGAACCCGTATTACCAGGACATCGGCGGCTACAGCTTCTCCGGCGCATTTGACTACACCGTTCCCTCCGGCACCGTGATGGCGGCCAACGGCTACCTCGCGGTCGCCCCGTCGCCAGCCGACATCACGGCTGTCTACGGTGTCGCCAACGTCCTCGGCGGCTTCGCGGCCGCGGCCTTCGACGGCACCAGCGAGATCACGCTCCACGACGAGATGGGCGCGTGGGTCACCACGATCCATTACTCCGACGACCCGCCGTGGCCAGCGGCCGCCGACGGCTCAGGGCATTCGCTGGTGCTGGCCCGCCCCTCTTACGGCGAACGCGAGCCCGACGGCTGGTCCGCCAGCGCACGCCTCGGCGGCTCGCCGGGCGTGGCCGAGCCCGCCCGCCCGCCCGCCTACGAGGCCGTGCTATTCAACGAAGTTCTGGCGCACGCCGGCGCGACGCCCGGCTTCGTCGAACTCCACAACGCCTCGACCTCGGCCGTCTCGCTGGCCGGCTGCGTCATCCGGCGCGACGACCCCTCGTCCGTCGGCTACGCCATCCCCGAGGGCACCGCGCTTCCCGCCGAGGGCCTCCTCGCCTTCGACGAGGCCACGCTGGGCTTCAAGATCGACGGCGCCGGCGACACGCTCTGGCTCTTCGCGCCCGAAAGCGCGGGCGGCGAGGTCATCGACGCCGTGCGCTTCAACGACCAGGAGATCGGCGTGTCCGACGGCCGCTGCCCGGACGGGGACGCCGCGTGGAACCGCCTCGCCTCGCCCACGCCCGCCGCCCCCAACGCGCGCCGCCGCGCCGCCGAGATCGTGCTCAGCGAAATCATGTACCACCCGATCTCCGAGGACAACGATGACGAGTACGTGGAGCTGCACAACCCCGGCACCAACGCGGTCGGCCTGGCCGGCTGGAAGCTCGGCGGCGACCTCGCCTACACGTTCTCGGAAACGATCCCTGCGGGCGGCTACCTGATCGTGCCGCACTCCCGCAACAAGCTCGCGCTGCTCTATCCCGGCCGCGACGCGCAGATGACGACGAACGGCTATGCCGGCTCGCTCGATAACGGCCGGGGCACAGTCACGCTCTCCAAGCCGGTCACCGTGATGGACACGGCCGTTCCCGACGATCCGGTGCCCGTGCAGAAGAACGCCGTCGTCGAGGCCGTCACCTACCGCGACGGCGGCGAGTGGGGCCCGCTCGCCGACGGCGGCGGCAGCTCGCTGGAGCGCATCGACCCGCGCGGCGACCCGCGCCTCGCCCGGAGCTGGGCCGCCAGCGACGAGACCCAGAAGAGCGGGTGGGTCACGCTGTCGTACACGGGCGCGATCGACAATGTGTTTCCCAGCGGCCAGCCCGCCAACTTCGACCCCAACACGGTCACCGTCGGCCTCATGGACGGCGGCGAATGCCTGGTCGACGCCGTCGAGGTCAAGGCGTCGGGCGGCGCGAACCTCGTGAACAACCCCTCGTTCGAGTCCGACACCGCCGACTGGCGCTTCATGGGCACGCACGACGCGTCGGCCATCGAGACGAACGCCGCCGCGCCGGACGGCGGCCGCGTGCTGCACCTGCGGGCGAGCGACCGCTGCCACAACAGCATGAACATCTGCCGCGGCTTGATGAGCGCCACGCTGGCCAAGACCGGCACCGGCACGATCAGCCTGCGCGCCCGCTGGCTCTCCGGCAGCCCCGAACTGCTCGTCCGCACGCGCGGGAGCTGGCTTGAGGCGAACGGCTCCATCCTGACGACCCGCGCCCTCGGCTCGCCCGGCCAGGCCAACAGCCGCGCGGCCGCCAACGCCGCGCCCGCGATCTTCGACGTGATCCACCAGCCGCTCCTGCCGCGCAACGGCGAGGCGGTCACCGTCTACGCCAGGGCGCAGGATCCCGACGGCGTCTCGTCCTGCGTGCTCAATTATCGGCTCGAGGGTCAGGCTGGCACCCGGACGGCGCTGATGACGCCCGCGCACGGCGGCTACTTCGCCGGCGAAATCCCCGCCGGCCAGTCGAACAACACGATCGTCGCCTTCTACGTGGAGGCCATCGACGGCCACGCGCAGACCGCCCGCGCCCGTTTCCCGGCGAGCGCGCCGGCGCGCGAGTGCCTCGTGCGCTACAACGAGCCGCTCGACAGCCGCGCCTTCGGCATCTACCGCTTCTGGATGACCAAGGAGAACATCGCCTACTGGACCGTGCGCGAGAAAGCCAGCAACAAGCCGGTCGACGCGACCTTCGTCTACGGCACCAACCGCGTCTTCTACGGCGCAGGCATGATGTATGCGGGCAGCCCTTTCCACAGCAGCTACCCCGTGCCGATCAACCCCGGCGCCAGCATCGATTACGAGGCGCTCTTCCAGAACGACGACACCTTGCTCGACGACGACGGGCTCGTGCTCTCGACCATCGGCAACCTCGGCAACGACACCATCGCGGTTCGCGAGCAGTTCTGCTACTCGCTGGTGCATGCGCTTGAGATTCCGCACATGTACCGCCGCTACATCCACCTCTATGCCAACGGCACTGAGCAGAACCCGAAGAAGATCTACGAGGACACCGAGAAGCCCAACGCCGGCGTGCTCAAGCACTGGTTTCCGGAGGACGCCAACAACGACTTCTTCAAGGTTGATGACTGGTTCGAGCACTCGCTCGACCTCAGCAGCTTCGGCAACGTCAACGCTCGCCTGCAGACATATACCACGACGGCGCCGGGCGGCGAGACCGTCCCGAAGCTCGGACGCTACCGCTGGAACTGGCAGAAGCGCGGCTACGAGACCTTTCGCGCCAACGACTACACCAACTTCTTTGGCCTCGTCGCGGCGCTCAACGCCACCAACGACGCGGCGCTCTACCTCAGCGGCCTCCAGGCGCGCCTCAACCTGGCCGACTTCGTGCCTGTGATCGCGGCCAACCGCTTCATCGGCAACTACGACAGCTACGGCTACAGCCGCGGCAAGAACATGTACCTCTACGACAGCGACGACGGGTGGCAGCTGATCGCTTGGGACCTGGACTTCAACTTCGGTCTCGGACAGCCGCTCAACGTCGTCATCGACCCTTCGCTCGCCTCCCTGCCCTGCGAGGACCCCACGATGCGGACCTTCCTGAAGACGCCGGCGGTCGCCCGCCTCTTCTGGCGCGCCGTGGAGCGGCTGCTCGCCGCCGCCAGCGATCCGCAGATCCGCGTGTGGACCCGCGCCAAGTACGACGCGCTGATGGCCGACTCGACCGTGCTGCCCGGCAGCTACGACGCGTTTTTCACCGACGTCGGCACGCGCGTCACCAACGTGGTGGCCCAGCTCGCGGCCGCCAACCCCACGAACCTTGCGGTCACCGTTCCCGACGCCGACTACTCGACCTCCACGCAGAACGTGATGACCGTCTCCGGCGTTGCGCCGTTTACGGTCACGACAATCCGCATCAATGGCGTCGAGGTGCCGCTCACGTGGACGAGCGCCTCCAACTGGACAGCCCAGGTGGTGCTCAACGGCGGCACCAACACCTTCACGGTGCAGGCCTTCGCGGAGGACGGCAGCCCGCTACCCGGCGGCGGCGTCACGCGCTCCGTCGCCTACACCGGCGCGGCGCTCGACCCGCTGGAGGGCTTCCTCGGCATCACCGAGATCCAGCACGCGCCGGCGACCAACGGCGCGGCCTACGTCGAAATCGCCAACCGCTCCGCGGCGACGTCTATGAACCTCTCCGGTTTCTATCTATCCGGTGCCGTGACTTTCACCTTCCCCAGCGGCACGATCCTGAAGCCAGGTGACTTGGTCTGCGTGGCCGAGAACACCGCCGTCTTCTCCTTCGCGTACGGCAGCAACCTCGTAACTAAGGTCATCGGCACCTTCAGCGGCAAGCTCCCGACAGCAGGCACGCTGCTCCTCAAGCGCCCCGCCGTCGGATTCGAGCCTGACGATCCGGTCATCGACCGCGTCGCGTACGAGGCCGCCGACCCGTGGCCCGCATCCGTCGCGGCCGGCACGTCGCTGCGGCTCATCAACCCGGCTTTCGACAACAACCGCCCGGCCAACTGGACGGCCGAGACGACGCTCGGAACAAACCAGACCGTTGCCGCCGTGCCGTGGGGACACACGTGGAAGTACTATTTGACCGCCTATCCGGGCGCCAGCTGGACCGCGACCAATTTCAACGACAGCGCCTGGCCCTCTGGCCCCGGCCCGCTGGGCAAGGAGTCCGCCGTATTGCCTATTCCGCTGGCCACAACGAACACGCTCTATGGCCGCTTGGTCTACTACTACCGCACCACGTTCGCGTTCACCGGCGAGACGGCCACCGCCTCGCTGGCGCTCACCTACATGCTCGACGACGGCGCGGTCTTCTACTTGAACGGGCTGGAAATCAAGCGCTCCTCTTTCATGCCCACTGGCACGGTCACCGACGCCACGGCCAGCGGACTGATGAACCCGGAGGGCCAGATCGAAGGGCCGTTTGCACTGTCCGCCACCGCACTCCGCAAGGGCACCAACACGCTAGCGGTCAGCATGCACCAGAACGTGGTCGGCAGCTCCGACCTCGTGTTCGGCATGAAGCTCGACGTCAACTACCGAGCGCCGATAAGCAGCCGCTCGCCCGGCGAGACCAACGCGCTGAACGTGACACTCACCTCGCTTCCCGACGTCTGGCTCAACGAGGTGCAGCCGCTCAATTTCAGCGGCCCGGCCGACAACCTCGGCGAGCGCGAGCCGTGGGCCGAACTCTACAACAGCCAGACCGCCGCCGTCTCGCTCGCGGGCTGGTCGCTCGCCACCGCCGCAGCCGACCCCGGCTGGGCCTTCCCGTCCAACAGGGCGGTCGCGGCCGGCGGCTTCTTGCGCGTCTGGCTCGACGGCGAGCCCGCCGAAAGCGCCACTAACGACCTGCACGCCAGCTTCCGCTTCGACTGCACCAATGGGCTGCTGCTCCTGCGCGCGCCCATTGATGGCCGCAGCGTGACCGTCGATTCCCTGCGCGTCACCAACGCCGCCGCCGACGCGGTCTGGGGCGCCTACCCGGACGGCTCGTCCGGCCCGCGCCGCTGGCTGTATCCCGCCACGCCCTCCGCTTCGAACCGCGTCGACAAGCCCGCCTGCCGCATCGTGGTCAGCGAGTGCATGGCGCAGAACGACCTCTACACCAACCCGCTCAGCGGCAAGAAGGACGACTGGTTCGAGCTGTTCAACGACGGCTCCGAGACGGTCGACCTCGGCGGGTACATTGTCACCGACACGCTCACCAGCGAGGCGCCGCCCACGCCTGATCCGCGCAACACGAAGTCGCTGGTCATCTCCAACGGCGTCGCGCTCGCGCCCGGCCACGCCCTGCGCATTTGGACCGGCGCGTCGAACGCGACCCTGCTCCCGTTCGACCCCGCCAACCTCCAGGCGCCGTTCGGTCTCGGCAAAAGCGGCGACCGGATCTGTCTCTTCAACCCGGCCACGCAGCTCGTCGACCGGCTGGTCTACACCACCGAACAGGCCGGCGACGCGAGCTTGGGCCGCTGGCTCAACGGCGCGTCAGGCGAGTGGGTGACCTTCGGCCTGCCCACGCCCAGCCAGCCAAACCGCAACCCGCGTGTGGCCTCTGCCGCGCTCGCCCAGCCCGCGCTTCAAACGGTTCGCGAGGAGCAGGCGCTCAGCGTCACCTTCTGCTTCCTTGGCGACCGCCCGGCTAACTTCGTGTACCGCCTCTATCCGGCCGAGGAGCAGTCGCTGCCCTCCGGCCTGTCGGTCGATGCCGACACCGGCGCGCTGGGCTGGACGCCCTCCGAGGCCCAGGGGCCGGGCCTCTACGCGCTGCGCGCCTGCGGGTTCGTTGTCGACGGCCCGCGCGTGGACCTGCGTGACGAGGTGCTGCTCACCGTGAAGGTGCTGGAGGCGCCGAGCCGGCCGGTCCTCGGCGGCGTCACGAACCTGACCGTCGACGAGGGCGCCGCCGCCGCCTTCGCTGCCACGGCCTTCCGCCACGAGGAGCTTCCGACTTACGCCACACAGACGCGCCTTTCGCTGGCTGGCGCGCTTCCGACCAACGCCACCTTCGACGCCGAGACCGGCGCGTTCCTTTGGCAGACGGCGGAGATCGACGGCCCCTGCACGAACGTCTTCACGGTCACGGCCGAGGACGCAGGCGACCCGAGCGTCTTCGAAAGCGCAGCGGTGACGGTGACGGTTCGCGAAGTGAACTCGCCGCTCGTCTACCGCTCCCCTGCGCTGTTCTACCTCTGGCGCAACGAGCCGTTCGCGTTCAGCCTGCGCTACGACGACCCCGACCTTCCGCCCAACCGCCTCTCCTACAGCCTCGAGTCCGGCCCCGATGGCATGACGCTCGACACCGCCACGGGCCTGCTGCAGTGGCAGCCCGCGGCGGGGCAGTCCGGCCCGTTCGCCGCTCAGGTGCGCGCCCTCGATAACGCGGGCGCCGAGCAGAGCACGGGCCTCTCGTTCGCGGTGGACACGGCCTCGCTTCAAGCCGCCGCGCTCCTCGCGGACCGCTCCGCCGGGACGGTCGACCTGCAGTGGGCGAGCAAGCCCGACGCCTTCTACACGATCGAGTGGAGCCCCCGCCTCGCCGCGCCGGACTGGCAGCCGGTCAACGCCGGCTCGCCGGTCGCGGGAACCGGCGGCACGCTGTCGTACCTGCTGACGCCCGCCGCGTTTGGCGCGCCCACCAACGCATTCTTCCGCATCATCCAGACGCGCTGACGCCTGCGTCCCAAACGAAAAGGTCGAGCGATATGCATGTGGCTTTCAAGTGTCTGATCGGTGCGCTGATCATGCTGGTTATCCACTACTTGGCGCAGACCAAGCACTATTACGCCGCCGGACTCGTGCTCATGATTCCGGCCATCAGCCTGCCCACCTACTACTTCATGCACGTGGAGCGCGGCGCGGCGGCCGTGCAGACCACCGCACTGTTCGGCCTGTTCTCGACGCTCGCGTACGTCGCGTTCTTGGGCGGGCTCTACTGGTGCGAGAAGCGCTTCCCCGTCGTGCAGTCGATCGCGCTCGCCCTCGGAGCTTGGTGCGTCGTAGCCGTCGGCGTCCTGATCCTCTGGAAGCGCTTCAAGCCGTAACAGTCGCGCGGCCTGGTACAGCAGCCCGCAGCCCGCGGGGACGCGGGCCCTCCCGAGCGGTTAGGGCCGGCCGCCTCACAACGCCGGCGTCACCTGCACGCAGTTTGTCTGGGGCCCGACGTAGCCGGTCGAGAGCGCGACGTCGTCGTACCAGACCGTGTTGTCTTTCGCGGCCGCGTGGATGTACACGCCGAGGTCGAACCGTTTGAGACTGACGTCCGGCGACGAGCGCCACCGGATGCCGGTGTAGTGGATATAAAGTTTGCCGTCGATCCACGCCGCGAGCTCGCCGTTCGCCTGCCCGACGTCGTTCGCCTTGATCATGTGCTCGAGGCAGACCCACTGGCCGCGCGTGGGCACGACGCGCGCGCTCGCGTCGGGGCCGAGCATGTTGCCCCAGTAGTGGCCGTCGCGGTCGCGCTGCATCTCCATCCAGTACGTGTAAAGAAAGAGGTAGCCCGGCGGAGTCAGCCGCCGCCAGTCGCACCAGGGCTCGAACCGGCTGTTGAAGCGGTCGTCGCCGCGCGGCCGAAGGCCCGCCGAGCCCATTCCCGCCCAGCGGTCCGAGCCCGCGACCGCGGCCAGGCTGCCGCCCGTGTGGTTGAGGTTGCCCTGGTCGTAGTCGTCGGCGTACTTGATGTAGAGGCGCAGGTAGACGCGGTCGTAGCCGTCGCTGCCCAGCCAGCCCGTGGCGCCTGAGCCCGACTCCTTGCCGTCCCGTCCGACCGCCGTGAGCTGGAGCGCCCCAGCTCCGCTGTGCGCGAGGGCGGGGTCAGTGACCCGCTTGGCGTGTCCCTCTTTGAGCCCGCGGATCTCGAAGTACTTCGCGAGCGACGCGTCGGTTTCGAAATCGTCCTGAAAAATCGGCGTGCCCGGTCTCTGCAACTCAGCCAGCGCCTGCGGGTCGGCGCGCGTCGCGGCTGTGACCAGCCGCGGCGGGGACGCGTCATCCGGCGGCGCGGCGCAGACGGCCGCCTGCGCCAACAGGAGGCAGCCTAGGGGCCCCGCGGTTCTCCAGAAGCTCTGCGTCATACGCCCTCCGCTTGCTACGTTTTGATGAGTGTACGCCCGTTCGGCGGCATGCGTCAACTCGGATGGCTTGGTCTTGGATGGCTTGGTCGCAGCAATTCTAAATATGACAAGGCGCGCGCTGCGGGAAGGCCCTTACGGGCTACAAACGAATTCGCCCACGTTTGCTTATGTTTGTGGCGCCGTGAGGCGCTTCGATTACCGTTCGGCGGCAACAAGTCTGCGCAAAAAGACAACAAATGTTGCGCAAGTGTCGGCTTGTAATGCAGGGAAAGAGGGGGTATCGTGAAACGCGTCTGACTTTGGAGGAGACGATTTGAACGAACGCGATTATGTCCCTGTCTGCCCCGTGCCCGCAGCCACGCGCCTCGCGCCCGGCACCGCCATCGAGGTCGTGCGCGAGCGCCTGCTGCGCCAGCCGCCCAAGCACGCGCTCTTCGATTTCGACGGCACGCTGAGCCTCATCCGCGAGGGCTGGATGGAGATCATGGTGCTCCTGCTGGTCGAGCGCCTGCTGCCCGTCGCCCGGCCGGACGAGACGCCGGCGTCGATCGAAGCCCTCGTGCGCGATTTTGTGACCGAGCTCACCGGCAAGCAGACCATCTACCAGATGATCCGCCTCGCCGAAGAGATTCGCCTGCGCGGCGGCACGCCCCTTGACCCGCAGGACTACAAGGCCGAGTACCACGACCGGCTCATGGCCCGCATCGACAGCCGTCGCGCGGGGCTTGCCGACGGTTCCGTTCCGCGCGAGGCGTACCTCGTCGCAGGCTCGCACGAGCTTCTGAGCGCCCTGCGCGAGCGCGGCACCGCGATCTACATCGCCTCGGGCACGGACGAGCAGTACGTGCTCGAAGAGGCCCGCCTGCTCGGCCTCGATGTCTATGCGCCCGGCCGCATCTACGGCGCGCAGGCCGACTACCGGGCCTTTTCCAAGGAGATGGTGATCCGGCGCATCCTCGCGGAACACGCGGTCGACGGCGAGGCGCTGGTCGCGTTCGGCGACGGCTACGTGGAGATTGCGGACTGCCGCGCCGTGGGCGGTCTCGCCGTGGCGGTCGCCACCGACGAGGCGGCGCGCTCCGGCACGTGCGACGCGTGGAAGCGTGCGCGCCTCATCGGGGCCGGCGCCGACCTCGTGGTGCCCGACTACCGCGAAGCCCGCAAGCTGGTGGATTACATCTGGGGGCTGGCGGTTCGCTCATCCGCGGACGCCGACGGGGCGGCGTCCCTGCCAACGGCGCCTTCCGGTAGGGACGGCACCCCGTGCCGTCCGCAGGCGGCGGTCTCGCCGCCCTCGCCTGCCTGATACAGAGAGGATCGTTCCGATGCTCGATGTTCGACACACCTTCGACGCAGCCCGCCTCGCCGCGCTCACGGCCCGTTTCGGCGGCGTGCGCGTGGCGGTGCTGGGCGACTTCTTCTTGGACAAGTACCTCGACGTCGACCCCGCGCTGGCCGAGCCGTCGCTCGAGACGGGGCTGGTCGCGCACCAGGTCGTTGGCATCCGCCACGCGCCCGGCGCGGCGGGGACCGTGGTCAACAACCTCGCCGCGCTCGGCGCGCGGGGGATCGCCGCGCTCGGCTTCACCGGCGAGGACGGCGAGGGCTGGGAGCTGCGGCAGGACCTCGCCGCGCTCGGTTGCGACCTGACGCACCTGCACGTTGCTTCCGACCGCGTGACGCCGACCTACCTCAAGCCGCGCGACGGCACGCGCCCGGGCCTCGAGGGCGAGCACAGCCGCTACGACATCAAGAACCACCTGCCCACGCCGGCGCGCGTCGAGCGCGCGCTGCTGGCCTCGCTGGACGCGGTGCTGCCGCGCGTCGACGCGCTCATCGTGATGGATCAGGTGCGCGAGGCGGGCCGCGGGGCGCTGACCGACGCGCTGATCGCCGCGCTGGCCGACCGCGCGCCGCGTTTTCCCAAGACCGTCTTTTGGGCCGACTCGCGCGGCCGCATCCGGCGCTACCGCAACGTAGCGGTCAAGGTGAACCAGTTCGAGCTCACGGGCGAAGAGAATCCCGCGCCGGGCGCATGCGTGCCGTCCGAGGTGATCGCCGTCGAAGCCGAGCGGCTCGCGGCGCTGCTGGGCGCGCCCGTGTTCGCGACGGCCGGAGAGCGCGGCGTGCGCGTGTCCGGCCCGGACGCGGTGACGGTTCCGTCGGTCCGCGTGTCCGGCCCCATCGACCCCACGGGCGCGGGCGACTCGTTCACCGCCGGCGCGGTGCTGGCGCTCGCCGCCGGCGCGACGCGGCCCGAAGCGGCGCTGGTCGGCAACCTCGTGGCGTCGGTCACCGTGCGGCAACTCGCCACCACGGGCACCGCGTCGCCCGCCGAACTCGTGCCGGCGCTGGCGCTCTGGAGGGAGCAAAACCCATGAACCCGCTTTTTGACCGTAGCGCAATCTCTGTCAAGCCGCTGGCCACGCGCGTGAACAAGCTCGATATTCGGCGCGACCAGATCAACCCCGAGTCGTACGAGCCGACGCTCGACGCGGAGGCGTCCGCCAGCGTCAGCCGCGCGGCCGCCGAGGTGCGCGCGGCGCGGGCGCGCGGCACGCCCGTGATCCTGGCGTTCGGCGCGCACAGCATCAAGAACGGCCTTTCGCGCGTGCTGATCCGCCTCATGCAGGGCGGCTGGGTTACGCACTTCGCCACCAACGGCGCGGGCGTGATCCACGACTGGGAGTTCGCCTATCAGGGCCAGTCCGGCGAAGACGTGAAGCGCTACTGCGCCGAAGGGCAGTTCGGCATCTGGGAGGAGACGGGCGCGTACCTGAATCTGGCGCTCGCGGTCGGCGCGTACCGGGGGCTTGGCTACGGCGAGGCGGTCGGCGCGCTGGTGGCCGAGGACGGGCTGTCCATTCCGAGCGGCGAGGAGCTGGCGGCGGATATCGCAGCCGGCGCGCTGCCTGCAGCCGGCGAGGCCGCGCTCGGGCGTGCGGCAGCGGCCGCGGACCTGGCCGCGCTGCTGAAGCGTGTCAACGTGCCGCCGGGCTTCTTGCGTGTTGAGCATCCGTTCAAGGCGTACGGCCTGCAGGCGGCGGCCTACGCGGCCGGGGTGCCCTTCACGGCGCACCCGATGTTCGGCCACGACATCATCTACACGCACCCGCTGAACTGCGGGGCCGCCATCGGCCGGGCGGCCGAGCGCGACTTCCTGTCGTTCACCGACTCGGTCAGCCGGCTGGAGGGCGGAGTCTACCTCTCCGTGGGCTCGGCGGTCATGTCGCCGATGATCTTCGAGAAGGCGCTCTCGATGTCGCGTAACGTCGCCCGCGCCCGCGGCGGGTCGATCAACGACTTCTCGCTCCACGTGGTGGACCTCGCGCAGTCCGCGTGGGACTGGGCGCGGGACGGCGAGCCTCCGCAGGACAACCCCGCCTACTACCTGCGCTTCTGCAAGACCTTTTCGCGCATGGGCGGCCGCCTGACCTACACCAGCGCCGACAACCGCTCCTTCCTCGTGGCGCTGCTGCGGGCGCTTTCTTGACCTTGACGTTCGGGCGCGGGCTTGGGACAATCTTCGGCCAAAGGAGATTCTGAGCAATGGAACTTTCCGAACAACAGCGTCAGGCTGTCAAAGAGTGGCTGGCCGCCGGGGCCTCTCTCTCGGAGGTGCAGCGGAGCCTGAAGAGCGAGTTTAACCTCACGATGACGTACATGGACGTGCGGCTGCTGGTGCTCGACATCGGCGCGTCCGTCCAGGACAAGCCCGAGCCGAAGCCGCTCAAGGCGGAGGCCCCGCCGCCGCCGCCCGCCGCCGCGCAGCCGGAGGACCCCTACGCCGACGCCGACGAGCTCGAGTACGAGCCCGGCGCCCCGGCCGAGGAGGGGGGTGCCCTCGGCGAGGCGCAGCCTCCGGACGGCGCGGCGCCCACGGTCGCGCTGACGCTTGACCGCTTGGTCGTGCCGGGCGCGATGGTGAGCGGCTCCGTCACCTTCTCGGACGGCGTGAAGGCCCGCTGGCTGATCGACCAGATGGGGCGGTTCGGGCTTGACCCCGAGACGCCGGGCTACCGGCCCTCGAACGCGGATTTGCAGGCGTTCCAGATGCAGTTGCGCGCCGAGCTTCGGCGGCACGGGTACGCGTGAACGTATGGGCGGGCTTCTGTGCCCGCCCTCTTTTCGAAAGGGTTCTATCATGACAATCGGTTTTTTGGGCGCGGGTAAGATGGCAGAGGCGATCATGGTTGCATTGGCGCAGGCGGGTCTCTGCGAGCCGTGGGACGTCACGGCGTGCGACAAGTCGGCGGAGCGGCGCGACCTGATGGCGAAGCAGTACGGCGTCGCCGTCACGGACGACGTCGCGCAAACCGTGAAGGAGTGCCGGGTGCTGGTGCTGGCCGTGAAGCCGCAGGACCTCGACGCGCTGTTGGGCGACGCCAAGAAGCTGCTGACGGACAAGCACCTGCTGATCTCGATCGCGGCGGGCAAGACGCTCGCCGCGCTGAAGAAGGCCGCCGGCGCCAAGCCGCGGCTGGTGCGCGTGATGCCGAACCTCGCGCTGGCCGTGCAGGAGGGCATGAGCGTCTACTGCGTGGCCAAGAGCGTCAAGCCGGCCGACAAGAAGTTCGTGGAGCAGCTCTTCGGCAGCGCGGGCTCGGTGCTGGAGCTGCCCGAGCGCCACTTCGATGCGGTCACGGCGCTCAGCGGCTCGGGCCCCGCTTTTGTGGCCTACGTGATGCAGGCGCTGGTCGAGGGCGCGGTCGCGCTCAAGCTGCCCAGGGAGGCGGCGCGGCTGCTGGCCGAGCAGACGCTGATCGGCACGGGCATCTACCTGCAGAACACCGGCCGCGACACGGCCGAGTTCATTCAGGCCGTGGCTTCGCCCAAGGGCACGACCGCCGCCGGGCTCGCGGTGCTGGAGAAGTCGCCGGTCAAGGCCGCGCTGGCCAAGACGCTGGCCGCCGCAGCGGCCCGCAGCGCGGAGCTGAGCCAGGCGTGAGAGGTTAGCATGGAGCGCAGGATCGGATTTGTCGGCATCATTCTGGAGCGCCGCGACGGCGTCGAGGCGGTGAACCGCGTGCTGAGCGAGCACGCGGAGCTGATTACGGCGCGCGTCGGGCTGCCGCGCCGCGACCGGGGCGTCTCGGTCATCACGCTGGTCGTGGAGGCCACGACCGACGAGCTGGGCGCGCTCACCGGGCAGCTTGGCAAGATTTGCGGCGTGTCGGTCAAATCGGCGCTGTCGAAGCAGGGGAAAACAGGTGTATAGACTGAAGGCTGTTAGGCGGTTAGGAAGTCTGTTCGCGCTGGCCGTCGCGGCGCTGGCGGTGAGCGCGGAGGAGCGCCCCGTGGTGTTCGTCTCGATTCCGCCGCAGGCCTGGCTGGTCAAGCGGCTGGCCGGCGAGGCGGTCGAGGTGCAGACGCTCCTGACGGCTGGCGCGAACCCCCACACCTTCGAGCCCGGCGCGCGCCAGGTCAAGAAGCTCGCCGGCGCGGCGCTCTTCCTGACCGTGGGCATGCCGTTCGAGAGGCCGCTCGTGGGCCGCGCCGCCCAGCTGAACCCCCGGCTCGCGGTGGCGGCGGCGGACGCGGGCATCGGCAAGCTGGGCGGCAGCGAGCACGGGCACGCGCCGGGCCACGTCTGCTCGGCCGAGGGCGGCGACCCGCACATCTGGCTCTCGCCGCGCCTCTTCGCCGCCATGGCCTCCAACACCGTGGCCGCGCTGGCGCAGGCGCTGCCGCAGCGGCGCGAGGAGCTCGGGCGGAATCTGAACAAGACGGTGGCGGAGATCGGCGAGGCCGACCGCGCCGCGCGCGAGGCCTTGCAGGCGCTCCGCGCCAAGACGTGGGTCGTCTACCATCCCTCGTGGAGCTATTTCGCCGCGGACTACGGGCTGTCGCTGCTGGTGATCGAGGAGGACGGCAAGGCCCCGTCCGCCCGGCATCTGGCGGACGTGATTGGGCAGGCGCGCGCCGCCGGGGTCAAGGCGGTGTTCGCCGAGCCGCAGTACGACCGCCGCCCGGCGCAGACGCTGGCGGCTCAGCTCGGCGCGACGGTGGAGACGCTGGACCCGCTGCAAGAGGACTGGCCCGCCCTGATGCGCGACGTGGCGGTGAAGCTGCGCAAGGTGCGAGAGTAGGCGCAGACTCGGACGGCAGGGGCTGTCATGCGATTTTGAACGTACGGCAAGGAGTGATGACGATAAATCGGACAGAACCCGTGATCGAATTGCGCGACGTGTGCTTCTCCTACGGCACGCAGGAGGTGTTGCACAACGTCTCCTTCGCGGTCGCCCCGCGGTCGCTGGTCGCCGTGGTCGGCCCCAACGGCGGCGGCAAGACCACGCTGCTTAAGCTGGTTCTCGGCGCGCTGGCGCCGCGCTATGGCACGGTCCGCGTGCTCGGCGAGACGCCCGAGAGGGCCCGCGCCCGCCTGGGCTACGTGCCGCAGTCGATCCCGTTTGACCCGCGCTTTCCGGTCTCCGTGCGCGAGGTGGTGCTGATGGGGCGCGTGGGCAAGAGCCGGCTCGGCACCTATGGCCGCGACGACCGCGAGGCGGCGCGGCAGGCGCTGGCGCGAGTGAGGCTGGCGGGCTTTGAGCGGCGCGCCTTCGCCGAGCTGTCGGGCGGCGAGCGGCAGCGGGTGATGATCGCGCAGGCGCTGTCCGGCGGCTCGGAGCTGCTGCTGCTGGACGAGCCCGTGGCGAACATCGACCCCGAGCACGCGAGCCTGATGTACGAGCTGTTCCGCGAGCTGTCCGCCGAGGTGACGGTGATGATGGTCTCGCACAACCTCGGCGTGGTGACCGGCCACGCGACGCACGTGCTGTGCGTGAACCGCACGGCCGGCCTGCACGCCATCGGCGAGGTGGCGTCGGCGACGTTTACCGAGGCCTTCGGCGGCAGCCTCACGACGATCCGGCACGACGCGGACTGCCACGTGCTCGACCCGTCCGCGGCGCTGCACGCGCCGCACCACGGGTGCGGGTGCGAGGAGGGGAAGGGATGCTGACCTTCTTCACCGATCTGTGCAGCTACCCGTTCCTCGTCAACGCGGTCATCGCGGCGGCGCTGGCGGCCGTGGCTGCTGGCGTGGTGGGCAGCCTCGTCGTGGTGCGGCGCTCGACCTATCTGGCGGGCGCGGTCTCGCACAGTATTTTGGCCGGGCTGGGGCTGGCGCGGCTGCTGCAGCGGCGGTTCGATATCGAGGTGCTGACGCCCATGGGCGGCGCGGTTCTGGTGGCCGTCGGCGTGGCGCTGCTGCTGGCGCGGCTGACGGCGCGCGACAAGCACCGCGCCGACACCGTGCTGAGCGCGGTCTGGACCGGCGGCATGGCGCTGGGCGTCTCGTTCGTGGCGGCCACGCCGGGGTATCAGGACGACCTGATGAGCTATCTCTTCGGCTCGCTCCTGCTGGTGACCGGCGGCGACCTGGCGTGGATGGCGGGCCTCGACGCGCTGATCGTCGCCGCCGCGGCGCTCTGCTACAACCGCTTTCTGGCGATCGCCTTCAACGAAGAGCTGGCGCGGCTGCGCGGCGTGAACACGGCGCTCTACGAAACCGTCTACCACGTGCTGACCGCGCTGACGGTGGTGCTGCTGGTGCGCGTGGCGGGCATCGTGCTCGCGATCGCGCTGCTGACGCTCCCGGCTGCTGCTGCGGGCCTGCTGACGCGCCGGCTCGACCACATGATGCTGGCGGCGGTCGGCATCGGGGCCGGCGTGAGCCTGCTTGGCCTCGCCGTGAGCTACGCGCCCGGCTGGCCGCCCGGCGCGACGATCGTCGAGCTCGCCGTCCTCGTCTACCTCGCCGCCGCCCTCATCGCCCGCCGGCGCGACCGCCCGTCATCCTGATGATCCCTGAAGCGACCTGGACCGCGAAACGGCGCGACAGGGTCGGCTCCCCGAGCCGCCTGCGGGCGGCGGGCCACCCCCTATGACGAGGCGACTTCAAGCGCGCAAACCAACCGATTCATCTAACGCCAGAACGCGGCGGGCGGTTCAGGATGAACTGTTTAAAACACTTGATTTCTTGTGTCGCTTCTGATTATCCTATGCGTATTGCTTGAATAGAACTTGTTGTGTTGTGTTTCTGCTGGCTCATCTCTCCGCTCGCTAATCGTCGCCTCTGTGTGACTTTCTTCCGCTTTCACCTCGAACCGTCAACCGGGAGTCTGACATGAAAAGTAGGTGCGCGCGTGGGTTGGTTGGTGCTTTACTCTCCGCCTGTTTGCCGTTCTGGGCAGGCGTCTGGGCTGATCCCGTGGTGTTCACGTCGGATACGCTCATCGGGGAGGGCGACCTGATGTACGAGGGGTCGAACCTCGTTGCCCAGGCCTGCGTGGTGACCCTCCAAGGCGACCACGTGTTCGGCGACGTTTCAGCCGAACTGGGGGCGGTGATCGATTCGGCTTCGACGAACCTCGCCGTGCGCTCGCTCGCGGCCGACGCGAGCGCGGTCTACCTCTCGGGCGGATCGGCACTGCGCGTGTCGAATGACGTGACGCTCGCGGCCTCCTCGACCTTGGTGTGCCGAGGCACGAACACGGCGGCGCAGGTTGAGGGCGCATGGGTGGGGCGTGGCGTGACGATTCAGGCGGGCTCGCTGAACATTGACTCCGGCAGCCGAATCTCAGCGGACGCCCAGGGGTACGCGGCCCAGCAGACCGCCTATGCGAACGGCATCGGCCCCGGGTTCGGCGAGGGCGGGGGGGGGCACGCGGGCGCGGGCGGCAGCCACGGCGGCCGCGGCGGCAACGGCGACGCGGGCAGCTACTACAAGAGCTGCCCGGCGTACGGCCTGTCGCTGACGCCCGTGGAGCTTGGCTCGAGCGGCGGTACGCACTGGGGCGGCCCGAGCGGCGCGGGCGGCGGCGCCATCCGGCTGACCGTCACCGGCACGCTGACCCTCGACGGGCTGGTCACGGCCAACGGCGGCGCGGGCACCGGGCACGCAGGCGGCGGCGCGGGCGGCTCGCTGTGGGTGACGGCCGCGACGCTGGCTGGCGGAGGCCGGTTCGAAGCCAGTGGCGGCTCCTACCAGCCGGGCTACTCCAGCGGCGGCGGCGGCGGCGGACGCATGGCGGTGTACAGCGGCGACGCCAGCGGCTTCACCGGCTTCTCCGCCACAACGGCGGTCGGCGGCAGCGGGGCCGAGCACAACGGCGAGACCGGCTCCGGAATGATGATCGACACCGGCGCCGTGCCGAACCACCTCGACGTGTACCAGTTCGGCGACCTTCAGCAGCCGTCGGCGGCCTACGCCTCGGTGACGGTTCACGATGGCGCGACGCTGACGCTGGCCACGAATCTGACGCTCGCCGCGTCGGCCTTCAACGTGTCCACGGGTGCCACCGTGGCCCTGGGCGGCGGCGCGACTGTGGCGGTGTCCGGCGACTTCTACGTGGCGAAGGACGCCACGGTGCTGTGCAAGAGCGTCGATAACGCCGCACAGGTGGGCGGGCTCTGGGTGGGCCGCGGCGTCACGCTTTCGGCGAGCAACCTGCTCGTCGAGTCGGACGGGCGGATCTCGGCCGACAGCCAAGGGTATGCCGCGCAGACGGCGGACATCCAGAACGGCTTCGGCCCGGGGTCTGGCGAGGGCGGCAGCGTACATGCGGGCGCGGGCGGGAGCCACGGCGGACGGGGCGGCAACGGCGATTCGGGCAGCTATTACAAGAGCGGCCCGGCCTACGGGTTGTCGCTGACGCCGACCAGCCTCGGCTCCAGCGGCGGCACGCACTGGTACGGCCCGAGCGGCGCGGGCGGCGGCGCGATCCGTCTGACGGTCAGCGACACGCTGACGCTGGACGGTCGGGTCACGGCCAACGGCGGCAACGCGAGCGGGCATGCGGGCGGCGGCGCGGGCGGCTCCGTGTGGGCGACCGCGTCCACGCTGCTCGGCGGCGGCCGGTTCGAGGCCGTGGGCGGCTCCTACCATCCCGGCTACGCGGGCGGCGGCGGCGGCGGCGGCCACATCGCGGTGTACAGCGCGGACGCCGGCGGGTTCACCGGTTTTGCCACGACGACGGCGGTCGGCGGTAACGGGGCTGAGCACAACGGCGAAACGGGCTTCTGCCTGATGCTTGGGACGGCGAGCACCCCCGACAGCCTCGACGTGTACGAGCGCGGGCGGGTGGGGGGGGAGACGGCGGTATTCGGGGCGGTGACGGTCCATGACGGGGCCGTGTTGACGACCGCCTCCAACCAGACGTTCGACGCCTTCGCGCTCAACGTCTCGACCGGCGCGACCCTGACCGTGGGAGGCGGGTCGACGCTGACGGTGACCGGAGCCCTGTGGGTGGCGGACGGCGGGACGCTGGTGTGCGAAGGTGCCGACAACGCCGCGCAAGTGGGCGGGCAGTGGGTCGGCCGGGGGGTGACGATCGAGGCGGCGGACGTGATCGTCGAGGCGGGCGGCACGATCACGGCGGACGGCCAGGGCTACATCGGGTGGCAGGAGGACTGGGTGCACGGCTGCGGGCCTGGCACCGCGACACGCGTGGATGACATCTCCCCGGGCGCCGGCTATGGGGGCGCGGGCGGGAACGACCGGCGCGGACGTCCGGGCGGGCCGGCCTACGGCTCGCCGCTCGAGCCCGCCGACCTCGGTTCCGGCGCCCCGCCGGATGAGCGGGCGTGGGGCGGCGCGGGCGGCGGCGCGATCCGGCTGATCGTAGGCAACGAGCTGGCGCTGGACGGGACGGTCAGCGCCAACGGCGGAGCCTCGTCGAGCGACTGGGCGTGCGAATCCGGCGCGGGAGCAGGCGGCTCCGTGTGGGTCACGGCGCACACGCTCTCCGGCGCGGGCGCGTTCACGGCAGACGGCGGCTCGCCCGGCAGCGCCTACTGGGCGGGCGGCGGCGGCGGCGGCCGGGTCGCGGTCTACAGCCTGGACGACGCGGCCTTTACCGGGTTCGCAGCCTCGACGGCCAGCGGCGGCGGCGGCGACAATCCCGGTGCTCACGGTACGGTGGTCTTCATCCGGGGCACGGGCGGCGCCGAGGAGCAGGAGCTTGCGGTCTACGACGATTTCACATTCCCAGGCACCACCGCCGTCTATCGCGCGGTCGTCGTAGGTGGCGGCGGCACGCTGCGGGTTCCCGCGGGCTTCCGCTTGGAGGCGGGCGAGATGCGGGTGGAGTCAAACGCAACGCTCCGCGTCGGCGGCGGGGCGACCGTCGAGGTGGCGGGCGAGCTGCGGGTGGCGGGCGACGGGGTGGTGCTCTGCCAGAGCACGAACAACACGGCTCAAGTGAGCGGGCAGTGGGCCGGCAGCGGGGCAACGCTCCGCGCGAGCAACGTGGTGGTCGAGGCCGGCGGCCGGATCTCCGCGGACGGGCAGGGCTACGCGGGCCGGCACGACCAGGGCAACGCCTGGGGCGTCGGCCCCGGCGCGCCGGGGGCTCTCAACGGCGCCAGCCACGCTGGCTTGGGGACGTTAGGCTCGTGGGGCGGCTCGCTGGGGCCGACTTACGGCGATCCGCTGGAGCCCGTCGGCTTGGGCGCGAGCGGCGGCTCCTGGGAGTCGCGCTGGAGCGGCGCGGGCGGCGGCGCGATCCGGCTGCTGGTGACGGACACGCTGACGCTCGAAGGCGTCGTGAGCGCCAATGGCGGCACGCCGGTCGAGCACAGCGGAGCGGGAGCGGGCGGCTCGCTGTGGGTCACAGCCGGCACGCTGACCGGCGCGGGCAGCTTCCAGGCGCGCGGCGGCGATTTCGCGTCGGGCTACTCCGGCGGCGCGGGCGGCGGCGGGCGGATCGCGGTGTACCATGCGGACGCCTCGGGGTTCACAGGGGCAGGTGCCTCGACGGTGGCCGGCGGCAACGGCTGGAACGGCTACGTGGGAGGTATGGGCTCGCTGGTTTTCGTAGACACCTCCGTGGCTGGCGGTCACGTTCACGTCTATGCGCAAACGACGTTCGTAGAACTGACCAACACGTTCGGCTCCGCGACCGTGCAAGGCGGCGCGGTTCTGACGCTGCCGGGCGAATCGTTGCTAACCGTGAATACGCTCTTGAGCGTGGTCAGCAACGGCGCGCTGCGCTGTCGGAGCGTGAACGCCGCCGCCCAGATCAGTGGGCTGTGGGCGGGCCGAGGGGCGGTCATCGAGGCAGGCGAAGTGGCCGTCGAAGAAGGCGGTGCGGTCACAGCGGACGGCGAGGGCTATGCGGCGGTGAGCGGCTCGGTCGTCGGCAAGGGGCCGGGCTACGGCCAGAACAACGCGGCGGGCGGCGGCGGCGGGTACGGCGGCCCTGGCGGCCGCGGCAACTGGGGTGCCGCCGGAGGCGTCGTCTATGGCAGCTCCGAGAACCCGGAGGAGCTTGGCTCCAGCGGCGGGTCAGGCAACTGGTGGGGCAGCTGGAGCGG
>CAYLUN010000006.1:42569-49755 GCA_964386865.1 uncultured Lentisphaeraceae bacterium | reverse complement strand
ATCGTCATCCGGCACGACACCGACGTGGACGGCCTGAGCGACGAGGATGAGACCGGCCTCTACGGCACGGACCCTCTCAAAGCGGACTCGGACGGAGACGGCCAGCCCGACGGCGAAGAAGTCGCGCATGGCACGAATCCGAACTCGGGCTCGTCGCTGCTGACGTCGATCGCCGGCGACGTTCTGTACGGCGGCACCCAGACGGGAACCGTTCGGGTGGTCGCGCGGGAGCACGCCTTTACGAATCGCGTGCTGGTGTTGGATGGCAGCGGCGACTATGTGTCGGTGCCGGACGCGCCCAGCCTCAACATGACCAGCGCCATCACCGTGGAGTTCTGGGTGAAAGGTAGTGCGTCGCAGCCTGCGGAGCATTACCTAATCATCGATAAGTCGCACGGCTTCACTGATGTCACCGGCTGGGCCATGCAAGGAACGGGGGCCAGCGGCACGATCGACTGGTACTTCGGCAACGGCGTGGATTGGAACACGGTGGTCGGCGTGACCTCCAGCCGAGTGTTGGACGACACCTGGCACCACGTGGCGGGTACCTACGACGGCGCCGAATTGAAGCTCTACGTTGACGGTACGCTGATGGCGGCGCGTGCCTGCACCGGGCCGATCGCACTCAACAACCGCCCCGTGGAGATCGGCGCGGCGTGGGGCGGCGGGACGCCGCAGCGGTTCTTCCAGGGCCGCGTGGACGACGTCCGGATCTGGGACCGGGCGCTTTCCCCGCATGAAGTCGCGTCGGCCATGTGGCGCGCGCCGAGCGGCGCGGAGACCGGCCTCGCCGCGTGTTGGACCTTCGACGACGGCACGGCCAACGACCTCACGCTCAACCTCAACCATGGCGCGCTTGTCGGCGACGCCGCCGTGGCCGCGGACGACGTCGAAGGCGTGGGCTTCCACACGGTCACGATACCGACCGCCGGGCCCTACATGCTCGCCGGCGTGCCCGCGCCGACGAACTACACGGTCTGGTGTTACCGCGACTTCGACGGGGACGGGACGTGGGACTTCTGGGAATCGCGCGCGGACTACGGCGGGAATCCATTGCGCGTGACAAACGCCGTGACGGACGTGGACATGACGCTGCCGATCGTGGCGCCGCCCACCGCCGCTGCGGGCGGCCCGTACAGCGTGGACGAATTCACGGGCGACGCGCTGGCAGGCGGCTGGCGCGTGAACCTGGATGGCGGCGCGTCCACCGATACGGTGTCTTTCGCGACCCTCCTGACCTACCGCTGGAATCTGGGCGCCGATACGTTTGACGGCCAGGTTCCTGACTCGAGCAAGTGGTCTGTCGCGCCGGCCGGCGTCTCCCAAAGCAACCGCATCGCCATCGCGGGCAACGGCGATTGGACGCAGCGCTATCTGGTTAGCCGCGATACGTACGCGCGGGCCGAAGGACTTTCCTTCGAGTGCACGGCGATGTTTACCGCAGGCGACATCGTTGTCGGGTGGAAGAATGACAACGCGACCTTCCACTACAATCAGTTCGTCCACTCGCTGGACTTCTACAACGGAGTCATCTATCTGGGCGAATACACCCGGAGCTGGACGTTCAATACCGGCTGCGGGTACGCCTATGATACGTGGTACGACGTCCGCATCGACCTCAAGGCCGGGGCTGGCGCTCGTTACTACTACCGCGAGCACGGAGCCTCCGCATGGATCTTCTTAGGCGAGACGTCCACCACCGTCGACGCATCCCTGCGCCGCGGCGTGACGGTCGGCTCGGGAACCTGCACGCTAGCATCCGTTCAAGAGATCGCGGTCGGCAAGACGCCGTCCTATCGGCTGTACGGAGTGGGCGTTCATCCCGTGACCCTGACCGTCACCGATCCGACCGGGCTGACAGACACGGACAGCACGACCGTTACGTTGCTCGTCAACGATCCGCCGTCGGCGGCCATCGCGCCCGCCTCGCAGACGCAGTACGAGTCCAACGCGGTCGAGCGGGTCTGGACCTTCCCGTTCGCGGCGACGGCCTCGGCCGACGACCACGGGATCTACACGTACGAATGGGACTGGGATTACGACGGCGCATTCACGCCCTCGGGCGACACCGCCTCGACCACCACGCACGCGTGGACTAACGCGGGCGTCTACACCGTGGCGCTGCGCGTGACCGACCACGTCCTCCAAACGAATCTGGCAGTCGCGACGGTGACGGTGGTGAGCGGCGGCGCGCCCACAGCCGTGCCGGGCGGCCCGTACAGCTTCGACGAGTTCACCGGTCACGCCAGCACCGGCGCCTGGAACATCGTGGTCAGCGGTACGAACTCGTTCGACGCCGAGTCATCGATCAGCCACTACCTGTGGGACTTGGGCGCCGACACCTTCGACGGCACGAACCTCTGCGCGCAGAAGTGGGTGACGAGCGCGGCGGGCGTGAGCCAGAGCAACCAAGTGGCGGTCGTAAATACCGCGTGGACATGGGGCCAGCGCTATTGCTTCAGCCGCGACCTCTACACGCGCGGCTACGGCATGGCCCTCGAGGCCCGCTTCCAGCCGATCTCGAGCGTGTGGGCCATGATCGGGTTCATGAATACGGGCACGCGCTACAACTACGACCAGATGCCGTATGCCCTCTACTTCTGCAACGGCTCGCTGCAAGTCTATGAAGACAGCAGCTACCGCGGCAGCTTCGGAGGCTATGCGCCCGACCAGTGGTACCAGGTTCGGATCGAGCTGAAGCCTGTGCAGGGCGCGCGCTACTACCTGAAGGCCGACGGCGCACCCGAGTGGACGCTCCTCTACGACTCCAACTACGGAACGGCGACCACGTTCCGCCGTGGCCTCGACGTGTACTACGGGACGGTGGTGGTGGACGACGTGCGCGAGATCACCGCTGGCGCGACGCCCACGTACCGCCTCTATGAGCCCGGCGAGCGCCAGGCCGTCCTGACGGTCTGGGATCAGGTTCTCAACACGGCCAGCGCCACCACGACGGTGACGCTCGTCAAGAACGCGCCGCCCGTCGCCAACATGGGCGGCGACAAGTACGGCAGCGAGACGAACTGCGTGGGCGGGCTGTGGACGTTCCTCTTCTCGGCCGCGCTCAGCACCGACGACCACGACCTCTACACCTACGAGTGGGACTGGGCCTACGACGCGCAGGCCGGCTTCCGGCCTTCGGGCGACACCGGGCTCAGCGTGCGCCACACCTTCTCCGCGGCGCAGATGGGCAGCAACCCCGTCGCGCTTCGCGTGACGGATCACGTGCTGCAGACGCACGTCCACGTGGCGAACGTGATCCTGTCGCCGGGTCAGCCGCCTGTAGCGGACGCCGGTGGGCCCTATACGGTGGAGGTCAACGCGTGGACGCGCTTGGATGGCACCGGCTCGTCGGACGACTACGCGGTGGCCCGCTACGCGTGGGACTTCGGCGATGGCAGTGCCGGAACGGGCGCGCGGCCGCAGCACCAGTATAACGCGGTGGGAGACTACACCGTCGCGCTCGTAGTCTACGACAATTACGAGCAGGCGTCGCCGGCTGCCACGGCGACTGTCCACGTGGTCGAGGCGCAGGCCCCGACGGCGGACGCGGGCGGCCCCTACCAGGGCGGGGCCGGCGGACCGCCGGTCTACTTCGACGCCAGCCTCTCGCATGACGCCAGCGGCAACGCCGAGGGCATCGCCCGCTACCTCTGGGACGTAAACGTCGCCAGCGACAGCGACGGAAACGGAACCGCCGACGACGACATGGACCGGGTCGGCGTCCGGCCGTTCTACACCTACGGCGCGGAAGGCGTCTACACCGCCAAGCTCACGGTCGTCACCGGCGCCAGCCTTTCCAACAGCGCGTCCGTCGCGGTGACCATCGTTCCGAACCTCGCACCCAACGTCATCTGCGTGCCCTATCATGGCAACACGAACGAGTACCATCCGGCCTACGCGAGTGCGACAGTGACGCTCAAGGGCATCGTTCGCGACGCGGGCTCGCTGACTTACTCATGGGACTTCGGCGACGGCACCACGACGGCCGTGCAAAGCGTCGCCAACACCTACGCGATCGAGGCCTCGCACGCCTATACGGGCGGCGAGGGCAAGAGCTATGTCGCCCGCCTGACAGTCTGGGACGGCGCGGAGTTGGCGGGTTCCGACGAATACCGTGTCATGCTGCTCGAAAGCAATCTGGAAACACGCGCGCAAATCGCGGTTGACGAGGGACTGTGGTGGCTACACAAGCGCCAGAATAAGGCCAGCGGCGGCTGGCACGACTCTACGGCGGCCGCCACCGCTTCGGCTCTGCAGGCCTTCGAGATCAACGGCCACCGCGTGGACGGCTTCGGCGACGAGGATCCCTATGTGGAGACCGTCGATAGGGGCTTCCGGTATCTCTTCACCACGCTGCGGGCCAACGTGGTGGGCGTCGGGTACGCGCCGCCCGCGCCGTCTGCGGCGCAGACCGTCTCCGCAGCGATGCTGCTGCCCGCCTCCTACTCGCTGGGACAAGAAAGCGCCCGGACCGGCGTCTGGCCGGCCTACGCCGCACCGTCGCCCGCGGCGGCCCTGGCCGCCTCCGCCGACGGCAAGGTCAAGCCCAACCTGCTAGCCGTCGCCGCCTCGAACGGCATCGCGATCGATGTCGCGTGCAGCTATCCGCCTTATGAGCTGGGCATGGTCATGGACGCCGTGGCCGCTTCGCAGGCGCGGACGTTCATCGCTGCGACAGGCGGCGACAACATTAAAGGACGCTCGTTCTACGATCTCTTGCAAGACATGGTCGACATGTACGCCTGGGGTCAGGGACAGCCCGCAACGGGCGGCCGCGGCGGCTGGCGCTACGGCTGGCGTTCCGGCAGTTCGGACAACTCGGTCAGCCAGTGGGGGGCGATCGGCATCCTGGCGGCCGAGGATAATTTCGGCATCGTCTGCCCGGACTATGTCAAGAGCGAGAATAAGATCTGGCTCAGTGCCAGCTGGAACGGCTCCGGCGGCTTCGGCTATGAGGGCTCCGGCCATCCTTGGGGCTACACCTACAACACGACGCCGTCCGCGCTGGTGCAGTTGGCCATGGACGATGTCACGACCACCAACGACCTGTGGGCGCAAACCGAAGACACCATCGCGGCCGGATGGGCGGGAACATACGGCGACCCCAGCCTGAAGAACTACTACGGACGCTACGCGCTAACCAAGGCGCTGCGGCTGGCCAGGCCGTCCAACGTAGAGGTCCTCCGCAACGGGTTCAACTGGTACGCCGATGAGGCTTCGGGCATCCGCCGGATTATCACCGACCAACAGAATAGCGACGGCTCCTGGCTTGGCACCTACTATATGAACGCCGGCGGCGAACTCGGCTACGAGCTCTCCACCTCCTGGGCCATCGTGATGCTGACGCCGTCGCTCTTCACGCAGCCGCCGGAAGCCATCATCACGGCACCCGCCGTGTGGGGCTACGGCATCCCGCTCACCCTGAGCGCCGAGCGTTCCTTCTCAGTCGACCCGACCAAGAAGATCGCCAAGTACATGTGGGATTTCGACAACGACGGCAACTTCGACCTGATCACCACCGACCCCGCCGACACCAATGTCGTCTACACGTGGCCCGACCCGCATCCCGCCGTGACGGGCGACGTGCCGGTTATGGTGACCGTCCATTTGAAGGTGGTCGACGATGCCGACCCGCCGCAGAGCGATGAGACCTTCAAGACCATCGTTATCGCGGAGCCGCCGCACGCGCCGTACGCGCACGCCACCGTACCGAAGTCCGCGTCGGCGGGGGTTCTTGTGCGCCTCTCCGGCAGCGAGTCGCGCGACATCGACCCCACGGACTTCATTACGCAGTATCAGTGGGACTTCGACAATGACGACGAGCCCGACCTCCTCACGAACGCGCCGACTTTCTTCATGCGCTTCACCGAGCCTGGGCCGCAGACCGTCGCGCTGCGCGTCGTGGACAACGGCGTGATGAACAACGGCGTGAAGATGACCTCGGGGTGGGACTACGCGACCTGCTCGGTCGGAGACAACCAAGCGCCGGTGGCCGACGCCGGCGGCCCCTACACCGTCTACGAGGGCCGCCCGGTCACGCTGGTGGCCACCAATTCTTACGACCCGAACGGCGACGACCTGTTCTACGCGTGGGACTTCGAGGGCGATGGCTCGACCGATTCGACGAACGCCGTGGCCGAACACACGTGGCTGCTGCCCGGCTCGAACACCGTCTGGCTGACCGTGAGCGATACCGCCCTCTCGAACAGCGCCTCGGTGTCGTTCTTCGTGCTCGCCGTGAATCACGCGCCCTCATTTACGAAGGGTGCCGATCAGTACGTGGACGAAGACTCTGGATCGCACACCGTGGTCGGCTGGGCCAGCGGCATCAGCGCCGGTCCCGCCCACGAGGCGTGGCAGACCTGTGCGTTCGCCTGCACGAACTCGGCACCGGCTCTCTTCAGCGCGGCACCGAGCGTTGCGACGAACGGAACACTCACGTTCACCTCCGCTCCGAACGCAAACGGCGTCGCGACAGTCAGCCTCTACCTGTTGGACAACGGCGGCACGGCGTACGGCGGGCAGGACAGCTCGCCGACCCAGACGTTCCAGATCGTCGTGAGCGCGGTGAACGACGCGCCCGTGCTGGCGCCGACCAACCCCGTGATGACCTCCCTCACGGAGGATGCGGTCAACAACGCGGGCATGACGGTCGCGAACATCGTCGGCACGTCGATCAGTGACGTGGACGCGGGCGCGCTCCAAGGCGTGGCGGTCTTCACGAATGTCTTCGGCAACGGGTCGTGGCAGTACTCGACCAACGCCGGCGTCGGCTGGGCTGCAGTCGGCAGCGTTTCGACCAACGCCGCCCTGCTGCTGCGGAGCCAAGACCGCGTGCGCTTCCTGCCGAACGCGCAAAACGGCACGACGGCGAGCTTCAGCTACTTCGCGTGGGACCAGACCTCGGGTAGCGTCGCGACCAAGCAGAACGCGGCGGGCCGCGGCGGCACCACGGCGTATAGCGTGGCGAGCGATACAGCCTCAATCACTGTTACGGCGGTCAACGACGCGCCGGTGCTGACGGTGCCGACGAACCGCGTGATGAATGAGCTGACGCTGCTGGCCGTGACGAACACGGCCACCGATGTGGACCTCCCCGCCGACACGCTGCGCTTCCAGCTCCTGTCCGGTCCGGGCGGCATGAACCTCGACACGAACACGGGGGCGGTCGCGTGGACGCCGA
>CAYLUN010000006.1:0-42469 GCA_964386865.1 uncultured Lentisphaeraceae bacterium | reverse complement strand
GGGCCGGGCGGCATGAACCTCGACACGAACACGGGGGCGGTCGCGTGGACGCCGAGCGAGGCGCAGGGCCCGAGCACGAACATCGTGACGGTGCGGGTGTACGACAGCGGCGCGCCGTCGCTGGCCGCGACGAACAGCTTCACCGTGTGGGTGAGCGAGGTCAACGTCGCGCCGGTGCTGCCGGCTCAGACGAACCTGACAATCAAGGCGCTGCGCACGATGGTCGTGACGAACGTGGCGACGGACGCAGACCTACCTGCGAATATGCTCACGTATCAGCTGCTCGCCGCGCCGGCCGGCGCGGTGATCAGCAACGGCGTGATCACGTGGACGCCGACCGTCCAGCAGGGGCTGACCACGAACCTCATCACTACGCGCGTGTTCGACAGCGGCTCGCCGACGCTGGCCGCGACCAACACGTTCCAGGTGATCGTGCTCTCGGCGAACACGCGGCCGATCTTGGATCCGATCCCGGCGGTGACGCTGGTCGTGGGCGAGACGCTCGACTTCCGGGTGCCGGCACGCGACGACGACTGGCCCAGCAACACGCTGGCCTACGCGCTGGACACGTACTACCTGTATGACCCGCCGGTCAACGACGCGGTGCTGGACCTCCAGACCGGGCTGTTCACGTGGACAACCGAGGAGGCCGATGCCGGCAACGTGCTCTGGTTCGCGGTCACGGTGACGGACGACGGGACGCCCCCGCTTTCGACCACCCGTATCTTCCAGGCGACGGTGAACGGCTATCCGCCGACGCTGGCGTTCACGGTGGTCGGCGGCGTGCCGCAAATCCAGTGGGACGGCGTGTCGACTCGGTACTACCAGATCCAGTACAAGGACAACCTGTTCGACCCCGAGTGGGCCAACCTAGGGAATCCGATCCTCGCGGCCGGCGGCGTGATCACCCTCGACGACGAGAGCACGGCGGGCCACCCGTCGCGTTTCTACCGCGTCGTGCTGGTGCCTGAACTGTGATGCCGCGGCCAACAAGCGCCTAGACGACATACGGGCACTCGACACACGGGAGGGCCGGGTTCCGCCCCGGCCGCGGACGGCGTGGAAGCCGTCCCTCCCTGTGTGCGGGATCGCCCGTTCGTGGTGCTCGACTCCGCCGCCGGCGTGTTCGCGCGCGTGTCAGAAAAGTGTCATCACTGGGAGCACGGGCGCCCTCGCCCGTGTAAAATGCGCGGTTCTAAAGCCCGTGTCACTTTTCTGACACACACCCGCGTGTTCGCGCTTCGAGAAGGCGACTGGAAGCTGGTCGAACGAAATGCTATATTTACGGGCGAGGGCGGCCTGCCCAGTAGGGGATGAGTGGCGGGCTTGACGAGCAGGGGCGCCGCCCCGTCGGCTTCAGCGGACGGAAGGGGGCTGCCGTCCCTACCTAGGGCAACTTTACCACGTGCGTAAGGATCAATAGGGGATGGCAACATGGTCCGACAGGTGATGATGATCACGGCGATGCTTAGCCTTCTAGTCTGCTGGCGCGTTCACGCGCAGCCGGGACTCACGGTCAAGGACGGGCAGTTCTATCGCGACGGCCAGCCTTACCGCGGCGTGGGCTGCAACTATTTCGACTTGTTCCGACGTATCTTGCGGGATCCGACGAACACGACAACCTTGGCAGGGCTCGAGCAGTTGGCCCAGGCGGGCATTCCGTTCGTGCGCTTCTCCGGGCCCTACGCCGCCAGCGAGTGGCGCATCTATCTCGACAGCAAAGACGAGTACTTCCGCCGCTTCGACCTCGTGGTTCGCGCGGCGGAGAAGAGCGGCATCGGCCTGATCCCCTCTCTGTTCTGGTCGTTCTCGCTCTCGGAGGTGGCCGGAGAGGCGCGCGACCAGTGGGGCAACCCGCAAAGCCGCACGCTGGCGCTGCTGCGGCAGTACACCGCCGACGTGGTCGGCCGCTACAGAACGTCGCCCGCCATTTGGGGCTGGGAGTTTGGCAACGAGAAGAACTTGGGCGCCGACCTGCCGAACGCCGCACAGTTTCGCCCGAAAGGCGGCACGGAGCGCGACGACGTGACCTCGGCTCACCTGGTGACCATGCTGACGGAGTTCGCGAAAGCGGTGCGCGCCCTCGACCCCTCGCGCCCGCTCTTCTCCGGCAACTCCAACCCTCGCCCGTCGGCGTGGCACAACACCGCTGAAACGAGCTGGAAGCCGGACACGCAGGCGCAAACGCGCGAGATCCTCTTGCGCGACAATCCGGCGCCGCTGAACACGCTCGGCATTCACTTCTATGGCGAGGAGGCTGCTGACAAGACCTTCGGCGTTTGGGTCACCAACAGCCTCCACTACCTGACTTGGCTGCGCGGCGTGGCCGACGAGGCGAAGCGGCCGGCCTTCGTCGGCGAGTTCGGCGTGGAGATCGCGAAGGACGGTGCTTCCGCGCGCCCCCGGTTCGAGGCGATGCTCGACGAGCTGGAGCGCTCCGGCATGGACCTCGCGGCCTTCTGGGTCTTCGACCTGCCCAACCAGTCAACGACGTGGAACGTGACATTTGCGAATGACCGCGCCTACATGATCGGCCTGACGGCTGAAGCAAACCGGCGCTGGGGCCGAAAGGCGAATGAATAGCAGAGGTTCACCATGGTCGCCCGACGTTCCTCCTTTGCCTTGCGTGCGCTGCCGCTCGCAGCGATTCCCAGTCTGACAAGGCGCGCGCAACGGGAAGGCCCTCACGGGCCCACAAACGAATTCGCACACGGTTTTCGCGCTTGTAGTGGCACCGCGAGGCGCTTCTTGGCCATCATGGGAATGGCTGTGCCGCTCGCGCTCGGCGCCGCGGACACGATGGCGCCGAAGCCCAACGTGCTGCTGCTCATCAGCGACGATCAGGGATACGGCGACTTTGGCTTCAACGGCAACAAGCTGGTGAAGACGCCGAACCTCGACCGGCTGGCTGGCGAGTCGGCGCTCTTTCGCAACTTCGCCGTCGCGGCGGCCTGCTCGCCCACGCGGGCCGCGCTCTTCACCGGCCGCGACCATCTGCTGACGGGCGTCTGGGGCGTGCCGCCCCGCGCGAACCTTCAGCCTGACGAGGCGAGGATGCCCGCGTTCTTCAAGGCCGCCGGCTACAGCACGCTGCACGTCGGCAAGCTCGACTGCGTCAAGGCCGCCGGCAAGAGCATCGAGGCGTTCGGCTGGGACGACTACCTGGGCGGAGGCGGCTACGAGCACCGCGACCCGATGATGTGGCGCCCGAAAAACAGCGCGCGCGGCAAAGGCTGGGCCGCCGACCTCTGGACCGACTTCGCGCTCGACTACATCCGCTCGCACAAGGACGGGCCGTGGTTCATCTCGCTCGCGTACATCATCCCGCACCTGCCGTGGGTGTGCGACGAGAAGTACAGCGCGCCGTTCGTCGCGCTGGGGTGCTCCAAAGACCTCGCCGCCTGCTACGGCTGCATCGCACACCTGGACGAGTGCGTGGGCCGCCTCTTGGAGGGCCTGCGCGAAGCGGGTCAGGGGCAGCGGACGCTCGTGGTGTTTCTGAGCGATAACGGTCCGACGGGGCCAGACTCGAAGCGTTCCGGCCTGGACGGCTTTGTGGCCGGCGCGGACTGGGAGCGGCGCAACGTGGCTAAGCTGCGCGGCCACAAGGCGGCGGTGTGGGACAACGGCATCCGCGTGCCGTGCCTCGTGCGCTGGCCGGGCCGCATCGCGCCCGGCGAGCGCGCCGCGTTCGGCCGCGCCGAAGACCTTCTTCCCACGCTGCTCGACCTGGCCGGTGTCAGCGGCGATGCGGTTGCGCACAAGCCGTTCTCGGGCGTCAGCCTCAGGCCGGCGCTGCTCGAGAACGCGAGCGGCCCGGCGCGGCCGGAGGCCCTCCGCCTGGCCATCGCGGGTCCGGGCGCGCCGAGGGACGTGGCCGCGCTCGCGAACCGCACGTACGCGGCGCACCACGTCACGCTGCGCGGCCCGCGCTTCAAGTACCATGCGCTGCCGGGCGGCGCGAGCGCGCTCTATGACCTGACGGCCGATCCCGGCGAGACAGCTGACGTGAAAGACAAGTATCAAGATGTGGCTGCGCGGATGGCCACGCACTGCCGCGCGCGCTGGAACGCAATCATCGCCAGCGGTAGCGCGTTCGCGCCGCCCGTGGACGGAAAGGCTAAGAAGGAAGAGTGACGAAGCAAAGGACCGTCAACGTCAGTCTGATCACGCCGCCGGCAGGGCGAGCGTCCTCGCGCGCCGCGGACGAGCCGACGCGCGTCCCTCCCGGCGAGGCGGATCGTTCTGGCCACCCCTCGCGCTGGAGGGCCCGCCTCCGTGCGGGCCGCGTGCGGCACGGGGGTCGCCTCTCGGCGCGAAGCGGGGCGCTACAGCTGCAAACCATGAAAGGGACTCGCGAAATGAAGAGACTGCTTTTTCTTACGGCGCTAGCGCTGGTCGCGCTAACGCAGGCCGCAGAACGGCCCAACCTGCTGTTCATCATCGCCGATGACCTCGGCACCGGCGACGTCGGGTGCTACGGCGCGACGAAGATCAAGACGCCAAACCTAGACAAGCTGGCTGGCGAGGGCGTGCGCTTTACCGACGCGCACTCGGTGGCGGCGGTCTGCAACCCGTCGCGCTACTCGATCCTGAGCGGCACCTACCTCTGGCACGCGAAGCGCAAGAACGACTATTCGCTCTACTTCCATGAGGGCCAAGTCACGCTTCCGTCGCTGCTCAAGTCGGCCGGCTACCGCACCGCCGCGCTAGGCAAGTGGCACAACGGCTTCGGCCGCAGCGGCGACCCCGACTACAACGCGGAGCTGAAGCCCGGCCCGCTGGAGATCGGCTTCGACTCATTCTTCGGCACACCGCGCACGCACAACGAGCCGCCCTTCGTATTTGTCGAAGGGCACCGCGTGGTGGCCTGGGACTCTGCCGATCCCCTCGTCATAATTCCGGCCAAGGAAACGAAGGAGGGGTGGGGCCACGGCTTCAGCAAAGGCGCGGCGGCCGCCCACGCGGCGCGACCGCTGGATCGCATCGACCTGATCCTCGCGGCGCGCGCGGCGCAGTTCCTCGGCCAGAAGCAGGAGGCGCCGTTCTTTCTCTACCTGGCCTTCCTCGCGCCGCACGTGCCCATTGCGCCTGCGCCCGAGTTCAAGGGCGCGAGCGGGGTCGGCCCGTACGGCGACTTTGTGCAGCAGCTCGACCACTGCGTCGGCCAGGCGCTGGCCGCGCTGGAAAAGAGCGGCCAGGCGAAGAACACGCTTGTCGTGTTCACCAGCGACAACGGCGCGGTGCTGACGCGCGAGCCGCTCGAAAAGGGGCACCGCAGCAACGCCGGGCTGCTGGGTCAGAAGACCGACGCGTGGGAGGGCGGCCACAGGGTGCCGCTGATCGCGCGCTGGCCCGGCCGCATCCCGGCCGGCAGCGTGCGGCAGGCGCTCTTCTCGCAGGTGGACGTGATGGCGACCCTGGCCGAGGCGGCGGGCGTCGCCGTGCCCGAGGGCGCGTCCCCGGACGGCGCGAGCGAGCTGGCCGCGTTTCTCGATCCCGCCGGCGCGCCGGCCAAGCGCGCGGAGACCGTGTTTCTCGGCACCGGCGGCTTCGCGCTGCGCCAGGGCGAGTGGGTCTTTCTGCCCAAACAGGGGTCGTGCGGCATGACGGTGCAAGTGCCGGCGGGGCCGCAGTGGGGCCAGCCCTACGCGCAGCTCGGGCTCGCCACGAGCGACATCGACGCGCAGGGCAAGGTCAAGCCCGACGCCCCCGCCGTGCAGCTCTACAACCTCGCCGCCGACCTGGGCCAAACCAGCAACGTAGCGGCCGCCGAGGCCAGCCGCGCAACGGCGATGGCCCAGCGCTTGGAGGTGCTGGTCGGCAAGAAGCAAGCGACGCGGCAGAAGTAGGGGTCGCGCCTCTGCGCCTGCCCTACTTCTGTAGCGCGGCCGTCGCGGCCGGGCAGGCGGCGAGCCACGACGTTAGCGCCTGAGCGGCCTCCGCGCTCAGTCCTTGAATTGCTCGCAGGTAGTCGGCCTTGGGCAGGGCGTCCACGAGGGCGCGGACGGGCTCCGGCACGGTCACGGTCTCGCGGGCGGCGAGGATAGCCGTGAGCGCGGCTTTGAGTTCGGGCCAGCCCGCGACGAAGGCGCCGTGCTCGGCGGCGGCGGGGTTGGGCCGGTCGAGGCTGAGCGAGTGCGCGACCTTCTTGGCCAGCTCGTCCAGTCGCGACAGGCGCTCGTCCAAGATTTCGGCGAGGCGGCGCCGGGCGCCGGCGTGGCAGGCGGCCTGATAGGGGCCGCCGAGCATGAACGGCGCGCGCACGACGCGGTACCAGAGGTCGAGCGCCAGAATGTTGCCGATGTAGAGCAGGTTATTGCGGAGCACGCGTCGGATGCCGTGGTACTGGCGCGGGTCGTAGGGCATATTGATGGTGCTGCGGAAGGCGACCTTCGCGACGAGGTGGCCGGGCTCCGTGACGTCGCCGCGCCAGATCTGCCCGGCGGGGATGACCGTGCCGTAGGCGATCGCGCATGGGCCGACCAGCCCGCCCTGCCCGCCGAGGAAGATGGCGGGCTGGTTGAGCAGCACGCCGTGCGGGACGTCGCCGATGAGCGAGGCCGTCGCCTTGTCTTGGTGCGGCGTGAAGTTGAAGTGGATGTAAGAGGATCCGATCTCCGAGTGGTTTTTGCGGCTGGTGCCGCCGGCCATCAGGCAGTCGCAGAAGTTGATCAGGCTGCCAGCCGTGACCCACGGCAGGAAGACTGTCTGCTTGACGCCGACGGTGTGGGCGACCGACGACTCCTCTTCGAAGAGGCAGCCGGGCCGCACGTGCGCCCCGCTGCCCGCCTTGAACCCGTCAAGGAAGGTGGCGCGCTCGAAGAACCCGCCTGCGAGGTGCACCTTCGCGCCGAGCTGGCAGTCAGCGACGGTGGCGGGGGCTTCCGCGCCGAGCACGCAGCCGGGGCCGATCGACAGGTCGGCTCCGCTCAGGCGGCAGCCGGGGTGGACGACGACGCCCGGAGCGACGCGCTCCGGGTTCACGTCCGGCGCGACGTAAGAGGTTTCCGGCGCGAGGATCGTCACGCCGCGGGATTGGAGCTGCTGGAGGGGTGATGGGGGCTGGCTCATGTCAACGCTCAACTTTCAACGCTCAACGGTCAACTCAAGGAGGCAGCACATCAACACCTGAACGTTGAGCGTTGAACGTTCAGCGCTGAGCGTTATTCTGTTCTCACCCCAGCCCCTCGTGCACGGCCCGGGTGAGCCGCTCGATCCACGCGTCCACGAGCGCGGCTTCGCTGGCTTCGACGAGGAGGCGGATCTTGTGCTCGGTGCCCGAGTAGCGCACGATCACGCGGCCGGACTCCTTCAACTCCTCTTCGCACGCCCTGATGGCTGCGGCGAGGGCCGGGACGTCATGGAGCGGCTTCTTCTCCTTGACCTTGATGCTGACCAGCGTCTGCGGGTACTCGGCCATGCAGTCGGCGAGCTGCGCGAGGGTCTTGCCCTCCTCCTTCATCACGCGCATCACTTGGAGCGCGCTGATGATGCCGTCGCCCGTCGTGGCGTGGTTGTGGAAGATCAGGTGCCCCGACTTCTCGCCGCCGAGCGAGTGGCCGCCCTTGCGCATGGCGTCGATTACGTAGCGGTCGCCGACGTCGGTGACCTCCACCTTGACCCCGTGTTTGCGCATGGCGTCGTGGAGGCCGAGGTTGCTCATGCTGGTCACGACGAGCGTGTCGTTGGCGAGCAGGCCGCGCTTCTTAAAGGCGATGGCGCACGCGGCGAGCACGCGGTCGCCGTCCACAATCGCGCCGTTGGCGTCGGCGAAGATCACGCGGTCCGCGTCCCCGTCGAGCGCGATGCCGATGTCGGCGCCGTTCTCCCGTACCAGCTTAGCGACGACTTCGGGGTGCATGGCGCCGCATTTCTCATTGATGTTGAGGCCGTCCGGGGAGACGCCCGTTTTGATGACGAGGGCGCCCAGTTCGCGGAAGATCCAGGGGCCCATGTCGTAGGCCGCGCCGTTGGCGCAGTCCATCACCACCTTGAAGCCGCTGAGCTTCTCGTTGTTGACCGTGCTCTTGGCGAACTCGATGTAGCGGCCGCGGGCGTCGTCCAGGCGGTAGGCCTTGCCGAGCTGATCGCTCCGGATGTGGTCGGTGCTCAGGTCGGTGTCGAGGATCAGAGACGTCAGCTCGGCTTCCTCCTCGTCCTCGAGCTTGTAGCCGAGCGGGTTGAAGATCTTGATGCCGTTGTCATCGTAGGGGTTGTGCGAGGCGGTGAGCATGATCCCCACGTCGGCGGCCAGCGAGCGCGTCAAATGGGCGACCGCCGGCGTCGGCACGGGGCCGACCAGAAAAACGTCGCAGCCGGACGAGACGAGCCCGCTGGTGATGGCCGTCTCGAGCATGTAGCCCGAGAGGCGCGTATCCTTGCCGATCACGGCGCGTGCGCTGCCGTAGCCGTGCGCGTTAAGGCGCTTGCCCAGCGCTTTGCCCAGCCGCAGGGCCAGCTCCGCGTTCACCGGATGCCGGTTCGCCTGGCCGCGTATTCCGTCTGTACCGAACAGTTTCCTCATGAAAGGCCTTCTCTGACAAAAATGTCCAACCCTGATGCGCAAAATGAACGCATCATTTGTATCGCAACACGAGCCGAGCCGCAAGGGTTTTCCAGTGATCCAGTGAGAATATCGCGCTTTTGGCCTTGAAACACACGCCGAATAGGAGCAAAATATACACCTGTTTTTCACCGCCTGCGGCGACAGTCGGCCGCCCGCGTTTTACTCTCGCCATCCACGCAAACAAGGTTTAGCTATGCCCCTCAAAAAATACGATAAGATCCTGGTGATCAATTCAGGAAGCTCCTCGCTTAAATTCATGTTGTTCAGCATGTCCACGGAGACCATGGTGGCCAAAGGCCTGGTGGAGCGCATCGGCACGCCCAACGCGAACCTGATCTATCAGCGGGACGGCGAGCCCAAGTCCCAGCAGGGGATTTCGGCCGAGAACCACGGCAAGGCGCTGGCCATGGCCTGCAAGATGCTGTCCGACCCCGACACGGGCGTCCTGAAGTCGCTCAAAGACGTGAACGCCATCGGCCACCGCGTGGTCCATGGCGCGGAGTACTTCTCCGACGCGGTCGTCGTCACCGAGGACGTGAAGGCGAGCATCAAGAAGTGCGCGGACCTGGCGCCGCTGCACAACCCCGCCAACCTCGACGGCATCGTGGCCTGTGAGACGGTTTTCCCCAATGTGCCGAACGTCGTGGTCTTCGACACCGCCTTCCACCAGACCATGCCCAAGCACGCCTTCATGTATGCGCTGCCGCAGAAGTACTACGACGAGTACCGCATCCGCAAGTACGGCTTTCACGGCACGTCGCACAAGTTCGTCGCGCAGGCCGCCGCCGACTACCTCAAGAAGCCGCTCGAAGAGCTGAGCCTCATCACCTGCCACATGGGCAACGGCTCCTCCATCGCCGCGGTCAAGGGCGGCAAGGTGCTCGACACGACCATGGGGCTGACGCCGCTTCCCGGCTTGATCATGGGGACGCGCTGCGGCGACATCGACCCGGCCATCATTTTCTTCCTCGCCCGCAAAGGCATGAGCATCGACGAGATCGACAACGTGCTGAACAAGCAGAGCGGCCTGCAGGGCGTCAACGGCCTCGACAGCGGCGACATGCGCGACACCGTGAACGCGGCCGCGCAGGGCAAGGCCGCCGCGCAGAACGCGCTCGACATGTTCGGCCACCGTGCCGCGCTCTACATCGGCGGGTACTTCACGCTCCTGGGCGGGGCTGACGCGGTCATCTTTACGGGCGGCATCGGCGAGAACAGCATCCCCGGGCGCAAGGCCATTCTGTCGCGCCTGGAGGCGCTCGGCTGCAAGCTGGACGAGGCCAAGAACAAGGCGGTCTTCGGCACGCTCGGCCTGATCAGCGCCGACAGCTCCAAGCTCCCGGCAATCGTGATTCCGACTAACGAGGAGCTGATGATCGCACGCGACACCTTCCGCCTGCTGTCAGGCGTAGCCAAGAAATAAGGAGACCTTTTCCCATGGGCATTCTCGACTCCATGATTCCCCGCGCCGCGGCGCTGAAGAAGACCATTGTCCTGCCAGAAGGCCTGGATCCGCGCGTCGTCACGGCGGCGGTCAAAGCGGCGAAGCTCGGGCTCTGCGCGCCGGTCGTGCTGGGCACGCCCGAGGAGATCGCGGCCGCCGAAGCCAAGGCCGGCGTGACGCTGGCCTCCGCCGGTATCCGCGTGGTCGACTACACCACGTCCGAGCTGCTGCCCCAGCTGGCCGCGGCCCTCTACGAGAAGCGCAAGGCGAAGGGCATGACCGAGGATGAGGCGCTCCAAACAGTCAAGGGCAAGCGCCTCTACTTCGGCAACCTGATGGTCGCGCTCAATCTCGCGCAGGGCATGGTAGCCGGGTCGATCGCCTCGACCGGCGACATGCTCCGCAGCGCCTTCCACTGCGTCGGCACAGCCAAGGGCATCAAGCTGGCCTCCTCGATGTTCATTATGGACCTGAAGGCGCCGACCGCCTCAGGCGATTCGACGCTGCTTTTCGCGGACTGCGCCGTGAACCCCTGCCCGACGGCCGAAGAGCTGGTCGACATCGCGCACGCGACGGCGGTATCCTACAAGAAGCTGCTCGGCAAGCAGCCCCGCGTGGCGTTCCTGAGCTTTTCCACCAAGGGCAGCGCCTCGCACGAGCTGGTCGACAAGGTGCGCACCGCGGTCGAGCTGACCAAGAAACGCTTCGCCGAGCAGGGCGTGGATGCGGTCGTGGACGGCGAGATGCAGGCGGACGCCGCCCTCGTCCCCTCGGTCGGAGCCTCAAAGAACAAGGGCGGCGCGATTCTGGGCGACGCCAACGTGCTGATCTTCCCTGACCTGCAGGCCGGCAACATCTGCTACAAGCTGGTCGAGCGCCTGGCCGGCGCCACGGCCCTGGGCCCGGTCATTCAGGGCCTGGCAAAGCCGGTCAACGACCTCTCGCGCGGCTGCAGCGCGGACGACATCGTCGGCACGATGTGCATCACGGTGCTCCAGGGCTGAACGGAGCGAGCTGGAGGGCGGCCCGCGTCTCCGCGGGCCGCGGACGGCGGAGGCGCCGTCTCTCCATCGGGCCGGGCGGCCGGGAGGCGGAGAGCATGAGCACGCTATGCGTTTGGCTGGCGGCGGCGACAGGCGCGGCCTGGATGGCGCACGCGGCGGTGACGCCGAATGATTTCCCGAGCGGCACGGACAGCGACCGCATCGAGGCGGCCATCGCCGCGGCCGTGAAGAGCGGCGAGCGCGCGGTCGAGATTCCGCGCATGAACGCGACGCGCGGCCAGCCGCTCTGGCTGATCGACCGCGCGATCCTGCTGCCCTCGGACTTCACGCTGACCCTGCGCGACTGCCTCGTGCGCCTCGCGCCGGGCACGCGCGACAACCTGATCCGCAACGCCGGCGCGACCGCCGAGCCGCCGCAGACCAACGCCAACATCCGCATCCTCGGCGTGGGCAGCGCCGTGCTGAGCGGCGGCACCGAGGCGCACTTCGACCCGCCCGGCGACAAGAGCGGCTGGCGTACCATCGGCGTGCTGCTGTGCGGCGTCCGCCACTTCGCCATCGAAGGCTTCACGCTGGATGAGACGCAGGCGTGGGCGGTCTCGGTGGAGAACGGCTGCGCTTACGGACGCATCGCGAACCTGAATTTCAAGAACACCAACAAGTACCCGAACCAGGACGGCGTGGACATCCGCAAGGGCTGCCATGACATCCTGATCGAGAACATCACGGGCGAGACCGGCGACGACACGATCGCCCTGACCGGCCTGCGCAACGATAAGGCCCAAACGAACGCCGGAGTTCGCTCCATGCAGGTGGGCGGCAACGCGCCGCGTCCGGACGACGACATCTACAACATCACGGTCCGCAACGTGCGCGCCAAGGTCGCCGGCGGCCACCACATCGTGCGCCTGTTGAACCAGGACGGCATCAAGCTCTACAACATCTTTATCAGCGACGTCATGGACGCCTCGGGCCCAAACAACCCGCGCGTACAGGCCGGCGTCAAGATCGGCGACCTGCGCTACTGGTCGATGTCGCCGTGCCAGCTGGGCGACACCTACAACGTCTTCGTCGACAACGTGCTGACGCGCGGCAGGACGGCCGTGCGCATCCAAGGCCCGCTTAAGAACGCCGTCCTGCGCAACATCGTCGGCTACGGCGGCTGCACCAACCTCGTCGAGCGCACCGCCCCGACCGAGAATGTGGTCATCGACGCCAAGCAGTTCTAGCTGGGTGGGGACGGCAGCCCCTTGCCGTCCGCGGATTAGACGTGTTACCATTCGCTTATGAAAGCAGTGAGTAGGCAGCCTCCGCCGAAGCGTATGCGCTGGTCGCTGGACAAGACGGCGGCCGCGGTCGTCAGCGAAGGTCGGCGGAGGATGACGCCGCGTGGTGGCGGTCGTGGACACCCAACGAGCGGTTCGCCCACATCGAGCATCTGAGGCAGGTCAACTATGGCTACATGAGGACACTATGACTTGTCGATGGGCTTTCCTCGGAATCGTGTTGGCTGGCACGTTGCGTGCGGCCGAGCCGAAGGCGCGGCCGGTGGGCAGCGAGCGGCCGCCGGTGATCGGCGCGTGGTTCTGGACGCAGCGGGAGCTGGAGCCGGAGGGCTACAAGGACTTCTTGGACGCGGCGGCAGCCCAGTCGCCGTACACGCTGCTCTCCGCCGCCTGCCGCCGGGCCGAGGTCGTCGAGCCGCAGGTTCACGACCAAGTAGGCAGGGCCGCGCGGTACGCGGCGACGCTCGGCCTGAAGGTCGCGTGGGAGGTGGATGTACGCCTGGCGCGTCAGGCCTTCCGCGCCCTGTATCCCGATGAGCAGCAGGAGGAGCTGGTGCTCCGCTTCGCCGACTTCACGAACGACGCGCCGGCCGAGGTCGTGTTTACCGGTGTCGATACGGGCGACCACATGAACGGCAGCCTGCCCAAGTACGAGTGCCTGACCACGCGGCTGGTGCGCGTCTACGCCTTCGCGCGTGGCGCGGACGGCGTCGACCCCGCGACTGTGCGCGACATCACGGCGGACGGCGTGACCGCCACGCCCGAAGGCCCGCGCACGCTGACGGTGCGGGTGCCCGCGCAGCCGGGGCGCGGCGCCTGCGTGATCGCCTCGCACACCTGCCTCACGCCCGACGTCTTCGCGCCGCACCTGCTCGAGTACCAGCGAGCCATCATCAAGCAGTATGCCGACCTGCCGCTCGCCGGGATCATGAAGGACGAGTGGGGCTTTCCGCCGGATCACACGGGCAACCCCGCGCACGACCGCTACTGGTACTCGGCGGCGACGGCCAAAGCCTACGCGGAACGTTCGGGAGGCCGCGACCTCGTGCGCGACGCGCTGCTGATGGCTGCGGGCGAAAAGGGCCTTGAGCGCGAGCGGCAAGCCGCGATCAACCGCTACCGCCGGCTGTGCTTCGACCGTAACGCGGCGGTCGAGGACGACTTCTACCGCGCGGGCAAAGAGGCCTTCGGCCAGGACGCGTTCATCGTCACCCACGCCACGTGGACGCCGTATCCGGGCCCGCAGGAGTTCCGCAAGAACGGACTGTCGTGGTGGGCCGCCACGCGTGACATCGGCCAGTCGGACGAGTCCACGCCGGTTCCGTGCCGCACCTCGCTCGCCAAGCGCTGGGGCTACCCGCTCTGGTACAACCAGTACTACGCCAAGGAGACGGAGCCGTACGTGCGCGAGCTGTGGCAGGGCGCGCTGAGCGGCGGGCGCCTCAACGTCCATCCGCTCTACCCGCGGCCGGACCTCAAGGCCGGCGAGCGCGAGGCGCTGCTGCTGAGGAGCGGCCTGATGGCGGGCCTGTCGCGGCTGCGCATGCTCGACGTTATCACGAAGGCTCCGCTCGACTGCCCTGTCGCGGTGATCTTCGGTCACGCCTGCGCCATGAACTGGGCCGGCCCGTCGTACAGCCGCGTCGGACTGGAGGTCGCCTCCGCGCTCTGCGCCGCAGGCTATCCGACAGATCTGATTCCTTCCAGCTTGGTCGCGTCGCACGCGCTGCGGCTCGACGCTGAGGGCTACGTCTGTCTCGGCCTGCAGCGCTATCGCGCGGTCGTGCTCTACCAGCCCGAGTTCGGCGGCGAGAAAGAGCTGGCGTTCTTCAGCCGCGCGGCGGCTGGCAAGAGCGCGCTGTTCCAAGTCGGCGACTGGACGCGCGACGCGGAGGCGCGCCCGCTGGACGCCGCAGGACGGTTGGGAGCGGCCATACGGCGTTACGCGGACGACGGCGCCTGCTCGGCCGAGGTGACGCGGCTTCTCGAGCGTGCAGGCATGACGCGCGTCACCGCGTGGGAGCGGAAGAATGTCGCGCACCCCGCGCCGCCGACGGAGGGCTTTGCCGCGCTGACGGACGGCACCTACATCCGCGCGGCAGGCACGCGGTGCGCGGCCGGCGATCCGATCCGCGAAACGTTTGTGTGGCAAGGGCACACGGTCGAGGTCGACGCGGTCGGCGTGGCGGCGGTCCGCTTCACCTCTGACGGCAAGGTCGCCGCGTTCGCGGCGGGCGGCCTTTCCCGCGTGAAGACCGACGGACTGGAGATCGCGCTGCCGGAGCGCGTGGACCTCGCGCTGGTTCGCGGGCCAGACGGCGCGTTCAAAGGCGTGCTGCAGGGAGTCATCGGCGACGTTCCAGCACCGCTTCTCGCCCTCACGCCTGACTGGCAGCGGCTGTCGAAGCCCAAACCCTGAGCGATTGACACGGAATCAAGAATGTCCCGAATTGCCAAACAGATGACGCAGGTGATGCTCTTGCTGGAGATGTCCAACAAGATCAACCGGGATCGCATCCAAGGCATCTTGCGCTACGAGAGGCTCTACGGCCCGTGGCGTCTGCACATCGTCGAAGGCAAGCGCTACGAGCAGCCGCTCGGCGATCCGGCGTCGCTGGGCGTCAGCGGCATTATCGCAGGAACGACGCTGACCGAGCTGCTGGAGCCCATCATGCGGGCGCGCGTGCCGACCGTGCTTTTCGACCCGCTGGATCCGCAGGCCATCTGCGCCTATCCGCAGTTCCGTTTCTCCACGATCTGCTGTGACTCGGCTGCCGTCGGCCGCATGGGCGCGGAGTATCTCTTGGATCAGGGTTTCCGAAACTTCGCGTTTGTGAGCGACATCTGGGACAGCAACTGGGCGCGCAAGCGGCGCGCCGGTTTCGTCAAACGCTTGGCCGACGCGGGCTTCGCGGCGGCGGTCTACGACTCGCTGTCCGAAGTGGCCCGCAACGACTGGGGCATCGAGCAGAAGGGGATGGCCGCGTGGCTGGCGAAGCTTCCCAAGCCGGTCGGGCTGATGGCTGCGAACGACGTGCGCGGGCGGCAGGTTCTCGACACCTGCGTGATGGCGGGCCTCAGCGTGCCGGATCAAATCGCGGCGCTGGGGGTCGACAACGACGAGCTGATCTGCGCCACGACCAACCCGCCGCTGACCAGCATCCTGCGCGACACCGAAGGCAGCGGCTACTACGCGGCCCAGATGCTCGACCGCATGATGCGCGGCAGGAACCGCAAAGTAGAGGCTCTGCAGTATGGCCCGCTGCGCGTGGTGGGCCGGCAGTCCACAGAGCGCCTGCAGTTCACGGACCGGCTGGCGGTCAAAGCGGTGGAGTTCATCCGCCTCAACGCGGGCATCGGCATGAAAGTCGCCGATGTGGTCAAGCACCTGAGCGTCTCGCGCCGGCTCGCGGAGCTGCGCTTCCGGGAGGCGGTGGGCCACTCGATCCACGACGAGCTGCAGCGCGCGCGTCTGGCGCAGGTGCGCCGGCTGCTGCAGGAGACCGAACGCTCGATCGCCGAGATCACCGAGCATTGCGGCTACGAGAGCGAGAGCTATCTGGGTCTGGTCTTCCGCAAGAATTTCGGCGTGACCATGCGGCAGTTCCGCAAGGACAGCAAGGCGGCGCACCGGGCCGGTGAGTTGATCTAATTGGGCCGGACTTGACACGGAAAGGTGGGCTGAAGCCCGGGCTACAAGCGCTTGGCCCATGCGCGTGCCCGCTTGCAGTTCGGGCGTCAGCCCACTTTACCGAGCCTGTTGAGAGCCGCAACTACGGGCATTGTCTTTACATGGTAGGGACACCGCCCCGCCGGCGTCCGCGGACGGCAGGGGCTGCCGTCCCTACCATGCGAGGGTGGCCGCTGCGGTTTCTTCTCGCAGAGTCGCGGTTGACTCCCGGCACGCCGCGTGTTAAGTTTTCGACATCTTTAGCGTAAAGGAGTAGCAATGAGCAAGAGCGGCGGAGCGTGGGTGTTAGTCGTTGTGGCGTTGTCGGCTGGCTGGGGAATGGTCGCCGAAGCGGATGGGCTGTCGCGCTGGGTCGACCCGATGATCGGCGTGGTCGGGCACGGCGCCTGCATGCCCGGCCCCTGCTTGCCGCACGCGTCGGTCTACCCGAGCCCCAACACGCTCAAGCCCAAGACCTCGGGCTTCGTTTACGGCGACGACGTGGTCGGCTTCGCGCAGCTTCACACGCAGGGCACGGGCGGCACGCCGACCTACGGTAACTTCCTCGTCTCGCCCCGCCTCGGGCCGGGCGTCAAGGAGGCCGACCTGGCCTCGCCGCTCGCCGATGTGTCGGCGTCGTGCTTTAAGTATCAGGCGCGGCTCACGCGCTGGGACACGCGCTGCACCGTCGCTCCCGGCGCCCACTCCGCGCTCTACCGCTTCGAGTTCCCCGCGAACGAGGACGCCCGCCTCGTCTTCAACGTCGCCCGTAAGATCGGCAAGGCGACCGCGCTGACCAACGGTGAGGTTCGCGTCGACGCCGCGACCGGCACCATCACCGGCGGCGGCACCTTCGACGGCAACTGGAACCCCGCCCCGTACCGGCTCTTCTTCTGCGCCAAGGTGGACGTGAAGCCCGCGGGCTTCGGCGTGTGGCGCGGCGCGGGCGAACAGGACGGCGCCGCCTCGGCCAAGATCGAGACGCGCGAGCCGCTCGGCGCGTGGCTGCGCTTCGACGCGCGCCAGGCGCGCACGGTGCACCTGAAGATCGCGGTCTCCTTCACCTCCGTCGAGCGCGCCGCCGAGTGGCTCGACCGCGAAATCCCCGCGTGGGACATCGACGCGCTCGCGGCGAACGCGCGGCAGGCGTGGGACGGCGCGCTGTCAGCCATCGAGGTCGCCGGCCTATCGGACGAAGACAAGAAGCTCTTCTATACGCACCTCTTCCACGCGATGGTGCAGCCGCGCGACCGCACGGGCGACGCCGACGGCTGGCCGGTCGACGCGCCGTGCTGGGATGACCACTACACGCTGTGGGACACGTGGAAGACGCTCTTCCCGCTGATGGCGATCCTCCAGCCCGACGTGGTGTCCGGCAACGTGCGCTCGTTCGTCGAGCGCCTGCGCCGCAACGGCCAGTGCGCCGCAGCCTACATCCAGGGCAAGGAGTACCGCGTGGGGCAGGGCGGCGACGAGGCCGACAACGTGATCGCCGACGCCTACGCCAAGCAGATTCCGGGCGTCGACTGGAACGCGGCGTGGGAGGTGCTCGCCGCCAACGCGAACCGCCGCACCGAGGACTACCGCACCAAAGGCTGGGTGGCGCACAAGAGCAAGCACGACTACTGCGGCCGCATGAAGTCCGGCTCGGGCACGATCGGCTTCGCCTACAACGACTGGTGTGCGTCGCAGGTGGCGGCAGGGCTCGGCAAGGCCGACGAGGCCAAGCGACTGCTCGAACGTTCGCGCAGCTGGCGCAACGTCTGGGACGCGTCGCTCGCCGACAGCGGCTTCACCGGCTTCATCCGCGCCCGCAACGCGGACGGCACCTTCCAGCCGACCGAGGCCCGCAAAGGCTACAACACCGACTTCTACGAGGGCACCTGCTGGCAGTACTCGTACGTGCTGCCGCACGACGTGCCCGGCATGATCGAGGCGATGGGCGGCAAGGCGAAGTTCACTGAGCGCCTCCAGTTCGCGCTCACGCACGACCTGATCGACTTCGGCAACGAGCCCTCGTTCATGACGATCTGGCTTTTCGACCACGTGCAGCGGCCCTACCTCGCGTCGTACTGGGCGGACAAGCTGTGCTCCAAGTTCACCAAGGACGGGCCTCCCGGCGACGACGACTCCGGCGCGATGGGCTCGCTCTACGTCTTCCTCAACGCGGGCTTCTTCCCCTTCGCGGGACAGGACGCCTACTACCTGCACGGCCCGCGCGGCCCGCGCTTCGCCTTCCGCGTGGCGGGTGGTAAGAGCTTCACCGTGACGGCCGAGAACGCCGGCGGAAGGAACCTCTACGTCCAGTCGGCCACGCTCAACGGCCAGCCGCTCAATGAGCCGGTGATCCGCCACCGCAACATCGTGGCAGGCGGCACGCTGGCCTTCGTGATGGGCGACAAGCCCTCCGCGTGGGGCTGCGGAGGCGAGTTCGACGCGGCCCGCGCGGCGGTGGAGACCGGAGGTCGGTGAGCGGCGGTGGAAGTCGGAGGTCAGAGGTCGGAGAGTAAGGGCCGGTACAACAGGTGGACTCCGAGGTATGTTGTACCGGCTTCAGCCGGCCCAGGACCATGGTTGCGTTGCCGGCTGAAGCCGGGACAACATGCCTTGGGCGACCAGGCCTGCGGCGTCCGTACGTTGTACCGGCCCAGAGCACCCGTTGGCACCGTGTTGCGATGAGAACCAGAGCGTGTCAACCAGCGTTGGCCACCATGATGAATGAAACCCATAGCAAGCGCAACCGATGGCTCACGCTCGTCGAATGCTTGACTCTCGCGTTCCTGCCCATGATCGGTCTCGGCGTCGGCTGCTTGGCAACACGCCACGGCAACTACATCGTGCGTTCCGTTTACGAAGGCTTTGTACGCAGTCTCGCGGCGCTCGATCTGGCCTTTTATGCGTTGCCGGCAATCCTCGCGACGATGGCTTGTGACGAAGTTTGCGACCAGGCACTATTCTTCGCGTTCATGGCATCCGCGTGTCTTCAGTCACTTGCCATCGGCTTACTATTTTGGGTCTTCGTGGGCCGACGCCAACTCGCAGCGCGGCTGCTTCGTTGGGTGGGAGCTTTGACCCTTGTCTTCCTGTCGGCACATATTCTTAGCGGGTGGTCGGTCTACGTGGGCCATGCACCCGCTCGAAAGGCATGTAACGCAGTCGAAGCCGCTGACCACTCATCGTTGCTGGCGGAGTGCAGACAACTAATCACTGAACAAAACCGCCCGGACACCACCAACACGCACCCCCGTTCGGCCTCCTTCTCGCGCAGTTCGCCTCGGGACTGGGATCGCCTTCCACCCAATGTAAGAGAATTGGCTTGGTCGTGGGTCGATGTTGAACAAGACCACGTCCTTGTTCAACTTCATGGCCCGCCCCGTCACTACCTGATAGGGTTTGCTCCTGACGCCAAGGAATTCGGCACCCGCAAGCTGTTTCCCGGACTCTGGTACTGGAACGGAAGCGACACGAATAGGAACACTGGCCAACAAAGCGGTGGAGGAGACGGAATACCGCCGTCTCAGCCCTAGGGGACAGGTTATGAAGACAGGTCTTATACCACCGACGAAAAGTACTTCGACTATAATGTCTCTTCCCGTCAACAGACGGCCCGCACGGAGGCGGGCCCTCCAGCGCGAGACTAGCCGTGTCGTATCACCTCGCACGGGAGGGACGACCTCCGTGTCGTCCACTATTTCAAGCCAGATACTTCTCGGCGGTGGCATTATTGGAGTCGGGCTCGCGGTCGTGTTGCTGAGCGGATGCGTGCTGGCGCCCAAGTCTGCCGGGCGCGCGTCGCTGCCGATCTATGAGCCTTCGGTCAAGTTCGCGGACATCTACTTTCCTCACCCGAGCGTTCAGCCGCTGCTGAAGTACAACCACGACGTAGACATCGTGAAGTTCAAGGGGCGGTTTTTCGCGGCGTGGAACGCCAACGCCACGCCCGCCGAGGGCGTGCCGGGCCAGTACAACTTCCTCAGCGTGAGCGACGACTTCGAGCAGTGGTCCAAGCCCGTGCGGCTCTTCTACAAGGAGGGAGGGTGCGAGAACCCCATCGAGACCGACAACCAGTGGCAGCCGGACTTCATCAACTACAAGGACGAGACATGATGCAGGTTGCCACGGGTGGCGGCCGCTGGGCCGACCTTGCGCCGTTCAAGATGAAGACGTGGAACCACGTCGAGGTCGCGTTGGACGAGAAAGGGTTCTCGGTCGCCGTGAACGCCGCGTCCGCCGTGCGCGTCGAGAAGCCGCTCTTGCGCAAGATCTGCTTCGGCGGGCTCTACGTCGCCCCCGACTGGCCCCAAGGCATGACCCGCTCCAGCGAGATCCGCCTCAAGCTCGACACGCTCGTGATCGAGTGATGTAGGTCGGGATCCCGACCCGTGTTCATTGCTCTGGGTTGGCCCGGACTACGAACAACGAGCAAAGGCAGAGCGAGGCAGAAATGGCGCTAAGAGAAGCGCATTCGAATTGCATTTTGACGGCTCAGCACAGCTTCGCCCTCCAGTTCTCAAGCAAATCCGCAGGTTGGAGGGCGAGGCTGCGCCGAGCCGCCGCCTGTTTTAGCGCCATTCGAGCGAGGCAGATCGTTCCGGTTTTGTCTCGCGATGGAGGGCCCGCCTCCGTGCGGGCCGTTTTTCGAATGACCCGAGGACGTCTGGCTGGCTTGGCACCCGAAGTGCGCTTGCGCCCAGAGTGCCCCGATCCCAAGGGTCGGCTTGACTCGTATCGGCCCTTATGGCAGTCTGCTGATTAGTTGAGAGACAGGGTGTGTTGCTTCACAAGCGTGTGTGAGCTGAGCGGATGGTGGTAATAATGATACGGATACGTGGAGTGTGTCTCGGGTTGGCGGTGGCGGCCTGCGTGTCCGCGCGTGGCGCGATGACAGACGGGCTCGTCCACCACTGGAACTTCGACGAGGGGCCGGACTGGCACGACAGCGCCTTCCTGTCGGTGTCCACGAACACAGTGGCCTTCGATAGCGTCGGAAGCGCGGATGCGTTGCTGCGGAACATGGGCGGCACCAACTGGGTCTCGGGCCGCCAGTTCACGGCGCTGCTCTTCGACGGCTCGGACGACCGGCTCGACGTGGCCACGAATCTCGCCGCTTCGCTGGGCGGGACCGCGTCGTTTTCCTTCTGGCTGCGCACCACGCAAGTCGGAGCCGCTTCGGTCGCCCAAGCCCCCGGCGTGGCTGGCGCGGTCGGCGCGGACGGCGTGCAGTGGGGGTGGCTGGATGAGGCGGGCCGCCTCGCGCTCTCCGTGGACAACGCGGTGGCGGTGCGAACCGTGGCCGCGGTCGCCGACGGCGAGTGGCACCACGTGGTCCTGACGCGCGACAGCGCCACCGGTGAGTGCCGCGCGTATGTGGACGCCGTACTGTCGGCAGCCGCGACCGGTTTAGCGGGCGCGCGGACTGCGGCCTTCACGAGCCTGGGCAGGCTTGAAGGCGGGAGCGGCCCGAACGCCTTCACCGGGCGGCTCGATCAGCTTCACATTTTCAACCGCGTCATTTCCTCCAACGAGGTTGCGACGCTACGCGCGAACCATGCGCCGAAGTGCTGGAGCCTCACGACCGAAGGCGTGAACAGCCGGCCGTTCTGCACCGCGTGCGTTTTCGCGCGGACCTACGACGTGGAGCGGGACACGGTGACCGTCACGCGTTGGACGCAGCCGGCGCGCGGTGTGGCGGCGTACAACGGCGACGGCTCTTTCACCTACACCCCGAACGCCGGGATGCTCGGCGACGACTCGATCGCGGTCACAGTGGGGGACGGGCAGGGCGGGTTCCGGCGTGTCAGCGTGAAGGTGTCCGTGATGGGCGAGTCCGCCGGGGGCGGCATACCGGTGACACAGTACACGGGGTTCACCACCGCGCGCACGAACGGCGCGGACATTTCTCACAGCGGCTGGCGCGTGCCGCGCACGATCAACTGGAACGGCGACGGCAGGCTCGACCTGCTCGTCGGCGCGGGCGGCTACGTCTGGCTCTACACCAACAGCGGCACGCTCTCCGCTCCGTCGTTCGCGGCGGGCGTGAAAGTCAAGGCCGTAGGCTCGGACATCTACGCGGGCACGACGACCTCGCCGATCGCGCTGGCGGACATGACCGGCGACGGCGTCGCCGACCTGATTCTGGCGGACTCGACGAGCAAGCTGCGCGTCTACCGCAACACAGCGGCGGCGGGCGCGATGCCGGTCTATGCCGCCTACGTCCGCGTCAAGCAGACCAACGGCGCCGACCTCGTGCTGGCGGACAAGCGCTTCGACCTCGGCGACTGGAACGGCGACGGCAAGCCGGACCTCGTGACTGGAACCTACAGCGGCAACATCCTGCTTTTCCTCAACTCTGGCACGGCCGTCGATCCGCGGTTCGGCGCAAGCAGCGTCTTGTTCTCGGACTCCTATCAGATCTATCCGCGCCTGTTCGATCTGAACGGCAACGGCTTTATCGATCTGCTGCGCGGAATCAACTGGGGCGACGTCGTCTACTGGCGCGACGCGGGCAAGCGGGGGCTGACGGGCTCTACGACGCTCGCGATCACAGACGCGGGCGGCGGCCGTCCCGACCTGCACGCGCTCACCGACGGGGCCGTGGTCGACTTCGGCGACTTCACCGGCGACGGCAAGCTCGACCTCGTGATCGGCGGCCAGGGCGGCGGCGACAAACTGTATCTCACCACGGGCGTGCTCAAGTCGATCAACGAGAACATCGCCGACATCGAGGCGATCTATAATGCCAACCCCACGAACGTCGGCGTGGCGCTCAGCGCGAACACCAACGCGCTGCTCAATGTGGTCAACGGCGCCAACCAGAGCCTGGTCGCCTATTTGCAGAACGGCACGCTCGGCACGCGCGAGGCGCTCTACACGGCGCTCACCAACCACATCGGCAAGTACGGCTTCCTCAAATACCAGACGCTCGACACGGCCGCCTTCCACCACGTCCCGAGCATCGTCCTGCAGAACTGGGTGCTGCTCGGCTACACGCTGGCCGACACGCCTCCGCGCCGTGTCGAGATCGCCGACGTCATGGGCCTGACGGGGACGGCGCGCACGATCTACCTCGAGGCGGGGCTTGCGATTGGCGACAACGCCAAGTCCATTCCGTCGGCCTACGGCACGATCCGCGACTTCCAGCGCCGCCACCCGCGCGAACTGTTCCCGGACGCCGTGCTCACCATCGACCAGCTCTACGGTGACGGAAGAGGCGGCTTCATTTGGACACCGAACAGCACGAAGAACACCTTCGGCGACTGGGCCGTCTACTCGGCCAACGAGTGGGCGTCGGACCTGACGTCGTCGATCGAGCGCGTCCTCGGCGCGGGCGCGGCCAGCGGCGACTACTTCACCTTCGTGATGGGCCACGAGGTGACGCACTCGCTGGACGGCTATGTGAACGCCCGCGCCAACGCCGACCTGCGCCGGCGCTGGGGCCTGGCGCTCTGCACGGCGGCCGGGCCTGACGTGGCGGCCGGTGTGAACGGCTGGCGCGACACGACGCAGACCAAGGCCAACTTCCTCGCCAAGGGCTACTGGGACGGCGACGGCGCGACGTGGGATACGGCCTGGGCGACCTACTGGACCAACGGCGTCGGCAAGGCGTTCAAAGACACCTCGTTCATGCGCGGCGGCATTGACTGGTTCCTCGACAATTCGCAGGAGTCGCTCGCCACGCAGGCGAACCACCACTGGGCGAACGGGCCTGGCCGCCTGATCGGCGCGGTCGACCGCTTCCGACGCGCCGCCGGCGTGGGGCTCGGCCCGCTTCGAGCGAACATCAACGAGGTGGTCGTTTTCATCGACTTCCTCTCGGCCGGCATGAACCGCGTCAACCTGGTCGAGACCAAGTATCAGGCCTCGCCCAAGCAGGTGAACTGGTTCGACCACTACGCCGACCTCGAGCGCGACGACCGCGGCCAGATCCGGCGACTGCGCGTCGATGGGCAAGCCTACGCCTTCGACTTTGCCACGAACGGCGTGGTGACCAACGTGACCTCCAGCCTGCTCCAGCCCGCAGCCGACATGGTGTGGACCTTCCGCGACACGCCTCGCACGTTCGCCGTCCTTCCCAACGACGCCCGGCTCGAAGGCGGCCCGGTGCGGCTCGCGAGCGTCGCGCAGCCCGCGTACGGCACGGTAACGGGCCGCGCGGACGGCTCAGTCATCTACGCGCCGGCCGCGGGCTATGTGGGGCGGGACAGCTTCGTCTACAGCGTCACGGGTGATGCGGGCGGCAGCGCGTGCGCGACAGTTTCGGTCGAGGTTGTTGCAGTGCCCGCGACCAACGCCACGCTGCTCGTCGAGTACTGGAGCGCCATCGGCACCTCCACGGCGGTCAGCGGGCTGACGTCGAACACGAACTATCCCGGCAGGCCGTCCGTGTCCTATTCCACCAACAGCGTCTTCGAGCTGCGGAGCAACGTCGCCGACTACTACGGCACGCGCTGCCGCGCGCGGCTCGTGCCGAGCGTAACCGGCAGCTACACGTTCTGGATTGCGAGCGACGACGCGAGCGAGCTGTGGTTCAGTGCGGACGGCGATCCGGACAACAAGGCGCGCATCGCCTACCTCACGGGCTACACCAGCGCGCGGCAGTGGGCGAAGTACTCGACTCAGAAGTCGGCGTCCCTCTCGCTCGTCGCCGGGCAGACCTGCTACGTGGAGACGCTGCACAAGGAGGGGAACGGCAACGACAACCTCGCGGTCGGCTGGCAGGTGCCGGGCTCGGTGGCCACCAACGTGATCCCCGCCGCGAACCTTCGGTCGCCCTTCTGGGGCTGCGCCGCGCCGGCCTTCGAGGCCGACCCGCTCGCGGCGGCGGGCGCGATCAGCGGCGTGCCGTACGCCGGCTCGCTAGCGGGCCGCGTGAGCGATGCGGACGCGGGCGAGACCTTTGCGTTTGAGAAGAGCGCAGGGTCAGCGTGGCTGACGGTGAGCGCGGGCGGCGCGCTCTCCGGCACGCCGTCGATGGGTGACCTCGGCACAAACTTGTTCACCGTTGCGGTGGCGGACTCCGACGGTTTCCGCGACGAGGCGGCGCTGCGAGTCATCGTGTCAGCGCCGGAGCCGGCGGTCATCGTGCCGGGAGCGGCCGTTGCCGGGGGCGATTTCGCCTTTCAGTTCACGGGCACCGTGGGGCATCGCTATCAGGTGGAGTACGCGCCCGCGCTGCCCGCGCCCGGGCCGTGGCTGGTGGTGACGGACATCTCCGCTCTTCCTGCCTCGCCGTTCCCGCTCGCTTTCCCCGCGACCAACGCGGCGGGCTTCTTCCGCGTGCGGCTGGTCACGGGCTCATAGGCTGGGAACGCAATCCCGACCCGGCGGGCCTGGCTCTGGGCCGGCTGAAGCCGGGACAACATGCCGGGGACGCGGTTCTTCGTACGTTGTACCGCCTTCAGGCGGCGGTGCGGCTGGGTTGTGCGGCGGGCTGAAGCCCGGACTACGAACGGAGGCGCTTCACGGGGGACACTCTTGTCCCCGATGCAAGGACAGGCGTGTCCTTGCTCCCGGGGCCTGTGCCTGTAGCGCCGGGGACAGGAGTGTCCCCGCTCCCAAGGTCCCAGCGCCCAAGGTGTCGACGGGGGGGGGTTGCCGAGGCGGGCGAGGTGTGGTACGGTAGCGGCGTGATGAAGCGGACGGAGACAGAGCCCAAGATGGAAGAGGGCGAGATCGCCCCGCTGCGCGAGGGCGGCCTCGCGGAGGCGCTCGGCCTCATGCGGGTGTTTTACGCGCACGAGCGGTTCGACTTCGACCCCGAGGCGAGCGGCCGCATGCTGCGCCACCTGCTGGCGCGGCCGGAGGTCGGCGCCGTGTTCCTCGCCCGTGAGGCGGGCCGGGCGCTGGGCTATCTCGTTCTGACGCGCTGCTACAGCCTCGAGTTCGGCGGGCCGTTCGTGCTGCTCGACGAGATCTTCGTGCTGCCGGAGGCGCAGGGCCGGGGGCTGGGCAAGCGCCTGCTCGACACCGCCTCCGCCTACTGCCGCGCGAGCGGCTTCGGCTACCTGCGCCTCGAGGTCCAAAAGAAGAACCTCCGCGCGCTCGAGGTCTACCGCGCCTACGGCTTCCGCACCGAAGACCGCTTCCTGCTGAGCCTGCCCGTCCCTTGTTGACGGGGATGCGGGAACGTGGGAAACTACCCTCGTCATGAAAACAAACATGTTGCGTCTAGGGGTGAACATCGACCATGTGGCCACGTTGCGTCAGGCGCGGCGCACGGTCTACCCGAGCCTGGTGGAGGCGGCGGCGCTCTGCGAGCGGGCTGGCGCGCACGGGATCACCATCCACCTGCGCGAAGACCGCCGCCACATTCAGGACGCGGACGTTTACGCGCTGCGCAAGACGCTGGCGACGCGCATGAACCTCGAGATGGCCAACAACCCCGACATCGTGGCCGTGGCCTTGGACGTCAAGCCGGACGAGGTCTGCCTGGTGCCGGAGCGGCGCGAGGAGCTGACCACCGAGGGCGGGCTGGACGTGGCGGGCCAGCGCGAGGAGCTGGGGCCGGTCGTTCAGACGCTGTGTAAGGCCGGCATCAGCGTCAGCATGTTCATCGACCCCGACCTCCGGCAGGTTGAAGCCTCGGCCGAGATCGGCGCGCCGTACATCGAGCTGCACACGGGCGCGTATGCGGAGCAGACGCGCTCGGCGCGCGAGCTGGAGCTGGGCCGGCTGATTGCGGCGGCCAAGCGTGCGCACGAGGTCGGCCTGAAGGTGAACGCCGGGCACGGGCTCAGCCTTGACAACATCGGGCCGATCCTGAACATTCCGCATCTCGACACGCTCAACATCGGTCACAGCATCGTCTGCCACGCGGTGTTCGTGGGGCTTGAGCAGGCGGTGCGGGCCATGCTGGAGAAAATGAGGATGTAGCCATGTCGCTGCAGCGGGGCTCCTACGGGATCGAGTTCGACGAGCGCCAGGGCTTCCCTTACCAGAAGCTCTGGTGGCTGGTTGTGCTGATTCCGGTGGCGGCGGTGGCCGTGCTGTTCGTCCGCGGCTGCGCGCATGACACGGAGCCCTCCGCGCTCGACGAAGATCCGGCGCTGGCGGCGCGCTTCGACGCGCCGGAGGTCAAGGCCGACCGCGAGCGCCCGTCGCTTTTCCGCCACTTCTTCCAGAAATGGACGGCCGCGTCGCCGGCGGCCAAGCCAGGCGAGGCGCCGGCTGCGAGCAATGCGGACAAGGGGTGGCAGTCGTCCGGCGCGCCGAAGCCACCGCCCGGCGCCAAGATCCAGTCGCCGGAGGTGAAGCGCCTGCTGGAGCAGGCGGCGGCGTGCGAGACCGCCGACGATCTGGTGGGCGCGCGCAAGGCGTTCCGCCGGCTCCTCGTGCTGAGGGACGCAGAGGAGGTGCGGCCGTTCATCGAGCGGAAGATCGGCGCGCTCAACACCACGCTGATCTTCGCGGATCGGCCGATGCCCGAGAAGGCCAAGCACCGCATCGGGGCGGGCGACCTGGTCAGCAAGCTCGCGCGGCAGTACGGGTGTACGCAGGAGTATCTGCTGAAGGCCAACGGGATCGACAAGCCGGAGCTGCTCCGCATCGGCCGCGAAATCTGGGTGCTGGCGAACCCCGTGTTCGAGCTCACGGTGTTCAAGAAGGATGGTACCGCCGTCCTGACGCTGAACGGACAGTACTTCAAGCGGTACCCGATCGGCGTCGGCAAGCCCGAAGAGTCTCCGAGCGGAACCTACGTGGTGCGCAGCCGCGTCAAGAAACCGGCCTACCGAAGCGCGGAGCACGGCGAGGTTCCGTTCGGCAGCCCCAAGAATATTCTGGGCGTCTACTGGATCGCGCTGGCGGCCACGGGAGAGACCACGGAGACGACCGGCTTGGGCCTGCACGGCACGTGGAACGAGTCTTCGCTCGGCCGCCCCTCGGACGAGGGGCGCGTCCGTTTCCGCAACGCGGACGTCGAGGAGCTTGCCCTGCTTTTGCCCGGCGGCGCGCTGGTGAATGTCACCGAGTAAAGCGCTTAGCGCTTCCGCTTGAACTCCCAAACACAGCAGTACGGAATGCTTGTGTGCTCGCGCACGACTTCGTAGCCCACTTCGTCCAGAAAGGCCGGCCGGCCCCAGAAGGTCTGGAACGTGAGAGGCGCGAGTAGCGGCTTCAGCTGAGCCTGGGTCAGTTTGTTCAGCGCAATCGCTTTGCACCACACGTCGCTGCCCAAGAGGTCCAGCAGGAGAATTCGGTTGAGCAGCCTCAGGATCCGGCGCGTATCATCGGTCACGCTTGCCTGAGCGGCGAACAGGCCCTTCTTCGCAAGCGCTTCGGACAGCACGTGCCGGAGGTTCGCGTCCTGCTGATTCAGCGCCCACTTCTTCTCCTGCGCCTCCGGCCACAGAGTCGGGTCTTCCAGCATCTTGTTCAGGTCCGCCAGCGCGAGCGCGGCGAAGGGCTCGGCGCTGGCGGCGGTCGGCTGCGCCGCCAGCGCCTGCTGCGCGGCCGGGCTCAGGCGGCGGACGATGGGGGACTGCCTTTCGCCGGAGAGCAGCGCCCGCTGAAAGAGGCCCGGATCGCCGAACTCGGCGCTGGTAAAGTCGGGGTCGGGGCGCATCGTGACAATCCACAGGCGGCCGGTTCCTGCCTTGAGCGAAGGCCTCAGGGCGTCAAAAAAGGATTCGGGAGACCGAATTTCAGTGATGACGTCCGAAGCGAAGATGACGTCGAACTGATGGTCGCGATAAAAGGCGTCCAGCCCGTGTCCGGACACCTGGACAGCCGTGACATTCACCGCGCCCTCTTTGCGGGAGAGGTCGTTCAGGTGGGCAATGGTCTTGGGGTCCACGTCGGTCGCATAGACGTTGCCCGTCGGGCCTACGGCGCGCCCGAGCCGAAACGAATACATTCCAAACCCTGCCCCGAGGTCGAGGACGGTGCTGCCCGCCGGAAGGTTCAGCAGCTTGACGATCTCATCCGGAGCCATCATTTTGACGCGCTCCGAGCTGAGCTCGTCTTGGGCCGTGTTTCCCGGAAGCGGATTCTGGCGGGTCAGGGCGTCGACGACCGGTCGCGACAGAATGAGCGCCGCGATGAGCAGAAATAGTCCGATGCCTACCTTTGTCCTGATGCGCATGTGTGCTCCTCCCGGCAAATGTCCGTTGTAGGGATAACCAATCACGCTCCGGGCAGAACGTTCACGCGTCCGCCGCAGCCAGCAAAACCTTCACGTTTACATGAAAAGAATATCGGGAACGCGCAGGTCTGTCAATTACGTTGAACGTCAGGCGCGCGGCGCCCCAGCGTGAAGCGGGGGAGGGCGAGGCGGCGCTGGGCGGTTTCGCCGGGGACGAGGGCGGCGTGGCGCTCGGGCTGGGCGTCGCGGGCGTGGGCGGGCTTGAGGCGCAGGCCGAGGGTCGAGGCCGGGGCCACGACGCCCTGGCCGTAGCGGTCGCCGAGGCGGTCGACCGCGGCGTCGAGCCGGCCGTACGCGCGGCGCTGCGGGGTGTCCTCGAAGAGGTCGAGCTGGCGCTGGCGCTGGGGGGTGAGGCCCGAGAGCCAGACCAGCGTGGCGCGGTAGCTGCCGCGCGGGTCGAAGAGCCCGTCAAAGAGCGCGCGGAGGCAGGGGGTCGCCTCGCAGTCGTGGTCGGTGGCGGCGGGGAAGCGCGCGCTGGCGGCGCGGTGGTCGAAGTCGGAGAGGCGCAGGCAGAGGCCCAGCTCGCCGGCGAGGTGGGCGTGGCGGCGCAGCTTGGCGAAGGCGCGGGAGAGGTTGCGCTGGGCTTCGGCGAAGACGAGGCGCGGGTCGCCGCTGGGCGGGGAGAAGGTGTGGCCCTTCATCATGCTGTCGTAGCGGGCCTTGGCGTCGAGCGCAAGGGGGAGGCGGCGTCGGCCGTGCAGCTCGTGCCAGGTCTCGTGGCCGGGCTTGTGCAGCAGGCGCAGGACGTCGGCCTCGTCCAGGCGCGTGAAGTCGAGGGCCGTGGCCACGCCGAGGCGGCGGAGTTTCTCTGCGCTGGCGGGCCCGATGCCCCAGACCCTGTCGACCGGCGTGCGCGCCAGCAGCAGGGGCACGTGCTCGCGGCGGAGGACGGTCTGGCCGTTGGGCTTGCGGAACTTGGAGCAGAGCTTGGCGAGGGTCTTGGTGAGGCTGATGCCGACCGAGACGGTGAGGCCGAGCTCGTCCGAGGCGGCCTGGCGGAGCTGGGCGGCGAGGGTCTCGAGCGGGCGGTCGAGCACGCGGCCGCAGCCGGAGAGGTCGGCGAAGGCCTCGTCGATGGAGTACTCCTCGACGAGCGGGGTGAAGCGGCGGAGGATGGCGAAGAGGCGCGTGGAGTAGAGGCTGTAGGCCTCGTAATCGGAGGGCAGGATCACGAGGTCTGGGCAGAGCTGCTTGGCCTCGTGAAGCTGGAGGCCGCGCTTGACGCCGCGGGCCTTGGCCTCGTAGCTGGCGGCGGCGATGATGCCGCGCTCGGCGCCGGTGACGACGGGCCGGCCGCGCAGGGCGGGGTTGAGCGCCTGCTCGACGGCGGCGAAGAAGCCGTCGGCGTCGACGTGGAGCACGGTGCAGTCGTGGAAGATGGGATCCATGAAAGGGAGGAGTTGGGAGTTGGGAGTTGTTTACAGGGTAGCCGTTTTCGGTTGCCTATAACAGAACAAATGTTCTATGATTTGCACATGGCACCAAAATCGAAGATCGAGGGGCGCCTGCCGACGCTGCGGGCTTTTGTCCGCGCGAACGGCCGGGCGCCGACGCTGGACGAGCTGTGCGCGCTGTTCGGCGTGCGCTCCAAGAACACGGCCTCGCTGATGGCCAAGGGGTTTGTGCGGGCGGGCGCGCTGGCGCGGACGGCCACAGGGCGGCTCGTGGCGGTGCCGCTGCCGCCGCGTCCGCTTCGGCTCTTGGGCAATGTGGCGGCGGGGTTCCCGTCGCCGGCCGAGGAGTCGCTGCTGGACACGCTGAGCTTGGACGAGTACCTGATCAGCAAGCCGGAGGCGACCTTCCTGCTGCGGGTTGAGGGCGACTCGATGGTGGAGGCGGGAATTCTGCCGGGCGACGTGGTGCTGGTGGAGCGCGGGCGGGCGGTGCGCAACGGGGATATCGTGATCGCCTGCGTGGACGGCGAGTGGACGATGAAGTATTATTACAAAACCGGGCGCGAGGTGCGGCTGGAGCCTGCCAACAAGCGCTACAGCGCGATCCGGCCGACGCGGTCGCTCGCGGTGGAGGGTGTGGTCTGCAGCGTGATCCGCAAGCTGACGTGAGGGCGGGGGGGGGGGGGGGGCGCAAGGGCGCGAGGGTTCAAGGGCGCGAAGGGCAGGCGCCCCGCGGTAGCAGGAAAAGGGGAGAGCCATGCGTGAGGCGTGTGAGAACGCGGAAGGGGCTGGCTGGCTGGGAGCGGATCCCAAGTGGTGGACGCTGGCGGTGGTCGGCTCGGGGACCTTCATGTCAGCGCTGGACACCAGCATTGTCAACGTCGCCCTGCCGGTGATCGCGCGGGAGACCGGGGCGGCCGTGCCGACGGTCGAGTGGGTGGTGCTGGCCTATCTGATCGCGGTGAGTTCGTCGCTGACGGTGTTCGGACGGCTGGCAGACATCCACGGGCGCCGGCGGCTGTACATCACAGGGCAGCTCATGTTCGTGCTGGGCTCGCTGCTCTGCGGGCTCTCCGGGCGGATCGACTTTCTGATTGCGGCGCGGACGGTGCAGGCGATCGGGGGGGCCATGCTGCTCGCGCTGAGCCCGTCGCTTCTGATTGGGGCATTTCCGGCGTGCGAGCGGGGCCGGGCGCTGGGCATGCAGGCGACCCTGACCTACCTAGGGCTGTTGGCCGGCCCGGGGCTGGGGGGGCTGCTGACCGAACATTTCGGTTGGCCGGCTATCTTCGCCGTGAACGTGCCGGTGGGGCTGGCGATGGCGTGGGTGGCTCGGCGGGTTTTACCCCGGGATGCCGGGCAGGGCTCGGGGCAGCCGTTCGATCCGGCGGGTGCGGCGTCGTTCGCAGTGGGGCTGGCCGCGCTGCTGCTGGTTCTGAGCAAGGGGGGGGACTGGGGGTGGGGGAGCCCGCGGGTTCTGGCGCTGGCGGGGCTGGCGGTGTGCGCGGCGGTTGCGTTTGTGGCGGTCGAGCGGCGGGTGGCGCATCCGGCGCTGGATCTGCGGCTGTTCCAGAACCGGCGGTTCGCCTCCTCCGCCTTGGCGGCCTACCTGTTCTACGTGGCCTCAGCGGCGGTGAGTTTCCTGATGCCGTTCTTCCTGCTGTCGGCGCGGGGCTTTTCCCCGTCGCGGGTGGGTCTGGTGATGATGACCGTGCCGCTCGCCATGCTGGCGCTGACAGGCCCGAGCGGGACGTTTTCGGACCGGGTGGGTGTGCGGCTGCCTGCGACGGCGGGCCTGACGCTGCTGGCGGCCGGGGCCTGGCTGCTGGGCGGAGTCGGGGCGGCTGAGCCGTCGTCGCGGCTGGTCGGGTGCCTGTTGCTGGTGGGGGTGGGGGCCGGGCTCTTTACCGCGCCCAACAATAGCGCGATCATGGGGGCGGTACCGAAAGACAGGCAGGGTGTGGCGGGCGCGCTGCTGACGGCTGCGCGCACGGTCGGATTCGCGTCGGGCGTGGCGCTGGCGGGGCTGATCTATGCGGCGAGCCTGAGGGGGCCGGGAGAAGCCGCTTTGGCAGCCGGCACCGTGCGCGCGGTTCACGTGGGGATGCGCGTGGCGGCGGCGGTGGCGGTCGCCGGGGCGGCGTGCAGCGTCCTGCGCGGGGGCACAAAAAAAGCGGGGCCGTGAGGCTCCGCTTTTTTACGTCAGGCGAACGTGAGGCTCGTTACTCTTTTGTTGCCTTCTTGGCCTTAGGCGCGTCCTCGTCTTCCTCGTCGCTGGAGAGGCCGGGCTTGGCGTTCTCGTCGACCAAGGGGCGGGTGGGCTTGAAGTCCTGCGCGGAGAGGTTCCAGGCGAGCCAGTCGTCGAGGAGCTTGCTGCTGTGGCGGCGGGCGATGCCGGTGCGGATCTGGGAGCGCATCATCTCGGCGGCGAGGGCGTCGCCCGGCTGGCGGTCCTGCACGTAAACGATAAGGGAGTGTGTGGCCGAGGCGGGGACGGCCTCGGAAAGCTCGCCCTTCTTGAGGGACATGGCGCCGTAGGCGACGGAGAAGCTGTTGTCGAACTTCTGGTTCTGGATGTCGCTGACCGTGTAGGTGAGGGAGGTGGAGACGTTCAGCAGCTTGGCCTTTGCGGCGTCTGCGAAGGTCTTGCCCTCGTCGATCAGCTTGCGCAGGTCGGCGCGCAGCTCCTTGGTGTAGCTTTGGAAGGCCTCGGTGCGGGCCTTGGACTGGGCGCGCGGCCGCAGGTCGGTCAAGACGTCCTCGAAGGTCGGGGTGTGGGCGGCGGAAGCCGTGGCTTGCTCGATGACGAAGATGTGGGCGTCGCCCTTGACGATGCCGTAGCGCGAGTCCGTTCGCGAGGGGTCGAGCTCGAAGGCGGCGGCGGCGAACTCCTTGGCGTTCTCGGCCCAGTAGAGGGGCTCCTCGGCGCCGAAGAGGGGCGAGGTCTTGATGGCGATCTTCTCGCGGGCTGCCACGGACTCGAGGGCGTTGGTGTCGGAGGCCTTGCCGTAGACGGCGAACGTGAGGCTGGTCGACGCGCAGAACTTGGCCTCATCGAGCTGGAGCTCGGCGAGGATCTGGCCGCGCACCTCGGCGTAGGGGATGGTGGCGGAGGCGCTGTTGGTCGTGGTGCGCTTGAAGGTCTCGGTGTGGCTGTCGTAGTACTCCTGCAGGTCGTCTTCGGGAACCGAGACGCGGGAGAGGTAGTTGGAGACCGGGATGGCGATGTAGCGGACGGAGACGCGGTCGGGCAGGGCGAAGGAGGCTTTGTTCTCTTCGTAGTACTTGCGGTAGTCGTCATCGGTTAGGCGCATCTCGACGGTGGCGAAGCGGTTGCTGACCTGCGCGACCTGGGCCGTAAAGCGGTCGGTCATGGCGGCGAGTTCGTCCTCGATCTCCATGGGCGAAACCCAGGTGGCCGCCTCGATGAGCGCGGCGCACTTGCGCAGGGCGATCTGGTGGGAGACGTAGTTCTCGAAGAAGGACGGGGTGACCTGCTGCTCGGCGAGGATGATGCGGTAGCGGTTCATGTCGAAGCCGTTGGGCCCCTGGAAGGCGGGCACCTCGCGCAGGGCGTCGCGGATCTCTTCTTTGCTGGTGGTGAGACCGTTGATGGCGGCGGTCTGGCGGGCGGCGAGTCGCTCCCAGGCGCGGCGATCGACGACGTGGGCGGCGGTCTCGTTGTCGCGGTTCCGGCCGAAGCCCCGGACGGTGCTCACGGTCTGCTCGAAGTCGTCGACGGAGATCTTTGTCCCGTTGATCGTGCCGGCCGTTTGCGAATCCTGAGGGCTCCTGAAGCAGGAGTCGACGGAGACGAACGCGACGGCGATGACGATGGCGAAGAAGCCCCAGAGGATGCGGCTCCGAATGAGTCGGTTAAAGTGATAAATGAACACGGTTAATCATCCAGGCTAGGTTGTGACACACGCGCAAACACACTGACAAAGAAGACCGGAGGCTTGCGCGGGCCGCCGGTCTGCTTAAAGGTCTCTTCCGCGGGCTTACTGGGCCGCTGCGTCCTGCGCCGGCAACGGCTCTGCGGCAGGCGCTTCGGCTGCGGGCTTGGCCGCGGCTTCGGTGGTGAGCAGCACGGGCAGGGCGTCCTTGCCCTCCTCTTCGCCCTCGACGGGGGCGATCAACTCACCGGTGGCGAGATTGGGGCGGCCTTCGGCATAGGCGAAACGGTGGCGGGCCATGCCGGTGGGCCCGACGACCAGCGTCGAAATGATGGCGCGGCCTCCGACCGGGGCGTTCTCGCGCCAGACCTTGACCACGGCCTTGGGCGACATGCCGAAGGTCACGGGGGTCTCGGTGCCGTTTTCAAGGACGACGGGGAAGTCGCCCGAGACGCTGGTGAGGCGGGTGAGGGAGCGGTCGGCGGCGGTCTGTATGTTGACGGTGTTGGCCGCGCGCAGGGCGGGGATGACGTAGTATAAGCCTTCGATGCGGGCGGAGCCTGTGACGGTGGCGGCCTGAAGGGTCTCGGTGTTGGCGTCGGAGGTGATCGTAAACTCGCCGCGGCCGGCCATGTTCTTGCAACTCGCGCCGGACGACACGACGCTGAAGCTGCCTTCAGCCAGGTTGTCGCGGAGGCTGGTCTTGACCTTTCCGGAGACCAGCTGCAAGAGGCGGGCCTTGCTGTCCTTCTCGGGGCAGGCGACGACGACTTCCGTGTTCTCGAGGAGCTGCACGCTTTCCTGCGGGGAGAACGCCAGAGCGGCGGAGCCGCCGGGGCCGGTGCGGACCGCGGAGCCGAGCGGGTAAGCCTTGTTGTTCTGGGCGAGAGCGAACTGCCCCACGTCGGGATTCTTCACCTCGACCAGGCCCTGAATGTTCATCACGCGCACCAGAGGGTCGAACGGCTTGACCGGCTGCTCGGCGGCCGGCGCTTGCTCGGCGGCTGCGGCCGGCTGCGTGTTGTCCTGCGCATAAACCGTCGCGACCATGGAGACGGCCACTGCGCACACACTCGCTTTGAAGACTCCTGCTTGATCCATCATGATCATGGGGACAGCTCCCTTGCTAACACGCGGTTTTTTCGGACAGACCTTCTACCTCAATTAAAAAACGATAGTCAATAATAGACCAAGCAACCCCGATAGTCAACCGAAGCTTGCGGCCTTTGGCGGATTTGCGTTGCCGGAGGAAGGTCACCGGAAGACGGCGGCGGCGGGGGCGAGGCCGTCGGAGGAGGCGGTGAGGGTGACGGGGCCGGCCAGGCCGGCCTTGCGGCGGATCACGGCTACGGCTTTTCCAAAATAGAGCGGGTGGCTGGCCACGTCCGCGAAGGAGTCGAAGCCGCGCGGGTTGCCGTTGCCGACCGCGACGATCTCGCCGGGGCCGGCGAGGCTGAAGCGGATCATGTTCGCGGCGCGCGGGTCGCGCGTGCCGGCCGCGTCCGTCACGTCCACCTGCACGAAGACGACGCTCTCGCCGTCCGCCGGGAGCTGGGGCTGTTCGGGGGTGAGCGTCACGGCCACGGGCTTGCCGGCGGTACGCATGACCTGCTCGGCGATCATGTTGCCGTTGCGGTAGGCCACGGCCTTGAGTTCGCCCGGCTCGTAGGTCACGTCCAGCCAGCGCAGGCGGTAGGTGTCGCACACGTCGTAGTAGGGGTTCAGGGCGGCGGGCCTCTCGCTGGCGAGGATCAGCTCGCGGATCGAGGCCCAGCGGCCTTTGGCGAGGCCGGTGAAGGCGACGCGCACGTAGCGGCAGGCTGTGGGCTTGTCGAGCACGCCGGGCGCGGGGTCGGCCAGCTTCTTGGAGAGGAGCGGGGCCCACGCGGCGCCGTCGTCCGAGGTGAGGACGTCGTAGCCGTAGCCTTGGGCGTCGTTTTCGAATTCGACCAGCAGGTAGCGGAAGGCGGTGGGCGCGCCGAGGTCCACCTGCCACCATTGGCCGCTCTCGGGACCGGAGGCGCACCAGCGGGTGGCGGCGTCGCCGTCCGCCGCGCCTGCGGGCAGGTTCTTGCCGTTTAGCGTCTCGTGGGTGGAGGCGGTGGCGGGCTTGCCGGCGGCGAGGTTGGCGGGTTTGGGCTGGGGCTGGCCTTTGACGCGGCGGCCGAGGGGCTTGCCGTTGAGGAAGAGCTCGGCGGAGTCGCCGCTGGTGTAGACGTAGACCGGCACGGTCTGGCCCTCCTTGCCGGGCCAGTTCCAGTGCGGCAGGATGTGCAGGGTGACGGTGTCGGGCCGCCAGTGGCTGCGGTAGAGGTAGAAGCGGTCCTTGGGTACGCCGCAGAGGTCGACGATGCCGAAGTAGGAGCTGCGGGCGAGCTTCTCGTTGGGGTACTCACCCTTGAAGGCGGTGCCGTTGAAGGGCGTGGGCTCGCCGAGGTAGTCGAGGCCGGTCCAGACGAACTCGCCGCCGCAGTAGCGGTCGCGCTCCATGCGGGCGAACTCGTGGTCCGGGATGTCCGACCAGGGCGCGGCGTTGTGGTCGTAGGAGCAGACCTCGAGGTCGCGCGAGAAGTCGGTTTTGTGCTGGGGCGGCGGCAGGGCGTAGTAGCCGTAAGAGCTGAGGGCCGAGGCGGACTCGGAGTAGAGCACGGGTTTGTCCGGGTACTTGCGCTTGATGTCGGCGTACTGGCCGCGGTAGTTCCAGCCCGTGATGTCGAGATCCTCGAAGACGCCCATGCCGATGGCGTTGCCGTGGCAGTTGCCGATGCCGACGGGGCGGGTGGCGTCGAGGGTGCGGATGACCTCGCGGAAGCGGGTGCAGCGGGCTTGGGACATGCCGGGATCTTTGGCGCTGCCGGGCTTGGCGGGCGGGATCTCGTTGCCGATGGACCAGATGAAGACGCAGGGGTGGTTGCGGTCGCGGCGGACGAACTGGCGCAGGTTGCGCGAGACGTACTCCTCGAGGCTCTGGTCGCCGCGGCGGCCGGAGGTGCCGTCCCACTTGTCGAAGGCCTCGTCCCACACGAAGATGCCCAGCTCGTCGCACAGGTCGAGCACCTCGGGGGCGGGGCAGTTGTGGCTGGTGCGCAGGGCGTTGAAGCCCATGTCGCGCATGATCTCGAGCTGGCGGCGCATGGCGGAGCGGTTGAAGGCCATGCCGAGGGGCCCGAGGTCGGAGTGGAGGTCCGCGCCGTTAAGCTGGACGCGGCGGCCGTTGAGGTGGAAGCCGTCGTCGGGCGGGAAGGCGAAGGAGCGGATGCCGAAGCGGACGGTCTCGGTGTCCGTCGCGCCGTCGCGCGCGACGTGGACGCGTGCGTGGTAGAGGCTGGGCGAGCCGAGGTCCCAGAGGCGGGGGGCGGGGAGGGTGAAACGGTGCTCGAGGGGGGCGGCGGCGCCGGCGGGGATGGACAGGCGCCGGGTGGTCGAGGACGCGACGGCGCCGGTGGGGTCGAGCAGCGTGAGCGTGACGGAGGCCTCGACCGGGCGGTCGAGGCCGTTGGTGATCGCTGACGCCACGCAAACGGAAGCCTCGGCGGCGCTCACGGCGGGCGTGGTGACGACGGTGGCCTCGTGCGCGACGTGCACGGGGTCGCAGAGGGTGAGCGTGACCTTGCGGTAGATGCCCGCGCCGGGGTACCAGCGCGAGTGGTGGTCGCGCGTGTCGGCTTTGACGGTCACCGTGTTTGGCCTGCCGAAGGCCACGAAGGGGGTGGCGTCCACGCGGAAGCCGATGTAGCCGTAGTCCCAGCCGCCGGCCCGCTGGCCGTTAATGTAGACCTCGGGGCTGGCCATGACGCCGTCGAAATCGAGGTAGACGCGCGCGCCGGCTTCTGCGGCGGCGGGCATGAAGGTCTTGCGGTACCAACCGACGCCGCGCCAAGGGAGTTTGCCGGTGCCGCCGTCGGCCTTGGGGTCGAAGGGCCCTGCGATGGCCCAGTCGTGGGGCAGGCGCACCGGCTGCCAGCCGGCGTCATCGAAGGCGGCCGCGGAGGCCTCAAGGGTGCACGTGGGGTCGAGCTGGAAGCGCCAGCCGTCGTTGAAAAGCTGGGCTGAGCGTTCGGCGAGCAGCGGGGCGGCGAGCAGGCAGGCGGCAGCGGCGAGGCGTGCGGTCATGAATTCACACTCCGGATGAGGGGTTACGGAACGCCACCAGTGTAGCAGGAGCGCGGGGAGACCGGGAACACACAATTCTGCTTTATTTTTTGTCAACAGATGTTATAGACTATACACATCCAAATCGGATGAGAGAGGGGCTTCCTGTGAGAGTTTCAACCAAAGGACGGTACGGGCTTCGCACGCTGGTGGACATTGCGGTGCACCAGAACAAGGGCGCGGTCACGCTGAACGACATTGCCAAGCGGCAGGAGATTTCCGTGAAATACCTGTGGCAGGTGATCAACCCGCTCAAAACGGCGGGCTTGCTCAGCGTGACGCGCGGCGCGAAGGGCGGCTATGCCTTGGCGAAACGGCCAGAGGAAATCAACATGCTCGAGGTCGTCAGCACGCTGGAGGGGCCGATGTCGATCGTGGAGTGCCTCACCAACGAGGACGTGTGCGACCGGATCGATACCTGCGTGGGCCGGTCGGTCTGGATGGAAGTGAACCAGACGGTGGAGGAGGCGCTGAAGAAGATTACGCTGGCGGAGGTGCTGCGGCGTTACACGGCTTCGGCGGACGTGGCCAATTACGTGATCTGACCGGGGCGGGAGCGGTGTCGCTGCTGCAGTGGCGGGAGGGGTTTCCGGCATGAATCAGGCGTTTATGGACGCGGCGATTTCTGCGGCGTCGGAAGGCGTGTTGCGGCGGGAGGGCGGCCCGTTCGGGGCGGTCGTGGTGCGCGAGGGGCGCATCCTCGCACGCGCGTGGAACAGGGTCGTGCACGACCGGGATCCGACGGCCCACGCCGAGGTCAACGCGATCCGCGAAGCCTGCCGCCTGCTGGGGCGTTTCCACCTCGAAGACTGCGACCTCTACGCCAGCTGCGAGCCTTGCCCCATGTGTCTCGGGGCGATCTACTGGGCGCGGCTAGGGGCGGTCTACTACGCGGCGACGCGCGAGCATGCGGCGGGGATCGGGTTCAGCGACGCGCTCATCTACAGCGAGCTGGCCCGGGATCCGGAGTCGCGGGCTGTGCGGTTCGTGAAGGTTGACGCCGCCGCTGCCGCAGCCGTGATGACGGCGTGGCAGGCGGATCCGGAGAAGCGCCCCTACTGAGGGCGCTTCCGCCTTTGGGCACGGCGCCCGCTGCTACTTCTGGGCGGCCGGGACAGGAGGCGCGGGAACGGCGCCGGCGGGCGCTGCGGGCGCCGGCTGCTTCACCTTCTTGGCGGCTTCGTCGGCCGCGTCGAAGAGCGAGCGGGCTGCGCGGGGCTCGTAGCGGTTGACCACGCCCTCGAGGTTGGCCACGGCCATCTCCCAGACCGGGCTGCCGGTCTTCTGGGCTTTGAGGTTTTCGAGCAGCTTCTTGGCCTCGTCCTTCTTGCCTTGCAGCGTGTAGATGCGGGCGATGCCCATCTTGGCCTGCGGCTGGAGGAAGTGCCCCTCGGCGGCCTTGTCGAAAGCCTCGTAGGCGACAAGCGCCTCGTCCAGCCGGTTCAGGCCTTCGAGCGCGTGGGCGCGCCCGAGACGTGCGATCTCGGCGAAGCCCTTCGGCGCGCCCTTGCTCAGGCAGGTGTCGTAGGAGGCCAGCGCCTCCTCGAAGTTCGAAGCGTCGTAGTAAGCCTTGGCCAGACGCAGGCGCGCGACGTTGCCCGCCTTGGTCGCGCCATACTTCTGAGCCAGCGTCTCAAGCTCCTCCAACGTGCTGGCCTCGACCAGCGCCTTGTTGGCTCCGGCGATCTTGCCCGTCCGGTACTGCTGGTACGCAAACGCCCCGCCGCCCAAAACCGCGACGGCGGCCAGCGTGACCAGAAACTGCCCGCCGTTTGCCTTCCACCAGTCGTACAGCGGGAGCATCTCGATCGGCAGGTTCTTGGGGATGGGCGTACCGGCGGCGTGTTCGGTTGCAGGGGGGGTTGGTTTGATCTCTTCGCTCATGGTGGTGGCCTTCTCGGAAAATGAAAAAGGTCGCTATTATTGGTTTTCCGGCGTCGGAAAGCAAGGCTAAAACCCGACCCCGCTTCCCGGGGTCGGGCAGAACAGGTTTCGATGGCGGCGCCCTATTTGCCGAGATCGACGCGCGAGTAGAACGGGATCATGGGATAGCCGTTCCCCATCGCATCAATGGAGAGCAGGCCGACCGTCGTCTTCCGCCCGCCCTCGATCGGGGCCGAATGACGGCCGACCAGCGCGCAGCCCGAAGACCAGACGGCAACGGCCGAAGCCAGCGCCAACACAACAATTTTCCGCATACGACAGCTCCTTTCAGGAAAAGAAATCACAGCCGCGGCATTGTCGGTCAAACGGAGTCGCGAGTCAAGCCGCAAGGGCGCTTTTTGCGCGTGCTTTTTGGGCGTGGACAAAGCCCGCGAAATTCGGCATCATAAACGAACTGTATTTTTGTCTCACCAGTTTGGCGACGGAAGCGACAGGCAAAAGGGTGCGTTATGAGTCAAAGCAACGAGTCCCACATTCTGACGGAACCTGTGACTTCGGCGGCATGCCCGAAGTGCGGAGCGATGCTTGAGGTGAAGGAACTCCTTGCGTTCACGCCGGTGCAGTGTCCGACGTGCGATTTCCAGTTCCAGGTGCCGGCGCGGTTCGACAAATTCTTGCTGCTGCAGCTGCTGGGCGCGGGCGGTATGGGCGGCGTGTACCGCGCCCGCGACGAGAGCCTGAACCGCGAGGTGGCGATCAAGGTCATGCTCCAGAGCCTGGGCGAGGACATCAACTTTGTCGAGACGTTCCAGCGCGAGGCTCAGGCCGCCGCCCGGCTGAATCATCCGCACATCGCGCAGATTTACTCCTTTGGCCAGTGGTACGGTCAGCCGTATATCGTGATGGAGCTTGTCTCCGGCGGCAGCCTCGACAAGATGATGTCCACGCAGGGGGCGCTCGACCCGGCCTTGGTCATGCATATCGGCACGCAGATCGCGGAGGGCCTGCGCGAGGCCGCCGAGGCGGGCCTGGTGCACGGCGACGTGAAGCCCGAGAACATCCTCTTCGACCAAGACAAGAACGCGAAGCTCGTAGACTTCGGCCTGGCCGCGATGCAGAGCGGCCCGGGGAACGACGTGTGGGGCACGCCCTTCTACATCGCGCCTGAAAAGGTGCGCCGCCAGAAGGCCGACTTCCGGTCGGACATCTACAGCCTCGGGGCCACGCTGTACCACGCGATCGCGGGCGTGCCCCCGTTCGACGGGGCGGATGCGACGGCGGTGGTCAAGGCTCGATTCGACGGGCCGCCCAAGCCGCTGCGCGACCTCCGCGGAGCGGCGGTTCCCGAGGAAGTCGAGCAGATGGTCGCGCGCATGCTGGAAATCGAGCCTCAGATGCGGTTTCCCACGTACGGGTCGCTGCTCGGAGACATGCGCCGCTACCTGAGCAAGGCGGGCCCGATCCAGTTTGGCGCAAGCTCAAAGAAGATCATGCTCAAAGGCAAGCGGGGCAAAGGCCTCACGGGCGAGCTGACGACGACCGGCACGGTGAGCGAGATGCCGCCCAGCGCGGTGCCCGTCGGCGAGGTGGCGGAGGACGCCGAGACCGAAGAGGACGCCGACAAGCGCGGCCTCAAGATCTATGCGCTGCTCGCCGGCGGCGCGCTGCTGCTGATCCTGCTGGTCGCCGGCGGCATCGTGGGCGGCAAAGCGTACATGAAGGCCAACAAGAAGGCCGCCGAGATCGCGCGCGCAGGCTTGGTGCAGTCGAAAGCCAAAACGGCGATCGCGACCTCCGTCAGCGAGGCCAGGAAAATGACGGAGCGTTTGCGCACATACGTCCCCGATGCGCTGGCGCACGCCAAGGCGGCCGCCGATGTGGCGGCCAGCGTGCTGGGCGAGGGCGCCCGCGCCGACATGGTGCCGCCCGAGCCCGAGTACGCGTTCGGGAAGGCCGCCGCGCCGGCCGCCGCGCCGGCCGCCGCGCCGGCCGGCTCCAACGCCGTCGCCTCCGCCGTCGCCTCCAACGC
>CAYLUN010000005.1:0-136740 GCA_964386865.1 uncultured Lentisphaeraceae bacterium | reverse complement strand
CGGCGACCGCAAGCAGGTCAGAATCGCGTGAACCAAAAAATCAACCTTGCACCCGCACTGTTGGCGCCCGCCCTTTCGTCAAGGCCAAGGCGAGCACTGAGGCAGCCGAGCTCTATCCCCGCTCCGTCTTTTGCGGGGTTCACCTGTCGCGCCCCCCCTGGGGCCGGCAGGGCGAACAGCTAACCCGATCGCAGCGCCTTCAGCGGGCGAGCGGCCGCCCCCTACTTCGCCCCGTCGAAGCGCCAGCGCTGCGACTCGCCCGTCTTGCCGCGTAGCTCGATAGACAGAACCTCGTCGTTTTCACTGCCCTTGGCGGGCGTGACACGCAGGTGGATGAGTCGTCCCTCGACAGGCAGGTCGACGCGGATCTCCCGCCACTCGTCGGAGGCAGGCCACTCGAAGGAAGCGGCGTTCGCGGGAAGGAAGTCCGGCTGCTGCTTGGTGCGCCAGGTCACGCTGCTCGCGCCGCCCCGCTTGGCGCGGACACGCAGCGTGGCGGTCACGGGCCCCGCGATGTCGAGTCCGCTGTTGGCGATAAACGGGCGAGCATTAGGAAGCGCCTTCGCGTCCGGCAGGATCACCAGCGCGCCGCCTTTCACCGCAAGCGTGCCGTTCCGCGCGAGCCAGCCCTGAATCGTGCCTTCGGGCGCTACGGCCGGCGGGGCTTCTTTCTTCTCGATGATGGCGTGCTCGCCGAACAGGCCCTCGTGATGCTTGTCGAAGGTCGTCGGCAGCCCCGGTGGCTGTAGCGTCTCGCACCACGCCTTGAGCTTGGCTTCAAGGCGCGCGGCGAGCTCCGGCTTCTGTTTGACGAGGTTGCGCTCGAGCGCCTCGCCCTCGGGGGTCGTGACGTCAAAGAGCAGCCGCTCGCGGTCGCCCAGCGCGATCAGCTTGTACGGATACTCTTGGATGGCGGCCTGCGACATCCAGCGCCAAAAGAGAGTCTCGTGCGGCGCGGCCGGATTCGCGCCCGTCAGGAAGGGCGTCAGGTCGACGCCGTCAAGCTCCAGAGCCTTCGGCAGGCCAGCCGCTGAGACGGCCGTGGCCGCCACGTCGAGGCTGATGACCGGCTTGTCGTAGACGAGCCCGGCCGGGAACGTGCCCGGCCACGCGGCCACGAACGGCGTGCGGATGCCGCCCTCGCTGAGCATGCCCTTCTGCCCCTTCAGCGGCAGGTTGATGGAGCCGTCCCAGACCTTGCCCAGCGGCGCGCCGTTGTCGCCGATAAAGAAGATGAGCGTATTCTCGCTTTGCCCCATCTCTTTCAGCTTCGCACGCACGCGGCCCACGCCGTCGTCCAGCGCGCCTATCATCGCGAGCGCCTGCCTCCGCTCTTTCGGCAAGTTTTCCGGCGTTTTCGAGAACCACGGCTCCGGCGATTCCAACGGCACGTGCGGAGCCATGTAGGCGAGGTAGAGGAACCAGGGCTGTTCCGGCAGCTTCGCGCGGCGGTCGAGGAAACTCAGTGCGCCGTCGGTCTGAATGACGATGCGGCAGCGCGTGTCGCGCACGGCATGTGGCGCATCTGCGAACGGCATGCCCTCGAGCGCGTGCGACGCCAGATAATCCTGCATGAAGCCGGTGAAATACTCGTCGAAGCCCTGCTTGTGCGGCAGCAGCTCGGGATTGTACTTGGGCCCACGCCCCTTCTCCTTGCGCTCCTCTTCGATGTCCAGATGCCACTTGCCGCTGATGCCCGTGACATATCCCGCCTGCTTCAGCCGCTCGGGCAGCGTCACCACCTCCTGCCGCATCGCCAGATTGTTGTGCTCCACGCCGAAGCGATTCTGATACGTGCCCGTAATCACCCCCGCACGCGACGGCGTGCACTGCGGGGCGGTCACGTAGCCGCGCGCGAAGCGCACCCCGTCGCGGGCGAGCCCATCGAGGTTCGGCGTACGGATGTCCTTGTCGACACCCTGCGCCCCGAGATCGGCCCAGCCGTGGTCGTCGGTGTAGATGAGCAGCACGTTCGGCCGCCGCCCTGCAGGCTGGGCTAGGGCAAGAGTCGAAACGAGTAGCGCTGTCAACGTGAGTGTCTGTCGCATGTTCCGTTTACCCATTTGCACCCCTCTCGAACGCCGTGCCTTCCACGAACCTGATTCATACTCTGCACATTCCATCCCCGCACCGCAAGCAGGATCTTGCGTGGCCCGTCAGCGGCGGGTGTACGCGCACGGTTCTTGTGCAACGAGGACTCGCAGACGCTCGTCCCTTGGCGGTTGTGCCAGCAGGGCGGAACCGGCGAGCGTCTGCTCGCGCACATTGCCCGCCGCCATGGGCCGGTTTTGTCTTTCAACGCGCGGGCCTGGGGCGGTATCATGTGTTCCAACCGATCGGGCGCCGCGCTTGCACAGGCGGGCGACACGATCACAGAGGTCAGTTAATTGGGGCAAAGGGCTGCGAGATGAAGTGGACTTGGCTGGCGCCGATCGGATGGGCCTGCGTTGCGGGAGCCGCGAATGAGAGTCTTGTCTCAGGCGAGCCGCTACGCGTGCGAACGAACAGGGGCGCAGGCCTGCTTGCCGCGCCCACGGCCATTACGACCAAACCGGCGGGATGCGCGACCGTCTTCGGAGGCATGCGCCCCGACCTGTTCGTATGCTCCCCCACCGGCGTCGACACCGCGCTGCTCCTCTACCGCTGGGTGCGCGACACGCCGGAGGGCGTGCCGGTCTTCGCGCCGCCGCAAAAGGTCGGCCATCCGTTCGGAGAAAATGCCCCGCCCGACGGAACGATCATGCAGGACGCCGCTGGCGTAACACATGGTTTCTGGGTCAAGGGGAAGACGATCACCCATAGCCGTTTCGACCGCGACGCGCTCGCCTTCCGCGAGACCGCCCGCGTCGAGGTCGCCGGCCTGCCGCGCACCGCCACCGCACTCACCGTGCTCAGCCTCTCGACCTCCGGCGTCGAAGTCGCCGCCGCCTGCTACAACGGCGCGAAGTACCGACCGGACGGCGATGCGAGTAGCCTCCAGTACGTGCTCTACGACGGCAGCGGCGCCTACCGCGGGCAGTGGCCGCGCTCCGGTCTCTACCGTTTCCGCCTCTCGGCTGACTGCAAGACGGTGACCGAGCCCGCGCGCCTCCTCAGTTCCTCTACCAACGAGATCCTCGGCGGCGTGCGTCTCACGACGGTTCGCTACCCCGGCCGCGCCGCGCCGACCGTGGTCGCGGGCGCCTCCATCGGCAACTTCTACGCGTTCGACACCGACCGTCCGCAGGCGGCGGCCAAGCACACGCTTTTCGGTGCAGCCGCCGTCTCGCTTCGGCACACCACAATCGGCAACGCGCCGGTCGCCTATCCGAACGCGGCCGGGCAGCTCACCGATCTGATCGTTGGCGGCGAGGGCGCGCTGTATTACTACGCCTTTGCGGGAGCCTTCAATCCCGACGGCCACCCTCTCTACCGCGCGGCCCAGCCCGTGCTTCAGGAGGACGCCACACTCTACGCGGGTTCGCTCGCGGTGCCGAACGCGACCGACTGGGACGGCGACGGCGACCACGACCTGGTCGTCGGCAACTCCGAGGGGCGCGTGCTCGTCTTCCGCAACGACGGCACCGACCGCGACCCGCGCTTCGGCCTCGGCGAGCCGCTCTGCGCAGCCGGCTTGCCGATCCACGTGCAGCCGGGCTACACCGGAATCCAAGGCCCCTTCGAAAACCGCTGGGGTTACACCTGCCCCACGGTCGTCGACTGGAACGGCGATGGGCTGCCCGACCTGCTGCTGAGCGGTGCGACCGCGCGTCACGAGGTGCACCTCAACATCGGCGCGCGCGCCGCGCCCGCGCTCGCCGCCGGCCGCACGCTCTACTGCGACGGGCTCGAGCTGCACGGCGTGTGGCGCGTGCGCCCCGGCGTCGCCCGCATCAACGGACGCCTAGCCTACGTGATGCAGGACGACGCCAACGCGCTCCACCTCTACTGGCGGCTCGATGACCTCAACGTCGAGGACGGCGGGCCGCTGCGCCTGGAGGACGGCTCGACGATCACCTCGCACGCGCCGGAGAAGACCGGCGGCCCCGGCCAGCGCGGCCGCAGCAAGATCGAGGTCGTGGACTGGGATGGAGACGGCGCGCTGGATCTGCTCGTCGGAACGGTCAAGCGCGGCTGTCTCCCCAACCCCGAGCACGGCCTGCCGTGGTCGCTCCGCCAAAACACCGGCAAGGGACTCCAAGTCCTCTTCTTCCGAAACGCAGGCACCGACGCCGTGCCGCGCTACGCGAAACCCAAACTTTTTCAGTTCAAGGGTCAAGACCTCTACCTCGGCGCCCACTCCAACGCGCCGGAAGCCTGCCCGTTCGGCGACACCTCCCAGGGGCCGAACCTGCTGGTCGGCGCCGAGGACGGTCGGATCTACTTCTTCAAGCACGGCGACTTGACCTTCGACCCGCGAGCCGAGGCAATGCCTCGGTAGCACGATCGGTTAGCGAGGAAATGGCTATGGACGGTAAGATGAAAGGGCTGCTCCTCGGCGCGGAGGCTCTTGCCTCAGCTCTCGCGGCCGCCGAGCCGCCGGTGTCGCTGCGCGAGACCCTTTCGCCCTCGGCGCTCGTCGCGCTGCCGTGCGACGGCGTGGCGCTCGCGGGCCGCGTTGCGGATGCCTCGATGACCAATCTCCTGCTCCGCGTCACAACGTCGTCCGGCCACGCGTCGCAAGCGCCTGTCGCCGTGCGCGACGGCGCCTTCCGCTGCCGCTACCCGGCCGACTTCGCGGACGCCCCCGCACTCGCGCCCGGCGCGCTCTTCATCGACGCGCTCGTCAGCGAGTCTACGCCCGCCGCTGAGGCGACGCTCGTGCTCTACCCGCCGCAGGGATTGCCGGACCTGCCCAGCGCCTTCACCTGCGACCTGCTCGACGCCGCGGGCCGCACGGATCAGGCGTGCGCCGAATGGCCGGCCGTACGCACGCTGGCGAACCTCTACCTGCAGAGCCGCGGCGCGCGCCTCGCACGCGCCGAGCGCGCGGGCTTCGACCTCGCCCGTCCCCCTGACTTGCAGTGGTTCAAGGACCACCTCACGCTCTACGAGTTCGACCACCGCGACCGCGACTGGTCAACCCCGCTCAACAACCGTCCGTGCCGCACCTTCTGGCAGTCGGTCTGGAACACCTGGTTCAACCCCAGTAACGACCACCCGCTCGACGGCAACCCCGCAAATCGCACGCCCTCGAACTACAGGCCTTACACCTTCGCCAACGATTTCGCCGACCTGCTTGTGATGAGCACCCTACGGCTACGCGCTGCGGGCCCGCTCGACGACAACCTCACGAACCTCGTGCGCGAGGCCGCCGAGAACCTGCTCGCCATGCAGCACCGCAGCGCTGACAACTTCGCCCTGCAGGACGCCACCGGCAAGCGCGAGGCTTACACGGCCGGCGCGTTTCGCTACGGCCTCTTCGAAGACGGCGAGTGGCTCACCGAAGGCAAAGGCTGGTTCGCCAACCCGCAGCACGACGACTTCCGCCGCGGCGGCGTCTTAAACGGCCGCGCCGTCTGGGCCCTCGGCGAAGTGCTGCGCGCCGATCCGCAAAGCCCGCTCGCGCCGCGCCTGCGCGAAGCCATCGACCTCGCCTGCCGCTTCTGCCTGCACGATGGCGTCGCAGGCGGCTATGTCAAGCGGACATCTCAGGGCCACACGTATTGGCGCGACCCCGGCGAGCACGCCTACCTGCAGCTCGGCTTGCTCGCCGCCTACGAGGCGGGCCAGACCGCGCTGCACGGGGCGTGTGTCGACGGGCTCGCCGCGCTGGCCGACTTAGAGAAGCCTGGCCACCTCTGGACGCGCTATCCGAATGTAGACGCCATGGCCATAGCCGCGCTCGCCGAGGGCGCGCGCGTGCTGCGCGCCGAGCCTGAGGCCTCACGCTGGCGGCAGTGTGCGATGCAGGTGGCGGACGGTTGGCTGAACGCCCGCGTCGACCCGAGGGAGCGGGCCGTGCCGTCGCCGCATTTCGGCCTGCGCGTCGCGCCGGAGCGCATGACCTACGTCTGGCGCGAAGGCGGCAAGCCGCAGTTCTTCTACTACCAAAGCGGCCACTGGGTTCACGCGCTCGCCGACCTCTACGCGCTGACCGGCGAGGCTCGCTACCGCGACCGCGCGGAGGCCATCGTGAGCGACCTCTGCGGCGCGAACCCGTGGAGCGTGCGGCTGTTCAACGAGCTCGGCGGCGTCTACAACTGGACCGACGACACCGACGGCGACGGCGTCGAAGACCTGCTCAAGCAGGACATGTACCCCGAGTCCACCGCCTTCTGCCAGATCGGCATCCTGCATCTCATCGCAGCACGGCAGCAACGGCCGCGCTGACTGCGGCTTGGCTCAGCCTCGCCCCCCAGTGCGCGCGAAAATCGGGATGGAGGACCTCGCGCGTAGACGCGGCGCCCCGCCGCGTTGCAGGAAGCGACGGGGCATCGCTTCCATCTTTACGGGCCACGCAGCGGCCATACACCGGAACATACATTTGATCGCCCAGTCAGGTGCGAGCAAACGGCTTCCACATCGTCGTCTCGCCTATCCGGTACAAATCAGTTACCGCGCCGGCACAACCGCCTTCATCTGCGCCGCGAGCTGCTCCAGCAGCGCGGCGTTCTCGGGCAGGTTCGCGACATTCTGGTTCTCCTGAGGATCGGCCTCGTGGTCGTAAAGCTCGCGGGCCACGAGTTCGCCTTTCTTGTCGCGCCACTCGACGTAGCGGTAGCGGTCGGTGCGCATCGCGACGCCGCGGTTGCCTCCCTTGGGGTACTCGCTGAACGCGGCCTTGTCCCACGGCGCGTTCGGATCGTCGAGCAGCGGCGCGAAGCTCCGGCCTTCGAGTCCGCCCGGCGGCGGCAGACGCGCGAGTTCGGCGAGCGAAGGAAAGATGTCCACGAACTCCACGAGCGCGCGCGTCTTCTTCCCAGCGGCCTTCATGCCCGGCGCGCGCACGAGCAGCGGCGCGTGCGTGGCGCCCTCGTAGTTGTTGTGCTTGCCGCCCCACCAGTTGTGCTCGCCCATGTAGTAGCCATGGTCGCCCCAGAACACCACCACCGTGTTCTCGCTGAGCCCAAGCCGATCAAGTTCATCCAGCAAACGGCCTACGCACGCGTCGACGTAGCTGATTGCCGCGAGGTAGCCGTGCAGGCAGCGGCGGCCGAAGTCGTCCGTGATCACTCGGTCCCTGGGCACGTTGCCGTACCAGAAGAAGTCTGCTCCTGATGTGGCGGCAAAGTCCGGCGCGTTCTTCGGCGCGTAGCGGTTCTCGGGCAGCTTCAGATCCTCCCGCTTATAGAGGTCGTAGTAGCGCTTGGGCGCGACCCAGGGTACGTGCGGGTTCGCGAAGCCGACCGCTAGAAAGAAGGGCTGTTCCGGCTTCTGGGCATATTCGCGCAGCGCCGCGACGGCTTGCACGGCGGTGTCGCCGTCGCTCAGCGCCTCGTCCGCGCAGTCGGGAGCCTCAAAGGCCGGCCCGGCGTAGATCGCCTTCTGCGGCCCCTTGTCCGGATCCTGAACGCCCGCCTCGCGCTGCTTGTCGCGGGCGGCTTTCACGAGCGCGCTGCCCTCGGGGCCGAGGCGCGGGACTTTGGTGACGAAGGACGGCACGCTCCACGACGCCGGGTCGTCGATGCCGATGTGAAAGATCTTACCCAAGCTGCGCGTGTGCCAGCCGTTGTTCTTAAAAAGCTGCGGCAGCGTCACGATGTCCGGCAGCGTGCTGCGCAGGGTCGGCCCGATGTCGGGGATACGCGTCGTCCAGACGTGCCGACCGGACAGCAGCGAGATGCGCGACGGCGAGCAGAGCGCCTGCTGGCAGAAGGCCCGCTGAAAGACCATGCCGTTCGCCGCCAGCCGGTCCAGGTTGGGCGATTTCACGGTCTGATCACCATAGCAGCCGAGCTGCGGACGCATGTCGTCCGACGCGAGAAACAGCACGTTCAGCCGCCGCTCGGCGGCGCTCACCGACAAGCACAGCGTCGCCAACATTGCCCCTGCCGCCGCTCGTGACATCTCCATCGTGCACCTCCTCTTGTTCTAACGTATTGCTTGCTCAGCTATCTCTTCAACGCTTTTCGGCCTCGCGCAAGAACCAGGGTGTGTGTCAGAAAAGCGACATTGGCTTTAAACCTGAGGATTTTACGTGGGCGAGGGCTCCCTCGCCCACGGTACTGTCACTTTTCTGACACACACAGGATCCAGGTGCCGGGCTGCGCCTCGAGCCATATCGCGCCCGACGCATCATCGACCCGCACGTCCACACGCGGGTCAGCGCCCTCTCGCTCCGCGGCCCAGACGCCCGGCGCGAGGTCAGCCACAAGCACGCGGCACGGCTTCGCGCCCGGCACGGCGAAGCGCACGGGCGCGGCGGAGCGTGCGCCGTCACGCCGGAAGAGCACCAGCCACGACGCGTCCGGCCCAGCGATGAGGCAGCCGACCCGCCCATCCGACTCCAGCTTGCTGACCGGCCAGCGCGCGCCGCCATCCCAGTCGGCGACCTGCATGACGTTTAGGAAGAGGTCGTCGGCCGCCGCCACCTTGGGCGAGACTTCCACGCGCCACGCCCCGAGTTCCATCGAGCCCCGCTTGAGCACGGCCGCGTCGAGGTCGTTCGCGTAGTTCTTGCCGTCCGCCCAGAACTCCTTGCCCGGCCCGCCGATCGCGACCAGGTCGCGATTGGCCGCTTCGGGCAGCAGGACATCCAGGTTCAGCCGCCCGCCCTCGCCGGGCCGTGTGCAGGACACCGACGCGCCGCCGCCGCTGAGCGCAGGCTCCTCCTGCGTGTGCAGCAGCCAGGTCTTGCGGAACGCCGGGTCGGCGCTGACCACCCGGTCGAATACGATCAGCGCCGCGGGCACCCGCTTGTCGCGCAAGTTGAGGAACACGAACGACCGAGCCACCCGCTTCACCTTGGCGCTGTACGCCTCCGTGATGTCGCCTTGCAGGAGCGTGTAGTCCGGCGCGCGCGCGTCCGGCCCGAACCCGTGCGCCGTCACCCGGCCCGTTCGATAACCCTTCTCGGGGCTTTGCAGGTCGGCCAGATAGCGGGGCTCGGAGCGTCCGTTCGGCAGGCGCTGGCCGCCGTCATTGCCGTAGTCGCCTTTGCGGCTGAACACTTCCTTCGGATCATACACGAGCAGCGCGTTGTGCGCCACCGTGCGCCAGTAGTAGTTGCGGCAATGCGGGCTGCCATACTGCCCCGACGAGCCGGAGTAGAGGCCGGAGTCGATCGCCAGCGCGCCTTTGTAGTAGAGCTGGAAGGCGCCCGCGTCGAGGTGCTGATGATTCGCGAAGTTGTACTCGTTGATCTTCATTTCAGCGATCACAGAGTTCGCGCCCCAGCCGGTGCGCGCAACGGCCCAGCCGAACGGCGAGCCGAAGGTTCGCGAAAGGGGAAGGCTGGCGACGGGCACCGGCTGAAGGGACGTGTCGCGCCACAGCACCTCGAAAAGCGCGTCTTTGCTGCTGCCGCCGTTTTGCCGAAGGTGCTGATCCAGCAGAACGCCGTCGCCATAGTAGCTGGCGGTGAGCAGCGAAGCTCCGTAGTCGCTCCAGGGCTCGCCGCGTGGTGTGCTGTGCGCGAAGGTGTCGCCCGTCCGCAGCCGCTGGCCGTCCGGCCGCGTGGTGTAGATCCACAGGTAGGGCACGAAGCGCTGCTCGGGGCTGAACACGTTGCCCGCGCCCATCCGGTCAAAGATCCAGAGCGGGAACAGGTCCCAGCTGAAGCGGTGAACGCCGTACGAGTCGCCCTGATGGTAGGCGTGGCCGCTGTAAAACCAGTTCCGCGCCGGCAAGTGCTCGCTGAAGAAGCGCCCGGCCGCGAGGTTGTACAACTCGGGAAACTCGTCATAGATCGCGATGCCGGCCGACAGCATGTCGCGCATGATCATCGCCTCCGAGGCGTGGCCGGTCACCGAGCCCCCCCGCGTGGGCGGGTAGCCGCACTCCTGCGTCTTGGCCAGCCTCACCAGCTCTCGGATAAAGGCCTGTTTTTCCTCCGGCGTCAGGAGCCCATACAGCCAGTCGTAGACGATCGCGCCGGTCACCATCGCGCGCCCCGTCACGCGGCAGGCATCTTGTTTGTCGGGCAGCTCGCTCTTCTTCAGAAAGGCCAGCGCGGCCTCGACCGTGGCCCGGCCCGCTTGACGCTCGTTCGCGGTGAGGTAGCGGAGCGCGTCCCACTCGATCTTCATCTGGCCCGACTTGCCCGCGGAGGCGCGCAGCCGCTCGACGGCCGGCTGCAGAACCGGGTCGCGCAGCCGCGCCTCCAGCTTTGCCGCCTGCGCGACACGGAGGTAGAGCCGCGGGTGCTCGGGGGGCGGCGTGGGAAAGGCAGCTGTGGCGGCCAGCGAGACGCGCGCGCCCAAGGCGAACGTGACCGCGATAAACAGCACCTGTTTCACTCTAGCACTCTCCCATTCATCGAAGGAAGCGACCGAGTCGATTCAATCGGATCATTCGGGTTCTCCTCTTGATCCGGCTGAAACTGCTCACCTATTTCCGGCGGTCTCAGTTCGCCCCGCCGCCCGCAGCCGGCACGCGCTGCACGGCTTTCCAGCCGGCCTCCAGCTGTTTCGTCAGCGCCTCGGCGAGCGCGCGGCTCTCCGGCCGCTCGGCGATGTTCTGGTTTTCCTGCGGGTCGCTCTGGTGGTCGTACAGCTCGCGGGCCTGCTCGGCGCCGTCCGCCCGCATAACCCAGCGCGTGAAGCGGTAGCGCTCTGTGCGCAGCGAGTAGCCCATCACCTTGCCGCGCGGATACTGGCTGAAGGCGCCCGGCTTCCATGCGCGATCCGGCGCGTCGAGCAGCGGCGCGAAGCTCGTCCCCTCCAGATGCTGCGGCAACGGCAGCCCGGCCAGCGCGCAGAGCGAGGGATAAATATCCACAAACTCGACCAGCGCGCGGCTGCGGCCGCCCGCCGCCTTCTGGCCGGGCGCGCGGCAGATAAGCGGCGCGTGCGTGTCGTTCTCGAGATTCGAGTGCTTGCACCATGCGCCGTGCTCGCCCAGCTTCCAGCCGTGGTCGCCCCAGAGCACGACCACCGTTCGCTCACTCAGTCCAAGACGCTCGACCTCGTCAAGCACACGGCCGAGCTGCGCGTCCATGTAGCTGACGCAGGCGTAATAGCCGTGCTTGAGCGTGCGGGCCTGCTCGCCGGTGACGGGCCCCACAGGCGGGATGTCGTCGTAGGCGCGCATCTCGCCCCAGTCGGCCAGCGTGAAGCGCGTCGCGTCCTTGGGCGGGAAGGGATTGGGCGCCTGCGGAATCGCCCCCCGCTCGTACAGACCCCAGTACTTCTTCGGCGCGATGAAAGGCAGGTGCGGCTTGAGGAACCCGACCGCCAGAAAGAACGGCTTGTCTTTGGCCGCGCGCAGCATCTCGATGGCCGCGTCGGCGATCGCACCGTCGGAGTAGGCGTTATCGGGTACGTCGGCGCACTCCCACGCCGGGCCGGCCGTCGCGTTGTAACGGGCGCTGGGGGTCTTGAACGTCTTTCCCTCGGCGGCCTTGGTCTTGCGGGCCACCAGCGCCTGGTTCTCCGGCAGAAGGTACATCGGGCGGTTGGCCTTGGCGGGCGGCTCGGACCAGGAGCGCGTGTCGTCCAGCCCGCCGTGGAAGATCTTGCCCACGCTGCGGGTGAAGTAGCCGTTGTCCCTGAAGTGCTGCGGTAGCGTCACCACATCCGGAAGGTTCGTGCGGAAATGGGTCTCCAGATCGTACACCTTGGTCGTGTCGGGCCGGCAGCCGGTCAGCAGGCTCGTGCGCGACGGCGAGCAGACCGCCTGCTGGCAGTAGGCGCGCTCGAAGAGCGTGCCGCGCGCGGCGAGCCGGTCGATGTTCGGCGACTTGACCTCCTTCACGCCGTAGCACCCCAGCTCCGTGCGCAGGTCGTCGACGGCGACAAAGATGACGTTCATCTTCTCGGCTGCTTGCAGTCCGCTCGCGAGCACGCAACACGCCAGCGCGATGATCTGACCGGCCTCTCGGCTCTTCTTTGTCATCGTGTCTCCTCAGTCAACGAGCGGCAGCCAGACGCGCATCTGGGGCTCGCCACGGTTGTTCCAGGCGAAATAGGGAATCAGCGTGACTGTCTCGCGTCGCGCAGGCGTGGCGCTGACCGCGGCGTACAGCGGCTCTGTTCGGCTCGGGCTGAGCCCGGCGCGCACGACGACGTCGCCGCGCAGTCCGCGCAGCCCGCCCAGGGGGCCTGCCAGCGACACGCGTTCGAAAGTCGCCGCGCGCGACAGGCGAACCTCGTGCAGCGTCACGCCTTGCGGCAGATCCGGAGACTCCAGGCAATAAACGAGCGGCCCGCACAGCACCGCCGCGTGATTGCCCGTGGACTCGACCAGCGGATTGGCCTCGATCAGTCGCGGCCGCATCGGGAGGTTCAGTTCGACCGTGTCGCCCGGCTTCCACACGCGCGTCAAGGCGAGGTAGCTGCCGGGCTGCGGCACGGCTGAGCAGGCTTGTCCGTTGACGGCCACCCGCGCGCTCTGAGCCCAGCCGGGAATGCGCAGCCGCAGCGCGGTCTCCTCCGCCGGCGCAACCTTCCAGACCAGGCGCACCGTGCCCGACCACGGATAGTCCGTCACCTGCTCGAGCTCCACTCGGCCGCGCCCGGGAAGCTCCGCTGCGAGCGCGCTGCCGCCGTAGAGATGCACCCACACGTCGTCGCCGCGCGTGCCGTACGCCCACTGGTGCAGGTGCCCGAACACGCGGGCCACTTGCGGCGGGCAGCAGTAGCACCCCCAGTCGCGCCAGCGCTCGCGCGCATCGTGCGAAAGCGGCTTGTGCGCGGCACCGTGCCACGCCAAGGGGTTGGTGTAGAAAAAGCGTTCGCCGTCGAGCGACACCGACGCGAGGCAGGCGTTGAAAAGCGTCTGTTCCATCCAGTCCGCATAGCGGGCCTCGCCCGTCGCCGCGAGCAGCCGCTGGCAGAACATCGCGAAGCCGAAGCTGGAGCAGGTCTCGTTATAGGCGCTCGCGAGGGGCAGGTCGTAGCCGAGGCCGACCGCCTCGTGCACCGCGTCGCCGCGCGGCGAGAGGCCGTTGTGGTAGGCGGCGACGCCACCGGTGATGTAGAGCTTGGAGCCGCAGATGTCGTCCCAGATGCGCGTGAGTGCGCCGAGCAGGTCGCGGTCGCCGGTTTCCAACGCCAAATCGGCCGCGCCACAGTAGAGGTACATGGCCGTGACCGCGTGCCCGACGGCTTCCGTCTCCTTGAGCAGCGGCTTGCGCAACTGGTTCTGGTCGCCGGGGTGCGGCTCGGCGACGGTCGGGAAGCGGGGCGACGGCTGCGTGCCTCGGGCGACGACGAAGACGCGGCACAGGTCGAGGTAGCGCCGCTCGCCCGTGGCGCGGTACAGGTCGGCCAGCCCCATGAGGTGCGACGGGTTCCAACCGTAGTTCGCCGCGCGGGTGGGGCGCCCCTCGAACTCGTCGACCAGCCGGTCGGCGGCGCGGCGGGCCACGGCCAGCAGATTGGTCTTACCGGTTGCCGCGCGGTGCGCGGCCGCGGCGGTAAAGAGGTGTCCGAAGTTGTAATCCTCATGGTCGAAGCGCACCGCGAACGGCGCCGCGTTGGTGGCGAGCTGGTTCACGGTGTGCAGGTAGCCGTCGGGCCGCTGCGCCTGCGCGATGACCGCGATCCGCTCGTCCAGCTCGCGATCCAGCGCCGCGTCCCCGGTCGCGGCGAGCGCGTAGCAGAGCGCCTCCAGGTACTTGTACACGTCGCCGTCGCCCCAGCGGCAGTCGCCCTTGGCCTCCTGCGACAGGCCGGCGACGAGTTTGAAGTTGGTGAAGGCCGCCCGGCTGCCGGGCCGGTCTATCACGCGGCGCACACTGGGAATCGTGCTTGTGTAACACAGCTCCTGCTGCCGCGCCCAGTGGCCTTCGGTCCAGCGCGTCTCCCGCAGAACGAACGGATGGATGTAGGCCGGAGTTAGGCGGTCCGTTCGGGCCCCAGCAGCAGGCGCACAGAGGCTCAGGCTCACGAAGAGGAGCGCGTACATTTTCATCCGCTATTCGCCTCCAACGGCCTGCCCGTGCGCCTGCGCCCACTTCAGCGTCGCGGCGAGCTTCGGATAGTCGGCGGCCTTGCTGTCGTAGAACTCGGCCAAGCCCCACGCGCCGTGGTTGCTGTAGGAGCCGATGCTGGAGAAAACCGCGAAGAGGTCGCCGCCGAGCTTGGCCCACTCGTCGTAGTAGCGCGTGTAGAGCTCGCCCATGCGCGGGTGGCGGTTGCAGGCGTGCATGGTCGCGCTGACCGCCTTGACCGTGGCTTGATCCCTCATGAACGCCACCATGTGCTGGCCGCCCTCATAGGCGATCAGCTTGAGCCCGTACTGGCCAGCCAGATCCTTGTTCATGCGCATGTGTTTCAGGCTCTCTTCAAAAGCGCCTTTCTCGAAATCCGCAAGCATCTGCTCGACTGACCATGTTTTCATCTGCTCGCCCACGTCGGCGGTCTTGCCGCGGCCGATGCTGTAGCCCATGTAGGGCGCGATCGCCAGCGCGTCGGCGTGTTTCGCAACCTCGGGAGCACGCAAGATGCCTTTGGTGACGCCGCTGTTGGCCGACTGCGTGGGGATCACGCGCACGAAGCGCGCGTGCCCGCCGAACACGGACTCCCAGATCGCGAAGATCTCCAGCGACCGCTTCGCCGTGTAGGCCCAGCCCGCCTCCCAAGGGCGCTCCTTGGGCCCTAGCCCGAGTTTGACCCCCTGCTCGCCCGCGTAGCGGCACTGGACGAACTGGCCATTCCAGACTTCGTTGGAGTACTCGATGTATATCTTGAGCGACGGGTCGAGCCGCTCCTTGACCAGCTGCGCGAAGCGCCTCACGAAGTCGTCGTCGGCCAGATGCGGCATGCAGAACCATGCGTCAGCCTTCTGCCGGTTGCAGAGGTCGATCATCCACTCCAGCGCCACGCCGCGCCTGGAGAAGGTCGCGTGCTGAAGCGTCGGGCGCTCCGCCCACGTGCGGATCTCCGAGCCGTTGGTGTGCATCCAGTCCATGAAACGGTAGCAGGCGAAGCCCTTCCACGTCTTGAGGAAGACCGGGTGGAACGGCTCTTTCTCGAAGGTCTTCTCAAAGCCCGGCATCACCACGCGGATGTTGCGCACATAGTTCTGCGGATCCGTCTCTCTGATCTGGAGCGAGAACCCGCCCTTGGACGCGTCGACGTCGAGCAGCAGCCGGCCGGGCGAGGACTCCGTCACTTTCGCGTTGTTCCCGCAGGCGAGCTTGCCCTTTCCCTCGTAGAGAACCGTGTAGACGCCCGCCGGATAGTGTCCGCCCTGAATCGTGCACAGCATCGACTCCGCGTAGCAGCCGGGCTCCAGCCGCTTGACCCAGCCCAGCTCATCGATCGCCAGCTCCGGACCTTTGCCCCAGCCCGCGCCCTGCTTCTGGCTGATCCACTGTCGCGAGGTGCGGAACACGTCCACGAAGGGCAGCTCCGTCATCCAGTCCGCCGGCCCGGCCAAGTTCATGCCGAGGCGCGGCTGTGCCTGCGCCGCGGCTTGGCCGACCAGCGAAGCGAGGACGGCGGCGAGAACTGTACACGCATGCGACTTCATCATGGCAATTCGCTCCTGCTCTTCAGTGGCTCACGCGTTCGACCTTCAGCCCCGCCTTCCACAGCATGTCCACGACGCTGTCCTGGCCGAGTCCGTGCATCGCGCCAACCACGAAGAGGAAGCTCTTGTCCGGAGCGCCACGCACCTTCTCCGCGATGCGGTTGGCCATGCGGCGGTTGCGCGTGTGCAGCAGCGACTGCTCAAAGCGGCTCTTCAGGGCAGGCGAGCAGCGCTCGAGCGAGCGCGACACCTCGCGGTCGACCGCCTCCGCGCTCCCGGAGCGATAGGCGGTCAGCAGGCGCTCGACCGGCGACTGGCCTTGGCGCCGCATCGCCTCCATGTCGTCCAGCGACGCACGCAGCATGTCGACCTGCTCGGCCGCCGTGAAGCTGTTCATGGCCCCGAGCTGTTCCTCGGCAGTTTCGAGCCCGCCGGTCGCCTTGCCCGCCGCCTGCGCGCGCTGAAAGAGCAGCAGGTCGAGCGGCGTCACATGAGGATAGCGAACCTGATATTCGAGCATGGCCAGCGCGAACCCGACGGTCCAGACCTCGGCCCGCTCCAGAGCCGCGAGCTTGAACCCCGGCACGACGCGCTGCAGCTCGGTCTCGGTGCGGGCGTACAGCTCTGGCGGCAGCGCCTGCGAGAGCGGCGTCTTCGCGCCCATGGAGGCCTGCGCGATTTTGAGCACGGTCGCCTCTTCGAACGCCAGCTCGCAGTAGACCGCGTCTGACGCCTGAAACGCCCGCTCGACCGACGGAGCGAGGTTGGTCACGCTCGGCGAGGGGATGTGGATGCTGCCGAAGAGGTAGCTCGGCTTCTGCCCGCCCGCCTCAACCTTCCACAGGAACGGCTTGTCCGCCCACGCGGCGGCGGCAAGGAAGAGGAACAGCAGCGTCGTCCAGCGTCTGGTCATGTCGTTTCCCTTTCTGCATGGATGTAACATAGCCGTTTGTTGTCACGCGCAAAAGAACTCGCGCGGCCGTCCCGCGCCTCACGCCCGCCCCGCCCGCGACGGCTCACCGCAGGTTCGCCCCCCCCCAGACCGGAGCGGCCTTCGCGGGCACTGGGGGCGCGGCTGCGCCGAGTCGCCTTGGCGTTCACCCCGCCAGCGCGCTGTTCATGCGCTGGATCGACTCGTCGATTTCGGCCGGGCTCTTGAAGCCGATGGTCACGGCGTCGATCTCGCGGCGCGACATGGCGAAGCGCATCGCCTTCTCGCGATCGTCTGGGTTGGTGAAGTCGCCGTTGCCAATAAGCTTCATGCCGATGATGCCGTGGCCGTTCTTCTCCATGACCTCCAGCTGTTCGAGGACCGGCTCGATGACCGTGCCCGGCGCATCCCACTTCGGCGACTCGCTGTCGGTGTGCTTGGCCTGGGGGTTCACGCGCACGAGGTTGACCTCGATCCAGTCCGACGTCGCCGCCACCCGAAGGGCCGGGAGCGAGTGACAGGAGATGCCTTTCGACCGGATCTTGCCTTTGGCCTTGGCGTCGTCAATGGCCTCCATCAGGCGGCTGCGCTCCTGCGGCCACGTCGCGGTGACCGCGCAGTGCAGCAGCAGGCAGTCGATGGTGTCGGTGCCGAGGGCCTTGAGCTGCTTGTCGATGACCTCGGCGGGCTTGTCGGGGTTGCCGCCGATTTTCGACAGCAGGAAGATCTCGTCGCGGGGCAGGCCCTTGATGGCCTCCGCAATCCAGTCGAAGGTCTTGTACGACTGGGCGCAATCGAAGTAGCGGACGCCGTGGTCGAAGGCGTAACGCACTAGTTTGTTAAAGGCCTCTTGCCCGAGGTTGCGCTGGACGTTGCCGCTGTTGCTGCCCAGGCCGATGCCGAGCCGGCTCAGCTTGAGCCCGGTCTTGCCCAGCACGACGGTGTCCGTGGCGCTCCGCTTACCAGCCACGCTGACGCAGGCGGGGGTGAAGGCGGCGCCGGCTGCCAGGGCGGCTGAGCCAGCCAGAAATCCGCGGCGGGTGATGTGTGAGGTTCTCATGGACGGTCCTCCTGGACTAGGTTTTCGCGGTACAACACTCCATGGATCGTATGGTACGCAAGGCGATAGCTCAGGTCAAGCGGGACGTTATGATTGACCCGTTTCATGCGATGTGTGTACTATCGGTGTCTCGAAAGGACTTTGCTCATGACGCGCAGCCTGACCTGCCTCACGGCCATTCTTCTGTCCAGCGCAACCGTCCTCGCCCAGAACTGGCCGCAGTGGCGCGGCCCGGCCGGCGATGGCGTGGCCGCCCCGGGCCGCTACCCGGCCACGTTCTCGGCGACCAACGACGTGCTGTGGAAGGCCCCGCTGCCCGGCAAGGGCGGCTCGACCCCCGTTGTCTGGGGCGACCGCATCGCGCTGACCTCGGGCGCGGGCGAAGGCACCAACGGGCTGGACGGCGTGCTCTGCTTCGACTGGTCGGGCAAGCAGCTCTGGCAAGTCACGCTGGGCAAGCAGCGGCCGGGCAGGCACCGCAGGGGCAGCGGTAGCTGCCCGTCTCCGGTCACCGACGGCGCTCGGCTCTTCGCGTACTTCAAGAGCGGCACGCTGGCCGCGCTCGATTTCGACGGCAAGGTCCTCTGGAAGACCAACCTTCAGGAGCGTTACGGCAAGGACACCCTCAACTGGGACCTCGGCACCAGCCCGGTTCTCGCGGACGGCAAGGTGGTCGTAGCCGTGATGCACGAAGGCAACTCCTACGTGGTGGCGCTGAACCCGGCGAGCGGCGAGGAGGTCTGGAAAGTCGACCGGAACTTTCCCTGCAAGGCGGAGTGCGGGCAGAGCTACGCCACCCCGCTGGTAACCGTCCAGGACGGCCGCACGGACCTGCTGCTCTGGGGCGCGGACCGCCTGACCGGCCATGACGCGGCGACCGGCAAGATACTGTGGGAGTGCGGCGGCTTCAACCCCGACAACAAGGCCACCTGGCGCAACATCGCGTCGCCGGCCCTTTCGCAAGGCGTGGCCCTCGTGCCCTACGGCCGCGAGCAGTTCGTGGCGGGCGTCAAGATCGGCGGCAGCGGCGACATCACGGCCACGGCGCGCCTGTGGGAGAAGCGCGGCGTCGGCACCGACAGCGCGACGCCGGTCGCCGCCGACGGCAAGGCCTACCTCGTCAACTTCAAGGGCCGGGTGTGGTGCCTGGATCTCCTGACCGGCCAGGAGCTTTGGACGACCACGCTTCCCGGCGGCAAGGGCGTCTTCTACAGCTCGCCCGTCCTCGCCGGCGACACGCTTTACTTCTGCCGCGAAGAGGGCGCGGTGTATGTCGCGCAGATCACGCCGACGGGCCTGAAAATTCTGAACGAGACGCGCTTCGACGACGTCTTCGTGGCCTCGCCCGTCCTCGTCCGCGGCCGGCTCCTCCTGCGGGGAGAGAAGAAGCTCTACTGTGTGGGCAAGTGACGCGACGTTCGGGCCTCTATTCTATCGCAGGTTCCGCGGCTCGGCCGGCCAAAGGGCTCGCGCCCTCCCACACGAGTCACGAGCCGATCCTCCCGGCCCCGGCAGGCGCGGGCCCCGCTCAGCTCGGCTGGTCAAGGTAGCCCTCGCGGACGACCCGGTACGCGCCGGTGAAGGGATCGAGGTCGTAAACGTTGAAATTGGTGCGGATGTCGAAGCCCTCGAAATGCGCGGCGAGGTTGATCGATGCCGACCCCTCCTTCGGGCAGCTGACGATCCGGTGGAAGACGTGGCGCGGCCACACCAGCATCAGCGCGCCCTCGTAGGTCTTGCCGCCCTCCATGCTGACGCAGTCTGGCTTCACTGTGAACGTCTCGATCCTGCCGTGCCCCAAAGTGTACAGATCCACATATCGCGTGCCGTGAAGCACCATCAGGTTATCCTCCTGACACGGATGCATGTACCACGGCCGCTCAACCTCCCCCACGCTGCCGGGCGAGATCGCGCCGCACTCGTGAATGACGCGGTCGATTGACGCGATCGGGCTGATGTGTCCCATGTCCAGCGCGTCGAACTTCACGTTCGGCGTGCGCCGCAAAACCTTCAGGCTAATGATCCGGTATAGGCCGGCAACTTCTTCAAGAACCATATGAACCGCCTTTCCGCACGTGTTCTGTATCCGTACACCGTCCATGGCCGCATGGACTACCGCTCCAACTCAATCAGCACCAGCGTCGCGGTGGGGACGCCGAGAGTGACCGTAAAGGCGTCGCCGGTCTGCCTCACCGGCCATGCGACAAGGGTCGGCGCGCCAGCGGCGGTGAGCGGCTGGGCGCGGAGGGCTTTCACGCCCGTCAGGCCGCGCAGGGTCACGGTTCCGCTCACGGGCTCGATCTGCGTGGGGCCGTGGCCCCAGTCGAATATCTTGTGCCGCGGGGCGTCCCACTTCATGTCGCCGTGCCCGCACCAGCCGGTGGCGGCCAACAGCAGGCGCGAGGAAGAGGCGATGGGCTTGCGGTCAAGCGGCACGAGCAGGAGCGAGCAGACCTCGTTGCTGACCGCGGCGGAGAGGTGCTTGGTCGCTCGGGCGCTGTCGCACACGAAACCGATGAGCGCCTGCGCGCCTGGGGCGTCGACCGTCACCAGCCCCTGCTGTTTGTCCGCGCCCGTCCAAGCGAGCTCACCCGTGTCGGAAACGATCTCGCCCAGCGGCGCGGCGGGCGGGAAGGCCGTGGCGGGCCCGCCGTCGAAGCGAAAGCGCGTGGCGTGCAGGAGCGGCGTGGCGCGGTCGAAGCCCGGTGTGAAGAACGGCCGCTCCTTGCGGTCGAGGCGCAACGCGTCGGTCATCTGCTCGCGCGTGTACGAGCGCACGACGGTCTCCTTGGCCTTCGCGATCCCGCCCTGATGCCACAGCACGCCACAGGCCATGAGGTTGGCGACCTTGACGGGATCGACCGGAATCGTGAAGAAAGCACGCTTGGGGACGCCGCCGTCGGACGACGGCTTGCCGTTGTCCCAGGTGAACCAGTAGATGCCGTCCCAATCGTGGAAGAGCGCGTACGCCGTCAGGATCGGGAAGCCCTCGCAGGCGGTCTCGTGCGGGAAGGGATGGTTGACCTCAGAGATCGTGAAGGCGCGGCCGAGTACCGGCGCGCGGGCGAACTGCGTGACGGTCGAATCGAGCGGGTCGTTCACCATCGGCGTGTTCTTCATCGAAGGGATTTCGCCGTTGACGTCGGGGTGCTGCCAGTAGCCGTGACCGTCGATGAAGTCGAACAGGGCGTTCGCCTCGATGTGCGCGTAGGCCGCGTAGCCATCGTTGTGGTCGGCGGTGCCAACCACGGCGGACTTCACGCCCAGCTCGTCCTTGAGCAGCCGCTTCATACCCGCGAAAAACTGGTGTTCAACGTCGATGTAAAAAGCGGCTTCGGCGCGGAACCGGTCGGCCGAGGCTTTGGCGAACGCCGACGGCGCGAGGCGCGGCACGCGGGCGCCCGCCGCGACGCCCGCCTCGGCACGCAGCGCGGCGACTTGCTCGGGCGCGAGGCTCTTGGCGAGCCAGGCGTTGTAGAGGTCGGTCAGCTCCTCGGCGTAGGAGACGGGGATCGGCGACCAGGTGTCGGACTTCTCGACGTCCTTGCCGATGAGCCGGCCGCCGACCCAGCCCTCGAGCACGGCGTTCTCGTTGATGATCTCGACGGTGGCGACGCAGGGCTCATGGCGGTACTCGTTGCCGGTGTAGGGATTCTTATGCGTCAGGAGCTGCCGCGCGAACTGGTGCTGCAGTTCGATCAGGCGCGGGTTAAAGTAGGTGCAGGACTTGCCATAGCCGAGCTTGTCCGCGTCGCGCACGCCATCGCCGGGCTTGAAGCGGCGGCCGACGTTGAGGTTGAGGTTCGCGTAGATGCCGCGCGCCTTGAACTCGGCGACGAGAAAGTCGAGCCGGTCGAGCGCGGCGGGGCTCAGCTCCTGCGTGTCGCTCTTGGCTTTATCGAACATTACGCTCCAGGCTGAGTCCATATGGTGGAAGCGCACGCAGTTGACGCCGAGCCGGGCGAGCTGGTCGGCGAGCGCGACGGCCTGCTCTTTTTCGGGGAAGCAGGCCGGCCCGCAGATGTTCACGCCCCAGATGCGGAAGCGGGAGCCATCTGCCGTGACCAGGTGCCCGCCCTCGGCGCGGATGAAACCGGCCTTGCCCGCCACGTCACACGCACGCAGATCGACCACGGACTCCGCGTGCGTCGACCAGTCCATTGGAAACGGCTGCTTCGCGATCTCGCCCCGCACACCCAGCGCCGCCGCCACTCCCATCGCCAATATAACCGCCTTCATCCGCACCCCCTCTTTTCGCACCAGCCCACGCGTTGACCGCATCATACGACCGTCGGAGCGAAGGGTTCAAGCGGATTGTATCTCGGGCCAGCGACGCTGGACGTTTGTCCATCCGAAAGAGCGGTTGACGGGCAGCAACCTTCTCGGCGATAATACTAGATAAGTTAAAGGAGTTGTCATGAAAGGTTGCATTCGCGTTCTCGTCGGCCTCTGTCTCGCCTCGTCTGCCCTCGCCCAAAGCTGGGTGCCTAGCGGAAACGGCTCATGGAACTCGGCCGGAAACTGGCACTCGCCTGCGTCCGTCCCGGACGGGTCCGGCGCGGTCGTCCTGATCACGAATGACTATGCGGCCGCCGTCACGCTCACGCTCGACAACAGCACGCCGTTCACGGTGAACAGGCTCACCTACGACGACCTGGGTGCGGCCAACGACGTCGCCTGCTTCATCAACGCGGGCAGCGGCGGCGCGGGCGCGGGCCTGGTCTTCGCTGGCACGCTCCCCACCATCAGCAACAACGTCGACCTCACCATCGGCGTGCCGGTGAACCTGTCGCTGGGCCTTTCCAAGTGGGGCGGCCGCAACGCCTTTCTCACAAACACCGTTTCCGGCTTCAGCTCCCTAGTCTACAACGCGGTCTACGCCAACATGCTGGCGATCGGCCCCCTCAACCCGATCGACTGGACCACGATCAACAAGACCACCGGCGGCGGCACGCTCCGCCTGGACGCGATTTCGGTCACCAACGTGCCGGCCGCGTTCTCGGTCGCGGCGGGCGAGCTGCAGCTTAACCCCTCGACCGGCACCTACGCCTTCACCAACGTCACCGGCTTCACCAAGACCGGCGCGGGCTCTCTCCGCCTGAATAACCGCAACGCGAGCGGGCCCGGCGGCAGCGCCACGCTCCAAGTCGCGGCCGGCAGCCTCGGCTTCGGCGCCAATCTCAGCGGCTTCGCCAGCGCGAACGTGGCCAGCGGCGGCGCGCTCCAGCCCAACGGTGGCGTCACCTACACCAGCATGCCCCTCACGCTCGCGGGTAACGGCGGTGGCAACACCTACGGCGCGCTCTACTTCAACAGCGGAGGGAGCACCACGGTCACTTGGCCCGGCGCGATCACGCTCGCGAGCGGCGGCTCGACGATCGGCAGCTACGGCGTCACCTACAACACCACGCTCTCGGGCGTCATCTCGGGTACGGGGCCGCTCACCATCGCCGGACGCGGCGGCAGCGACGCGACCCACAACGCCACCTTCAACCTGAACGCCGCGGCCACCTACAGCGGCAACACGACGCTGTTCAACAACGACGGCATCGCCAACTGTACGCTGAAGCTCGGCGTCAGCGACGCCCTGCCCACGAGCACGGCGCTCGCCATGAACATCACCGACCCTGTACTCGCCACGAGCACGACCCTCGACCTCAACGGTAAGAACCAGCAGCTCGCCGGGCTCTCCCGGATCGGGTCGGCAGCCCCCGGCAAATACCGCGTCGTCAACACCTCTGCGACCGCTTCGACGCTCACCCTCAACACCGCCTCCGCCACCTCCTTCGACGGCTCCCTCGGCATCAGCGGCGGCGCCAACTTCAGCCTCGTCAAGCAGGGCAACGCCACCCTCACCCTGAGCGGCACGAACTGCGCCTACTCGGGCGGCACGACCGTCAGCGCCGGCACACTGCTCATCAACAGCGCGGTGGCCAGCGGCACCGGCAGCGTGACGGTCAACGGCGGCACGCTCGCCGGCACCGGCACCGTCCGGGGCGGCTCGACCGTCAACAGCGGCGGCACCCTCGCCGGCACCCTGACCGTTCAAGGCGCCGTGTCCACCGCAGCGGGGGCCGTCATCACGCCCGGCGGCAGCGCAACGGTTGGAGCCCTTACCCTCCAGAGCAACCTGTCCCTCACCGGCGCGGCCCTCACGTTCGACGTCCCCAGCAGCGGCGCCAACGACTCGATCGCGGTCGCCGGCGACTTCGCCCTCAACGGCGCGAACACGCTCGCCCTCAACCTCCTGAACGGCAGCCTGCCCGCCGGCACCTACACGCTGCTGACCTATGCTACTCAGAGCGGCAGCGGCTCGCTCACCCTCGATCCGGCTCCCCGCAACGCGACGCTCACAGTCGGCCTGACCAGCGTCACGCTCGACGTGGCCGCAGGCGGCACCGGCTTGAACCTGACCTGGGTCGGCGGCAGCGGCAACCTGTGGGATATCAACACCTCGGCGTTCTGGAACAACGGCGCGGGCGCGGACGTCTTCTTCGACCTCGACAGCGTCCTCTTCGACGACGCCGGCTCCGCCTCGCCCGCCATCGACCTCACGACGACCGTCCGGCCCACCTCCGTCGTCGTCAGCAACGGTGTGAACGCCTACACCTTCTCCGGCGTCGGCGGCCTCGCAGGCGCAAGCACCCTCACCAAGTGGGGCACGAACACGCTCACGCTCGCGAACGCGAACACCCACAGCGGCGCGACCATCATCCGGGCGGGCCGGCTGGCCTACGGCGTCAACGACGCGATCGGCGCCGGCGCGGTGACGGTCACCGGCAGCACCTCGGTTCTCCTGCTCGGCACCTTCTCGGATACCGTCGGAACCGTCACCGTCGAGGGCGGCGCCAGCATCACGGGCACCTCGGGCTCGCTCTCCACCACCTCGTCCATCGACCTGAAGGGCGGCACGGTCAGCGCGATCATCGCAGGCTCGGGCGCGGTCAGCGCCAGTACGGCCAGCGCCTCGACGCTCTCCGGCGCCAACACCTACACCGGCCCCACTTCCGTCGGCGTCTTCAACACGTCCGGGACCGCTCTGAACGTCAACCACGCCAGCGCGTTGGGCGCGACCACGGCCGGCACAACGGTTAACGGCGGAACCGGCACAACGGAAAACAAAGTGGTTCTCGGCAACGGCATCACCGTGGCGGACGAGACCCTCACGCTCGAAGGCGGGCCTTCCGGCTACCGGGCCGCGCTGCGGTACGCCTCAGCCGGATCAGCCACCTGGGACGGCAACATCGTCTTGGCTAGCGGGCCGACCTATATCGGCTCCGACAACGGCGGCGGCACCTTGGTCGTGGGTCTCTCAGGAGAGGACACCATCACCGGAGCGGCCAGCAGCCTCTCCTTCCGCGGCGGCGGCACCGTCACCGTCAACAGCCGGCTCTACATCCCCGCGATGGCGATCAACCGCGACGACTATGGCACCGTTGTCATCAACTCGACCAACAACGTCTGCGGCACGCTTAACATCAACCAGGGCATCATCAGGCTCGGAGCCTCGGACGCGCTGCCGGCAACGCTGGCGCTGAACATCGGCAAGAACAGCGGCGTCAACAACAACGCCGTGCTCGACCTCAACGGCAAGAGCCAGACGATCGCCTCGCTCGCGGACCTACACTATTATCCCTCGAACGGGACACAGCGCATTATCAGCGCGCTGCCCGCCACCCTGATCGTCAACAACACGGCAGCCAACTCCTTCGGCAAAGACGGCAGCACCATCGAAGGCGGCGTCTCGCTCGTCAAGGCCGGCACGGGCTCGTTGTTGCTGACCGGCACGAACGTCAACTCCGGCGCGTACATCGTCAGCAACGGCACGCTGACCGTGAGCGCCACGGGGACCTTCGGCGCGAACAGCGCCTTCGTCTCGGTGGCTGGCGGCACGCTGACGCTCTCGAACTCGGTGGTGATCGCCGACAGCGCCACGCTCCGTATCGCCGACGGCGGCGGTGCGAAAGTCAACCTGGCCGGCGTCAGCGAGACCGTGGGCTACCTCCTGTTCGGCGACAACGAGAAGCAGGCCGGCACTTACGGCGCATCGGGCAGTGGCGCCACGTTCATCAACGACGAGCACTTCTTGGGCACCGGCACCCTGAACGTCCTTCACGGCTACGGCGGCACGATGATCTTGCTGAACTAGCCGGTGTGTGCCCGCCCGTAGAAGCGGCGAGGACGCCGCTTCTACGATAAGTCGGCCCGTCGTTTGTTCGCGGTACAGCCGCGTATTGGTTGTAACGGCTCAGCACAGCTTCGCCCTCCAGCGCCCGTCTTGTCCATAGGCCTGGGGGGGCGAGGCTGAGCCGAGCCGTCGTTCATCTGTTCGCCATTCTGACCCGTCCCGCTATTGCCCCGGCCCCGGGAGTCGTTCCCGCCGACCTGGGACTCGCTGGACACCCGAGACCGAAGCGACCGGAGTTTCCGACCGGGACGCGCGGAAGCGGAAGTGAAAATCCGGAAAATCTGGCACCCACAGACCGGCCATGGCTCGCTTCCCTGACTGCGCGCGTCATGGTATACTGCGTATCAGAAGTCGATCAGTTGCCGCCGCCCGCGGAGCCGGGCGCACGCGGCGCAGCAGGGGAGAATCGGATATGGCGAATCGGGGCGGGAACAGACGGCGGTTGTTGTTCAGCGTAGGCGTCGCGGCCGCGTGCTGCGCGATGGCGTCCGGACAGCAGGCGGGAGCCTCCGTGTTCAGCGAGGCGTTCGAGGACGGGCTCCCGCCTCAATGGGAGGCGGGCCTGCTCGTCGACGAAGGCCTGCCGCAGGGCTCGCGCGGCGCGGCTGCCGCCAAGCCCGGCGAAGATCTGAAGTCCAACCCCGCCTGGGTCAAGGGCCACTTCGCCGTCGAGCCTGACCTCTATTTCAACTACTGGGCAAAACTCGACGACCCGCAGTGGTACCAAGTCTTCATCTTCTGCAAAGCGCCCGGGCAGGACGCGAAAGACATGAGCCTGTACGAGGCGAAGGCGCCTCTGGCGGGCGCCGCGCCCGACGCCTGGCACTTAGTCAGCATCCCCTTCAGCGAGTTCAAGGCCACCATGGGCCCGAACCGCGGCAACGCCCCCAAGCCGGGCGAGGTGTGCTGGACCTACTTCTGGAGCCTTCAGAAGAGGCCGCTGGGACTGGCCGTGGACAAGGTGTGGGTCAGCCGCGGCAAGCCCGCCGCGGACGCGCCGCCCCTGGCTGCGGTATCCAAAACACCCGAGGCGCCGCCGGTTCCGACCTGGGCCTTCGAGCCCGCCCGCGACGCGTTCAGCCCGGATGCGCTGCTCGACCTGCGCGCGCTCAACGAGCCCGAGGCCGGCGCCACGGGCTGGGTCAAGGCGACCCCCGACGGCGACTTCGCGCGGGGCGACGGCCAGCCGCTGCGCGTCTGGGCCATCAACACCGACGTGGACCGCGAGCGGCCCTTCCAAAAGCGGCCCCAGTGGAAAGCGGGGCCGCCCGACCTCGACCACCACGCGCGCTGGCTGGCCAAGCGCGGCGTCAATATGGTGCGGCTGCACACCCACATCAACCCCGACCTAAAAGCCGACCCCGGCGCGGCCCTCACCGACGTGAAGCAGTCCGAGGTGGAGTGGATCTGGCGCACCGTGGGTGCGATGAAGCGGGCCGGCATCTACACCACCGTCTCGCCCTACTGGGCTAACACCATGCAGAGCGACGACGCGCGGTGGGGCACCGACTGGAAGGGCAGCCACCACGCCTTGCTCTTCTTCGACGAGAAGCTGCAAGCCGCCTACAAGGCCTGGCTCAAGACGCTCTTCACCACGCCTTCGCCCGCGCTCGGCGGCAAGACACTCGCGCAGGAGCCGGCCCTCGCGATCTTCCAGATCCAGAACGAAGACAGCCTGCTCTTCTGGACCGTGCAGGGCCTCAAGGGCGAGCCGAAGCGGCGCCTCGGCCGGCAGTTCGGCGACTGGGCGGCCACGCGCTACGGCTCGCTCGACGCCGCCGTCGCCGCCTGGGGCAACGACCGCATGCCCGGCGACGACGCGGCCGCAGGCGTGCTAGACCTGCGCCTCGTCTGGAACATGACCGCCGACGCGCGCCGCCAGAAGGCTGGCCAGGGCAAGCGGCTCGACGACCAGCTCGCCTTCTGGGCCGAAGCCATGTTCCGCTTCAACCGCATGATCGCCGACTACGTGCGCCAGGACCTGAAGTGTCCGGTGCTCGTCAACGCGGGCAACTGGCGCACCGCCGACACCGTCCTCCTGAATGACGCCGAGCGCTACAGCTACACGGCCTGCGAGGTGCTCGCCGTGAACCGCTACTTCGGCGGCGTCCACACCGGCCCCAACAACGGCTGGGCCATCATGGCCGGCGACGCCTTCACCAGCGACTCCGCGCTGACCGACGCCACCCTCTCCTTCCCGCTCGCCCTCAAGCAGGTCAAGGGCCACCCCATGCTCGTGACCGAGAGCGCGTGGGTCTTCCCGAACGCCTTCGCCGCCGAAGGCCCCTTCCTCGTGAGCGTGTACAGCGGCCTGACCGGATTCGACGCCTACTACTGGTTCGCCACCGGCACCGAGGAGTGGACCCCGCCGCAATCGGCCAACGGCTTCATGCCCTCGCAGCAGAAGTGGGTCTGCGCCACGCCCGACATGGTCGGCCAGTTCCCGGCCGCGTCGCTCGCCTTCCGCCGCGGCTACGTGCGGCGCGGCGCGCCCGTGGTAGAGGAGCACCGCTCGCTGCAGGCGATCTGGTCCGGCCGCACCCCGATCATCGCCGAGGCCGCCGCCTTCGACCCGAACCGCGACGCAGGCGACATCGCCCCGGCCTCCTCGGTCAAGTCCGGCGTCGACCCCTACGCCTTCCTCGCGGGGCCCGTCACCGCAGTCTACGATTCGTCGGAAGCTCAAACGCGCGCCGCCGACCTCAAGACGCTCATCAAACACGAAGCGAGCGGTGTGACCGTTAAGAGCGTGACGGGCGAGATCGAGCTGAGCACCGGCCCGGGCACCTGCACCGTCAACGCGCCCAAGTGCCAGGGCGTGGCCGCGCACTTTAAGAACCGGCAGGCGTTCGACCTCGCCGACGTCTCGGTCCGTTGCGAGAACGCCTTCGGAACCGTGCTGTGCGTGCCGCTCGACGACCAGCCGCTGTCGCTATCGAAGCGCGTCCTCGTGCAGGTCGGCATGCCCTGCCGCCCCACCGGCTGGCGCTGCCGGCCGACCTCGATCACCCCCGAGGGCGGCAAGCCGACGCCAGGCTGGCGCGTGACGGACTACGGCCGCGCGCCGTGGGCCGTGGAAACGCCGAAGCTTCAAGTCACCCTGCGCAACCGCGGCCTGACCCGCGCCCGCGCCCTCGACGCAAACGGCCTCCCGGTTGCCGATGTCGCCATCCAAAACGGCACCTTCGCTTTTCCGAGCGGCACGCTGTACGTGATCGTGGAGTAACAACCCTGCGACCGAACCCGGAACGACGAACCTCGCCGGGAGGGACGCGCGTCTGTGCGTCCGCGGCTCGCGAGGCCGCACGCCATCCCACGCGAGGCAACGCCGCAACGGCTAGACTCGCATCGTAGACGCGGCGCCCCCGCCGCGTGCGCGAATCGCCGGGGCGTCGCTTCCACCCGAGCAGCGCCATTCGAGACAGGTATCGGCAGTAACCCGAGCGCTTTTTTATCACTCTTCCCCTGTGGAACTGGCCCACGCCCAGTCGAGGCGGTCAGAGCATCCGAAGCGCGAGGGGCCCGAATCCTTGCCGCCATCGTCTTTCTCATTCCACCCCACCGAATAGAGCAGGAACTTCCCATTTCCGTTGCGCCGATAGATGAGCGGGTTTCCGGTGACAACGTCATGGGGCAGTCGCTCGATGAACCGCGGAACCAACTCGGCGAGCGTGGCGGGATACTCACCGAGAGCACGCCGGTGCTGCTCCAAGGCACAGGCGATCAGAGCTTGATGTGCCAGCGTTTGAGTGGCCGCGACGGCTTCGACAGATTTACCAAAGTACGGAAAGGCGAGGGCGACCAGCGTACAATACGGAGGAAACCCCTGGAACGCTTTCTCCGCTTGCTCCATGGCTTGGGCCAGGCGAGCCGGAAAGACCCGGTTCTCCTTTTCGTTCACCCCGTCTAGGGAGAGTTGGTAAAGGCGCCCGCCGAGAGAGAGGTTCTGGCAAACCCAACCGCTAGGCCCAAAGCGGAGAAACACGGTGTATGGGTCAAGAGACGAAGAGCACACGTCACGCATGAGTTGGGGGTCGCGCGACACCTTCTCGAAGAAGAAAAGGGCCGCGCGCTCGCCCCGCATCGCCTGTGCAAAGCCCGCTATGAGTTCCATCGAGCGCACGTGCTGGCGGATAACTTGAAGCTGCGATTCATCCCAAAGGCGTCGAGCCATTCCTTCCTGAACGACCGAAAGGTAGAGGTTGGCCATCGCGACGCGGATCATAGCCGAAACCAGCGTTGTCCGGTCATCCAGACAATCCGTCAGCCGGGCCAGCATCGTTAAGTCCCGCAGCGCCAGAGCGGGCTGGCCTTTGAACAAGTAGGCTTTGGAACGCGCCGTCAGCATCTGGGCGATCTGCCTGGAATTGAAGAAATACGGAGTCGCGTGAGCCCAAGGCGCCCTATAATCCGAATCCAGTCGCGCCTTGGGGCGCTGGCAAGCCGCCGCCAGCAGCTTGAATTCGGCATCGTAGCGGTCAAACCAGCTGATGAGGACAGAAGCTGGGTAATCTTTTCCGTCCGAAACGTGGACGATCGGTTCCGTTTGAGGCACCGCCTCCCACTTGCTGGGCCATTCGATGGGAAGCTTAACGTCTCTCTGCGGCACGAGGGGCCTCCGAAACCACTCCGCCATCTGCGGCGCTTTGAAGAAGTTCTCCTCGTCGGCCACCGGCGGCGGAATGAAGTACGCCCAATCCAGATGCTCGCCTTTGGCCGTCATTTCCAGCTTAAACCTCTCCAGCGCCCGCCCGCCCCTCCAATTTTCCTCGGCATAGAACAGGCAAACCAAGAGAACCAACGCGGTCAGACTGATCGCCGTATCCAGCCCGAGGCGTCGCCAAGAGCCACGATCCGCGATTGAACCGTTTTCCATTTTCGATGGCCGCAAACCCAGCAGGGCCACTCCGGTAAGCACGCTTTGCCCGATAAAGATAAGCGCCATGGCAGCAATCGAAGCTGACGAAGCAAACCTGTGAAAAATCAACTGCGGGAGAGCGATGATGGCAAGATACACCGCCATCCAGGCAAGAACCGAAACGGGAATCCACCCTGCCGCCCGCGGACGCCACCGCCGCAACACCAGCCACTGGAGCGTTCCGACCGCCGCGCCCATCACGGCGCCGACACCCAAAAACCAGGCCCACACGGTCCACACGTTCGGCTTGAAGGCGCCGACGGTGCCCCCTTCCATGAGCCCTTGCGCGGCCCACTCGCCCAGCAGGCCGGCCAGTACGCCGAGTAGGGTCGCCGGCGCCCACCCGTAAGAGCGGGCAAAGAACCGGCGGAGGAAAAGCCATTGCGCAAGCCCAATCGAGCCGCCCACGATCAGGATCTCCGCGGCGCGACTTTGCGACGCAACAGAGACTCCGACCATCGCCCCGGTGACGTTGACGGCGATCCATTGGAGCAAGGTCGCGAATGCAGCAGGGTAACGTCTGGGCTTCATAGACATGCCTGAATTGTAGCACCGCCCTGGTGACCATGGAAGGGCCTAGCAAGAACATCTTCTCCCACGCCGCAATAAATAGGGTCCGTTCACGTTTCCTGACAGCATAGACACAGCAATTCCCATTATGACAAGGCGCGCACAATGGGAAGGCCCTCACGGGCCCACTTGCTACGAACGACTTCGCCCACGTTTTACGCGTTTGTAGTGGCGCCGTGAGGCGCTTCTTGTCCATAATGGGAATTGCTGGCACAGACAAGGAGCACACCATGCCACCACTCCCCCGCGACTGGTTCGCGCTCGGCCCGCGACTGGCCTCTTGGACACCGCCCCAAGGCGCATTCGACCCTGCCGCCGCGTGGTCGCTGAGCTACGCGCGCCACGCGCTCGTGCCCGAGCCCGGCGGCATGCCCGGCGGCGGCCCGGCCGGCTCGCTGGCGATCACGCTGAAACCCGCTGGAGGCGCACTCACGCTGCGCGCGACCGAGGCCGTGCAGGCGGGCTTCACGATCATGACCTCGGAGGCCGAGATCACCTGTGCGCCCGACGCGCTGCTCACCCCGCGCGCGTGGTCGCTTAAGGTCGGCTGGCAGGCCGGCCCGCTTTCGGGCGCGTCGACCGACGGCATGCCCCAGACGCGCGCTGGCCGCGCCGACGGCAAGGAGCTCATCTTCCAAGCCAATAAGGAGCATCGCCGGCCCGCGCCCGCGCTATGGACGTCCTTCTGGAACCTCTTCGCCGCGCTTCCACGCCTGCCGTTCGACTCGGCCTCCGCGCTCGCCTTCGACCTCTTCGAAGACCTCGAGCTGCACAAGCCAGGCCAGCGCCTCGCCTACGTCGGCCCGCAGTCCGTCGCGCTGAACGGTCAGGCGCTTGACCTGCACGTCTTCGAGCAGACCGGCCGCGGCGTGCTGCCGTGGCGCTGGTGGCTCGACGGCCAGCACCGCGTGCTGCTCGCCGCCGGAGGCCGCCGCGCCTACCTCCTCGCCGCGCCGGCGAAAGGAGGTGCCGCATGAGCGCCCCCAGCCTCACCCGACGTTTGTTCCTCCAGTCGGCCGGCGCAGGCGGGCTCGGCCTGATCCTCGCCGCGCGCCAGGCGCCCGCCGTGGTGCAGAAGCGCCCGCCGAACCTGCTCTTCATGCACCTCGACCAGTGGTACTGGGAGGCGGCCTCCGCCTTCGGCTGCGCGCACGTCCGCACGCCGGCCATCGACCGGCTCGCGGCGCAGGGCACCTCCTTCAGCCTCTCCTACTCCGCGAACCCGGTCTGCTGCCCGGCCCGCGCCTGCTGGTACACCGGCCGCACCTCGTCGGAGAACGGCGTGGTCATGAACGACCAGTGGCCCCTCGCGCCGCAGATGCCGGACCTGGGCCAGTGGTTTTCCGCGCGCGGCTACGACTCGGTCTACGCGGGCAAGTGGCACGTGACCGGCCGCGCCTTCACCCAGAGCTTCCGCGCGCTCACGCCCGGCTCGGGCGTGGGCGAGGTCACCGACGGCGCAGTCTCGCGCGCCGCCGAGGGCTTCCTGCGCTCGCGCGCCGCGACGGACAAGCCCTTCTTCCTCAACCTCGGCTTCCTCCAGCCGCACGACTGCTGCTACTGGGTTTTCGAACACGGTGCGGGCGCGACGCTCACGCGCCTCGGGCCGCCGCCCGACGACCTGCCGCCGCTGCCGCCGAACCACGGCCACTGCGAGCGCGAGCCCGCGCCGATCGCCCAGCGACGCGCCAAGCGCGCGGGCGACAGCGGCTGGTCCCCCGCCCACTGGCGCTGGTACCTGTGGAACTACTACCGCATGGTCGAGATGGCCGACGCGGAAGTCGGCCGCGTGCTGGACGCGCTTGACGACGCCGGGCTCGCGCAGGACACGCTCGTCGTGTTGACTTCCGACCACGGCGACGGGCTCGCGCGCCACGGGCTGACCTCGAAAATGTTCCTCTACGACGAGGCCGCGCGCGTGCCGTTCATCGCGGCCTGCCCCGGCCGCGTGCAAGCCGGCGCGCGTGACGTGCGCCACCTCGTGTCGGGCCTCGACGTCGCGCCCACGCTCTGCGACTTCGCGGGGGTCGAAGGCCTGCCCAAGGCGCGGGGACTTAGCCTGCGGCCGCTGCTCGAAGGCCGCGCCGACACACCGTGGCGCGAGTTCCTCGTGACCGACACGCACCGCACCGGCCGCATGGTCCGCACGCCCGAGTACAAGTACATCGCCTACAAGGACGACCCCGCGGCGCAGCTCTTCGACATGCGCAGCGACCCCGGCGAGCTGACTAACCTCGCCGACGACGCAGGAAAGGCGGACACCCTGCGAGACCTCTCCGGCCGCCTCGCCGCCTGGGAGAAGTCGCTCGACATCCTCCCGCTCCAGGAGCCCAGCCCGAAGAAAGCCGGCAAGCGCAAAAAGAACGCTTCTTAAGCGTGGCGCAGGTGGGCAGCAGGGCCATGGGCAGGGACGGCAGCCCCTTGCCGCCCGCCTGCCCTGCCGCGTAAGACCGTCAAGCCTGTTTGTCAGCCTTATGCCACTGCCGAAAAGTATCTAGACCCTATGTCGGGCACAAGACACACGGGAGGGCCGGGTTCCACCCCGGCCGCGGACAGCGTGGAAGCCGTCCCTCCCTGTGCGCGGCGCCCGGTCTGGCTGCTCGTGCCGCAGCGCGGCGAGAACTCGTTCTCGGGGCGTCATCATTGGGCACTCCTTCCCGCGAATCACGGCTTGCCGTAGTGCATGGGCAGGAACTGGAGCCGCTCCCACGGCATGCCCTGCAGGATCGACCAGGCGGGCTTGCCGCCGAAGATCTCGGGGTACGGGTCCTTCTCGCCGCGCTGCGTGAGGGCCTTCGGGTTGTTGGCGCGCAGCGTGATGGCGCCGGCTTTGTCCCACACCACGAAACCGTATTTCTGCGCCGCCCGCGCGACGATCTTGCCGACCGGCGAGAGCTGCAGCGCCTCGACGTCGACCTCGGGGTCCAGCCGGAAACGAAGTCCCTCAGGAATACGGTTGGGAGCCTTGTCGGGGTTCCAGCCGTCGGAACGGGTCGCCGGCCAGGAGACGATGGTGTAGTGTTCGCAGTCGACCAGCGCGATGCCCATCACGTGGTCGATCTCGCCGCGCCGCAGCTCCTCGGGCGTGAGCTGTCCGCCGATGAAGGGCAGACTGGTCGCCGTGGTGCCGTGGCGGTACTCCCAGACGCCCGGGTTTTTCGAGACGTTCCGCATGCCGCCGCCCCAGCACGCCTGCCACTGCCCGTCGACCTGTCGTGTGAGCCAGAACTCCCACAGCGAGTCCGAGGACGGCTGGTAGATGCACATCTCCGCATCCGTGCCGTCGGCCGGCGCCGCGTAGCCGGGGATCGGCACGGCTTGCCACTCATCATCGAGGCGCTTCTCCTTGTAGCCGTTCTTCTGCCCGTCCCACTTGGTGACGGTCACCGGCTTGACGTCCGGCCCCACGACATAGATCGGGCAGGCGTAGGACGTGGTGTTGATGCTGACGGTGCCGTAGTAGGCCTTGATCTGGCGGCGGAACTCCGCGACGTAATTCGTGGAGTTCGGGTGCAGCGGCGCATCCTTCGGGACGGGCTGATACCAGAAGCTCGCGGGCGCAAAGACTCGGTCGCCGGCGAAGGCCTGCGCGCAGAACCCAGCGAGGACAAGCAAAAGCAGCATATGTGTTTCTTTCATAATACAGGGAACGAGTTATTCTCGGTCGTAGCTCGACGCCAGCACGCACGCCTCTCCCGGTTCGGGCAGCGCAGCCGGAGCCTCCAGGTCGGTCAGACGGCCGACTAGATCCACGCAGGTCAGCGCTTGGCCTGCGTATGCGGCAGCGCCCAGTCCGAAACCTGCCGCGCTCATCACGCACACGTGCTTCTTAATCGAGAGCCCCCCCCCAGGGCGCCCAAGCGCCAGACAAGCGGGGCCGCGCTTATCCCCCTCAGACAAGCGTACCGCCCCCTCTCTGGCCTTTATCCGTCACCCTCTTGACGGGTGCCATCTTACCGCATTCCTGCCGCCACCGTCGAGCGCAACGGCGTCGAGCGCGCGCAGGCTCAGGAGGCGGCGCAGGAGACAGGCGCTTCGCCCCGCTCGCTTTGTCCTTGTGTCGCGCGACGTTCCGCTTCAGAATCTGCTCAGTGTAACCTATTGGGGGAGCCGCATGAGTCATTCCGCTTGTTCACTCTTTCCGCTTGTCCTCATCGCCTGCGCGCGCCTGTTCGCGGCTGCGCCTGACCCGGCGCTGCTGCTCGGGCTGCCGCTGGACGAAGGCACCGGCGTCGGCGCAACAGACCGCTCGACAAGCGCCCTCGAGGCCGACCTCTCGAACGTGCAGTGGGCGACCGGCGCGTTCGGCGCCGCCGCCCGCTTCGGCGGCACCAACGCCTTCATCGACCTCCCGCCCGTGCCCGGCCTCAGTGGCGCCACGCAGCTCACCCTCTCGGTCTGGGCGCTGTGGGACGGCCCGGCGGGCCGCTACCCCAACCTCCTCACGACCCGTACCTGGAGCCCGGGCGGCCTCATGCTCTTCGTCTCCGACAACGCCTGCTCCTTCCGCCTGGGCCGGCCGGGCCAGCGCGCGGAAGCGCCTGGCAGCACGTGGACTGAAGTCGGTGCCCCGCTTCTGAATGCGTTGCCGCAGCGCCAGTGGGTACACCTCTGCGTGACCTTCGCCCTGCCCCGCATCACCACGTACGTCAATGGCAGTCCCGTGGGCCACGCCCTCTGGCTCTATCCGGTCGAGGCCGACGCCCTCCGCCTCGGCGGCTGGTCCGGCCCCGTCTGCCACAGCGGCCTCATCGACGACCTGCGGATTTACGGCCGCGCCTTCACCGCGCCCGAAATTGCCGCCCTCGCACACGATCCCAGCCGTGCCAGCTCCGCCTACGCCGTCGCCGACGAATCCACGCTCGCAAAGCCCCTCGCAGCCGCCTTCGAGAACCGGCGCGCCACGCTCGCCATCGACACGCAGGGCCGCGCCGTCTCGCTCCGCACGCGCGCCGGCCGCGAACTGCTTGCCGAGCCCACGCCGCTCGTGTCCGCCACGCTGAAGGACGGCCGCACCCTGACCGCGCGCAGCGTCACGCGCACAGGCGACGCGCTGACCTTCTGTTTCCCGCGCGGGCTCGGCGCGGCGACGATTGACGTCGCGGCGCAGCGCGACTTCTTCACCTTTGCCGTCCGTTCATGCACCCTCACCAACGCCGCGTCGCTCACGTTCTGCAGCCTCTCGGTCGCCCCCTCGACGTACTGCGGCAGCATGGCCAACATGCTCTCGGACGACGCGGACGCCGTTTGCCTGCGCGGCTACGACCTGCCCGTCGAGATGTCGGCCGGCGGCCACGCGCTGCGCGCCTGGTCCACCGCCGCCCTCGGCCTTGTGGGCTGCCGCGCGGGCCTCGCCGCGGGCCCCAAGGGCGACATGCCCGCCATGCTCCGCGCCATGGCTGAAGCCGCGGGCGCGCCGGCCTCCAAACTCGGCGGCCCGTGGTCGCTCGGCGCGGAGGCGAACCGCGGCTCGTATCTCTTCGCCGACCTGAAGTACGCCGCGACCGATGACTGGATCGACCTCGCCCGCCGCGGCGGCTTCTCCACGATCCACCTCCACGGCTGGTGGCGCACACTCGGCCACTACGACGTCAGCACGAACCTCTACCCGCGCGGACTCGCCGACATGCGGGACACCGTCACCCGCATCCACGCAGCGGGCCTCCGCGCGGGCATCCACACCCTCACCGCCTGCATCGACCCGCGCGACGCGTGGATCACCCCTGAGGCTAGCCCGCACCTCGTGCCCTTCGACACCTACACGCTCGCCCGCGACCTCTCACCCACCGACTCCGTGCTCTATGTCAACGAGCCCCCTTCGGCCCGCCACGACACGGTCTTCACCTACATGAGCAACGGCAACGCGATCCGCGTCGGCTCCGAGATCCTCCAGTACTCAGAGGTCTCGCGCGAGCCGCCCTACGCCTTCGCCCGCTGCGCGCGCGGCGCGTTCAAAACCCGCCCCGCCGCGCACCTCGCAGGCGCTCGCGCCGACTACCTCCAGCAGCGCTACATCGCGTTCTACCCGCAGCCCGGCTCGCCCCTCGCCGACGACCTCGCGGGCTGCATCGCGAACGTGTTCAACACCTGCAAGCTCGACCAGATCTACTTCGACGGCTCGGAGGGCATGATGAGCCGCTACGGCATAGACGCCCTGCGCCACGCGATCTTCAAGCGCCTCGATGGCGACCCGCTGGTCGAGGCGAGCTGCCACGGCGCGCACAACTGGTGGTTCCACTCGCGCCTCGGCGCGTGGGACCACCCCGTCTGGGCCGCCAAGCGCTTCCACGACAAACACATCGCCACCTCCGCCCGCTATCGCGACACCGACTGTGTCGAGCCCCAGATGGGCTGGTGGGCGCCGCGCATGCCCACCTCTCAGGCGCGCGGGCACTTCCTCGACGAGATGGAGTACTTCGCCTGCAAGAACCTCGGGCTCGACGCCGCGATGTCGATTCAGGGCGTGAACGTCTCGTCCGCCCCGCTCCCCACCCACATCGAGCGGCAGTTCACGCTCCTCGGCTGGTACGAGCGCCTGCGCCTCGCCCGCTACTTCGACACGCAGACCGTCGCCCGCGTGGCCGTGCCGGGCGACGAGTTCCGCCTGCGTCAAGCGCCCTCAGGCGCGTGGCTATTCACGCCCGTCAAGATGTCCGCTCACCGCGTCAGCCGCCTCGGCAACGGCTCTGAAGCGTGGACCTCACACAACCCCTACTCGAAGCAGCCCCTGAGCGCCCGCATCGAGGCGCTCTACGCCGCCGCACCCTACGACAGCCCTTCACGCGTCCCGCTCGCCGTCGCGGCCGACTTCCCGTCGTTCAAGATCGCGACGGCCGCTTCCTCCATCGCGCTCGCGCTCGCCGAGGTGACCACAGACACGAAGGGCGGCGGAAGCAACCTGCGCTTACAGGCTGAGAACAAAGGCGCTTCCTGCACCGGCGCATGGGCCCGCGCCACGCTCGACTTCCCCGCGCCCTACCGCACCCTCAAGGGCGCGGGCGCGCTCGGCCTGTGGGTCAAGGGCGACGGCTCGGGCGCGCTGCTCAACCTCCAGCTCGGCACGCCGCGCGAGTACATGCACGCCCTCTCCGACCACTACGTGACACTCGATTTCACCGGCTGGCGCTACGTGGAACTGCTCGTGCGCGAGCGCGACGTGGAGCGCATGGCGGACTACGTGTGGCCCTACGGCGGCGCGTACGACATCTACCGCAACCCGCTCGACATGTCCCACATCTCTCAGGTCAGCCTCTACCTCAACAGCCTGCCGCCGGGCGCAGCCGTCGACGTGACCGTCAGCCCCATCATGGCTCTTCCGACCCAGCCCGTCACGCTCAAGAGCCCCGCTCTCACCGTGAACGGCCAGACGCTTGCGCTGCCCTTGACGCTCGCTTCCGGCGACTTTGTGGAGCTAGAGCCCGACGGCCTCTGCACACACTTCAGCGACCGCGGCGAGCCGCTCGCGAGCCTCCTTCTACCGTATGTTGTCCCGGCTTCAGCCGGCCCCGCACCCGACGGCGCGGCACCCCATCCGCACGTTGTACCGGCTTCAGCCGGCCCCGAGCAACGGCCCACGCTTCTCCCTGGCCCCAACACCGTCGCCTTCTCCTGCGTTGCCCCGTCGAACGCCAGCGCCCGCGCCGAGGTTACGCTCAACGCCTTCGGCACGCCGTTCGGCACTCCCCGCCCGCGCCGCATGATCGCCTGGGAGCACCTGTCGCGCGAATACGAGATGCCGCGCCTCATCACCGCGACGAGCTCGCCCGACAACGCCTGGTCGCTCGCCGTCCGCCCCGGTTCCAAGGCCAGACTCGAGATCGAAATTTGCGGATCTATCGCCGACCCCGCGCTGACCGTCGCCGGCCGCGCCATTCGCTTCCCCGTCACGCTCAAAGCCGGCGAACGCTTGCTCTGCCGCGACGGCCGCCGCTGGCTCGTTCTCGACGCCACGCGCAGCGAGATCGCCAATGGCGTGCTCAGCAAGAAGGTTCCCACGCTCTCCCCCGGCCCCAACCGCGTCGCCTTCGCCTGCTCCTCGGCCGACCGCGCGACAGTCAAGCTCGTGAAGGTGTACGAATGAGGATGGTCTCACACGGACACGCCATCTTTCTTGACGGTCTCGTCATAGGCCAACAGGACAAGCGCCGCTTGTCCGCAGGGGACGGGCAGCATGGCGCGAGGAGAAGCGGAAGCGTCGTCGTCACAGGCCTGTGAGAGCCTGGAGGGAGGACACGCCCGACCAACCGGGCTTGCGAAGCCTGTAGCTCCGCCGCTGCGTCGGCGGAGAGGATGCGAAAGCCCCGCAGGAACACTCTTCCGGCGACACAGCGCCGGAACTACAGGGCAAACCGCTCTTCCGGCGACACAGCGCCGTGACGACAGGGCAGACGCTTCCACCTCACCTCGCATCCGACTGCCAGCCCCCCGTCGCCAAACCGATTACAGCCGAAGTATCCGTTTACGGCCGAATGACCTTGAGGCGCAGGAAGCGGCGGGGGGCGGCTGAGACCGGCGTGTTGTCGCGGGCGCTGAAGGCGGCAGGATCGTCTTGCAGCACGGTCACGTCGTTCGTCCAGCGCGCGAGGTCGTCGCTGACGTCGGCCGCGAACAGGACGTCCGTCGCGTCGGGGTTACGCACCGCCGACACCGTCAGAAAATCATCGAGGCCGTCTGCGGCCAACCCCGCCACATACCGGCCGCCCACGCCGAGGCCGAGCGGGTCGGTGCCGAGCGCGTACTCGAAGAGGTTGGCGAGCCCGTCGCCGTCGGGGTCGGCCTCGGGCCCGCTGACCGCCGGGTCGGCGAGTTCGGCCGCCGTGAAATGGTCGGCCTTCCAGAACTCGAACGGCGCCTCCTGCCGCGTGGCCGCGAGCAGGATCTCATACCACGCCGTCGCGTAGGCCCGCCCGATCTCGAACGTCGCGCGCCCGCCGACATCCGCGACCGGCACCCCGGCCTTACGCACGCCGCGCTCGTCAAGCGCCCAGACGCTGACGGACGTCGCGGGGCGGCTGAGCGAAACCGTGGCGCTGATGCCCTCCAGCAGCGTCGGCGCGCCGCCCCAGTTGGTCGAGGCGACCATCGACGTGGCGTTGGTCGGCCCTAGGCCTGGGCTCCAGATTTGCCGGTGGTTGTCGGTGTAGCCCGTGGCCGTCAGCAGGATGCGGCTGCCGGGGCTCTGGAAGCCCGCGCCGTCCCGCGCCACGAGCGTCAGCGCACACCAGCCGTCGCGCTGCATCGTTTCGCCGGGCGTGACGACGACGCCGTGGCCGAGGTCGAAGGCCTGGCCGTCGGCGTCGCCGATGATGGCCTTGGCCAGCGGCGCGCGGACCGTGACGACCCGCTGCGATGTGCCCCACGACAACTCGCCCGTGTCGCTGACGAGGGCGGCGGCGTTGGTGTCGCGCCACGGGGCGCAGACCGACGCGGCCGCGCCCGTACAGATGGAAAGGCGCCGGCACAGCGCGAGCCGGCTGTCCACGCCGAAATCGGTCGTGCCGAGCGAGACGTCGGTCTGCGCGATCCGGGCGAGCGCGACGTCGAGCGGGACGGTGACGCGCGCCTCGCCGGCCGCCGCCGAGACGTCGCTGCGGCGCAGCGCCGCCGCGGCGAAGGGGTAGGTGGTGAGCTTGGCGGGCTCGCGTGCGGACGAAAAGTAACTGCTGAAGTACCCTTGGCTCCAGTTAGTGGTGTCGTGATACTGGAAGACGAAGATCCCGTCCCACTGCTGGTGCGCGGCGTAGGCGGCGTTGAGCGGCAGCGCCTCCGCGGTGTACGTGAGCGGCGCGGGGTGGTTGAACTCCGTGCAGATGAACGGCTTGCCGGACACGCGTGTCTGCGCCCGGCTGGGGATATTGCCGCCCGCGGCGTCGCCGGTCATGGGCTGGTTCCTCACGGTGTAGTCGTTCGAGTCCCACGGCCTGTTGGGAAACGACGGGTGCTGCCAGTAGCCGTGGCTGTCCACGACGTCGAACTCGGCCTGCAGGAGCGGCGGGCTGTAGGAGGTCTGCGTGCCGATCAGCAGGGATTTCGCGCCGAGCGTGCTCCGGATATAGTCGCGCATGCCCGTCCAGTAGGCGCGCTCCGTGTCCCACAGGAACCGCATCCAGTCGCGCTGAACGCCGCGCGTGCGCAAGGCCAGTGCTGCCTTGTCCGAGACGAGGCTCGCACGGCCCAGCGCCTCGCCCGCGGGCAGGCCGACCGACGGCGAGCCCGTACGCAGCGAGTGCGCGGCGAACCAGACCCGCCCGGTCTGCGAGGCGAGGCCGCTCACGCTCAGCCGCGCGTTGTACTCGGTCGCGCTGGGCGTCATGACAACCGTGTGGACCTGCCAGTTCGTCGAAAGTGTGACCGTCGCGGAGGCGAGGCCCACGTACGCGCCGCTTTGCTGCATCAGGTTGAGGGCAACCGTGCGCTGAAGCTCGGTCTTGGCCCAGAACGTCAGCGTATAGGGCTGCCCGTTCGTCAGGTGGAGATTGCTCTGGTAATACTGCACATGCCACGTGGTCGCATCGTTGGTGGCGATGTTGATCTCCAAGGCGTGACTCCCATCCGGCGCGCCGTTCGGGACGATCAGCCGGCTCGCGGCGGCGGGCGCGCTGACTTGGAACGACCACGGCGAAACAAAGCCCGCAGCGAAGTTGCCGTTGACCAGCAGCTCGGCGCTGGAGAGCCCCTCCGCGCAGGCGTACGACGGCCCGAGCAGCGCGTTGCCGGTCTGCGCGGAGAGGCCCGCGAACCACACCGCGCCCGTCTGCACGCCCAGCCCCTCCACGGCGAACAGGCTGTTCGTCGCGCTGCCGCTAGGCTCCAGCACCAGCGTGTACGTCTGCCAGTCGGCGGCCAGCGCGACTGGCGCCGCGCCGAGCGACAGGCCCGGCGGCTGGCTCCGGGCGAAGCCGACGCTGGCCGCGCGCGGCGGCTCGGCCTTCGCCCAGAACGAGACCGTGTACGGCCGATTCGACGCGACCGCGAGGCCGCCCTGCGCAAGCCGCACCGCGCCTGCGGACGTGACGCCGAGCCGCACCGCGTAGCCGCCGACAGGCGCAGCGCCCGCGACGAGCTGCGTGGAGACGGCGGCGGGCGCCTCGGCCTGCGCCGCCCAAGCCGCCAAGGTGCCAGTGGCAAAGGCGCCGTTGGTCAGGAGTTCAGTGCCGTAGGGCTGTCCGGCGGCGGGCGCCCACGCGTTGCTCAGCGCGACGGTGTCGGCATACGCGGCCGAGAGCCACGCGTTCCACTGCGCGGTCAGCTCGTTCACGTAATTCGTGTGGAGACCTGGCCCGAAGGAGCCCCGCAGCCATTCGTAGATGAGGCCGTTCTCGTTGTTCACTTCGATGAAGGCGAGCGCCGGCTCGTCGGCGTAGGCGTTCGCCGTGTAGGGGTTGACGTGCGTGAGCAGGTCGCGGGCGAATTCGCGCTGAAGCGCCACCAGCCCCGGCATGTAATTGTCAACGCCCTTGAAATAGCTCGGCACGCCGTTGGTGGGGTAGCCGGGGTAGCTGCGGCTGACGTGGAGGTTGAGGTTGGCGTAAATGCCGCGGTCTTTGAGCCGGGCGATGAAGAAGTCGAGGTTGTCCAGCTGCGTCGGGTCAAGGGTACGCAGGTAGGCGGAACTGCTGCTGGACACATTCGTGAAGATGCCTCTCGGCGCGACGCTCATGTCCATGTGGTGAAAACGCACGCAGTTCACGCCGAGCTTGGCCAGCCGCGCCGCAAGCGGGCCAGCCGACGCGTGGTCCGGAAACGCCGCCGCAAAAACCATGTTCACGCCGAGAAACCGGATCGGCAAACCGTCCGCCTCGAGATGCCCGCTATTCGCCGTGACCCATGCGTCCGCCGGCCCTTCGGACAGCGCGCTCATGTCGGCGACGTTGTTTGTCTCGGCGTCGTCCCACGGGATCGTGAAGGGGAACCGTCGGTACGCAAAAGCAGCGCTGTCGCTACGGGCTGATTCGTGGCCTGCGGCGTCGTAGGCTGAAACGCTGTACGCGTAGGACCGATAGCGGTCCAGCGGACCCTCATCGCTGAAGTTCGTGGTGCCACTCGAGCCGAGCAGCGTCCCGTCCCGGAACACGCGGTAGCCGGCGACCACCCCGGCGTTGGTCGGAGCCGTCCACGCCACGAACGCAGAGGCTGGCCCTGTCTCGACTGCGGATACGTTGGTCAGCACGCACGCCGTGATCGGCAAGTCCTCTTTGAAGACCTGAAGTTCGCTGAAGCCCACGCGGAAATCGGCCATGTTGTAGTTGGACAGCACGCGTAGCGCCAGCCAGCGCCCCTGCAAGCCCAGCAGGCTGACGTCCGGCTCGCCGGCGTAGGTGTTGAGCCCCGGCGCCTTCGCAAAGGTGATCTTGTTGCCCACGCGCGTCCACTGCGACGCGTCGCTGAAATTCGTGCCGGGCGTCGCGCCGAGGCTGGAGAGATAGACCTCAACGTCCCGCAAGCCGCGGTTGGTGGGCGAGGACGACGCGCTCCAGTAGTTGTAGTTCCAGAGCTTGAAATGGTCGAGCGGAACCACCTGGCCCAAGTCGACGCGGAACCACTGGCCGGAGACCGTGGACGTCAGCGTCGCGCTCTGCCAAGCGACGGAGTCGGCGGTGTTCGTATGCCGGCTGCCGGACAGGCCCGCGCCGTTGACGGCGTACTTGGCCTCTCGTCCGGCGGTCGCCGAAGAGGCTGTTGCAGCCGCATCGCCCAGCGCCAGACGCGTCGCGCCGGACGCCGCCAGCGCACCAGCGGCTACCAGCGTCAACAGCAACTTGCCTTTTGCGCCTGCGGTCACACACCCTCCTCGCCTGCCTGCCACGGTTTGTATTGAAATGAGTATCGCACGGATTCCGAAAGCCCGTCAAGCAAGGGAGGAAAGCGAGAAAACGCTGAGCCCGGCCGTCCCCATTCGACATCCCGAGGCGGTTCGGCTACCATACTCTGACCGTGCCTTCCCTGTCACAGCTCTTCGCCGACCTGCTGACGCCCGCCTTGCCGCGCAAGGCCGCGCGCCTGGCCGCGCCCGCTCTGCCCGGCGCCGGCGCGGCTCTGGCGGCCGCCGCGCTCGCCCGCCAGTCGCCCGCCCGCTTCGCGCTGGCCGTCACGGCCGGCCCCGCCGAGCTCGAGCGCGTCTACGGCGACCTCTGCGCGCTGGGCCGCGAGAGCGGCGTGACGCCCGCGCTCTACCCGCAGCAGATGGAGCAGGATGCCGAAACGGCCGGCACGCGTTTAAGCGTAATCCGAACGCTCAGCGCTCAACATTCAACGCTCAACGCTCAACATTCAACACCCTCCGTCATCGTCACGTCAATCTCCGCACTCTTGCAGCCCGCGCCCGACCCCGACGCCGTCGAAAAGGCCTCCGTGACGCTGCGCGTGGGCATGCACTTTCCGTTCGACGCCCTGATCGCGCAGCTCGTCGCCGCCGGCTACGAGCGCGTCATGGACGTCGACGCGCCCGGCCGCCTGGCCGTGCGCGGCGGCCTGCTCGACGTGTGGCCGCCGGCCGCTCCCGCACCGTGGCGGGCGGAGTTTTTCGGAGCGGAGCTGGAATCGCTGCGCACCTTCGACCCCGCCACGCAGTGCTCCGTCGAGAAGGGCGAGGCGGTCTGGCTGCCGCCGTGTTCCGAGAGCGACCTCGCCACGGTGCAGCTCGCCGACCTGCTGCCGCCGCACGCCGCCGTCCTGTGGCTCGACCACGACCGCCTCCGGGCCGGCGTGCTCGTCCCGCCCGAGGAAATCCGCCAGCCGCTTTCGTGGGGCCAGCTCGAAGCCCGCGTCGAGGCGCGCGAGCCGTGGCTCCAGCTCTTCTCCGGCGACCCGCCCCCGGCCCACACGCCCGCCGCCGCGCTGGAGATCGCGGCGCTGCCCGGCCTCGCGGAATTTGGCGCGGGCGAGGCGCACCACCCCGAACTGCTGGCCAGCGCGCGCAAGCGGCTGCTCGACGACTTCGAGCGACGCGCAGCAGCCGGAGAGACGGTCATCGTCTGCGCCGACACGGCCGGCACCTGCGAGCTGCTGGCGCGCGAACTCGGCCCCGACTCGCGCATCCAGATCCGCCGCGCCTCGCTCTCCGGCGGCTTCGCGATGCCCGGCCTGACGGTCGCAGCCCAGCCCGACCTCTACACCGTGCGCAAGCAGGCGCAGCGGCGGCCCGCCGCGCCGGCCGCCGCGCGCGGCGGCCGCGTGGAGAACGCCGCCGACCTCGAGCCCGGCGACCTCGTGGTGCACGTCGACCACGGCATCGGCCGCTTCCTCGGCTCCACCGAGGTCGAGGTGGACGGCCACCGCTCCGAGGTCTTCACCATCGAGTACGCCGAGGGCGCCAAGCTCCACGTGCCCGTGTCACACGCGCACCTGCTCAGCCGCTACGTCGGCGTGGGCGGCCACAAGGCCAAGCTCCACCGACTCGGCGGCAAGCGCTGGACACGCGAGAAGGCCGACGCCGAGCGCGCGGTCGCCGACCTCGCCGCGTCGCTGCTGGAGACCCAGGCCCGACGCAACGTGGTCGAGGGCCTCTCCTTCAACGCCGAGCCGCCCTGGCTGCACGAGTTCGAGGCGGCCTTCCCCTATCAAGAGACCGTTGACCAGGAAAAGGTCATCGCGGACGTCAAGCGCGACATGGCGGCCTCGCGCCCCATGGACCGGCTCATTTGCGGCGACGCGGGCTACGGCAAGACCGAGATCGCGATGCGCGCGGCCTTCATCGCCGTCATGAACGGCCGGCAGGTCGCCGTGCTCGTGCCCACCACCGTGCTCGCCGAGCAGCACTACGAGACCTTCACCGACCGCATGTCCGCCTATCCCGTCAGAATCGAGGTGGTCAGCCGCTTCCACACGCACGCCAAGCGCAAGCGCGTGCTCTCCGACGTGCGCAACGGCCACGTCGACATCGTGATCGGCACCCACGCGCTGCTCGGCGGCGACGTGTCGTTCAAGAACCTCGGGCTGCTGATCATCGACGAGGAGCAACGCTTCGGCGTCACGCACAAGGAGCGGCTCAAGCAGGTGCGGCAGGTCGTGGACGTGCTGACGCTCTCCGCCACGCCGATCCCGCGCACGCTCTACATGAGCATGACCGGTGCGCGGGACATGAGCCTCCTGCAGACGCCGCCGCGCGAGCGCGTGGCCGTCGAGACCAAGGTCGCCCGCGACGCCGACTCCGTGATCCGCACCGCGATCCGCCACGAGCTGAACCGCAGCGGGCAGGTCTACTTCCTCTACAACCGCGTCGTGACCATCGGGCTGATGGAAAGCCGCCTGGAGAAGCTGGTTCCCGAGGCCCGCATCGCGGTCGCGCACGGACAGATGCCCTCCAACACGCTCGCCCGCATCATGCGCGAGTTCGAGTCCGGCGAGATCGACGTGCTGCTCTGCACGACGATCGTCGAGAGCGGGCTCGACATCCCGCGCGCCAACACGATCCTCGTCCACCGCGCGGACCGCTTCGGCATCGCCGACCTCTACCAGCTCCGCGGCCGCGTCGGCCGCTCGTCGCAGAAGGGCTACGCGTGGCTGCTGTTGCCCGAGTACGGCCACGTGGACGAAGACGCGCGGCAGCGCATCGCCGCCTTGCAGAAGCACAGCGGCCTCGGCGCGGGCTTCAACCTCGCCCTGCGCGACCTCGAGATCCGCGGGGCGGGCAACCTGCTGGGCGCGGCGCAGAGCGGCCACATCGCGGCCATCGGCTTCGGCCTCTACTGCCAGCTGCTGAGGCGCACCATCGCGCGTATGAAGGGCGAAGCGCCGCCGCTGCTGGTGGACGTCGACCTCGCGCTCGATTTCCTCGACTTTTCGCCCGGCGCGATCGAGCCCGGCAGCTCGGCCTGCCTGCCGTACGGGTACATTGAAGACGAGGCGCACCGCATGATCCTGCACCGCCGCATCGCCGAGGCCGTCACCGCGAAAGAGGTGCGGGCGCTGCGCGACGAGCTCGCGGACCGTTACGGCAAGCCGCCCGGCGCCGTGCTGCGGCTCTTGCGCATTACCGAGCTGCGCGTGCTGGCGGCGCAGAAGCGGCTCGGCCGCATCGAGACGCGCGAGAACAAGATCCACCTCTACCGCCTGCACGAACGCTCGCCGCTCTTGCACAAGGGCCGCCTGCCCGTGCTCAAAGGCAAGGACGCCGACGCACGCCTCACCTCGGTCTTCCACGCCGTGCAGGCGGTGTGAGGAGCGCATCTTCTCTTGGAACAAGGATGATTGAATGAGAGCGCCAAACGCCCTTGACTTGTTTCTCACGTCTGCCGTAAAGTGTCCGTAAACCGTGCGAACGCCACACCCCGAGGTGGCGGAAAGCGACACATGAAAAAGGGCTGTCTCCGTCGTTTTGGCAAAGCGCTCGCTCTTCTGTACGCCGGCGCGTGTGTCTTGGTGTTCCTGTTGCCCATCGGGGGCTGCGCGACGCAGAGCGTCCTCAACATGACAGACGGCCGGCTCCGCGGCATGGAAGCGTTTCTTCCGCCCGAAATCGTGGCTCAGCAGGCCGACAGCAGCGTCGTCATGCGCGTGGTGTGCCAGACCGAGAACCAGCCGCAGCCCGTCGCCTTTGAGACCGTTGTCGCCACCTCCAACCTGCTCGTCCTGATTGAGCGGGCGCCGCGGCGGGCGCCGGACGACCTTCCTCTGGTTGATGTCATCTCATGCATTAGAATGGGCCACAGCAGGTGGCTGGACGAGGTTCCGCCGAATGCCGCGGCCCGTGTTGCGGCCTGTCCCTGGGTGCAGGGGCACAATGCGGATGCCTGGTATATTTCGAATGCCGTCGTCCACACCATCCGCCTTGAGAATCGGCTCGTACCCGTGGCGTTCCGGGGACGCTCGCATTACTACGAGGAATGGGCGTGGTGGAACACGCCCCTACAGAAGTTCCTCCTTGTCCCCGCCACCTGCTGGGACGTCCTTACCGCCGTCGTCCAGATTCCCTATTATGTTGCCGGCGATGTGGTGCATTCGATCTTGAGCCTCGGAGGCCCGGGCAATGATAACCCGTGGTGCGAACTCGAGCGGGTTCGCCGGTTTCCCTCGCCTAGGCTTCTCAACCTGCAGGAGCGCCGCGTTTCTGTGACGCCTGAGACCGATGACGACATCCAGTTCGGTGACGCCGAGTGGAAGAATATGAATGCGAGCTGCGTTCCGGAGGCTGTTGATCGGCGGCATGCCGCCATAGCCGCCTATACCCAATACCTGTTTCAACTGCCGGACGGCAGACATGTGGCTGAAGCGACAAACAAACTGGCACAACTCAGGACGGCCGAAGATGAAATGCTGTTCTGTCGCGTGCAGGATTCCATTGCGGGGTTGACTGCGTTCGCCGAGACGCATCCTACTAGCGCCTACACGGCAAGCGCGAAGGCCAAACTTGCGATCATGGTGCGCACCGTGACAATCAGAATGCGGCCACCGCCGGATACGGGGGATGCGACACAACGGGCTCGTGGGCGGAGTTTGACGTTCGTTGTCGGCGTGACGACTCGCGCTGCCGTGGAAGCTTCGCTCGGTGCGGGAACAGCCGTTGAGCAACCGCCTGCCACAGGAGCGAAGGGATACCGGTGGGAAGTTGCCTATCACCGGGACCAATACATCCCCGACCATCTGGACTATCCGGGAAAGGAATTGCCTGTGCGCTCCCTTGTGCTCCTGTTTAACGCCAACGATACGCTTGTTGAGATCCAGGGAGACTGAGTCCCGTCCGGACACGCTGACATAGCCCCTATCCCGAATGCCGCTAAGCTAGTGAGCGGCAGGGCTCAGTACGGCGGGCGCTACGAGCCCGCCGAAAACAGCGGCGGTCGTCTTAACGCAAGCTTGATGCCCCACAAAGTGGGTGCTACGATACGGCCACCATGAAAAACCGCATCGCGATTCTCTCGCTTTCCGCCCTGCTCGTCGGCACCATGTGCGCTCAAACCAAGGACTCGACCCCTCTAGCCGCCACGAAGAAGGACGACGGCTACCGCGGCATCTGGTTCACGCTGGGGCAGAAGTCGGAGTACGGCGACAAGTACTCGGGCGGGCTCGGCACCTACACGGCCAACCATGTGCCCATGGCCATCTACGCCAAAGAGGCGAACAAGACCTTCTTCGTCTACGGCGGCTCCAAAGAGGGTAAGAGCTACCTCTACAACATGATCGGCTGTTACGACCAGCCACCAGATAGGCAAGAAAGTCATCACCGCCTTTAACAGGCATCCCGGCGGCAACGTGGACAAGCGCACCGACATCTTCTTCCTCCAGACCGACGACCTCGGCCGCTCCTGGCGCAACGTGAGCGGCGAAGCGGTCGCCGTGCCGCTCGCCGACCCGAAGAACCCCGGCCTCGTGCGCGACTACGCCGCCGAGGAGCGCAACGTCTACATCCACGACCTCGGCCTGGACGGCAAGGGCCGCCCCGTGATCCTCTACGTCACGGGCGCGGGCCATCAGCCCGGCCCCAGCGGCGACCCGCGCGCGTGGACGGTCGCGGCGTGGACCGGCAGCGCCTGGCGCTTCACCGAGGTGACCCGTGCGAATCACAACTACAGCACCGGCTCGCTCTATCTTTCAGATGACGCGTGGCGCATCTTCGGCCCCACCGAGAAAGGCCCGCAGCCGGTCGGCAGCGGCGGCGAAGTGGCGATCTGGGCCAGCCGCGACGAGGGCCAGACGTGGGCCAAGGAGCGCGACGTCACGCGCGGCAGCGCGATGAACCACAACTACGTGCGCCGCCCGATGAACGCGCACCCCGACTTCTACGCCTACTGGGCCGACGGCAACCCCGACACGCTCACGCCCTCACACCTCTACTTCACGAACAAGGCGGGCGACCGCGTGTGGCAGCTGCCCTACGACATGCCCGGAGACGCCGCCAAGCCGGTGGAGCTGACGCGGTAAGGCTCAGCTGCTGTAGAACCGTTTCGACAGCCGCGCGAACACGAACGACAGCAGCACAAACGTGACCGCCGGAAGGAGCCCCACGGAGCCAGCCGCAACGCAGAGGCACCCTTGCAGCAGCAGCAGGTTGCGGATGTGCCCGCCCACCGTGGCGGGCACAGGCTGCAACCGGTAGAGCAGGCCGCCCAGCAGCCACGCCCGCATCACCGTCATCGCCATCAGGAAGACATAGGCCGTCGGCGCGAGCCCGTCGAGGCGCCGCTGCGCCGTGACCGCCACGAGCACGCCCAAGAGCGTCGCCAGCAGCGCGGCGAACGGCAGCCACCGCGCCAAGCCCAGCGGCTTGTCGGGCTCCATCTCACGCTTCGCCACGGCGGTGATCCCCGCGACGGTGAGCGTTAGCCCGGCCGCCGCGATCCACACGGGGGCGGCAACAGCGTCGCACCGCGTGAACAGGTCCGGCCGCGCCGCGACAGCGCCCAGAAGCAGGCTCAGCCCGCGGCAGAGGCCCATCGCGACCACGCCCGCGGCAGGCACGCGCTTGAGCGCCGCGTTGTACAGCACGATCATCCCGGCCAGCGCGGCCGCCGTCAAGAGCGCTCGGAAGCCCGCCACTAGGGCGAGGTTGAGGCCCGACAGCGCCATCGCGATCGCCGCCATCCGCGCCTGCGGCACGGTGATCTCGCCGGCGGGCAGCGGCCGCTCCGGCCGCTCGCGCCCGTCAGCCTCCAGATCCACGAGGTCGTTCAGCAGCAGCCCGAACACGTAGAGGCAGAGCGACGCGCCCGCCACCGCGGCCAGCGCCAGCGGGCGGGGCGCCTCCGCTGCACCGACAGACGCCAGCAAGAAGCCCGCCACCGGGTCGCCCGGCACGGTCAGCAGGTTCGGCAGCCGGATCAACCGGAGCCAAGGGAGGTAAGTGTCTCGAAATGCGCTCATGTTGGCGTCCTCACTGGGTCGGCGCGGTGCCGGTGGCGTCTACCGCGTAGCCCCACTTGGCGATGTAGGCTGGGCCGGGCTGGAAATCGTCGCCCGTTCTCGTGAGCAGCTTCTGCAGTTCGCCCTCGAGCCGCGCCTGCAGCGCCGCGTGCGCGGGCTTGTTGACGAGGTTGTCGAGCTGGTAGGGATCCGCCTCGTTGTCGTACAGCAGCCACGGCCCGCCCAGGTCTCTCACGTAGGTGTGCCGCGCCGTCCGCACGCCGCGGTACTCGCGGCCGCCTTTCGCCCGAATCCACTCGCCGAAGGGCGTGGGACAGGTGATGAGCACCGGGTTGTCCGCAGGCGCGGCCGCGCCGCGCACCTGCGCCGAAAAGTCCTCGCCCTGCACCGAAGCCGGGATCGCCACGCCGCTCAGCCCCAGCAGCGTCGGCATCAGGTCGGGCGTGTTGACGGGCGCGCCAAGCTTGCGCCCCCGCTTTTGCGCGGCGGGGTAGCGCACCAGCAGCGGCACGCGGATTGCCTCGTCCCACGGCTTCTGTTTGCGGATCATGCCGTGCGAGCCGAGCATGTCGCCGTGGTCGGAGGTGAAGACGAAGATCGTGTCGTCGCGGATCCCGGCGTCGTCGAGCGTCTTGAGCAAGCCGCCGAGGCAGGCGTCCAGCGCGGCGATGTGCGCGTAGTAGCCGGCCAGGTCTTTGCGGGCGGCGCCGCTCTCCGCCGCCACGTTTGGCCGCAGCGTGATCGTCCCCGCGTCAAACATCTTCTTATACGGCTCGGGCGCGGTCTCGTAGGGATTGTGCGGCGGCCCCCACGAGAGAACCAGCAGGAAGGGCTTTGTGGCCTTGGCTCGCTCCGCGATGTAGGCCTGCGCGTCACGCGTCTGGGCGAACACGTCGTAGCCTTCCCAGAGGCGTTTCGTCGGATCGTTCCCCGCGTAGTAGGGCGAGCGGTTGTAGTCGTGGGTGCATTCGAGCACTTTCCAATAGTCAAAGCCCTGTCGCCGCTCGGGCGGGATGTAGGCGCTGCGGCCGTGGCCGTCGAGGTGCCATTTGCCGATGTACGCCGTGTCGTAGCCCGCCTGCGCGTAAGCCTGCGCGAGCGACGTCGCGCGGGTGCTGAGGCAGACGTCGTTGAGGAAGAGCCCGTGCGTCAGCGGGTACTGTCCCGTGATCAGGCTCGCGCGGTAGGGCGTGCAGACCGGGCAGCACGAGACCGCGTGCGTGAAGTCCGCGCTTTCGGCGGCCAGCCGGTCCAGATGCGGCGTCTTGCCCTGCAGGTTCGGATCCCCCGCGTAGCCGCACGCCTGCGCCCGCCACTGGTCCGCCAGCACAAACACGACGTTGGGTTTCCTGCGGCACGCCCGGGCACGCTCGCCCGTCGCGCAGCCGGCCATGAGCCCCGCGGCTGCGGAGCCCGTTGTCGCAAGAAAATGCCGCCGGTCAATCGTGTTCGCCTCTGTCATTGGTTTCTCCCTGTGGCACGGTCGCCTCTACTTCTCCCAGCTCTTCTTCAGCTCGCTGATCGTCGCGTCCTTCGTGCCGCTCTTGCCTTCGGCCGAGTTCGCGTCTAGCGCGATTCGGCTCGCCGGGCTGTCGATCTGGAAGGCTACGGCCACATTTGTTGCGTTATTCACCGGCTGCCACGCGTAGGCGTGGTTGCGCCGCAGCACCACGCCGTCGGCGCTTTCCGCCACGTGGTAGGCCACCGGCGCGTCGCGCACGACGTTGAACTCGACCACCGTGCCGACCACCGAGGCGGAGCGGTCTGCCACGCCCGCCCCGGCCTTGCGGCTCGTGACGATCACGCCGTTCTGGCGCGACTGGACGAATGAGTTGTGGCGCAGCACAGTGCCCAGCGCGCGCGGGAACTCGACCGGCAGGCCCGGCGCGTCGCCGCTTGTGACCAGCGCCCCGTCGCTGCAGGTGTCGGTCCGGTTGCCCTCCGCGAGATTCCAGAAGAGCGGGCTGATCCCGCGGTTCCAGGTGCGCGGCATCGACGACGCGAGCGTGGTGCCGCTGGCGTAGAAGAAGAGGCCGGGCTTGCGCTGGCGCTCGACCGTATTGCCCGCGACCACGTTCTCCACGCACGAGATCCAGAGCTGCACGCCCGTCATGCCGTCCGGCGTGCGGTTGCCGACGATCAGGTTCCGGTAGAACATCGTGCCGACCGCCACGACCGAGCCCGCCTGCGGCGCGACGCGCCACGGGCGGTCAACGGCGAGCCGCTCGCCCGCTCGCCCGGCTACCCGGCGCGTCTGGCCCTGCCCCGGCCCCGCGAAGACCGTCACATAGTACTCGCCCAGCGGCGGCTCGTCCGAGCCGTCGTCGGCGGCCGGCGGCCAGAAGGGCGTCTCGCGGCCGTCCGCGTCGTGCGCGAGCTGCTCGCGCTTCACGCTGCCGAGCCGCGCGTCCGGCGTGTGCGGCAGGTTGGAAGGAAGGGTCACGCCCAGCGCGTCCGCCCCCGCGAGCGGGCCGAAGTACATCGTGCGGTGGTTGCCCTCGAACAGGATCATCTCGCCCACGTTCTGGTCCGTGCCCGCCACGCCGCCGAAGCGCGCCTGGCCGGCGGCACCCGCGGCCTCGACGCCGTTGCGCGCAATCCAGTTGTGGCTGATCGAGCCGTGGCCCGTCGACAGCCAGATGAGCCGGCGCGCCGTCGGCCCGCCCGCGCCCGCGCCGGGCGGAGACGCCACGGTGTTGCCCTCGATCACGCACCGCTCGACCGGCTCGCAGCGGCCGAGGATCGCCGCCTCCGCGTTTCCGCCGTAGCGGGTCACAGACACCAGCCGGTTGTCGGAAATCTCGGTGTCGCGCACGCCTGACAGAAACAGCGGCGTGCGCCCCCACAGCGCGTTGTTGCAGAGCGCGCCTCCGCTCAGATTGTGCACGAATGCGCCGCAGTTCTCGCCTTGCTTGCCCTCGCAGTCCGCCACGTCGACGCGGGCCACGCGGCAGCCGCTCAGCCAGGCGGCGTGCTCGCGCGCCCGGATGGCGACCCCCTGATTGACCTGCGCGTTGCCCAGCACCCTCAGGTCTTCCACGGCGGCCCCGTCGCCGGAGAGCCACACGGCGGCCTGGCTGGAGCGCGGCAAGGTTCCTTCTTTGCACGAGAAGCGCTCGCACGACTCGCCTTGGATCACGACGCACGACGGGCTGTTGGTGGGCCAGGGCTTGTCGGTGGGGGCCGCCTCCGGCTCGAGCATGAGGGCGAACGCGTCCAGCGAAAGCCCGCCGCCCTTGACGTTCTGCCAGCCCAGCGCGTGCCGGCCGGCCTTTGCCTCCACGACGGCGGATTTTGACCAGCGGAACGCGCCGAAGCCGCCTGTGTTGGGCAGATCTTCCAGCGCGAGCCACGGGCCGTCGTCGAGGCGGATCGCCGAGTTGCCGCTCACGCCCACCTGCTTCCACGGCGACATGTCGGTGGCGTAGCGCACCCAGACGTTCCAGCGGCCGTCCTGCGGCACGTCGATCTCGTAGGCCATCGAGTCGCCGCGCGTGTGGATGCCGCCCGGCGCGAGGTTCCAGCCAACCGCTTCCAGACGCGCGAAAGCCGCTGCGGGGCTCGGCTGAAGCTCGAGCGTGGTCGCCTCCCGCCCCGCGCCGCTCAGCGTCACATTCGCGGGAACCCTCAGCGTGCCGACGAAAGGAAAGCGGCCGCTCTCCAGCCGCACGGTCCCGCCTCCGCGCGCGCCCATTCCGCTGAGGGCCTTCTGCACGTCGTCGCCGGGCTTCAGCTCCTTCTCGGCCTTGGGCCGCTTCCTCTCCCCTCGCACGTCGATCAGCAGCGGGCCGCCCCAGCCCCACTCGCCGCCGCGGCCGCCGTGCAGCCAGAGCTCGTGCGTGCCGGGCCGAAGCGTCTTCGGCAGGTAGGCCGTGATCGCGTAAGGCGCGTGCTTCTCGCGCTCGTCGACGTCGAGCCATCGGCCCTCGCCTCCGGGCTGGCCGAGCCAGACGTGGGCCTTCTGGAAGTCGGGGCGACAGGCGAGACCGCGCCCGAAAATACGGATCGGCATGCCCGGTCGGGCGGTCGACGGCGCGCACCACCACGGCTGGGGCGCGTTGATGACGACCGGCTCGGAGCAGCCCGCCGCGTTCTTGACCGCGACGACCATCGGGCCGTCGTACGCGCTGTCGGGAACGGTGAACGCCAAGTAGCCGGAGGTCGCGAGCTGCAGCTTGACCGGCACGGCGCGGCCGCCGGGGCTGTCGGGGTGGTGGCCCCACACGGCGACGTCTTTCGTCAGGTTCGTGCCCACGAGGAACAGCGTCTCGTCCGGCCCCGCCTCCTGGCTGTGCTCGTAGATCTGCGGCGCTCCGTCCGAGGCTTCCCGCGCGGGCAGCTCAAAGGCGCCGCCCGGCGGCGTCACGCCGATGGGTGCAGCCGGCGCAGCCGCGGCCAACGAAACCGCACCCGCCCACGCGCACGCACTCCTCGCTAGAATTTTCATCGGCCTCCCCTTTGCGAACCCCGTGGCGACGCCAGCCGTCGTCATCGTCTGCGCGTCATTATACGCATCTGCGCCTCCCGAGGGAAGCGCGACGGGGGTGGTTTCACCTTGTGATTGAGGAACGAACTCGGTATACTGTTGGCAGACTGAGCGAGGGGCGTAGCGAAAGGAGGTTAGGTTATGAAATCCTTTGACGTTCAAACGCATACGCACGACCAGTTCGTGAACATCACGGATCAGGTACAGAAGGCGGCTGGTGAGCTGGGGATCACGGACGGCGTGATCACCGTCTTCACCCCGCACACCACCTGTGGCGTTACGGTCAACGAGAACGAAGACCCGGACGTGGTCTCCGACATGATTCAACAGCTTGACGCGCTGGTTCCTTGGAGGCAGACCTTCTACGCGCATGCGGGCGGCAACTCCGCCGCCCACATCAAAACGTCGCTGACCGGCTCGTCCATTCAAGTCATCGTGGCTTACGGGAACATCCAGCTCGGCATGTGGCAGGGCATCTACCTGTGCGAGTTTGACGGGCCGCGCATCCGACACGTGTGGGTGCAGTAGGAGAAAGCAGCGGTCGGAGGTGAGGAGAAAGGGACATGAAGTACTTTGAGGTGATGACCCGGTCGCGCGACCAGTTCGTCAACATCACCGAGCAGGTGCAGCAGGCGGTTAAGGAACTGGGCATCGACGAAGACGTCGTCACGGTCTTCGCCCCTCACACGACCTGCGGGCTGACGCTGAACGAAAAGGCGGACTCCGACGTGGCGGCCGACATGCTGCGCCAACTCGACGCCGCTGTGCCGTGGAAACAGCCCTTCTACGCGCACGCCGAGGGCAACTCGGCCGCGCACGTCAAGGCGTCGCTGATGGGCAGCTCCGTCGACGTGCTTGTGGCATGCGGCCACCTCCAGCTCGGCGTGTGGCAGGGCATCTTCCTCTGCGAGTTCGACGGCCCCCGCACGCGCCGGGTGTGGGTGAAATGATTCCGAAAGGGGTCTGGCAGTTTACGCTGTTAGACGGTTGCGCCGAACCTAACCGCCTAACAGCCTGCAGCCTATTTACCTTTTCTTCTCAAGCCCGTTCTCGCTGATGATGCGCTGGAGCTCCGCCTTCAGCTTGAAGTCTTCGGGAACCACCTTGTTGCGCGTCAGCACGTTGCAGGCGTTGCGCAGGCCGACGATGTCGCCCTTGCGGTCCTGCAGCTTCTGCGCGTCCAGCCCGGCCAGCTCCTTTAGGTAGGCGTCCGCCAGCTCCTGGGTCGGCTTCAGATAGGCGTCCGCCTTGTCGTAGCCGATGACCTCGAGCAGGCGGTGCAGCGCGGCGACCTTGCTCGGGTCGGCCGGGTTCGCCGCCTCAAACAGCTTGGCCGCGGTCTTCTGGCGCAGCGCGGTCACGTCCGCCTCGTTCGCCGCCGGGCCGCCATGAGTCGTGTTGGCGTAGCGCGACGGGATCTCGCGGATCCAGATGTTGCGGAAGCGCATGGGGTTGCCGTGGTCTTGGAGGCGCAGCGGCAGCTTGCTCGCGTACGGCTTCAGCGGCTTGCGCTGGCAGTGCGTGCTCAGGCCCTCGAACTCCCAGTGGTCCTGCGTCAACACGCCGTTGTGGATCACCGTCACCGTCCCGGGGCGCTTGAGCGTCTCGCCGTCCCAGATGGGCTGGTGGAACACGATGTCATAGGTCTGCCACTCGCCCGGCTTGCGGCAGGCGTTCACGAGCGGCGGGTTCTCGCCGTAAACAGAGGAGCACTGCCCGTCGGCATACGTCTCGTTCTCGAAGCAGTCCAGCACCTGCACCTCGTGCATGCCCATCAGGAAAACGCCGCTGTTGCCGCGGCCTTGGCTGCTGCCCTCGACCTTGGCAGGCGTTGCGAACTCGAGGTGGAGCTGGCAGTCGCCGAACGAGTCTTTGGTGTGTATCTCGCCGGTTTTGGGAACGACCTCCAGAGCGCCGCCCTCGACGATCTTCCACTTACACGCCTCGTCCTGCCCCGAGCGCCACGCGTCCAGCGAGGTGCCGTCGAACAGCACGACCGCGTCGGAGGGCGCCTTGCCCGGCTCGACCGCGATGACCGCCGGGCGCGGCCGGTTCATGTCGTGCACGGACCACGCGTGCCGCGCGTCCGGCGTGTCGCCGTAAAGTCCCGCCATCGCCGCTGACGCCGCCGTTCCTGCGGCCATCGCCGCCGCCACCGTCTTCAACTGCTTCATGCCTCAGTCCTCCAGGTTATTTGCAGAAATCACGCACAACCCCTTTCGGTTGTGGAGGCCTATTTTGGCAGAATCGGCCGCGCTTGGCTATTCCGAATCCGGCGAGCCCGCGCCGGATTCCGTCCGGTGCGCGGTCGCGAGAAACGCGCGGGGAGAGACGCCGTAGACCTTCTTGAAAACGCGCGAGAAGTGGTAGGGATCGGAGAAGCCAGCGGCTTTGGCCACCTGCTTGATCAGCGCCCGTGAGCCGCTGAGCTGATCGGCGGCGTGGCGCATCTTCAGGCGGATCAGCAGCAGGTAGGGCGACTCCGAGCCGTAGCGCTTGAACAGCCGACAGAGGTAGGTCGCGTTGACGTGGCACGCGTCGGCCACATCCTTCAGCGAGTGCAGGGCCTGGTGCTGCGCGTCGATCAGATCTCGGCTCCGCTGGTAGGTGTGCTGGGCGGGCGACTCGGCGTCGTCCTGCGAAAGCGCGTGCTCCGCCACCTGGAGGATCAGCAGCTCCAGCAGGCAGTCGCACAGGCTCTGGCTGCGCGCGCCCGTGCCACGCCCGGCCCGCTGCAGCGCCGCGAAAAGGTCGTCCAGCCGGAGCGCCGTCCCCACGTAGCAAGGCTCGTGAGTGGCCAGCGGGTGCCCTGCCAGCAGCCGGGTGAAGCGCGACCCGCAGAAATCCACGAAGTACTTGACCAGCGGCTGCCGGGCGTCGGTCGTGATCTCGTGGCGAACCGCCGGGCTGTAGTAGAAGAGCGCTCCCGGCCGCAAGGGAAACCGGTGGCCGCTCGTGACCAGCTCGCCCGCGCCAGCGGCCACATACTCGATGGAGTGGTACTTGAAGCGGTTGCGGGCGATGCGGTAGTGCGGGTCACAGCGCTCCAGCCCGCCGCACACCACGGTTCCGGGCGAGCCCTTCGCCGGATTCAGATTGAGAAAGTAGTACTCGCCCGACACGACTTGTTTGGAGAGGAAGGGCACCGGTTTCATGAAGTCAATAATATCCATCATTCGGTCAATTCCGTCCATTCCCTTTTTCCCCGGCATACCGTAATATTTCGAATTGACGTACAGAGCTTGTATGTCTCGACTGCACGAAGGAAATCGACATGATTCAGAACAACGCTCTTCTCGACCCGGCCCTCGTCCCCACCCGCGCGCTCGCGAACGGCGCGAAGATGCCCGTCGTGGGCATGGGCACGTTCGGCTCGGACAAATACAATGCGGAGACGGTGGCCGCCGCCGTGGTCGAGGCCGCCGGCCTCGGCTACCGGCACTTCGACTGCGCCTCGGTCTACGGCAACGAGGCGCAAGTCGGCGCGGCGCTGAAAAAGGTGACGGCTTCCGGCGTCCGGCGCGAGGGCCTCTGGATCACCTCCAAAGTCTGGAACGACCGACACGGAGACGGCGAGGTGATCGCCTCCTGCAAGCAGTCGCTCCACGACCTCGGGCTCGACTACCTCGACCTCTACCTCGTCCACTGGCCTTTCCCGAACTTCCATCCCAAGGGGTGCGCGGGCGACTACCACAACCCGAACGCCAAGCCCTACATCCACGAGGCCTACATGCGGGCGTGGTCGCAGCTGGAGGAGCTGGTTCGGCTGGGCCTTGTCCGAACCATCGGCACGTCCAACATGACGATTCCCAAGCTGACGCTGCTCCTGCGCGACTGCCGCGTGAAGCCCGCCGTGAACGAGCTGGAGCTGCACCCGCACTTCCAGCAGCAGGCGCTTTATGACTTCTTGGTCGCGAGCGGCATACAGCCTATCGGCTTCTGCCCCATCGGCTCGCCCTCGCGGCCGGAGCGCGACCGCACGCCGGAGGACACCTGCGAATTGGAGGATCCGGTCATCCTGCGCGTCGCGCAGCGGCTCGGCGTGCACCCCGCGGTTGTCTGCATCATGTGGGCGGTCAAGCGCGGCGCGGTGACGATCCCCTTCGCGGTGAAGCGACACCAGCTGCTGGCCAACCTGCAGGCCGCCGTCGACGCCGCGCGCCTCACCGACGCGGACATGCGAGACCTTTCGCGCATCGAAAAGGGCTGCCGCCTGATCAAGGGCCAGGTCTTCCTGTGGCGCGAGGGCCTGACGTGGGAGGCGCTGTGGGACGAGGACGGCGTGATTATGCGATAATAGCGCTCAACGCTGAACGCTCAACTTTCAACTCTGAAGCGAGGAGAGAATCAACTTGAGCGTTGAACGTTGAACGTTGGATGTTGAGCGTTTCATTCTGTATAAAGGAGCTATATGAGCAAGATTCCGAAAACCATGACGGGCGCGTACCTGCCGGGCGACAGCACGGTGAAGTTCCAGAAGTATCCGGTTCCCGAGCCGGGGCACGGCGAAGTCCTGCTGAAGACCAAGGCTTGCACCATCTGCGGGTCGGACATCCGCTGCATCTACCACGAGCATTTGGGCAAGGGGCCCGAAGGCTATCAGAAGGGGATGGTCGCGGGGCACGAGCCGGCCGGACAAATCGTGAAGTGCGGGCCCGGCATGCGCCGCTTCAAAGAGGGCGACCGCGTGGTCGTGTACCACATCTCGGGCTGCGGCGTCTGCAACGACTGCCGGCGCGGCTACATGATCTCCTGCTCCAGCGAGAAGTTCCGCAAGGCCTATGGCTGGCAGCGCAACGGCGGCATGGCACCCTACATCGTGGCTGAGGAGAAAGACCTCGTCTTGCTGCCGGACTCCCTCAGCTACGCCGATGGCGCCCAAGTCGCGTGCGGCTTCGGCACCGTGTACGAGGGACTGCTCAAGATCGGCATCTGCGGTAGCGACGCGGTGCTCGTGACCGGGCTAGGCCCCGTCGGGCTGGCCGCTCTCCAGCTCTGCAAGGCGATGGGCGCGCCGCTGACCATTGGCACGGACGTGAGCGAGGCCCGCATGAGGATCGCCAAGCGGCTCAAACTCGCCGACCACGTCATTCCAGCCGGCCCCGACGCCGTGGCGCAGGTCCGCGCGCTGACTGGCGGCATGGGCGTCGAGCGCGCGGTCGAGTGCTCGGCCAACGACAAGGGACGGCTCACCGCGATCCAAGCCACGCGCAAGTGGGGCAAGGTCGTTTTCATCGGCGAGGGCGGCACGGTGAACTTCAATCCGAGCCCGGACATCATCCACGACCAGAAGACCATTTTCGGCTCGTGGGTCACCAGCATCTGGCTGATGGAAGAGCTGGTGGAGCGGCTGGTGCGCTGGGGCATCCACCCGGACAAGCTCATCACGCACCGCTTCGCGCTGGAGCAGGCGCCCGAGGCCTATGCGCTCATGGCCGGCGGGAACTGCGGCAAAGTCGCCGTCTGCTTCGACGAGGAGCTGGCGAACAAGGGATAGCATGCTTTTCAAACTCTTGCATCGTAAAAGACGGCCAACACCTTCGGCGCATGCGTCGCTCTATCTGACTGGAGCCTTGGCGCTCGTCGTAAGCTGGGTGTCTGCTTCCGAGCAGGCGCAAAGCCTCTCTGCCGAGCGCCTGTCTCAGCTTCAGGACGACCTGAGCCGGTTCAGTCCCGAAGCGGCCGCGCGAGCCGTTGACGATCTCTCTAAGACGCACGGCGCCGCATACGATCGCGAGCGCCACCGCGCGGCTATCGCCGCTCTGGCCGCGCGCACCAACGAGGTGCGGCAGGCGCTGTCGGGCGCCGATGCCAGCCGCCAGCGCGAAGCCGAAGCGCTGATCGAAGCCTCGCGTCAGGCACTGCTCGCGAACCCCCTGCTCGATTTCGGCCAGCTCCTGGCCGTGAGGCGCGTGATGGATCCGAAGAAGGCGCGGCAGGACATGCGCGGCGAGCTCGGCTTCATCGCCTTGAATTCACACAACCACGTTACGATTCGGAAGACCGGGTGGAAGAACGACATCGTCCGCATTTCGGAGTTGCGCGGCACGCCGAAAATCGAAAGCGTCTATCGTGGCGATGGCACCGGGCTGATCCGCGACATCGACCTCGATTTTGACGGGCGGCTGCTGCTCTTCACCGGCATCAGCACCAACAAGAGCCTGGCTCTGTTCGAGTGCCTGACCGACGGGACGGGCGTCACCGAAGTGACGCCCACAGACGCGCCGGACGTGGAGTGGTTCGACGGCTGCTATACGCCAGACGGCCGGATCGTCCTGCTCGGCACAGCCGCCTATCAGGGGCTGCCCTGCGAGAACGGCTCCAAGCCGATGGCCCAGCTCTATCTGCTGGACCGCAAGTCCGGTTCGCTCCGCCAGCTCACCTACGAGCAAGACAGCGACTACACGCCTACGGTTATGAATGACGGCCGGATCGTCTACACGCGCTGGGAGTATTCCGATGTCCCGCACTACTGGTCGCGCATCCTGATGACCATGAACCCCGACGGCACGGGACAGCTCGCGCTATACGGGTCGGGCTCCTATTTCCCCACCTGCCTGACCGGATGCCGTCCGGTTCCCGGAGATCCCCATAAACTGGTCGGCATCGTCAGCGGGCACCACGACCACTCGGAGATCGGCCGCCTGGTGCTGCTCGACCCCACGCTGGCCCGAGCCTATCCGTTCAAGTACGACCCGCCGGATAAGGTCTGGGGGCCGGAAGGGTTCTCGCCGCTACGCATCCAAGCCGAGGTGTTGCCCAAGGAGAAAACGGGGATGATTCAGGAGTTCCCCGGTTTCGAGCAGCCCGTGCAGGGCGACGTGTGCGACGGCCAGGTACAAAACCAGTTCCAGCGCGGGCGGCCGTACTTCGTCTATCCGTTCCCGCTGAGCGACAAGCACGTCCTCGTTTCAGCCAAGACCCGCCGCGACGGGCTTTGGGGCCTCTATCTCGTCGACGTGTTCGACAACATCACTCGGCTGGCGGAGATCAGCGACGGCGCCCTGCTGGAGCCGGTTCCGCTGACCGCACGCCCGCGCCCGCCGGCCCTGCCCGACCGCATCAACCCGCGTGCGAGAACCGCCAGCGTGCACATCGCCGACATCTACAGCGGGCCCGGCCTGCGCGGCGTGCCGCGCGGCACCGTCAAAAAGTTGCGCGTCTTTTCTTACCACTTCGCCTACGAGCGAACCGGCGGCCACGAGTCGGTGGGCCTCGACCGGGCGGAGTCGGGCTGGGACATCAAGCGGTTGCTCGGGACGGTCGACGTCGAACCGGACGGGTCCGCGTGCTTCGAGATCCCGGCGAACACGCCGGTCTCGCTCCAGCCGCTCGACGCGGACGGCGCGGCGCTTCAGCTCATGCGCTCGTGGCTGGTCGGCATGCCGGGCGAGCGGGTTTCCTGCATGGGCTGTCACGAAGACAACCGCTCATCCGTGGTCTCCGGACGCGCGGTCGCGGATACCCGGCCGCCGCAACAGCTCCGCCCGTTCAATGGCCCGGCGCGGCCGTTCGGGTTTGAAAATGAAGTGTGGCCGGTCGCCCAGAAATACTGCCTCGGCTGCCACGGCGACGCAGCAACGGCTCCGGCGCGAGCCTCGGACCAGGGTGGCGTTCCGGGGCAGGACATCAAGCTGGTGATGCGGGATGCCACCGAGTGTTACCGGATGATCCACCCATACGTGCGGCGGCCAGGGCCGGAGAGTGAGCTGCCCATGCACAATCCGCTCGAGTGGCACGGCTCCACCAGCGTGCTGGTGCAAATGCTTAAGAAGGGCCACCACGGTGTGACCCTCGACGCGACGGCGTGGGAGACGCTTTACTGCTGGATCGACCTGAACGCGCCCTGGCGCGGCAAGTGGGGGCCGCCCGAAGTGCGAGGCCACAATCAGAGCACGCGGCGTATCGAGCTGAGCCGCCGGTTTGCCGCGGTCGAAGCCGACCCCGAATCCGAACATGACGAGCGGACGCGTACGGTGATGGCGGGCGGTGCGCCCGCGCCCGTGGCGCCGCAGCCGGTGCCGGAGGTCAAGCCCGACGGGCTCGCAACAGCGGGCTTCCCGCTCGCCGCCGAACAGGCCAAAGCGGCACAGGACGCGTTGGGGCCCGCGCGCAAGGAAGTCACGCTGCCCAACGGCGAGGTCATGGCCTTCGTGCGTGTCCCGGCCGGCGCGTTCGTGATGGGCTCGCGCGATGGAGCCGCCGATGAACAGCCGCGCGCGGCGGTGCGGATCGCGAAGCCTTTCTGGCTCTCGGAGACCGAGGTCAAGAACAGCCAGTACCGGGCGTTCGATCCCGAGCACGATTCGCGCTATCAGGATCAGCACGGCAAGGACCACACGTTCCCCGGCTACATCTCAAACCACCGCAGCCAGCCCGCGATCCGCATGAGCTGGCAGCGCGCGGCGGCGTTTTGCCAGTGGCTCGCGCAGACGGCAAACGTCAAAGCCGCGCTGCCGACCGAAGCGCAGTGGGAGTGGGCCTCGCGCGGCGGCACGGACACGCGCTTCTACTGGGGCGGGCGGGATGACGACTTCAGCCCGTGGTCGAACCTGGCGGACCAGGACGTGCGCTCGTCTCACGTGGTGTGGCAGGGAGGCAGCGCGATCCAGAAGCGCAACCCGTACGACGTGAAGATGAACTACCCGCTGCACGAAGAGCGCTTCAAGGACAACTGGTTTAGCATGGACTTTGTGGCGCAGCGCAAACCTAACGCGTGGGGCCTCTACGACATGGTCGGCAACGCCAGCGAGTGGACGCGCAGCAGCTATCAGGCGTATCCTTACAGCGAGGACGACGGCCGCAACAGCTGCGATCCGGCCGCGCCGAAAGTGGCGCGCGGCGGCTCATTCGCCAGCCGGCCGCGCGAGGCGGGGGCAACGGTGCGGCTGGCCTACGCCTCGTGGCAGGGCGTGTTCGATGTCGGATTTCGAGTGGTCATTGAAGAGTGAGCATAAAAGGAGAGCGAAATGAACGCATGTCAGCTGTGTGTGGCTGTGCTAGCCATGGTCTCGGCGGGCGCAGGGGCGGCCGAGAAGGTAACCGCTGAGGGCCCGTTCAAACCCGACATGGCTTCGCTCACGCAGTACCGCTGCCCCGAGTGGTTCCGCGACGCCAAATTCGGCATCTGGGCGCACTGGGGGCCGCAGTCCGTGCCGATGTTCGGCGACTGGTACGCCAAGCGCATGTATCAGGAGGGCGACAAGAAGTACCAGTACCACCTTGAGCACTATGGGCATCCGTCGAAAGTCGGCTACAAGGACCTCATTCCGCAGTGGAAGGCCGAGAAGTTCGACCCCGATCGGCTGATGAATCTCTACAAGGCGGCGGGCGCGCGTTACTTCGTGAGCATGGGCGTGCACCACGACAACTTCGATCTGTGGAACTCGACGCATCACACGTGGAACGCGGTGCAGATGGGGCCGAGACGCGACATCGTGGGCGCGTGGAAGAAGGCGGCTGCGGCGCAGGGCCTGAAGTTCGGCGTCTCCGAACACCTCGGCGCGAGCTTCACGTGGTGGCAGCCGAGCCACGGCGCGGACAAGAAGGGGCCGCAGGCGGGCGTGCCCTACGACGGGGCGGATCCGCAGTGGCAGGAGCTCTATCACTGGAAAGCCGCGACCAACGACACCGCGTGGTACAGCACGGATCCGAGTTGGCACAAGGAGTGGCTGGCGCGCATCACGGATCTCGTTGACCAGTATCAGCCGGATCTGCTCTATTCCGACGGCGCTCTGCCATTTGGCGAGACGGGGCAGCGGCTGCTCGCCCACTTCTACAATGCGAACATCGTCAGGAACGGCGGCAAGCTGGATGCGGTGTACTGCCTGAAGGACTGGACCACCAAGCCCGGACACGGCGATTACGTCGAGGGCATTGGCGTGCAGGACGTCGAGCGCGGCGGGCTCTCCGGCATCAAGGAGGCGCCGTGGCAAACCGACACCTCAATCGGCGACTGGTTCTACAACAAGGAGTGGAAAACCAAGTCCACCGGCGGCATGTACCGCGACGCGGACTGGGTCATCAAGACGCTGGCGGACATCGTGAGCAAGAACGGCAACATGCTGCTCAACGTGATCCAGCGCCCCGACGGCGCGATCGACCCCGAGGTCGAGCTGCTGCTGGGCGACCTAGCCGCCTGGATGTCGGTCAACGGCGAGGCGATCCATGACACACGCCCGTGGCGCGTCTATGGCGAAGGTAAGGCTACGGTCACGGGCGGCCACTTCAAAGAGGACTTCGGCTTCACCGCCGAGGATCTCCGCTTCACGCAGTCAAAGAATAGCCGCTCGCTCTACGTGCTCGCGCTTGGTGTGCCAACTTCAGACGTGACCATCCGCTCACTCGCCAAGTCGGACCGCACGGTCGCGAACGTCCACCTGCTGGGCAGCCGTGAGAGGCTCTTGTGGAAGCAAGAGTCTGAGGCGCTGACCATTCAAAAGCCAACCGCATGGCCCTGCAAGCACGCCGTGGCCTTCAAAGTCGAGTTCGCGCCCTAGGCGAACCCCGGTCGCCGCCCTCCACACACATACTCAAGGACTCCGTCATGACCCACCAAGCCGTTGCACCACACGTCTGCCGCGCGCGCATGGCCGCCGCGATAGCCGTACCCATCTGCCTGAGCCTGCAAGCCGCCGACCTTCCCGAAATCACCGCGGTGTCGGACGCCGTGCGCCACTACGTCGCCCAGCAAGAAATCGCGGGCGCGGTCACGCTCGTCGCCGCGCCCGACCGCATCCTGCACCTCGGCGCAATCGGTTTCGCGGATGTATCGGCCGGCCGCCCGGCGCAGCCGGACACCCTCTACTGGATCGCCTCCATGACCAAGCCCGTCACGGCCACGGCCGTCCTCATGCTCCAGGACGAAGGCAAGCTCTCCGTCGACGATCCGGTGGCGAAGTACCTGCCCGCACTGGCCGCCCTCAAGACCCGCGACGGTAAGACCGCGCAGGTAACGCTCAAAGACCTGCTGACCCATACCTCCGGCATGGCTGAGGCCACGCCGCAGGAGGCGGGCGCCGCACACACGTTGGCGGACCTCATCCCGGCCTTCACCTCCAAGACGCTCCAGTTCGAGCCGCGCACGAAGTGGCAGTACTGCCAGTCGGGCATCAACACGCTGGGCCGCATCGTCGAGGTCGTTTCAGGCCAATCCCTTCCTGACTTCTTCCAGACGCGTCTCTTCGATCCGCTCGGCATGAAGGACACCACGTTCTATCCGAGCGCCGAGCAGCTCGCGCGCATCGCCAAGCCTTACCGGCGCGAAAACGGCTCGCTCCAGGAGACGGCGTTCAGGCACGGGATCGACCCTGCACAGCATGACCACTTTCCAGCCGCGAACGGCGGGCTCTTCTCGACCGCGCCCGACTACGCGCGCTTCTGCCAGATGCTCCTCAACCGCGGCATGTTCGAAGGCCGTCGCTACCTGACGCCCGAGTCCGTCGCCCTCATGACCCGCGTGCACAGCGGAACGCTCAAGACGGGCTTTACCGATGGCAACGGTTGGGGGCTGGGCGTGTGCGTCGTACGCGAGCCGCAGGGCGTAACCGCCGCGCTGTCGCCCGGCTCCTTCGGCCACGGCGGCGCCTTCGGCACGCAGGCGTGGCTCGACCCCGTCCGCCAGCGCGCCTTCATCCTGATGGTGCAGCGCGCCGACTTCCCCAACTCCGACGCCTCGGACGTGCGCCGCGCCTTCCAAAACGCCGCCGCGACGGCGCTCGGCCAATGACCCGCGCTCGAAGCTCCGAGGAGTGGCCGATTTGCAGCGGCCCCGACGGCAACCCCGGCTACGTCGCGGCGCAAAAGAGCGGGCTTTTGAACTGACAGAACCATGAAAAACTCCCTCTGCTTCACACTCACCTTTCTCCTCGCTCTGGCCTCAGCCTCCGCCGCCACCGAGCCAAAGCCGCCACCGTTCCGCGCAGGCGCTGCGGCGGTGGACGTCACGCCGAAACAGTTTCCACTCAACATGCCGGGCGGGTTCAGCGCCAACATGGCCGAGCGCGCGCACGATCCGCTCCACGCCCGCGCGCTGGTGCTCGACGACGGCACGACCACGCTTGCGTTGGTCCTTGTGGACAGCCTCGGCGTTGCGCCGGAAACCTGCAAGGACGCGAAGGCCCTTGCTGAGGAACGGTGCGGCATCAAGCCGGAAAAAATCCTCGTCGCCGGAACGCACGCCCACAGCGCGCCGTCGTCGAACGCCACCAACGGCCCGCTGCCGGCCGTCGCCTATCGTAAGCGGTTGGTCGAGGGCATCGCCGAGTCTATCGTCCGCGCTCACAGCTTGCTGCGGCCTGCTCAGGTCGGCGCCGCTGCGCATCCGTTGCCGGACGAAGGCTTCAACCGCCGGTGGTTCCTCAAGCCGGGCAAGATGCCGTTGAATCCGTTCGGGAAGCTCGACCAGGTGAAGATGAACCCCGGCGTAAGTCCCGACGTGCTCGACCGTCCCGCAGGCCCAACCGACCCGGACATCACGATCCTCTCCGTGCAAGATGCGAGGCGCCGACCGCTCGCGCTGTGGGCCAACTACTCGCTGCATTACGTCGGGAACCTGCCGAAGGCGCAGGTGACGGCGGATTACTTCGGCGAGTTCGCGCGGCTCATGCCGTCGCGAGTCGGTGGCGACACGAACTTCGTCGCCATGATGTCCAACGGCGCCTCCGGCGACATCAACAATATACCCTTCACCGTCACGCGCCCGCCTCGCGAGCCGTTCGAGCAGGTCCGCATCGTCGCGCAGAAGGCCGCCGATGCCGCCTGGCACGCGCTGAGGAAGATCGATAAGCACAGCCCGGACGTGCGCCTCGGCATGTTGCAGCGCGAGGTTACGCTGAAGTATCGCCGCCCCACGGCAGAGCAGCTCGCTGACGCACAAAGGGTGCTAGCCACTCAGAAAGCCGACCGCGAGAAGCTGCCGCATCTCGCCGAGAACTACGCCCACAACACCATCAACGCCGCCGAGCGTAAGGAGGAAACGACCACGGTCATCATCCAAGCCATATGCGTCGGCGACTTGGCCATCTGCTGTCTGCCGTTCGAGGTGTTCTGCGAGATCGGGCTCGACTTGAGGAGGCGCAGTCCGTTTCCGCAGACGATGGTCATCAGCATCGCCAACGGCCGAAACGGCTACCTGCCGACGCCCGAGCAGCACAGACTCGGCGGTTACGAGACCTGGGTCGGCACATGCAACGTGCAGGAAGACGCCTCCGTCATTCTCACCAACAACCTGCTGGAAATGCTCGCGGAGTTGCGGTAGCAGAAAGAGGATCGCGCGTGCGCCCATGCACACGGGCGCCTGCAAGGCCTATTTGCGGATTATTCTTTTGCGCGGAAGACCGAGGAAATGCGCAACGCTGAAGACGTCCGGCTCATAGCGCCGGACGTACCCAGCCGGTCCTTGCCAGTACGGCCGGACCTACGGGACGGCCGATCTTCCGCAAAAGAGTCCGCACGCAAAGAAATCGTGCATGCGCCAACCGATTACCTCGGCGTTGCGCAGGCAGAAAGCGCATGACACTATCTGTGCGTATCGGATGATCCAATTACGAAAATACAGGAGGCTGCCGTGCGTCATCTCCCCTTCTCCATCTGTTCGCCTCAGACCCGTCGTCAAATGCTCCGCGTCGCTTTCGCCGCCGGCTTGCAGTGCGTTGGCTCCGTGCTGGCTGCTCCGGCCTCGCACCCGGATACGGCCAGCTGGGAAGATCTTATCGCGACCGACCTCTCGAACGTCAACAGGCCCAAAGGGAGCTGGGAGCTGAAGGACGGCGTGCTTGCGGCCAAGACCCACGACACGCTCTGGACCCAGGCGGCTTACGGCAATTTCGTCCTCGACTTTGAATTCAAGGTCGCCAAGGAGTCGAACAGCGGTGTTCTTCTTCGCGCGGGCGACACCAAGAACGCGCTCTCCGCGCTTGAGGTGCAGGTACACGAATCCCAAGACGGCGCGCTCTACGGCATGGTCGGCGCCATCTACAACGCGCAGCCGCCGTCCAAGCCGATGCAGAAGCCGGTCGGCGAGTGGAACCGCTTCACGGTCACCTGCAACGACAACACGGTCTCGCTGATCTTCAACGGCGAGGAGGTCTGGGACGTCGATCTCGAAAACTGGAAAGAGGCGCGAAAGAACCCTGACGGCACGCCGAACAAGTTCGCCAACGCGCTGAAGGACTTCGCGCGCAAGGGCCCGATCGGCCTGCAAGGCCTTCACGGCAAGGCCCAGGCGCCGGTCTGGTACCGCAACATCAAGGTCAAAGTGCTCCCGTGATGGGCGCGGCGCCGCATTTTTTCCCGGCCCTGGATTCCACACTTTGTAAAGTGTGGAATCGCACGAGCATGACTAGCGCGGCCTAGAAATTCTGAACCTTGAGCGGACAGTCTTTGTAATAGGCGCGTGACGGCCCCGGCTGGCTCTCGTGCGAGCGTCAAGGAGAGTGAGGGGGGGTGCTGTTTCGCGCTTGAGTTGGCACCGCATCGGCGACTATCATCGACGGCATGGTTGCCACACCCCGCCTCCTCCTTCGCGCCGCCCTCCTGCTCGCGCCGCTGCACATTCTGCGTGCCGAACCACCGGCACCCGCAGCCCACGCGCCGGTCGACGCGCGCACCGAGCCGCCGGTCAACGCAGGCAAGCCCGCTGCCCCGCGCTACCGGCACTTCAGCAACAAAGAGGTGTTCGACTACAAGAAGCCGATTCTCTTCCAAGACGACTTCCGCTCGCTGAACTTCGACGCGGGCAAGTGGCGCTTCTCCGAGAACGACAACTACGAGATCCAGCGCGAGAACCCCGCACGCATCCGGATCGTGGACGCGCCGGCCATGCCAGCGGGCGCGAAGGCCGTCCGCTTCGCCGTGGCGCGTGGGCCGAACTCCTTCCGCTCGGAAATCAGCCTGCCCCATGAGCCTGGCTTTCAGGAGCGCTGGTACGGCGAGCGGATCTATGTGCCTGAGGAGTGGGTGTTCGATCCTGACCGCGCCGTGGACATCGTCATGCAGTGGCACGCCATTCCGGGCAATTGGCGTGCCACGTACCCGAACCTGGAGATCTCCATCGGCAACACCAACTGGTTCGTCCGCCAGAGCTTCGGCCACGCGCAGGAGAAACCCACGCGCACCAACCTGCGACTTGCAGCGCCCGTACGCCGCGGCGCCTGGGTGTCGTGGGTTGTCCACGCCAAGTGGTCGCCAGGCGACGACGGGCGGCTACAGATTTGGAAGGATGGCCGCCTGGTTGTCGACCGCAACGGCCCCAACGTCTACGGAACGATCGGCGTCGACTACACGCCCTATCTCAAGACCGGCATCTACCACCCCGAGTGGAACCTCACCCAAGAAGGGAGGCGCAAAGCCTTTGAGAACGAGTCGCCAGCGGCAACGAACAAGGTCGTCTACGTGACGGACGTTTCGATCGGCAGCGAGCGCGCCACGTACGGCGACGTCGCGCCCGGCGCAGCCGGCGCCAGCAAGTAGCAAGCGACCGGGGCCGCGAGATAATCCGCAAGTGGAGGCGCCGGTCGGGGGGCCACTGGGGCACAGGCGTCTCGCCTGTGCGCGATGCATCACTCCGAGCGAGTCTGCGAGAGGCTTCGCTCCAGTCGCCCCAGCAGCCCTCGATAGGCGGGCTGGCGCGACCGCCCATGAGATTCGATCAGCGCCACAGCGCGCAGTAGGACATCTCGCGATTCCGTGCGATTGCCCTGCTCGCGCAGGACATCTCCCAAGCCGTGCAGAGCTTTGGCATAGGCCATTTCATACGCCTCCGTCGAATCGGCTCGCCCCGTCAGCGCCTTGAATTCCTCTACAGCGGCACGGTAGCTGTTTTCGGCTTCGTCCAGGCGGTGGGCATCAACCTGTGCCGATCCCATCCTCGCGTGAGCGGTTGCCAGCAGAGCCTTGTAGTTCGACATCCAAGGGTAAGTCGAGGCCAGACGGGATGCGATGTCCACGGCTCGGCGGGCCTGGCCCTCACTCACGGGAGCAACGCCGCGTGGTCCTGGAAGCTGAAGGCACAGCGCATCGGCGAGAGCATACTGGTATTGGGGAACGTCGGGGAAGTCGTCGGCCAGCTCTTCGAGGTTGCCAACCAGCGCCTGAAGCAGCCGTTCAGCTTCGGAGGTGTCCGACTCCTTCAGCGCCAGAAGCAACCGGTTTCGCTGGCAGTCAGCGAGCTCGCGCCTGTACCTTCCGTTCATGGGGTCGGCCTGACAGAGATCCAGCAGTAGCCCAAGCGCCTCGTTGTAGCATGCGGCCATATCCTGATTGCTTGGCTCGTCACGCGCGGGTCTGCGCCGCCCGGACGCTGTCTCGTCGCCTTCGGTTCGCTGGCCGCTCCTCCGTTTGCGCATGACGCCCATCATGCCGTTTGAATCGTCGCGAAGGCCGACTGACCCGAGGAGATTCAGTGACTGCGCTCGCTCAAGGGCCAAGGCGGGGCTAGGCTCGTTCACGTTGTCAAGACAGGCGAGCGCGTTCTCATGTGCGATCTTCGCCTTTCGCAAATCCCCTGCGTTCTTCTCAAGAATCCCCATCGCGTTATGCACACCCGCGTGGGCCAGGAAGTTCGCCGCGTTATCAGGAGTCGCTCGGGCGATCCCCTCGTGAATCCGCAGCGCGCTCTGGTAGGCGGCCCGTGCGTCGTCATGCTGTCCCAGACGCTCTTGGATATCCCCTACCCGTCGATAAGCGTCTGCTGTTTGCGTGTCCAGATTCGCCCGGTTCTGCTCGGCGAGTCTGTCGAAAAAGGCGAGCAACGTCTGGAGGAGTTCGGCATCGGCGGAGGTCAAGGGAGCCAGTGTCGATACCGCCCCTTCTGCGCCGGCGTCCATTGCCAGAGACGCGGGAACGCCGCGCGCGCTGATGTCTCCCATAATCTTTGCGAAGGCCTCCAACGCCAGGACCAAGGTTGCCTCCGCTCGACTATGTTGCCGGTCGGCATTTTCCTCTGCCGCCCGCGCATCACGCAGATTGGTTTCTGCCCGCACGCGCTGATCTCTCGCTTCGTTCAGCGCCTCGGTGGTGCGGAGGTAGCCGATTGCGGACACCAGCGCCACCGATGCCAGAAGGAGGGCCGCTATCCCGCTCAATGAGGCGACGACAGGATTGCGGCGGCTCCACCGACACAGACGCTCGAAGGGCTTGAGCGGCCGCGCGCGGATCGGCAGGTCATCCAGGAAGAACTGCAGATCCTCCGCCAACTCGGCGGCTGTCTGGTAGCGGTGCCCTGCCGAGAGGGAGCACGCCTTCTCGACGATGGTTGCCAGGTCCCGTGGGACGCCGGAGTTCCCAGCTCTCACGGGTGCGGGTTCGGTCGTCGTCTTCAGACGCACAAGTTCGCCGTGGCCGGTCTCGGGGAACGCCGGAGCCAACACGAGCAACTCGTATAGCGTCAGGCCCAGGCTGTGGACGTCGCTTCTTGCATCCGCATCGCCATCGAACTGCTCGGGGGCCATGTACCGCAAGGTGCCGACCAGCCCGCCACTCATCGTAACGGACTCAGCGGCTTCGTGCTTGGCCAGACCGAAATCAGTCACCCACACGCGTCCTTCGTTGTCCATCAACAAGTTCGAAGGCTTGATATCACGGTGGACAACGCCGTGACTGTGGGCATGTGACAGTGCCTCCGCCACCTGCATGCCAACGCGTGCGACGCTGTGCCAATAGTCGCGTGCCAACAAGGATGCGGCTTCGGCGGCCGGGGCGGCAGAGGTGCCCGGCCCTTCCGCACCAGCCCACAACTTCTCGGCGGCCCCGCCGCCGAGAATCGCGGGAAGCGCGGACAGAACAGCGTCGAGCCCTACACCGTCAATGTACTGCATGACATAGTAGTGAAGCTGTCCATGCTGCCCCACACCGAAGACTGGCACGATATTGGTGTGGTACAGTTGGCCCGCGGCCTCGGCTTCCCGCTGAAACCGACGTCGATCCGTAGCGGAGGCGGTGAAATCGGCGGCCAGCACCTTTACCGCAACGCGACGATTGAGTGACTCCTGCACGGCTTCGTACACGACGCCCATGCCGCCGCGTCCGATCTCGCGAATGATACGGAAGTCGCCTAACCGCTGCGCATGGGCACTGCTGGCGGCATGGCCCAATTGAGCCATCTCGCGCCGGGCGTTCTGCTCTACGCCCAAGTTCTCAAGCGCGAGCATGGCCGGGAAGAGACTCGCGATCTCGTCCGCATGCTCCGGGTGGGCTTCGCGGTATTCCGCTATGGAGGGCTGCTCCCCGGATTTCAGACGTTCAAGGAAATCTTCGGTGATCTCCTCAATCGTCATCTGTTTCTTGTTGTGCTCAGTCATTGGTCCGCAGTTCCGCGGCACCGTGTTTACGCGAACTCGTTAAACCCGGCCTCCAACATGATGTCTTTCAAACGCTTGAGCGCACGCACGTAGCGATTGCTGGCCGCCGCCTTCTTCAGGCCCAGGACTTCGGCCACCTCGTCATTACCGAGATCCTCGAAATGCCTGAGAGCCAGCACCTCCCGGTCGATGGGATCCATCTTCTCAAGGGCCGCATAGAGTTGCTCTCGGGCATCTGCCCGCACCGCAGCTTTGCTTGGCGATGTCAGCGACGCCGCCAGCTTGGCGGCGATGGAAATCGAAGATGATGATCCTGTTGCGGGGCGATGCAGCGGGATATCACACCTCGCATCCCGCTTCTGAGCGCCTATGTGCCGACGATAGGTGTCCGCCAGAACCTGCTGCGTCATCGTTCTCAGCCACACAAACACCGGGACGGCCGGGTCCCTCAGGTAGTCGGGCAGACGGCGGCTTGCGGCAAGGTACACATCCTGCAGCACGTCGTCGGCGTCGACACGACCCCAAAGGCGGGGATCCAGACGAAACTCGATCATCTTGCGTAGTCGGGTCCCGCATTCGGCCCACACCTCTGCCAAGGCTCCCTCTCGCCCGGTAGCCAAGGCTTCACGCCACTCGGTTTCCTGCTTCTCGGTCATGCGCGCCCCTTTAGTGCCTTTCAAACCAACAACGACAATAAAACACAAGTTGTTCACGAGGAGTCAGGAGTCAGAAGTCAGGAGTCAGAATGGGAAGATCGACAAAATCGACGCTTTCGAGGCATTTTATTCTGACTTCTGACTCCTGACTCCTTGGGTTGCGGGCTGTGCCCGCATTAGACTAGTTCCGCAATCACTCCCGCAACGTACACAGTATGATGCCATATAACGGTTTCCCAGGCACGATAATTGCCCATTGGCGGCGAGATTCTGTTGCGCTCTGCAGTTCAAGTCACAACGACCCGAGTTGTGGAAGACCCCGGCAGCTTGTCTGCCGCCCCGGCCGGTGTGGTGTCCATACCCTTCTTCAGAACCCTTAGCCCTGTGTACAGATCAGGGTGTTTTGCGGAATTAGTGTTAGGGCCGCGACGGGTTCGTGGCCCGAGAAGAAGAGAGAACATCAACGCAGAAAGGAAGAAAGACATGAAACAGAGAATCAAGAATACTTTCGTGATCGCCGGTTTGGGCCTGCTGCTTGGCGCAGCTGTGGCCGTGGCGGCGGAAGAAGACAAAGCGGGCGGTCGTCCAACGCATGAAGAGATTATCGCAAAGTTCGATCTGGACGGCGACGGCCAACTCAGCAAAGAGGAAACCATCGCCATGGAGCAGGCTGGCGCCGCCGCGCGTCAGGGCGGTCCCCAAGGAAAGAACGGTTTTGGCGGGGCCAAAGGCAAGAATGGCCACGGCGGAGCGAAGGGCAAGAACGGTTTTGGCGGGGCCAAAGGTAAGAACGGACATGGTGGCGCCAAGGGCAAGAACGGCCGTGGCGCGCGCGGGAACCGGTGAAGATTCGCATACATCCTGATGGTGCAGCGCGCCGAATTCCCCAACTCCGACGCCTCGGACGTGCGCTGCGCCTTCCAGAAAGCCGCCGCGACGGCCGGCAGGCGGCAGTTCCGGGTGCAGGTCGCCTCCTCCCCGGGCGTGACCAACTGGAGCGATCTGCGGGTCTGCGCGTCAACAGGGGCGGTGACCGAGGTGTGCGAGACCAACACCGTTCCCGCGCGCTTCTATCGGGTCGTCAGCCCGTGAGCCTGGAATTTTGATTAAGCGTTAAACGTTGAGGGTTTCGTCGACCAGCCGGTTCGCGTGGTCGAGCAGATACAAGGGCAGAGACAGCAGGCGATAGGAGATGCGGGTGTTGTCATGCATGGTGTCCGTGACCTCCAGCAGCGAAGGTTTATCGGCGTTGAAGCGCAGCGCCTGACGCGCCTCCTTCTCGGCCACGAACTGCCAGAGCGAGCGCAGCCGGCCGGTCTTCCCGGCTTTGACCTCCACCGGCACGACTCTTCCGCCTCGGACGATCACATAGTCGACCTCCGCTGCGGAGGTCGGCTTTTCGCGCGCCCAGTAAAACAGTTCCGGATGCTCCCAGGGCGGACGGGCGTACAGCAGATGCTGTCCCACAACCTGTTCGACTGCGGCGCCGGCATTCACCAGCATCAGGTCAGGCTCACGCTCTACGTCAGCCGCCCTCAGGCCGCAGGCGTGCAGCAGGAGGCCGCAGTCGAGAAACAGCACTTTGAAGGCATCCTCCCGTGCGCCCGCCCCAACAGGCAGTCCAGAGCATGAAGACTGCCTGACCCGGTAAACGAGCCGGGCGAGTTCCAGCAGATGCAAGCTACGGCCAAGGTCGCGTGCGGAGTCCTCTCGCGAAACGTTTGCAAACTTGAAGCGCTGCCCGACCATGGCGGGCAAGCGACTGAACATCTTGAGGAGTCGCTCCTGGTTGACCCGCTGCCCGTACTTGGCAAAATCGTCGCGAAGCGTCCCCAGGATTGACTCCTTGACGCGGTCGGCTTCGAGCAACGAACGTGTACGGGCATACGTCTCGACTGCCTCGGGCATTCCGCCGAGCGCCAGAAAGGTACGGAAGAGCCGCAAGAGCGTCTGATGTGCGGTGTCTGGCATCGTCTCCTTGCAGCCGAAAGCGTTCAGAAAGGCAGACCAGCGTTCGTTTCCGGTCGCATCGAGAAACTCGCCAAAGGTCATGGGACCTAAGTGCAAATACTCGATACGTCCGACGGGCATGGAAAACGAATGCTCCTCCAACACGAAATCCAACAGTGAACCGGCTGCAATGACATGGAGGTCGGGAAGCTCCTCATAGAAGTACCTGAGACGCGCCAGAAATTCCGGGACCGCCTGGATTTCATCGAAGAAGAGCAGTGTCTTCCCCGGGATGACCCGCTGGCCGTACTCCAGCTCCAGCAACTGCACCATCCGGGTAGGCGGTTCCTGGACGATTTTTCGGAGAAATGCTCGATCCCGATCCGCATTGACGGTCAGGCTGGTTTGGAATTCGCGCTTCGCGAAGGCCTCGACCAGGTACGATTTGCCGACTTGGCGCGCGCCACGCAGCACGAGCGGTTTCCGCTTCTCCCGCTGCTTCCATTCCATGAGGCAGGCAAACGCCAATCGGTTCATAATGCTCCTTATAAGGGGTTATTTGGCACAAATAATGTACAATATGATGGGTTATGTCAAGCGTGTATGTACTCGGTTACTGGCGGTTACTGGCGAGGCGGGCGCCTCCATTTCCCTGACCTTAAATGAAAGAAAGCATCGGGGTCGGTATCGGTATCGATCCTAACGTGGGCGAGTCGCAACCTAACGGGAACAGTGGAATGGTGGGGTTGATACTGAAGCGGCCGAATACGATTCCTCCAGCCCCTGTTGCTTCCCTCCGAACCGGCAGCGTGGTATACTCCCACTTTAAACGCAGCGCGACCATAAACAGCCATTCATGCAACTGACGATCCTACAGATGTCTCTACTGGCGCTCGGCGCGTTCTTTACAGGCCTGTCGAAGACCGGCATCGCCGGGGTGAGCGTACTGACGGTGGCGCTGTTCGCCAATGCTTTGCCGGCCCGCGAATCGACGGGTGCGCTGTTGCCGTTGCTGCTGTGCGCGGACGTGTTCGGCGTGGCCATTTACCGCAAGCACGCATCCTGGCCGCATCTGTGGAAGCTGTTTCCGTGGGTCGCGGCCGGCATCGTGGCGGGCTACTTCGCGCTGGATACGGTCAGCAATGCGCAGGTGCAGCGGCTGATCGGCGGCATCCTCGTGGCGATGGTGGCGCTGCATGTTTGGCGACAGCGCCAGGACGATGCGCTTGCGGCGCGGCTGCCGCACACGGTCTGGTTTGCGGCGGCGATGGGGCTGGTGGCGGGGTTCACGACCATGGTGGCGAACGCGGCCGGGCCGGTGATGGTTCTCTACCTGCTGGCGGTGGGGCTGCCGAAGCTGGCCTTCATCGGGACGGGCGCCTGGTTCTTTTTGCTGGTGAACGCGTTTAAGGTGCCGTTCAGCCTCCAGCTGGGGCTGATCACCGGAGACTCGCTTCTGATGGACGCCTTGCTGATCTTGCCGATGGTGCCAGGCGCCTTGCTCGGCCCGGTGCTTGTGCGGCACATGAATCAGAAGGTGTTTGAGCGGGTTGCGCTCGTCCTAGCTGTCATGGCGGCACTCAAATTGATTTTGTTCTGAGTGAAAGGACGATTAGGGATTACCATGACACCCAATATCCTGTTTATCACCGCGCTCGTGCTCGCTCCGCTATTCGTAACAGCCGCCGACACCGACGTCAAGGTGTGCGGCGCGCGAGGCGACGGCGTCACGCTCGACACGCCCGCCCTCCAGCGCGCGGTCGACGCGTGCGCGGCCGGTGGCGGCGGGCGCGTCGTGTTCCCGGCGGGCCGCTACCTGACCGGCTCGCTGCGCTTGGCCTCGGGCGTCACGCTCGTCGTCACGCCGCAAGCCACGCTTATCGGCAGCACCTCCATGCTCGATTATCCGCGCGGCAAATTGATCGAGGCAGGCGGAGCAGCGAATATCGGCATTGAGGGCGGCGGCGTCATTGACGGACAGGGCGAGTCGTTCTGGGAAAGGAGCGGCGCGTACAAGGGGCCGCCGTGGCGCGGAACCGCGCAGTTCGAGTATCGTGCGCTCAGGCGGCCGGGGTTCATTCATTTCACAGGCTGCACAAACGTGCAGGTGCGCGACATCACGCTCAAAAATTCGCCGTCGTGGACCGTGCACCTGCAGCGCTGCGTCTCGGCCACCGTCGAGCGCGTGACCATTCGCAACCCGCTCTTCGGCCCGAACACCGACGGCATCGACCTCAACTCCTGCATCGGCGTCCGCATCCGCAACTGCGACATCATCACCGGCGACGACGGCGTGGTGCTCAAGAGCAGTGAGCCCGGCCGCGGCCACCCGTCGCGCGACATCCGCGTCGAGGGCTGCCGCATCTGGTCCGCCTGCAACGCGCTCAAGATCGGTACCGAGACGCACGACGATTTCGACGACATCCAGTTTCGAGATTGCCATCTGTACTGCGACTCGGCCCGCATGCTGGACCGCCCGCTCGCCGGCGTCGCCATCGAATCCGTGGACGGCTCGCGCCTCTCCAACATCGTCGTCTCGAACATCACGATGCGCAACGTGCGCACGCCGATCTTCATCCGCCTCGGGCATCGCGGCGGCAACAGCGAACGCACACGGCAGGTGGATCCTCGCGTCCCAGGGAGCATCGAGAATGTGGTTATTCGCAACGTCACGGCGGAGCGCGCCTGGTTCGAGTCGTCCATCACCGGCATCCCCGGCCATCCCGTGCGGAACGTCACGCTCTCCGACATCAAGCTGACCTATGAAGGCGGCGGCGAGCCTGACTGGGTGACGGAGGATGTGCCGGACAAAACGGTGATCGCGAAATATCCCGAATCCCAGATGTTCGGACGCCTGCCCGCTTATGGGCTTTATGTCCGCCATGCCGAGGGACTCCACATGACCAATGTGGCACTCCGCTGCCTCAGCGCCGACGCGCGTCCGGCGCTCGTCTGCGACGACGTCAACGCGGTGGAGTTCGACTCGCTGAGCTTCGCCGCCGCGCCCGCGCGCTTTCCCGTTCTCTGGCTCATCAACACAGACCACGCCGCCCTTCGACGCTGTTCCGCGCCAGCGGGAACGAAGACGTATCTCGCGGTCGAGCCGCCGACGTGTGAAGTGGCCATGGAGGCGAACGACTTGGCGAACGCCGCTACGCCCCTCGCCCGCCTCAAACGCGGAGAGCTTCTTGCCGCCGACCTGCCCGAGTTCACCGAACGCGCGCCCGGCGTCATCGTCATTCAAGCAGACAAGATGCGCCTTGCCCACCCCATGACCAGTGTCGCCGACCCAGCTCCTCCCTCAGCCCGCGCGATTGAAGTGCCGCTCGCAGGCGGTCGCGATTCCGGCTCCGCGCGCTGCCGGTTCACGGTCGCCGAGGCGGGCGACTACGTCATCTGGGTATATGCGCTGGCGCCTTCCGGCGAATCAGACAGCTTCTACGCGGCGATCGACGGGGGCGAACCCGCCCTGAGCGATCTTTCGAAGCTGGGCGCGTGGAACTGGGACCGCGTCCGCGAGCGCAGCGGAGACAAACCCTCTAAGCAGGCGTTCAAGACGTTCCCTCTCGTCGCGGGCGAACATACGCTGACCCTCCGCAACCGGGAGTGCGGCACGCGCATCGCCGCGCTGGTCATCGCCAAGAAGGAGCGCGCCTTCGATCCGGCGAGCGATCTTAAAGTCGAGTGAGGGCACCCACCCATAAAAGGCCTCGGCATCACGGTTGACACCGCTCAGCATGTGGATTAGGATAGCTATAACAATGGATTGAGGTGCCGCATGCGAACCGTACAGATGACTTTGGACGACGACTTGGTAACTACGGTGGATCGCGTAGTCAGCAAACTTCAGACAACCCGTTCCGCCTTCACGCGAGATGCGTTACGCGAGGCTGTGGCGCGATACACCGTCCAGCGGCTTGAACAGAAACACCGCGCAGGATATGCTAAACAGCCTGCGGCGAAAGACGAGTTCGGAGGCTGGGATACGGAACAGGTTTGGGGTGACGAATGAAGCGCGGCGAGGTTCGGTGGTATACGTTCTCGCACCCCGACAAACGGCGCCCCGTGCTCGTGCTCACGCGCGATTCGATTCTTGACTACCTGGGCGAAGCGACCGTCGCCCCCATTACCCGCATCATGCGAGACATTCCATCCGAGGTTATGCTCAGCGGAGAGGATGGCATGCCTCATACGTGTGTGGTGAACTGCGATCATTTGCAGACCGTCGCCAAAGGTCGATTGGGGGCGCTCATCACCACTCTGCCTGACACAAAATTGGCTGCGGTTTCGCGTGCGCTTCGTTTTGCGCTTAATCTGTGACTTCTGGAGATGAGCCCTCACATGAAAGACACCCTCGTAATCCTCACCGCCCTGACGCTCGGACTGCCGGGCGCGGCGTCCTCCGCCGAGATCCAGAAAGCCGAGATGGCTGGCTATCTGCTGGTCTCAACGGAAAAGGTTCCCGACTCTTACAACGCCGGGTTCTCGCTTTACGCCGCGGCCTGGCCGCTGCTGGAGCGTTACCCGGGGAACCGCTTCCAGACGGGGCTCTTCGGCACGTGGATGCATGCGCAGTACGAAGGCAAGCCCCCGACGAACCTCTACTCCGATATCGAGGGCGGGCTGGGCTGGTGGCGCGACACGCGCTTCCCGACCGAGACGCCGAAGTTCATCATGGGCGGCGTGGCGCCGAATTTCTGCGAGTGGGCCAACGGACCCGGCGCAGGCAAGGGGCGTGACTGGAACAGGCCCGCTGGCAAGTACGGTATCGCCCAGCTCTCGCCTTGGGTGCTGTGGCCGCCGGACGGCCTGAACCTCAAGCAGGGCACCTGCGGCGAGCTGTTCGGCTACGGCTATCTGCCGCTGCCGCTGGCCGCGCCCAAGGCGACCACCGGGGGCAAGCCTGTGCCGACCGGCGACCAGTGCTGGACGCTGTTCCTCAACACGAAGAACTTCAAGGGACCGGTCTGCTTCTTCACGCCCTATTTCTGGTCGCACGCCGCCGAGGCACACACGAACTACGCGGGCCTGCTGCTGGACTCGCGCCCCTCGGCCCCCAACAAGCCGTTCCAGATGGAGACCCAGTACGTGCCTGCCGCGATCACCACCGACGAGAAGGGCGAGACGGTCGCGCGCGTCGCGCCGACCTCCTTCCCCGTGGGGCCGGACGGCAACACCGTGGTGCTGCACCGGCCGACCTCCTACACCAAGAAAGCCCTGTGGGACGGCGTGAAGGCATGGTTCGAGGGCGGACAGGCGGTCAGCGGCGCGCTCAATCCCGAAGGCGCCCACGTGCAGACGCTCCGCGCCGGCGGCGGATCTACCTGGCGGATCTACGCGGAGCGGACGCCGAAGGAGCAGAAGGTCGCTCTGGACTGGCGCGCGTTCGCGACGCCGATCGCGCCGGACCCCGCGACCTACGGGTACACGTGGAACGCGCAGCTTGTGCGAAGAGTCAGCGCGCCGAACGGCTCTCGCGCGGTGCTCCCGGAATATTTCCGCCTCCAGAACGATGGGGAGAAAAGCCAATGGGTCGCGGGCGTTCCCACCGAGGTGCTGGCCAAGTCGGGATTGGCCGGGGTGCGTTTTGATCGCCCCGTGGAAAAACCGCCCGAACCCTACGACACGCCCGAAGCGCCGGAGAGCGCGTTCAAGAAGCCCGGCCCCGTGGCCGGGCCGTTCAAGGCGCGCCTCGGCGACGGCAGCATAGTGACCTACTATTGGTACCGTTTCGCCGACCAGCCGGCGCTGCTGAATGCCGATATCTCGAAAGAGGAGCGCGAGCAGATGCAGGCGAAGGTTGAGAAGCTGCACCGGGCCTGGACCAAGGACCGCGACTACCTCGCGCCGCCCACGGTCGGCACGCTCGCCGACCTCGACCCCGCCCAGCTCGTCACCCCGCCCAAGGGCTTCGAGATCGGCTACGTGCCGATTGCTACGCGACAGGAAACGGACCCCTCGCGGCCCATCCAGTAGACCCACAGCAGAGGGATCAAGTTTGAGCACACCCATCACCCGCCGCCACACGCTTAAGACCGTCGCCGCCGCCGCGCTTACGCCCTTCGCCGGCGGCTTCGCTGCGGACATCCCGGCCAAGATCCGCATCGGCCAGCTCGGCACGTCCCACGCCCATGCCTCTGGAAAGATCGACGCGCTCCATTCCCTGACCGACCTCTATGAAGTCGTAGGCGTCGCCGAGCCGATCGCCGGCCGCCAGGCGGTCGCCGAGAAACAGAAGTCCTATGCGGGCATGAAGTGGCTGACCGAGGAAGCGCTGCTTTCCGACACGTCGGTCAAGGCCGTTGTGGTCGAAACGACGCTCGGTGATTCGGCGCGGGCGGCGCTCGCCTGCCTCCGCGCGGGCAAGCACATCCACCTCGACAAGCCGGGCGCGGAAGCCCACACGGACTTCAAGGCGATGCGGCTCGAGGCTGAGCGCCGTCAGCTGACGGTTCAGATGGGATATATGCTCCGCTACAATCCCGCCTTCGAACTGCTGTTCCGTGCCCACCGCGAAGGCTGGCTCGGCGAGATCACCGAGATCGACGCATCGATGGGCAAGCTGTCCGACGCCCAGCTCCACGCGCAGTTGGCCAGCATTCCCGGACACGGGATGTTCGAACTCGCCTGCCACCTGGTGGACGCGGTCGTCTTTCTGCTCGGGGCTCCTTCTGCTGTGCATGCGTTTGGCAAGCCGACCGGGCTTGCTCCCGCTGGCCTGCCGGACAACCAGTTGGCGGTCTTGGAATACCCGAAGGCCACCGTGACCCTCCGCTGCAATCACGGCGACCCCTTCGGCGGGCCGCACCGGCGGATCCAGATCGTGGGAACCAAGGGCGCGCTGACGATCCAGCCCCTCGAGGCGGGCCGGGTGACGCTCGACCTGTCGGAGGCGGGAGGCGGCTTCAAGAAGGGCGAGAACACGGTCGCACTCGACGTTCCTAAGGGGCGCTACAGCGGCGAGTTCCGCGACCTCGCATGCGTCCTCCGCGGCGAGAGACGCCTCGCCTGGTCCGCCGAGCACGACATTGCGGTTCACGCCACCGTGCTCCGTTGCGCCGGGCTTTCGCCAGCATAGGTTGGACGACTAAACCCTCGGAGCGAAACTTGATGCCGGAATGCAGAAAGCCAAGCAGAAAGACGCAGGGCGTGATAAGGATCCCAACAGGTGTTGAATCTCGCCCTCGAAAGGTGTAACTTCCAACACGTGAACAGTCGAATTTCCAATAGGCCGAGATTCTCCGCGCGGCGCTCCGGAACGCTCTTGCCGTTTTTCATTCTTACTGTTGCGCTTGGCTCTTCTGCGGCCGAATCCAACACGACTCCTGCCGGCTCGCTCATTCCCGGAGATCGCCTGACCTCGAGCCTGGACGGGCCGATGCGTGATGTTGATAACGTCGTCTTTGCTGTGCGGGGAATCGGTAAAGATGGACATTGGTATGCGAATTTCGGATACCGGGTGGATAGCACGAACAACATGCAGTACGGCCCTGCCGGCGGGCGCTTGTGCCTGCTGAACCTGCGCAGCGGGCGCACCACACTCCTGCTGGATGACCCTGGCGGCGGCGTGCGCGACCCCCAGGTGCATTACGGCGGCGACAAACTGGTCTTTTCCTACCGGAAGGGCGGCACCAGGACCTACCATCTTTACGAAATCAATGTGGACGGCTCGAACCTGCGGCAGCTGACGGCTGGAGACTATGACGACCTGGAACCCACGTATCTGCCCGATGGCGGCATCATGTTCTGTTCGTCCCGCTGCCGGCGTTGGGTGAATTGCTGGTTCACGCAGGTGGCCACGCTGCACCGGTGCGATGGCGACGGGAAGAACATCGTGCGGATCTCCGCCAACATCGAGCAGGACAATACGCCGTGGATGCTACCTGACGGACGGATCCTGTTCATGCGCTGGGAGTACGTGGACCGCAGCCGCGTCCAGTATCACCATCTCTGGACGGTCAACCCGGATGGCAGCGACCAGATGGTGTACTTCGGCAACATGCACGCGGGCACGGTCTACCTCGACGCCAAACCCATTCCCGGCTCCGACAACGTGGTCGCATCCTTCTCTCCTGGCCACGGGAAAAAGGAGCACGCGGGCCAGATCACAGTTGTTTCGCCCAAGGCTGGGCCCGACAACCTGAGCCATGCGAGTCCCGTGAACAAGGATAATGACTGGCGTGATCCTTGGGCCTTTTCCACGAATTGTTTCATCGCGGCGCGCGACAGGAAGCTCTGGATCGTGGATGGCGCGGGGCGGGCGGAGCCGTTCTATGCGCTGTCGGATGAACTCAAGCATCTGGACGTGCATGAGCCGCGGCCCATACAGGCGCGCCCCCGTGAACCGGTCATCGCGCCCAAGACGAGCCCTGGCGAGACGACCGGACGGCTGGCGCTCATGGATGTGACCCAGGGGCGCAACATGGAGGGGGTCAAGCCGGGCGAGGTCAAGAAGCTGCTCGTCCTGGAGTCATTGCCCAAGCCGGTCAACTTTAGCGGAACCATGGAGCCGATCAGCCTAGACGGAACGTTCACGCTGCCGCGCATTCTCGGGACTGTTCCCGTGGAGCCGGACGGCTCCGCGTATTTCGAGGTGCCGGCCGGGCGCCCCCTGTTCTTTGTTGCGCTGGATGATGCCGACCTGTCGGTCAAGCGGATGCAGAGCTTTGTCAGCCTGATGCCGGGCGAGTTCACAAGCTGCTCCGGCTGTCACGAGAGCCGGACGGAAACCGCGCGGCCGAAAGGCGAAGCCCTGGCCCTGAAGCGGGCGCCCAGCCCGATCACGCCCATCGCCGATGCGCCGGCCGTCTTTGATTTTCCGCGCGATATCCAGCCGATTCTCGATAAGCACTGCATCCGTTGCCACGACCCTGCGCGCCGCTCGGGCAATGTGGTTTTGACGGGGGATCACAGTCCCTGGTTTTCCCTGGGCTATGTCTCGTTGATGTTGCGCAACCAGGTTGCCCACGGCAAGGACGGAAAGGGCAATATCGCTCCCCGCGGTATCGGGAGCTCGGCGAGCCCCCTGATGCAGAAAATCGGCGGAAGGCACCATGATGTCAAGGTGTCTCCGCTTGAAGCCAAGCGGATACGGCTGTGGATCGAATCCGGGGCTCCCTATGCGGGAACCTATGCGGCGCTCGGCACCGGAATGGTAAACGTGACCATGCCTCCGGCGATCCTGGAGGCGCGCTGCGACGCCTGCCACGTGCCCAAGGATACGAAGGACCGGCGCGATCAGTTCAAGACCCACCCCGAGTTGATGTTCAACCTGTCCCGCCCGGAAACCTCGCTGGCGCTCCTGGCGCCGCTTGCAAAAGAGGCGGGCGGGCTGGATCTCTGCCGAGCCATGTCCAACGCCCAGATTTCCACGGGGATGACAGCACGGGTGTTCTGCGCCACGAATGATCCCTCGTATCAGAAGATCCTGGCCGAGATCGTCAGAGCCCGTGACCGCCTGGAGCAGATCCGGCGCTTTGACATGCCGGGGTTCAGGCCCAACGAGCCCTACATCCGCGAGATGAAGCGGTTCGGGATTCTGCCGGACAGCGTGGGCGCGCAGGGCCCGGTGGATGTCTATGCTGCCGACGACACGTACTGGCGCTCCTTCTGGTTGTCGGGCCGTCACCTTGACACTCATTAACAAATGAACTGGAGATAGAATCATGAAAATCGGCTTGTCCCTGTTGTTCGTGTCGGGGCTCTCGTTGGCGTCGCCCGGCGTCGCCCTCGCAAGTCCGGTCGATCATTTGCGCTGCGAGTATCTCAATGCTCCGTTGGGCATCGAGGCGGCACAGCCCCGATTGAGCTGGAGGATCGAAGAAAGAAGCCAGAAGTCAGAAGACAGAGGACTGAGGCAGGCGGCCTATCAGGTGCTGGTCGCGAGTTCGGCGGAGTTGCTGAAAAAGGACACGGGCGATCTCTGGGACAGCGGCAAGGTGGCGTCGGACCAAAGCCTCCTCATTGATTATGCGGGCAAGCCGCTCGTCAGTTGCCAGCAGTGCTTCTGGAAGGTGAGGGTATGGCTTGCCAGCCGTAGCCTTGGCGAAGGCTGGAGCCTGCCCGCGCGGTGGACCATGGGCCTGCTCAAGCCGGAGGACTGGACCGCGCAGTGGATTTCGTTTCGCGACACCGCCGCCTTGCCGGACAAGCCCGGCGCGCTGCTCCTGCCGCCCGCGCGCCATTATCGCAAAGAGTTCTCCGCGAAGAAGAAGGTGGCCCGCGCCACGCTGTTTTCCTCGGCCCTCGGCCTCTGCGAGATGCATCTGAACGGCCAGAAGGTCGGCGACGCGCTTTTTGAGCCGGGCTGGTCCGACTACCTGAAGCGCGCCTACTACCGGACTCATGACGTGACCGCGCTGGTGAAGCAGGGCGCCAATACCGTGGGCGCGATTGTGACGGACGGCTGGTACGCGGGCTATGTCGGCTACGCCTTGCTCTGCGGCTACGGCCCGAATCATCTGGGCCGGAACCTGTACGGCAAGACGCCCGCCCTGCTCGCCCAGCTTCAGATCGACTATGCCGACGGCTCCCGCGACGTCGTGGTCACGGATCCGTCGTGGCAGGTCAGCGACGGGGGTCCGTTCCGCGAGGCCGACATCATCATGGGCGAGAGTTTCGACGCGAGGCTGGCCGATCCCAGCTGGTGCGGCAGCGCCTCGGCCCGGGCCGGCAGCGCCGCGTCCTGGAAATGGGAGAATGCGATACGTGCCGAGGAGAACGGCAGCCTGAAAGCGGCGTTCCACGAGCCCGGTGCCTCGCGCCAGGTCGAGCTGGGTTTTCAGCGTCCGGCGCGCCTGCAGGCCTATCCCGCGCCGCCGATCCGCGTGACGCAGGAGCTGAAGGCGACGAGCCTTGCCGAGCCGGCACCCGGCGTCTATGTTTTCGATCTCGGCCAGAACTTCGCGGGCACGATCCGCCTGAAGGTCAAGGGGGTGGCCGGCACGCGCGTGCAGCTCCGCTACGCCGAAATGCTTCACAAGGATGGCCGGATGATGACCGAGAACCTGCGCAAGGCGCGGGCCACAGACTTCTACACGCTGCGGGGCGACGCGGGCGGCGAGACCTGGAGCCCGACCTTCACCTATCACGGCTTCCAGTTCGTTGAGCTGACGGGCTTGACGGCCAAGCCGAACCTCGAAGACGTGACGGGGCTGGTCATCCACAGCGACACGCAGCTGGTGGGCGAGTTCTCCTGCAGCGATCCGGTCATGACCCGCTTCGCTCAAAACGCGAAGTGGACGCAGCGCGCCAACTTTGTGGAAGTGCCGACGGACTGCCCGCAGCGCGACGAGCGGCTCGGCTGGATGGGCGACGCGCAGGTGTATGTCAGAACCGCCAGCTACTTTGCCGACATTGGTGCCTTTTACACGAAATGGCTGGACGATGTGGAGGAGTCCCAGCGCGACAGCGGCCCCTACCCGGATTACAGCCCCTACCCCATGGCGCACGGCAAGCCCGGCGCGACCTTCGGCACCGCCTGGACGGATGCCGGCATCATCTGCCCGTGGACAATCTGGCAGGTATACGGCGACACGCGGGTGATCTCGCGGCACTGGAGCTCCATGCAGCGCTTCATGGCTTGGCGCCTGAAATCTGACCCGCAGTTGCAGGGCGTCCGCCTGGGCAACGAGTGGGGCGACTGGCTGAATGTGAACGAGTCCACGCCGATCGCGTTTATCGACCTGTGTTATCACGCCCTGGACGCTAAGCTGATGGCCGACATGGCCGACGCCATCGGCGCTGTTGATGACGCCGCCACATACCGCAAGCTGTTCAGCGATGCCGCAGCCTCGTTCCAGAAGCGCTATCTCAAGCCGGACGGAAGTCTGGGCGTGGATACGCAGAGCGCCTACGTGCTGGCCTTGTGGGTGGGCCTGATCCCCGAATCGTCGGCCGCGCTGGCGGCGGAATTCCTCGCCGCCAAGATCAGGAAAAACGACAGCCGGATGGCCACCGGCTTCCTCGGCACCAAGCCGCTTCTGGGCGTGCTCACGAAATATGGGCAACACGATCTGGCCGTGCACCTATTTCTGAGCCGGCGATACCCGTCGTGGGGATACGAGGTTGTCAACGGCGCCAGCAGCGTGTGGGAGCGCTGGGACAGCTACACCAGCGAGTTCGGCTTCAACGGCTCCAGCGGCAAGCAGAACGCCAGCATGAACAGCTTCAGCCACTACTCCTTCGGCGCGGTAATGGAGTGGGCCTTTCGCGACCTGGCCGGCATCGACACGCAGGGCGCAGGCTTCGGCCGCCTGCTGATTCGCCCCGGCCTGTCCGCCGTGTCCCCCCCTGATGTCCCGCCGCTGACCTGGGTCAAGGCCAGCTACAGCCACCCGCGCGGGCGGATCGCCTGCAACTGGAAGGTCGAGGGGGGCGAATTGACGCTGGAGGTCACGGTTCCGCCAAACACGACCGCCACCGTGCACGTGCCGGCGTCGGACGCTCAATCCGTGACCGAGTCCGGCAAGCCCGCCGCCGCGGCCGCCGGCCTGAAGTTCCTGCGGGTGGAGAGCGGCGCGGCCGTGTTTGAGGCCGAGTCCGGCGTTTATCATTTTGTCAGCGCGCTCACTAATGAACAGGCTCAGGGCAGAACCGCACGATAATAGATAGGTGTTATGATGCGCGGTTCCGTGGCGTTCATCAGGCCTGTCGTTCCCGCAACATCCTGCCAGTCGGGGTTCAGGAGGTTCGTCGCCCTCTGCAAACGAACGTCCGGCGCACCCGTCCATGCGAGGTGTGCCTGTGTGGCGGTTAGGGCGATGTTTGTTATACGAAGTTCGTGGCCGGCGATCTGGCCGTCGGCCGCGTACTTGACCAGGAAGCCGTCGTTGAGACCCGTGCTGTCGGGCAACACGCCTGGCGGACTGTAAGGGTAGAAGGTCACATTGGTACCATAGTATTGTCCCGTCAGGTATGCCGCATCGCTGAAATCCACGGCGAGTCCGGCGGGGATGCTCAGGTCGTCCGCATTGGGCGTATTGCCGCCGAAACCGCGCGCCCAAAGAAAGCTGCCGCCGGATGTGTACTTAGCCAAGAAACAGTCAGAGGCGCTGCTGGCGTTGACGCTGGTCAGGCTGACGACTCCCGTACCGCCGTCAAAATCTGTGGTTCCGCTGAACCAACCGGTCACGTAGAGGTTCGTACGGCTGTCGAACGCGACTCTGTGCCCCCCGTCGAGGCCGCCGTCGCTTGCGATGGCGAAACCCCAGCGGAACGCGAGGTCGCTGTTGAGCGAGGCGACGAAGATGTCGTCCGCCGCCGGCGCGGTGTTGTTCGTGACACTGTTCACGCCGGTTCCCGGATTGAGGTCGACGATGCCCCGGTACCTGCCGGTGTAGTACGCGTTGCTGTCCTGACCGATGCGCAGCGTTCCGGGCGGAGCGGTCTCGCTCTGCGTACCGCCGAAGCGCACCCCGCGCTCGAGTGCGCCACCGCTCGTGTAGCGGGCCAGAAACATGTCTGATCCGCCCGCGCTGGTCACGCTGCTCACGCCCGTTCCCGGATCGAGATCCAGCGTGCCGTTGAAGTGCCCCATCAGATACAGGCGTCCGCCGGCATCCTGCGCGACGGAAGTTTCCTTCAGCGACGTCGCGGCGTCCCCCATGTCACTCAGCGCGAAGCCCCAAAGGTGGTTTCCGCTCGCGTCGTATTTCACCAGAAAGATATCCTTCTCGCCCGCACTCGCAACGATGTTGCTACCTGTGGCACTGGCGTCTAGATCGTACGTGCCCTGGAAGCAGCCCGTGACGACAATATTCCCCGCCACATCCACAGCCACATCCCAGGCCCGTTCGTCCGAGGTACTGTTGGTGACACTTCCGAAGGTCCGCGCCCAGAGCACGTCTCCATTCGCGTCGTACTTGGCGATGAAGGGGTCCCAGCCGCCCGTGTTGGTGAGCACGAGACTTCCCGGCCCCGGATCGAAATCCACCGACGCGCGCGTCGCGCTGCCGGCGAGCCCGAAGTAGCCGACCACGACCACGTTGTTCGACGTATCCACGGCCAGCCCGTGCGGCGTGCAGACGGTGTTCGCGCTCGCGCCGGTCACTCCGCTGATATGCCGAGCCCAGACCAACTCGCCTGCGGGCGTGTACTTTGCGAGGGCGCAGTCGATGCCCGGCGGCGTGCCGATGACGACGGTTTTGGTTCCCGGGTCGAAATCGATCGTGTTCTGAAAGAGCATGCCGATGACGATGTTGCCGTCGCAATCCGTTGCGGCGCACTTGCCGTACTCCTGCCCCGCGCTGCCAAGTCGGATAGGAAATTGGGCCAGTGCCGCGCTCGGCCAAGCCAGGCTGGCGGCGCTGATGGAAATGAGAGTGATCAGTTTCATCGTGTGGTGTCTTTCTGGCTTGGCGATTGACCGGGGGAAATCGGAGCCAACGAGCGCGCTTGTTCCGCAACCCATCGCTTGAACCTTTCCTGCTGTTCCAGCGTGAGGAGCGGCATCAGCTCTTTGCCGTTGGCCTTAACGATCTCGCGGGCACGAGTCGCTGTTTCCTCACGCAGCCTGCGCAAAGAATCCTCCGCTCTGTCGAAGGCGGGAGACATGTCGCGGAGCTGTTCGTCAGTGAGGTCGAGCGCCCTGCGAAGACTTTCAATGCGGCGGGCACGCCAAGTGCTTTCTAGCGCTCTGCCTTGACTGCTATTCTGGCCGTTCGGAGGCGTGAGACGCGTCGATACGTAGTAGCCGAAGACCGCACCGCACGAGAAGAGGAGCGCGAGCCATAGAAGAACACGGTATTTGGCAAATTGTTTCATGACGGCTTACTTATATAAGGCAGTTTGTAGGATGGACACAGCCAGCGCCGCCTCCTCATTGACGGACGGAACCTGCGGTTGCAGGAGCCAGCAGGCGGCGGCCACGGCGCCGCTCGCCAGCGCACCGCGCAGCGCCAGATACTCCCACCAAGGCATTTGCGGGGCCTTGCGCACGCAGTTCGCCAGCACGCGCGTGGCGAAACCGTAGGGCGGCTGCTCCGAAAGGGTATCCTTTGGCGTCTGCCGCGCCCACTGGATGAGCCGATCTGTCCGGTCGGGCTGAGTCGGTGTGTTCTTCATACCACCTTATACACCGCGCAATCCGAGAGGTAACCACACCGCGAAAATATTTTTTATTGCGGCCGTTGACGGTCCAACGCCGCCAGCATCTTGCGCAACTTCCGCCGCGCCCGTAAGGCCCTCATTTTGATGACGGCGACCGGCCAGCCGGTCAGTTCCCGGATCTCGGTCAGCGGGCGTTCCTCAAGGTGAAGCAGGGTCACCACCAGCCGGTCCTCGGCCGACAGACCCTCCAGCAAGGTGGCGAGCAGCGACTGCGACTCCCTGTAGGGTGGCTCACAGTCCGAGTTCTCCTGCGCCAGCGTGTCAATGACTCGCTGTTCCTCGTCAGTGAGGTCCGACCAGCGGAGTTCGGGTCGCCTCTGGCGCGACCGCAGTGCGTTGAGGCAGACGTTCACGGCAAGCCGCGAGACCCAGTTCTCCAGCGGACGCGACGGATCATAGCGGTCGAGCGAGTTGAAGAGCCGGACAAACACCTCCTGTGACAGGTCTTGCTCGTCCATACCGCGGGGCAGGTGATTGCGCACGATCCGGATGACCTGCGGATAGAGCGCCGCCATCAGCCGCCGCGCAGCCGCCTCATCCTGTTCGCTCAGCCAGAGAACCACATCGTGTTCCGTTTGATAATCCACATTCTCGTCCATGGGTGTGGTGCGCACGTTCAATCGGGTACTATGGTACAGGTAGAACTGGCGCGATTCAACTATTGTCCAGGATCACAACTTTCGTCATAATGTGATTATGAGTCCATTCAGCACCTTTGCCACTCTACTGTTGGCGCCGCTGGCCGCATTACCTGCTGCGGAATCCGTCGCGGCCATTCCCTATCCTGAGGCGCTCGCCGCCGCCACGGTAACCGTGAGCTCGCTCTCAGATATCTCCAAGCGCGGTCTTGTCCTTGGTAATGGCGAGCTTAACGCCATCGTCTATTCTGCGGGCAACGACCTCCGTTTGCGAATCGCCAAAAACGACTGCTGGGATCTGCGCGTCGACACCGAGAGCGATCCGCCCATGCCGGTCATTGACCCCGCCAGAGGGACGGTCACGAACTATCACGGCGCAGTCGGCAGCTGGAAGAAGCCCTATCCCACGGCGCTGCCCTGCGCCGAGGTCGTCCTGGGCTCCGGCGGACCGGAAACCATCGCAGAAGGCACGCTCGACCTCGCCCAAGCCGTCGCCACAGTGAAGACCGGCGGTGCGCCGGCCGAGGTTCGCGTGCTCGCGCAGGCCAACGTGCTTCTCGTCCGCTCGGAGCGGCCGCTCTCGTTCACGTGCGTGCTCGACTTTCTAAAGGACAAAGACCTCGCCACGTGGGTCAGCCGGGCGGAGCTCGGCAAGCAAGGCGAGTTCCAGTACCTCCATCAGAACATCCCGGGCGACCCGGACATGAGCGGCATGGACATCTACGTGGTCGCCGGCAAGCGCGGGGCGACGCAGGCCGTGGCGGTTGTGACCTCGCGCGACGCTCCGAACCCCTTGGATGCGGCCGTCGAGCTTGTGAGTAAGACTCTCGCGGATGAGAGCGCCGTCACCCAACATGAAGAGGCCTGGCGGACGTTCTGGTCGGCCAGCGGCGTCCAGCTGGGCGATGCGGAGCTACAGAACTGGTGGTACCGCATGGTCTACTTCTTCCGCGTATTTTCCAAGAGCGACGGCAACGCGGTCGGCCTGGCCGCCTGCTTCGACCATCTCGCCGGGTGGCACAATTCGCTCAAGCTCAACTACAACATCCAGCAGACCTATCTCGCTGCCGCGCCGATCGGCCATCCTGAACTGCTGGAGCCGTTCATCGACGTGCTGACGCGCGACCTGCCCCGCGGCAAGTGGTTCGCCGCCGCCAGTTTCGCCGGCGCGGAAGGCGCCTTCTTCTTTAGCGACTTCTACCCCTTCCAGCCCGACCCCGCGAAGTGCCAGACGAAGTGGAAGCACCAGCAGACCTACATGCCGTGGGGCTACACGTGGGGCATGGCCGGCCACATCGTGTCCGTCATCTGGGACTATTACGCCTATGCCCCCACGGCGGAGCATCTGGAGCGCGTGTACCCGCTCGTCAAGGAAATAGGCCTCTTCTACTGTTCCGTTCTGGAGAAGTGCGCGCTCGTCGACGGCAAGCGCAGGATCGGCCCGAGCTTCTTCCCCGAACTGGGCAAGTTCAACGCGTTCAACGTTTGCTACGACATCTCTTTCATCACGGCCGCGCTGAAGATCGCCCGCGAGGCGGCGGCCCTCAAAGGCGAAGCCGCCTTCGGCAAACGCCTCGACGCCAACATTGGGCAACTGCCCATATGTGGTACGCAGAGTGATCCTAGCCAGAGCAATCAAACCGTCATTGAGCAGTGGTCGGGCGCGCGCTTTGACGAAGGCGCCGACCGTCACGCGACCATGCTGCAGGGCCTTTTCCCGGCAGGCCTCATCACCTGGTTCTCAAGCGTCGAGCAAAAGGAGTTGGGCAGGCGCACGATCAACCGCGTCGAAAAATCCACCACGCACGCCAACTCCAATGTGACCATCAACATGGCCCGTGCCCGGCTGGGCTTGGGCGAGGAGGCCATTGCCAACGCGAAGATGTGCTTCTCGGGAACCGAGGCCGGCAAGTTCTCGAAGGAGCAGCCGAACGGTCTTTTCTACTGGAACGCGCACGGCTACTACATGTCGGAACAGGTAGCCATCTCGCGCCTGGTGACCGAGCTGCTGCTGCAGAGCGTGAGCGGCGTGATCCGGATATTCCCCGCTTGGCCCGCCAGCACCGATGCTCACTTCACGGATCTGCTCGCACAAGCCGGCTTCAAGGTGTCTGCCGATCAGGTCGGCGGAACGATCAGCAACGTCAGGATACGCTCCACGGTGGGCGGCACGGTCAGGCTGGTCAGCCCGTGGAAACAGCAAGCGATCACTGCGGTCGAGCAAGCGAGCAACGCCATCGTCCCCGTCAAGGCGGAAGGCGGCATCTGCTCCTTCCCCGCGGCCGCCGGCAAGACATACGTCCTCTGCACCCCCAAAGAGTGATTCAAGATGAACGCTGACGTTTGTCAACGGGGGCTGCGCCGGCAGGGTGCCTTTGTGAAGGGAGATAACGGAAAAGATCCGGAATAGGAAAGAACGTGCGAAACACAACATCGTCCAAATGCCTGATAACTCTGCTCCTCGCGCTGATCGTGGAAACGGCAGTTGCCGCCCCCAAAAGGGAAATGCCGAAAGAAGATGTCATCGATGCCCCCGCGATCGGCCAAGGGCTCTGTGTCCACAACCTGTTCCAGTCAAACATGGTTCTGCAGCGCGACAAGCCGGTGGCCATCTGGGGATGGGCAAACCCTGGCGAGATGGTCACGGTAACCTTCGCCGGTCAGGCCCAGACCGCAGCGGCAGGCAAAGACCGGGACTGGAAAGTCGTGCTGCCTGCGATGACGGCAAACCCCCAACCTCAAAAGCTGACGGTACGGGGCAAGGCTGAGACGCTCACTCTGGAAAACATCCTCGTGGGCGATATCTGGGTTCTGGGCGGGCAAAGCAACATGGAGTTTCCGCTCGAGAAGGTGGAGAACGGCTGGCTTGAGATTGTATCAGCAAACTTTCCGGAGATACGGATCCTGACGGTTCCCGCTCAGGATGGGCCTGAGGAAAAGAAGGGATTCCCTCGACTTGACGAGTGGAGCGGATGGTCCGGCTGCCATTTCCGAAAAGGGGACTGGGACGTCTGTTCGCCGGAGACCGTACGCGAGCTTTCTGCCATTGGGTATGTTTTCGCGCGCCGCGTCCACATGGCGTCGCGGACCCCCATCGGCGTGATCGACGCCTCCCGCGGAGGCACGACGGTCGAGACCTGGACGCCGGATCCTGTTCTGAGGAAGATCGACAGTCCGCAGGTCAAGGCCAAGCTCGCAGAGTGGGACGCGAAGGTTGCACAGTTCGATCCGAAAAAGGATCTCGAGGACCAAATTAGGAAGCATCACGAGTGGGTGGCGCGAATGACGAAGGAGGGGAAGGAACTTCCTGCCGACAGGAAGGTGCCCGCCGAGCTTCGTCCTGGCCCAGCGGCGGACCAGAACCGCCCCGGCAACTGCTACGCGAGCATGATAGCTCCGCTCGCCGGACTGGCGGTGAAGGGTGCGATCTTCCACCAGGGGTACAACAATTGCTTCAACGGCTCCGAGGGAGCCCTCATGTACTACCACATCTTCCCCAAGATGATCACGGCGTGGCGTGCGGCCTTCAATGACCCGGAGATGCCATTCGGCATCCTTTCGCTCTGTACGGAAGGCAACCGCCAGACGCTCGATGATTACGTTGAGCTCATGGCGAATGCCGGGCCCTACATTCGCGAGGCGCAGTACAAGACGTTTCTCGACTTCTACAAGGCTGGCGACAAGAATATCGGCTACGCGAGCACCTTCGACCTGAGACGCCGGTGGTATCACCCCCAGCTCAAAATTCCGGCGGGCGAGCGGATCGCGCGCTGGGCCCTGGCTACGCAGTACGGTTTCGGCAAACAGCTCCAGTGGAAGCCGCCACTGCTGAAGGAGATGCAGGTCGAAGGCGACCGGATTGTGCTTCAGATGGACGAACCCGTATCCAATGTGGACGACGGGGGGCCGATCGAAGGTTTCGCCATCGCAGGCGATGACAAGAAATTCCATCCGGCGCAGGCGAGCTTTCTGGTGACGGCCAACGACTCGCGCGGCCGCGCGCAAGAAGACAAGACGGCCATCGTGCTCAAGAGCCCCATGGTGACGAAGCCCGTCCACTATCGCTATGCCTGGGCGCGCAGTCCAATGGGAAACCTCCAGGCGGCCGGCAACACGGATGTCCTGTTCGCGACCCAGCGCAGCGACACCTGGTCCATGAACGAAATGTACGAAGCGCTTACCGGCAAGAAGAGCAAGGAGTCCGGAGTATTGGGCCGCGCAGAAAATGACGAGCTCAGAAAGGCCTTGCAGGCGGAAGACAGGAGAAGGCGGCTTGCAGAGACCGAGGCTTTGATCAGAGAGAATCGGAAATAGACTGACGGGTAAAACAAGGAACCGAATGAAAGGTACAGGGCTATGAATGAAAGAGACACGCGTGCGACATTAACCGCTGCCGCCACCCTTGTGTTCCTGTCCTGGCCCTGCGCCGGACAAGACAAGACAAGCGTCAAGCGCGCGGAGGGCGCCCAGGTCACCGCGCACGCCCAAGGGCTGCATGGCTATATCGGCTTCGGCCACGAGAAGCACCCGCCCCAGTCCGCCTACGGCGCGGGCATGGGCTTCTACGCTGCGGTCTGGCCGCTGGTTGAGCAACCGCTGGCCGATTTCCAAATCGGCCTGCCCAGTTCATGGATACAACCCGACAACTCCGACAACAAGGACAAGCCGCTCGCGCCAGAAGGGACGCTGGCCCGCACGTGGAAGGAGCGAGGTCCCACGTGGAGCAGCGTCTTCCAAACCGTGGAAGGCGGCTTGGGTTACTGGGCCGGCAACCATTTCCGCTACGGGCCTCCGAAGTTCAGCATGAACGGCACGCCGCAATGCTATGATTACGAAGTCGGCTCGCCGGGCTGGTCTTTCTTCTACAGCAACGAGGCGTTGCCTGACCACCGCCTCGGCATCGCGCAGCTCAGCAACCGCCTGCTGATCCCTCCCGACGCGCTGCCGTTCCAAGGTCACCCCAACGGCGAATTCCTCGGCTACTCCTGGATGGCACTGCCCTTCACTGACCCCACGACCGGCGATCCGCCGACGGGCGACCAAAGCTGGACCTGCTTCCTCAGCGCAGACAACTTCAAGGGGCCCATTGCCTACTACATCCCGGAGACGTGGAGCAAAATCGGCAAGCTTTTCAACGAGCCCTTCCTGCACGGCCGCGGGCTCGACGCCCGCCCCGGCCTCATGGGCGGCGGCGCCATGGAGATCAACACCGTCCCGCGCTTCGACGCCCGAGATGCGCAGGGCACCGTCTATTCCAAGCTGCCGAAGCTCCAGTTCCCCGTGGACGCCGCGGGCCGCGCCTACCTCGTGCAAGACGTCACCTACTACTCGAAGGCCGCCCTTCAGGACGCCTTCAAAGCCTGGCGCGACGGCGGCCCCGCCTGCTCCGGACGCTTTGACGAAAAAGGCGCCTGGAAACCCAAGCTCAACACCCGCACCACGCGTTACGACCAGGCCGGAAGAAAGATGGTCGGCGTCGAGCGCGCCTTCGACACCCGGATTTTCGACGGAAATGTCTGGGGCTTGCAATGGTTCACCAACACGCTCGCCGCCGCGGGCTTGTTCCCGCAGTATTACAAGCACGTCGGCGAAGAGCGCCTCGCCGTCAGCGCCGCCGAGGTGCCCGCCGAAACCAAGCTGCTCGCGCAGCCGTTCAAGCTGGCCACGCCCGGCAAACCCTACACCTCGCCCGCCGCCGGAGCCTGGGCCCAGCCCGGCCCCAAACTCGGCCCCTTCACGGCGCGCCTGACCGATGGTTCGGTGGCGACCTACTTCTGGTACCGCTTCGTCGACCAACCCTCCTTCCAGCAATACGCCTGGAGCGCCGACAAGAAGGCCAAGCTGCAGGCGTTTGTCGAACAGGTGCACGCGCGCTGGCCCATTGACCGCGACTATATGCCGCCGCCCACGCGCGGGAAGTTGGTCGCCCTCGACCCCGCGCTGCTGGTCACCCCGCCCAAGGGCTTGGAAGTCGGCTACGTCCCGATCGTTACCCGTCAATCAATTCCATGAGAGCCGCCGAGCCCTCGCCCCGTCACCACGCCGCTGAACCTCCCGGAGAAAAAGAATGAAACGCATGCGCTTCGTCCCCACGCGAGTCCTTCTCTCGCTCACATCCATCGCCCTGGCGGCTTCGCTTCAGGGAAAGCCGCTGCAAGTCTTCATCCTCGCTGGCCAGTCGAACATGCAGGGCCACGCGAAAGTGACCACGTTCGAGCACATCGGCATGGATCCGGCGACAAAACCGATGCTGGCGGACATGCAGATCGCGGACGGCACGCCGAAGGTTTGCGAGCGGGTGTGGATTTCATCGCTGGGCAGCGCGGATACCGAGCAGACGGGGAAACTCACCGCCGGCTTTGGCGCGAGTCAGAACGGGCCGAAGATTGGGCCGGAGTTCACCTTTGGCCTCTACATGCAGAAGTTCACGGAAGCGCACATTCTGCTCATTAAGACTGCGTGGGGCGGCAAGAGCCTGAACACCGATTTTCGCCCGCCGAGCGCCGGGCCGTACGTGTTCAACGAGGCGCAGCTCGCGGCCTTTCAAAAACAAGGCAAGGATCTCGCAGCCCTCAAAGCCGCGAAGGAAAAGGAAACGGGCGTGAGCTACCGGCTCATGGTCGAGCATGTGAAGAAGGTACTCGGTGACATCAAGCGCGTGGTTCCTGGTTACGATGCGGCGCAGGGCTACGAGCTGGCGGGCTTTGTCTGGTTCCAAGGCTGGAACGACATGGTGGATAGCGGCACCTATCCGAACCGCGACAAGCCCGGCGGCTACGATGCCTACAGCGAGGCGCTGGCGCACTTCATTCGCGATGTGCGGAAAGATTTGAACGCGCCGAAGCTGCCTTTCGTCATCGGCGTGCTCGGCGTCGGCGGGCCGACCGCAGAATATGCTCCCGACCAGCAGCGCTACCAGGCGACACACCAAAACTTCCGCGCTGCGATGGCGGCTCCCGCGCAGTTGCCGGAGTTCAACGGTAACGTCGTTGCGGTGTGGACGGAGAAGTATTGGGACCGCGAGCTGTCTGCGGCCAAGGCGAAGGAAAATGAACTCAAGCAGCGTGCGAAGAAGCTCGCGGCCGAGGCAAAATGGAAACCCGCCGAGGAAAAGGCCGCTTATGAGAAACTGCGCACCGAGGGCCTCACGGAGCGGGAGCGGCAGGTGCTGGAGAAGGGCATCTCCAATTTCGAATTTCACTACCTCGGCTCGGCAAAGATCCTCGGCGGTATCGGCAAAGGCTTCGCCGAGACCATGGCGGAACTGAAACACCTCAAAAAGTGATCTTGATGAAAACCTCACTCCTCTCGCTCGCGCTCGCCACCTGTATCACCGCGCCGGTTCCGGCTTTTGCCGCGGCCAAAGGGCAGGCGATGACGATGCCCGACTTCACCAAGGGTGACACCGTTGCCAAGGACGGGCCTCACGACTGGTCGCTCGGGCCGACCGGGGTTCGCGGCTGGATCTTCACCCAAAACGGCCACTCGGCCGACGCGCGTCAGATTCTCGTGACAGCGGTGGCGAAAGGCTCCCCGGCGGCTGCCGTGTTGAGCACCGGCGATGTCATTCTCGGCGTGGCCGGCAAGAGCTTTTCCGGCGATGCTCGCATCCTTTTTGCCAACGCCATCGGGGTGGCGGAGACGGAGAAAGGCGGCGGAAAGCTGCGTCTGCTGCGCTGGCGCGCGGGGAAGTCGGACGAGGTCGTGGTGACACTGCCGGTACTCGGCAGCTACAGCGCCACCGCCCCGTATGGCTGCACGAAATCGAAGCGCATTTTCGAGCTCGGCTGCCAGTCGCTCGCGCGGCGTATGGCCGGGCCGGATTACGCGCGCGCTCTCAACCCGATTCCGCGTTCGCTCAATGCGCTCGCGCTGCTGGCCAGCGGAAACAAAGAGTATCTCCCCCTGCTTGAGAAAGAGGCGCGCTGGGCCGCGGACTTCTCGGCGGATAGTTTTGCGACGTGGTATTACGGCTACGCTCTCGCCTTCCTCGCGGAGTATGTCAGCGCGACCGGCGACCCGTCCGTGATGCCCGGCCTCAAGCGGCTCGCGTTGGAGGCGGCGCGCGGCCAGAGCGCCGTCGGCACCTGGGGCCACAAATTCGCCCTGCCCAGCGGGAACCTGAACGGCTACGGCTGCATGAACCAGCCGGGCCTCAGCCTCTGCATCGGCATGGCGCTGGCCCGCGAGGCCGGCGTGAAGGACCCCGCGCTAGACCGCGCCATCGCCAAAGCGGCGGGCTTCGTGCGCTGGTATGTGAACAAGGGCGCGGTACCCTACGGCGACCACCAGCCGTTTCCCGCGCACGAGGACAACGGCAAGTGCTCCAGCGCGGCGGTGCTCTACGACCTGCTGGGCGACCGCGCGGCGGCGGAGTTCTTCGCAAAAATGTCCACCGCCGCCTACAGCGAGCGCGAGCGCGGGCACACGGGCAACTATTTCAACGTGCTCTGGGCCCTGCCCGGCGTGGCGCGCTGCGGCCCGCTGGCCACGGGCGCCTATTTGAAGGAGCAGGCGTGGTACTACGACCTCGCGCGCGGCTGGGACGCGCGCTTCCTCTACCAGGGCGCGCCGGTGGGCGAGGAGGAGCACGGCAAATACACGGGCTGGGACTGCACGGGCGGCTACCTGCTGGCCTATGCGCTGCCGCTGAAAAGCCTCCGCCTGACAGGCAAGAAGCCCTTCTGCGCGCCGTCCCTCAGCGCCGCGCAAGTGGAGGCGGTCATCGCCGCTGGGCGCGACTACGCATACAAGAACGCGGAGAACCCCTACGACCGGCGCACGTCCGAGCAGCTGCTGGCCGGGCTGTCGAGCTGGTCGCCCTCCGTGCGCCTGCGCTCCGCCGCCGCGCTGGGCCGGCGGCAGGGGGATTTTCTCCCCGACGTGCTTAAGCTGCTCGCCAGCGCCAGCCGCGACGCCCGCTACGGAGCCTGCGAAGCCCTCGGCGCTCTCGGCGCGCGCGCAGATGCCGCCGCGCCGCAGCTGCGCGCCTTGCTCAAAGACCCGGATCCCTGGCTGCAATGTTTGGCCGCGGAGGCCCTGCCCAATCTCGGGGCGGAGGCGCGCAAAGCCAGCGTGAGCGACCTGCTTGCCATGACCCTGCGCCCGAACCCCGCCGACCCGCGCCGCATGGCTCAGCGCTCTGCCGCTGTCGCCCTCTTCTCGCCCTACCCCGGTCGCCGCGAGCCCAAAAGCATCCTCGCCGAATCAGTCGAGGGCGTTGACCGCCACCTGCTCTACCCCGCCGTTCAATCGCTCCTGCAAAACGAAGACAGTGTCGCCCGCGCCTCGGTGAGGAAAGTCTTCGCCGGCCTGACCGACCGCGACTTAGTGGAGCTGCTGCCCGCCATCACCCAGGCGATTGAGCGCCTTGCGCCCAGTAACGAGATGTTCGGCGACGGCATCCGCCTCGCCGGGCTCGACCTGCTCTCCCGCCTGCATATCCGCGAAGGCATGGCTCTTTGCGTGTCCGTCATGGAGCCCGCGCGCTGGGGCGCGGGCAACCGCGTGAAAAGCTGCCTCGACTACCTCCGGCGCTACGGCACCCACGCCAAGGCCGTCCTGCCGCAAGTGCGGGAAATCCGGGCGCAACTCGTCACCGCAGCAGACCGGAAGGCGAAAAGCGAGCAAGTGGATCAACTAGACGCATGCATCGCCGCCATCGAGTCGAGCACGGACACCCCCACCGTCTTGAGCCTCGCGGAAGTCAAGGCCAGCCCCACCGCTAAGTGACAACCGAAGCCCCGAGAGAGCGACTATGAAAAGCAATCCGTTTATCCCCGCATTATGCCTGCTGGCGTCGGTATCGCTGGGCGTCGCCGGCCTCTCGGCGGCCGAGAGCTTCGACGCAAATACGCGGCACCAGCTGCCGCGGCCGGACGGCCAGCCTGCGGACATGAAGAAGCCGGTCAAGGTGTTCATCCTGATGGGGCAGTCCAATATGCTCGGCATGGGGGATGTCGGCCCGGACACCGCCAAGGGAACGCTGGGGTATCTGACCAAGACGGAAAAGCGCTACCCCTATCTGCTCGATGATGCGGGCAGGTGGACCGAGAGAAGTGACGTCAGGCACGTCCATGTGATGCCAGGCAGAGGCGGCGGCATGCAGGTGAACCACAACGAGTGGCTAACGGTCAAAGGCGGGGCGATCGGCCCGGAAGTGGCGTTTGGCCACATCATGGGGCAGCTGCTGAACGAGCCTGTTCTGGTGCTCAAGAGCTGCATCGGCAACCGCAGCCTAGGCTGGGATCTTCTGCCGCCGGGGAGCGAGCGCTTCGCTGTCGAGGGTAAGGTCTATGCGGGGTACAAGGACGCGCCTGATTCCTGGGACATGGACAAGGACAAGGGCACGGCGACGAAGCCCCCCGCATGGATTGACAAAAAGACAGGGAAAGTCATCGAGTGGTATGCCGGCAAGCAGTACGACGACGACTTGGCGAACGCCAAGAAGGTTCTGAGTGAGCTGGGCACGTATTACCCGGGCGCCGGAACATATGAAATAGCAGGCTTTGTCTGGTGGCAGGGGCACAAGGATCAGAACAAGGCCCACGCCGGCCGCTACGAGCAGAACCTGGCGAATCTGATCAAGTGCCTGCGCAAGGATTACCAAGCGCCCAACGCGCCTTTTGTGCTGGCCGTGGGCTGCGGAAACCCCGGGCGCGAGAGCTTCGGCCTGCAGATCGCCGAAGCGCAGCTCGCGATGAACGACGCCGGGAAGCACCCCGAATTCGCCGGCAACGTGAAGTGCGTGGACTCCCGGGAGTTCTGGAGAGAGGCCGCTGTCTCCCCCAAGAATCAGGGTTTTCACTACAACCGGAATGCCGAGACCTACATGGAAGTCGGCAGCGCGCTGGGCTGGGCCATGGCGGAGCTGCTGCAGAAGAAGTGAGCGCAGCCACCGCTCGAGGAGAAAAGCCAAGCTATGAATAGCGCGAAAGTTATCGGAGTAATCGGCCTGGCGGTGGCATCGCTCGCCCGACCGACGCAAGCAGCCAGCCTCGCAGAGGAAGCAGGCACCCGCTTGCTGGCGCAGGTCGAGCCGCGGATCAAGGCGATTTACGAGTCCAAGGAGTTTGCCATGAGCGGCTTTGCCGCCACGTGGCTTCCGGACGGCTCGGGCTACCTGAAGCTGGAGACGCCCGCCGGCGCGTCGGGAGCGGAGATCGTCCGCTACGATTCCGCCAGCGGCAAACGCACGGTCGTGGTGGCCAGCGAGAAACTCCCCGCCCCCGCCAGTTCACAGCGCCTGACGATCAAGGGATTCGTCCGTTCGCCGTCGGGCAGCCGTTTTCTGCTGCTCACAGACATCACCAGCGGCGAGGGCGGGAGCGATCATTGGCTGTATGAGCCGGAGTCGGGCGCGCTGCGCCCGCTGGACGCCGCTCGCGGGGCGCGGTTTGAGGCGAATGCCTTTTCGCCGGACGGCCAGCGGCTTTTGGGTTCGCGCGGCGCGGACCTGATCGTGTTCGACGTGGCCAGCGGCCGGACGATTCCGCTGACCCAAGACGGCGATCCCGACACCATCGAAAACGGCCTCGCCAGCTGGAGCCCCGACGGCAAATGGATCGCCTATGTCCGGGCCGATTCCTCCGCCGTCCCCAAGCGGGCGGTCCTTGTGCCCGGCGACCCGACCTATCGCACGACCCGGGAAACGAGATATGAACGCATCGGCGGTCCGATTCCCTCGCTTCGCATCGGCGTCGTGGGTTGGGACGGCGGCCCCACGCGCTGGGTCGAGTTGGCCGACAAACCTGGGACATTCTATCTGAACCAAGTAAGCTGGGCTGGCAATTCCGACGACGTGCTCGTCGAGAAGTTGAGCCGCTCACGGGACGCGCGGGAGTTCCTGCTCGCCAACCAGCGCACGGGCGCGATCGCCAAAGCCTACGCGGAAACCGACCCCGCCTGGGTGGATATGGCGCCGTCGTCCAACCAAGGGCTGGAGTGGATTCGCGGCGGCCAGGCCTTTGTCGTCATCAGCGAGAGGGACGGCTGGCGCCGCGCCACTGTCGTCTCGCGTGACGGCTCCAGCGTGACGCCGATTACGGCGGCGGGCAGCGACCTCATCGCGCGAGGCCAGGCGGACGATAAAGGCGGATGGTTCTACTATTTGGCCTCGCCGAGCAACGCGACCCAACGCTACCTCTACCGCGCGCGCCTGGATGGAGCCTGCGCGCCCGAACGGCTGACGCCGGCGGATCAGCCAGGCTCGCACCGCTATGTGTTCTCGCCCGACAGCCGCTGGGCGTTCCACACCTATTCCACCTTCGACCAGCCACCGGTCACCGATCTGGTGGAGTTGCCGGAACACCGGCGCGTGCGCGTGCTGGAGGACAATGCCGCCGCGGCCGCCCGCGTCAAGCCGCTGATCTCGCGGCCCACTGAGTTCCTCCAGCTCGACATCGGCGGCGGTGTGGTGATGGATGCTTGGGTGATCAAGCCGCGCGATTTTGACCCCATGAAGAAGTACCCCGTGCTGGTGTACGTCTACGGCGAGCCTGCCGGCCAAACGGTGCTGGACGACTGGGGAAGCGGACAAGCCCTCTTTCACCGGACGGTGGCCGAGCTGGGCTATATCGTGGTTACGATGGACAATCGGGGGACGCCTGCGCCCAAAGGGGCGGCGTGGCGGCGGGCGGTGTTTGGCAGCCTCGGGCCGCTCTCGACCGACGAACAGGCCGCCGGCCTCAAGGCGCTGGCCCGTCTCTGCCCGTACGTGGACCTCGCACGCGTAGCCATTTGGGGCTGGAGCGGTGGCGGTTCGAACACGTTGAACGCGATGTTCCGCAAGCCTGACCTCTATCACGTCGGCATCGCCGTCGTCCCGAAACCTCAGCCGCAGTATTACAACGCCGGATACCAGGAGATCTACATGCGCACACCGAAGGACAACCCCGAGGGCTACCGCACCTGCGCGCCGATCAACTATGCCGAGGGCCTGCGCGGCGACCTGCTGATCATCACCGGCTCGGGCGAGACGAACACGCACATCGAGATCACCGAAGGGCTGGTGGACCGGCTCATTGCGCTGGGCAAGCGTTTCGACTACTTCGTGTATCCCAATCGCGACCACGGGCTCGCTGAGGGTCAGGGGTCACTCGTTCACGTGCGCATGTTGATCGCCCGCTATCTCGTTGAACACCTGCCCCCGGGGCCGCGCTGAATGAACCTTCGAGCTTGATTTGCCACGAAACGGCGAACGAAATGAACGCGAAAGAAGCAACGATGAAACACACGATCATTATCTTCGCCGCCCTGCTGCTGGCTCCGCTGGCCGCAATCCACGCCACTGAGGCGCCCAAGTTGGCTAGGCCCAACGTGATTGTCATCGTCACCGACGATCAAGGCGCGGCTGACGCCGGTTGTTATGGGGCGAAAGATCTGGTGACGCCGGCGATGGACAGCCTCGCGGCGCACGGGGTGAGGTTCACGCAATTCTACGCGGCGGCTTCGGTATGCTCGCCATCGCGGGCGGCGCTGCTCACGGGGCGCTATCCGCTCCGGGCAGGTTTGACCGGCAACGCTGGGTCGGAGCCCGGCGGCCACGGCTTGCCGGGAGCACAGATCACGATGGCCGAGACATTCAAGGCGGCGGGCTACGCCACGGCGCACATCGGCAAGTGGCACCTCGGGTACACGCCGGATGAGATGCCGAACGCGCAGGGGTTCGATCATTCGTTCGGGCACATGGGCGGTTGCATTGATAACTTCTCCCATTTCTTCTACTGGCATGGGCCGAACCGCCACGACCTCTACCGCAACGGCCAGGAGGTGTTTTATCCCGGCCAGTTCTTCGCCGACTTGATGGTCGAGGAGGCATCGCGCTTCATGGAACAGAACCGCGCGCGGCCGTTCTTCATCTATTTCGCTTTGAACATGCCGCACTACCCGTATCAGGGCAATGTGAAATGGCTGGAGCGATACAAGGCCCTGCCCTATCCCCGCAATCTCTACGTGGCGTTCCTCTCCACCTGTGACGAACGCATCGGGGCGCTGCTCAAGAAACTGGACGATCTTGCTCTGCGCGAACAAACGATCATCGTCTTTCAATCCGACAACGGCCATTCCAAGGAAGAGCGAGCCCACTTCGGCGGCGGCAACGCTGGGCCATATCGCGGCGCGAAGTTCAGCTTGTTCGAGGGTGGCATCCGGCTGCCCGGCATCATTTCCTGGCCGGGGCATCTGCCTGAGGGCGAAGTGCGCGGACAGCTTGTCCACGGGTGCGACTGGCTGCCAACGCTGGCAGAACTGTCTGGCGTGAAACTGCTGAATGCCGACATCGACGGCAGGAACATCGTGCCTGTGATCCGTTCCGCCACCGCACCCTCGCCGCACACCGTTGTCCACTGGGACGGCGGCAAGCGCTCGCAATGGGCCGTACGCGAGGGCGATTGGAAGTTGATCGGCAACCTCCAGTCCGCCGCCGGAGATGTCTTGAGTGCGGAAGACAAGCGACTGTTTCTCGCCAACCTCGCGACCGACATTGGTGAGAAAACCAACCTCGCCCCGCAGCATCCTGAGATCGTGAAGCGCCTATCCAAACTCCGCGCAGACTGGCTTGCCGCACAAAAGGAAACGGCGCTGGAATCCACGCCATTGCAGGACGTGAAAGGCAATGAAAGGTGATTTCATGAAGTCCACCTCCTTTAGCATCCTCCTCCTCGCAAACTTCCTGCTCTCTTCACTGGCCGCGCCGAACGCTGCCGCCGCGATGCCGTCAAAGCCCAATATTCTCTTCATCCTTGCGGACGATTTGGGCTACGGCGACGTCGGCTGCTACAACGCGGAGTCCAAAGTCGCCACTCCGAACATTGACCGGCTGGCGCGCGAAGGGCTGCGGTTCACCGACGCGCATTCCCCGTCCACGGTCTGCACGCCCAGCCGCTACAGCCTGCTGACCGGCCGGATGGCCTTCCGCATCAACTATCGGAGCGTCTTCGAAGGTGTTGGCGGCCCTTGTCTCATCAAAGAGGATCAACTGACTCTGCCGCAGATGCTCCGCAACCAGGGCTACGCCACGGCCATGACCGGCAAGTGGCATGTTGGGCTGAGCTTCTTCGACAAGGACGGGCAGCGCATCACAAAGGGCGGCGTGGCAGGCGTGAAGCTGATCGACTACTCGCGCGCCATCCCGGACGCGCCGATCCACCGCGGCTTCGACCGCTTCTTCGGTACGGCATGCTGCTCGGCCACGGATTATCTCTACGCCTTCATCGATGGCGATCGCATTCCGGTGCCGCCCACCGGGATGCTGGACAAGTCTAGGCTGCCCCAGCATCCGTACGCCTTCGACAACCGCGCCGGCCTGATCGCGCCGAACTTTGACCTCGAAGAAGTGGACATGGTCTTCCTGAAGAAGAGCCGGGAGTTTCTCGAGCAGCACGCGAAGAGCCATCCAAAGAAGCCCTTCTTCCTCCTGCACGCCATGAATGCGGTGCACCTGCCGTCTTTCGCGGCGAAGCAGTTTCAGGGCTCCACGAAAGCGGGACCGCACGGGGACTTCATCCATGAGCTCGACGCCATTGTCGGCGAGCTGATGGCAACCCTCGAACGGCTCGGGATGGCGGACAGCACGGCGGTGATGTTCTCCAGCGACAACGGTCCGGAAACCACGAGCGTCGTTCACATGCGCGCCGACTACGGACACGACGGCGCGCGGCCTTGGCGCGGGGTGAAGCGCGACCAGTGGGAGGGCGGACATCGCGTGCCGTTCATTGTTCGCTGGCCGGGAAAAGTAGCCGGCGGCAGCGCGAGCGACCAGACGGTCTGCCTCACCGACGTCATGGCGACGTGCGCGGCGATGGCCGGCGCCGCGCTCCCTGACAACGCCGCCGAGGACAGCTTCGATCTCCTGCCCGTGCTGCTTGGAAAAGAGGGCGGCGCGCGGGCGCGCCCGTACACGCTGCACCAGACCATCAGCCTCGCGCTCGCCATCCGCCGGGGGCCTTGGAAGTACCTCGACCACCGCGGCTCCGGCGGGAACAATTACGACAAAGGAGAGCTCAAACCCTTTGCCCTGCCCGACACCGAGCCGGATGCGCCGGGGCAGCTTTACAACCTCGAAGCCGACCCTAAAGAGACGGTGAATCTCTATTTCAAACACCCGGAAATTGTGAACGAGTTGAAGCGTCTGCTCGATGCGAGCAAGGTTTCGGGACGCACCGCACGTCGTTCAACCGAATGACCTTCGTATGACCTTGAATCTCATGAGCAAACTTACTTTCCCCGCTCTCACCGCCTCGCTGCTGATGCCACTGGCCGCGCTGCATGCAGCCGATGCGCCTCAGCTTATCGAGCCGGCGGACAAGGCGGTTCTGACGATGGGCATTCCGCACTTCGCGTGGCGCGGTGGGCCTGCACCTGACATTTCTGCGATGGCGTCCCACGACATCGAGATCGCGACTGATGATGCCTTCATCCATGTCGTGGATACAGACCGGATCGCGGCGGTGATAAGCCGCTACGCGCCGGACAAGGAACTGCCGCCAGGCGATTACGTGTGGCGCATCGCCGCGGTGGATGCGGCGGGCAAGCGCGGACTTTGGTCGGCCGTGCGGAAGTTTTCGGTACGGCCACCGAAACACGTCGTGACGATTCCAGCGCATGCGACTTTTGCGGCGATCCAAGCGGCCTTCGCCAGCGCGGCCACGCAGACACCGGCTGTGGTGAAGTTCGAGCCGGGCGACTACCGTCTTGATCCGGCGGGAGCGAAGACGTTCATCGGCTTCACAAACGCGACCGACCTTGTGATCGACGGCAGCGGCGCGAATATGACCTTCACCGGGTTACTCACCTTCGTGCGTTTGGAGCATTGCCGGCGCGTGCTGGTGAAGAACTTCACCTTCGACTTCGATCCGCTGCCGTACACGGCGGGGAGCGTGCTCGCGGTGGACGCGAGGGCCGGGACGTTTGACATCGAGATTGTTCCGGACCATCCGCTGCCGGAGGCGAACCCGTATTTTGTAAAGGATGGAAAAGGCATGATCATGGATCCGAAATTCCCCCGCATGAAACGCGGCGCGGGCCTCGTCCTTGCGAACGCAGGCTGGCAAAAGCTCGATGGTCGCCGCTACCGCTTCACGCTCGCACGCAAGGCCCAGCTTCGCGAGATCGCTACGGGTGACGTGTACGTTCTCGATCCGCGCATCTCCACGGGCTTCGATGTGGATGCGAGCGACGACGTGGTCTTCTTCAATCTCACGGCATACGCCGTTGCCAACGAGGCGTTCAACTCGCACTTCAGCAACAGGCATTGTATCATCGATTGCGGTATCCGGCTGAAGCCTGGTCGCTTCATCGCCGCCAACAACGGCGGCCACAACCACCACAGCGCCCGCGTCGGACCCTGGATCGAGGGCTGCACGTGGGAAAACACCGGCGATGACATCTGCCACGTCAACTGCCTGGTCATGGGTATCGAGGAAAAGCTCGCGCCCAATCGCGTGCGCCTGCCTCTGCGCAACCCCTACGATGCCGTCGGGGCCAGCCTGGCGCTCGATATTCAGGCGGGCGATGACCTTCAGTTCTTTAATCGCGGCGAGGGCAGGCTCGTGAGCGAGCGCAAGGTGGTCAGCGTTACGAGGCTAGCGAAATCACTCGACGTGACGCTCGACGGCGACGTCGGCGACATCGTGACCGGCCGCCCCGGCGTCACACGCGCGGGGCTGAAGAAGGTTCCGGCTGACAGCGCGGTCACGCAGGTCTTCGACGCGAGCCGCACCTGCAACCAGTTCGTCTTCCGCAACAACACCGTCCGAAATGGTCGGCGCATCGGCGTGCTGGCCAAAGGTAGGGGCGGGTTGATCGAGAGCAACAGCTTCGAGGGGCTCGGCGGAGGTGCCGTCGAATTCTGGAACGCGCCGTTCGAGGGGCTCGGCGCGGCGGACTATGTCGTGCGCGGAAACCGTATTCGCGACTGCGGTCTCCTTGCCCGCGAAGACGCGGCCATCTGGGCGACCATTTTCAAGAGCGGAGCCGACAAGTTGCACCGCAACCTGCTCATCGCCGGCAACGAGATCAACGGTTTTCCCAGTCCCGCCATTCTGTTGCGCGACGTACAAACCGCCGTCGTGCGCGACAATCGTATCGCACCGGCTCCCGGTGACCACCAGCTTGACCCCATCACGCTCAGCAACACCGCCGCCGCGCGGCTGGATAACAACGCCGTCAAGGACACCAAACCGTGAAGAGTATCATCGCCACCCTCACCGCCCTGCTACTCGCGCCGGGGGCCGCGCTACTCGCCGCCGATGTCCAGGAGAGGCTCTCGCCGCATCAGCGCGCGATTCTGGACTCGAAATCGCCTCCGCCCGTCGACACACGCTTCAGCTTCGATGCGCCGGCGGGGCCGCAGTTCACCGATGCCGAAAAGGACGCGCAGCGTGAGAGCGGCAGGGCCATCGTACCGATGGTCAAGAGGGCCTTCGACAGCGGCGCAAACGGGGTGCGGATTCCGCCCGGGGATTACCGTTTCGGGCAGGAGCGTTATGAAGGAGCAAAAGTCATTTTTTCTTTGGGCTTCTACGATATGCAGCGTGATGCAGAGCATCCGTTTGTCATCGATGCGACCGGCGCAACGTTTTGGTTCGACCTCAGCGACGTGCAGATGCCGCCGGGGCACCGCTGCGTCGGTTTTCGCAACTGCCGGAACATCGTCCTCCGCGGCGCGACCATCGACCGCGGCACGCGCGGCTGCATCGAGGGCCGCATCACGCGCATCGACCGCACGGGCAATCGCTTTGAAATCCAGCCCTCGCCCGGAGTCGTGGTGCCCGCGACCTACAAAGGCGGCGACGAGCAGCGCCTGTTCCCTTTCAAGAGCGACGGCCGCTTCTGCGCGCCGCTCTATGATTTGCAGCCGGGCATCCGCAAGCTGCGCTACAAGGACATCACTCTCGACGGGCAGCACATCGACGTGGTGCCCGGCCACGACAAACCAACCAAAGGCCAACGTCCGTGAAACACACGCTCGCGCTCTCATGTGCCGTCGCGCTTGTGCTGGCTTCATCTGGTACGCTGCGCGCCGACGATGCGCCGAAGCCCAGCCGCCCCTTGCTTTTTGCGGCTTACTACGTCTGGTACCATACGGGCGACCACTCGCGCCAGCCTTGGGCGCACTGGACCTATCCGGCCTCGGAGACCAACGCGCTAGCGATCCGAGCGCAGATTCACGGTCAGCCGCCTCCGGCCAGCGCAGCACGGCCGTTGGCGGGGTGCTATGACAGCGCCGATCCCCGCATAGCGGAGTGGCACGTCCAACTCGCTCAAGCCGCCGGCATCGACGCGTTTCTGGTGAGTTGGTGGGATACGGTCAATGGCCTCGACCACTCGTTCGAGAAAGGCATTCTTGCGGCAGCGGTCAAGCAGGGCTTCAAGATTGCGCTGCTCGACGAGCGGGCTCAGTTTCACAGCACGCTGGAAGACTATCAAGCCATGCTCGCGCGGGCGCTCCGCAAGTACAAGGACAGCCCGGCCTACCTGCGCATCGACGGAAAGCCGGCGGTCTATCTCTATCAAGTCGCCGCGAGACCGGGGCTGACGCCTATAGATTTCCAAGCGCTCAAAGCGCATGTTGAAGGCGAGGTGGGCCCCGTCTACTGGATCGTCGATAAGATTGCGCACGATGCGGACGCGCAGCGGGCCGGAGATGAAGATCGCGTCAAGCGCATTCCTGCGCAGTGGTTGGCCGTGCCGGGCGTCGACAGCTTCGGCTTTTACAGCACATTCTCCCATTTCCGTGCCAACCGGTATGAGGCGCTGGCAAGTAAGTACCGTTACCTGGTGAAGCTGGCGCATGACGCCGGCAAGAAGATGCTGCTTCCGGCTCATCCGGGGCACGACAACTCGCACTTCAGCGAGACGCCTTACGTGATGCCCCGATGTGACGGCCAGACCCTGCGTGATTTTCTGCGAGCGGCGACGGAGGCCCATGCGGACTTCATCATGGTCACGAGTTTTAACGAGTGGCCGGAAACGACGGTCGTTGAGCCTTCGTCGTCATGGCCCGACCCGTACCAGTACCTCAAGATTCTCGCCGAATGGAAGGGGCTCATGTTTGCGGCGCCTGCACTGCAGGAGGGAAGCAAATGAAGAAACCGCCACTCCGCTACTGGTTTCCCATGAATGCCAACGCCGCAGACAACGTGTCGCTCGTCTTCTTGGCCGCCCTGCTGCTGACACCGCTGGCCATGCAGGCGGCCGCTTATCATGTCGATGCACGTTCAGGCAGTGATGCCAGCGATGGCCTCAGCCCTTCAGCTGCGTGGCGCTCGCTAGAGAAAGTCAACGCCACCACATTTCTGCCCGGCGACCGGCTGCTGCTGAAGTCCGGCTCGGTCTGGGCCGGACAGTTGCATCCCCTAGGTTCCGGCACCGCCGCGAACCGGATCGTGCTGGACCGCTACGGTGAAGGCCCGAAGCCGGCCATTCACGGCGGCGGCCTTGCGGGCGGAGCCGTCCTGCTTGTGAACCAGCAGTACTGGAGCATTCGTAACCTTGAAGTCTCAAACCAAGGTTCGCCCGCGCCCAAGAAAATGGGCATTTTGATCCGTAACAACTCGGTCGGCACGCTATCCGGCCTTGAGGTGACGGGATGCGACGTGCACGACGTGGTCGGCGACCTGGCCGACTATCGCGACGGCAAGGAGAGCGGCGGCATCGTTTTCACGATCACTGTCGCGGACCTGTCTATGCCGTCCAGGTGGGATGACATCCGCATCGAGAACAACACCCTACTCGACGTCACGCGCAGCGGCATCCTGATGCAGTCGCAGTGGATCAACAAGCCAGCCGACACGAACTCGAGCTGGCGCGGCCACGGCGCCTATACGCCTTCGTTGAACGTCCGCATCGCCAGCAACCGTCTTGAACGTATCGGCGGCGACGGCATCATTCTCTGGTGCGTCAAGGGCTCGATGGTCGAGCATAACTTCGTGCGCCAGGCGAACAACAATTCAGTCAAGCAAGGGCACGCCGCAGTCTGGCCGTATTTTTGCGAGGACGTGATCTTCCAGTACAACGAGGTGTGCGAGACGAAGACCAAGTACGACGGCATGGCCTTCGACTTCGACAACAGCGACCAGCGCTGCATCTACCAGTACAACTACAGCCACGACAACGAGGGCGGCTTTCTGAACATGTGCTGCGACGGCAACGGCAACGGCAACATCGCCCGTTACAACATCAGTCAGAACGACGGGTGCCTCGCAGGAAGCCGCGTCTTCCTCGTCCACGGCGACGGCAACCACGGCTATCAGGTCTACAACAACACGGTTTATGCGGGCCGCGGCAACCCCGCCCTGTTCGAGCAGGGCGCGAACAGCAGCGGGAGTTCAATCTCTTTCAAGAACAACATCTTCATCAACACCGGCGCGGGATCCTTCCGCGCGCCGAAGGGCTGCACGTTCGAGCGCAACCTCTACTTCGGCTCCGGCCAGGCCACCCATGACGCCAAGAAGATTCTCGCTGACCCGCGCTTAAGGGCGCCGGGCAGCGGAGGCGCGGGCCTCAGCTCCGTCGACGGATACATGCTGACCGCTGGCTCGCCTGCGCTCAACGTAGGTTTGCGGGTTACCGGCAACGGCGGCCGGGACTACTGGGGCAACCCCGTTTCCGAGAGGTCTGCCCCCCACCTCGGCGCTTACAACGGACACTCGACAGAACCTTGACTTAACCTGATATCCGCTGCCGACGGAGTTGCGGGAAGTACAATGAGAGTTGCTAACATTGCAATTGTCAGGACATTTGGCTTTCGGTATCGTGAGGTCATGGAAAACGAACACATGAAGATTGTAGAGCGAAGAAGCAGCGGGCTGCTTGCGGGCAGAGAGTCCGCGTCCTCGTGGCGGTCTGCCCGGCGGTGGCTGGCTGGAAGTTCAGCCGCGCTAGCGGCCGGTGTCGCGTGTCCTGTGGCAGCCGCGACGGCCGCGCAGCCGCTCGGGCTGCATGAGGTGCGGCTCCTGGAGGGGCCTTTCCTGTCGGCGCAGGAGCGCGACAAGGGGTACATCCTGCGCGTCGACATAGACCGGCTGATGCACTGGTGGCGCGCGAACAACGGCATGCCATCCGCTGCGCAGCCGTACGGCCCGTGGAAGGTCACCGACTACGCGTTTCAGGGACATTACGAGGGCCACTACCTGTCCGCCTGCGCCGAGATGTTCCGCAGCACCGGCGACGCGCGCTTCAAGGAGCGCCTCGACAGCGTGGTGGCGGTGATGTCCGAAGCGCAGACCGCGAAGGGCACGGGGTTCATCGCGCCGTTCCCAGAGCAGTGGGTGCGCATCATGGCGGGTCTGGAGCCTCGGCCGGCCGGCCTCGGCCGGCTGCCCGTGCCGTGGTACGCGCTGCACAAGGTTTACCAGGGACTGCTCGACGCCCACACCTTGGCCGGCAACCGGCAGGCGCTGGACGTGATGCTCGGCGTTGCGAAGTGGCTGGAGGGTTACTCGGCGCAGGTCAGCGACGAGGCTTTCCAGAAGATGCTGGACGAGGAGCACGGCGGCATCAACGAGGCGCTGGCCAACCTCTACGCGGTCACGAACGATCCGAAGCATCTGGCGCTCGCGCGGCGCTTCTGTCACCGCCGCGTGCTGGAGCCGCTGTCGCGGGGCGAGGACGCGCTTGACGGCCTGCACGCCAACACGCAGGTTCCCAAGTTCACCGGCTTCGCCCGCATCCACGAGCTGGGCGGCGACCCCGCCTGTCTCGCCGCCGCGACTCACTTCTGGCGGTTCGTGACGGCCGAGCGCTCTTATGCGAACGGCGGTAACAGCGACCGCGAGCACTTCACGCCCAAGGCCCGCCTCTCGCGCGCGCTGAGCAGCGGCACGTGCGAGACCTGTAACACGCACAACATGCTCAAGCTCACGCGCTGCCTTTTTCAGGAGGCGCCGCTGGCCGCGACAGCCGACTACTACGAGCGTGCGCTGCTCAACCACATCCTCTCGTCGCAGAGCCCCGAGAGCGGCACGGTGACCTATTTTCACCCGCTTGAAGGCGGCAGCCGCAAAGGCTTCGGCCCCAGCTGGCCCAACTTCGGCTGCTGCCACGCCTCGGGCATGGAGAACCACGCCAAGTACGGCGACAGCATCTATTTCCGCTGCGGGTCGGAGCGGTTCTTCGTGAACCTCTTCATCGCCTCCGAGGCGACGTGGAAAGAGGCCGGTCTCACCGTGCGCCAGACGACCCTCTTCCCCGAGGAGCAGGCAACGACGCTGACTGTCGCCTGCGCAAAGCCGGTGCGCGCGACGCTGAGCGTCAGGCGGCCCGGCTGGGCCGGCTCGGGCTTCGCGGTCGCCGTGAACGGCCAGCCCGTGCCGGAGAAGGCCGGGACGGAGGGCTACGTCGACCTGACGCGCGAATGGAGAGCGGGGGACACCGTCGCGGTGAGGCTGCCGATGTCGCTCCGCTGGGAGGGCTTTAAAGACAACCCCGCGCGGGCCGCGCTGCTCTACGGGCCGGTGCTGCTGGTGGCCAAAGCCGACGAGGGGTGCCGCATGGCCACGGTGCTCAAGCCGGCCAGCCGAGCGCTGGCCGCGCTCAAGCCGGCGGATAAGCCGCTGCACTTCGACGCCGACCCGGCGCTTTTCCGCCGCGACCTGGCTGCAAAGCCCGTTCACTTCCAGCCGCTCTACCAGACGGTCCGCGACTGCTACACAGCCTACTGGGATGAGACGGACGAGGCGCAGCGCGCGGCCGCGCAGCGCGCCTACGACGCCGAGGCCGCGCGCTGGAAGGAGCTGTCCTCGCGCACCGTCGATGTCGCCTACCCCGACATGGCGACGCCGCGCGGCGCGAACAACCTGCCCGGCCGCCTCGCAGCCGATCCGTCCCTGCCGCGTACGGCTGGCGCGGATCGCACCGAGCAGCAGCACGCGCTGGAGGCGCAGGTCGGCTACAACAGCGAGCTCAACCTGCTCCAGTTTCCCACGGCCGGCCTGTGGCAGACCTTCCGCACCGCCGAGAAGGGCATGGACCGCTTCGGGTGGACGCTGGCTGTCAAACCCGGAAAGCACCAGACCTTGCACGTGCGGCTCTGGTCGCCGCCCGCAGGCGACCCCGAGGCGCGTCGCGCCACGGTGTGCGGCCTGGAGGTGCGCGTGGCCGCGGCGAAGGCCGCATCCGAGAAAAAGGGCGGCGCGAAGGCGGACGACGACACCGAGGGCAATCAGTTCGCTGCCGCGACGGCGGCCCAGGCGCTGCCGGCCCTGACGACGCTCGGCGCGATCGGCCCGGCCCCAGCCGACGGCAGCTACCGTGAGGTGACCTTTGCGATCCCTGCTGCGCTTGTGGCAGACAAGGACTTATTGAGTGTGCGCTTCGTGCGGCAGAAGGACAAGGTGCCGGGCCTCGTGGGCGAGGTGCGGGTCACAGAGGATCGATGAGACGCTTTCTACACAGAGCGCTGGCTGTGGCTTGCGCGTGTACGCTAGCCGTGCCGCTCGCGGCGTCCCCGGCGGATGTAGACACCGTCCTCGGGCGCCTGCGCGAGCGGCTGGTCGCTCAGCGTGTCGACCGGTCGCGCGCGGAAGCCTGGCTCGGGGGGCTCGGCGCCGACGGGCGTTGGACCGATGTGGACTACCGGGTCGACATGAGCCGGCAGAAGGCCTACGCGCCGTCCGCCCACCAGGAGCGCTGCCGAGCCCTCGCCCTCCTGCTTGCGCGCCGCGAAGGCGATCCGTCCCTCATCCTCCCCAAGCTGTCAAGCGCGCTGGCCCACAATCTGACTTACACGCATGACCCTCGGTTCACGTGGGATCACGACTGGTACGCGACCCACATCGTTGTGCCGGGGCAGTATGCCGAAGTTCTGCTGCTGCTGGACGGCATCCTGCCGCGCAAGGACCTGCTGACGTTCTCGGCGCACCTGCGGGACGGTCTGCAGGTGCCCCGCGCGGACGGCAAACCGTTCCAGTTCAAAGGTACTGCGCAGAATCTGGTCTGGGTCTCGCGCGTCTCGATGGCCAAGGCCGCTGTAGAGAGAAACGAGGCCCTGATGCAGCAGGCCTTCGCCGCAGCCTTTTCGACCGTGAGCTATCAGCGCGCGGGGGTGGAAGGAATCAAGGTGGACGGCATGTTCCACCAGCACGGCCGGCAGCTCTACAACGGCGGCTACGGGCTCTCGTTTGTGAGCGACATCGTTGCGAGCCTCCGGTTCTCCGAAGGAACGGTTTTCGCCCGCGAGTTCCGGAACGAGCAGCTCGCTCTCTTCCGCCACATGCTGCTGCAGGGGCATCAGTGGGCCACGTACCGCGACGTGATGGACTTTGGCAGTCGCGGGCGCACTATCGCCCGGCCGCGCAGCGAAGGGGCGGTGAGAGCGGCCGACCTCGAGTTTCTGGCTACATTCGACACCCGCTCGGCCGACAAGTACCGCGCGTGGATCGACCACAGTCACGGCGGACCTTTTCCCGAGCCTGGAAACCGCTATTTCTGGAAGAGCGACTTCATGGTCCACCGGGGGCAGGACTGGTACGTCTCGGCGAAGGTGCTCTCGCCTCGTACGGCGGGGACGGAAACGATGAACGGCGAGAACCTGCTGGGGTACAACCTCCCGCTGGGCGCGACCTGCGTGATGACGACCGGACGCGAGTACGCGGGCATCTACCCGGTGTGGGACTGGTCACGCATTCCTGGCACGACGGCGGCCCGCGGCGTCGAGCGGCCCGCGCCGCACGTCTTCAAGGGATCCAACCCGTTTGCCGGTGGAGCCTCGGACGGCCGCTCCGGCGTGCTGGCGTTCCAGTCTGAGTACGAGGGCCTGCGCGCGTCGAAGGCGTACTTCGGCATCGGCGACGGTTTCGTTTGCCTAACGGCGGGCGTCTCGTGGAAAGACAAGCAGGCTGTCGTCGCCACGTCGCTCAACCAGTGCCTGCTGAACGGCCCCGTGTGGGTCGACGGACAGCCGCTCAAGGAGGGCCGGGCCACCGGCGCCCTGCGCGCGATCCATCATGACGGCGTGGGCTACGTGCTGCTGGACGCGGGTGCGCGCGCCGAGGTACGCGCGGCCCAGCAGAGCGGCTCGTGGAAGCGGATCTCGAGCGGACAGTCGGCCGAACCCCTGACGAAGGAGGTCTTCAACGCCTGGGTGGAGCATGCGCCGGCGGACAAAGCCTCCGGTTCGCGCTGCGCCTACTTGGTGGTGCCGGGCGTTGACATCAAGACGTTTGCCGGCTTGTCGGGTTCGCACGGCTACGAGGTCTTGCGCAATGACGAAGCCGTCCAAGCCGTGACGCATCGCGGCAGAGGCGTACTCGGGGCGGTCTTCTACAAGGCTGGGCAATTCTCAGCTGGCGGCGGCGTCACGGTGGCGGCGGATGGCCCTGCTGTCGTCCTTGTCGCGCGAACGGACAAGGCGGTGCGCGTATGGGTGGGCGACCCGCGATGCGAAGCGCGGCCCATTCGCGTTGCACTCGGAGGCCGTATGTTTACGGCGACGCCGGGCAGCGGCGACGAACTCGGCAAATGCGTGGAGGCGGCTCCCATCCAGCCGGGTGGCGTGGCCGGTTCGCGTTCTAACAAATGCAGACAACATGACACTCATGAAACACACCGATAATGACCTCGCCGTTCTGAAGCAGGCAGCGGCTCCATGTGGATCAACCCGTCAACCTGTCGCCCTTTCACTCACTGTGAAACCCTTTCAAACAACGCTTCTGTCCCTGGCCGCCGCGCCCGCATGCATGGCGCTCGTTATTTTGTTTACGGCTCCAGCGTTGGCTGCAACTGTTGAGTTGGCCGTCGATGCAGCGGCTCAGGGGCCGGGGACGTTTGCCGCTGAGGAGATTCGTCGCGCGGCTGCGGCGCGCGGCATGACTGTGGGAGACGACGCCTCCGGGACTCGCGTTGCGCTCACAGTGGGAAATAGGGGACAAGCCGCCGCCCAGAGCTACAGCATTCGCGTGCGGCACGCGGAGGGGCGCCGGACTATCACGGTGCGCGGGGCCGATGCCGCCGGCGCGATGTATGGCGGGCTGGATGTCGCGGAGGCGCTTCTCACGGGCACGCTCGACGCGTTGAAAGACTCCGACCACGCGCCGCACATCGCGCGGCGCGGCATCAAGTTCAATGTCCCGCTCGATCTCCGCACGCCAAGTTACACGGACTGCTCCGACGCCGCGCAGGCGAACATCCCCGAGGTGTGGGAGCGCGCGTTCTGGACTGAGTTTCTTGACGCGATGGCGCGCTGCCGCTACAACGTGCTCTCGCTCTGGAGCCTTCACCCTTTCCCCTCGCTGGTCAAGGTGCCGGAGTTTCCCGAAGTCGCGCTGAGCGACGTCTGGCGTACCCGCGCCAAGCTCGACGACACCTTCAGCTTTGCGGGCAGCGACATGGTGCGCCCCGCCATGCTCGCCGACCACGAAGTGGTGAAGCGCATAACCATTGACGAGAAGATCGCGTTCTGGCGCTGGGTCATGCAACAGGCTGCCGACCGCGGCATACAGGTCTATTTTTTCACCTGGAACGTCTTCACCTTTGGCGCCGAGGGCAAGCACGGCATCACGAACGACCTGGGCAACGAGACCACCAAGACATATTTCCGCGCCAGCGTGCGTGAGCTGGTGAAGACCTACCCGCAGCTCGCCGGTATGGGCATCACCGCAGGCGAGGGCATGCCGCAGAAAATGGACTCCAAAGCCAAGGAAGCCTGGCTGTGGGAGACGTACGGCGAGGGCGTGCGTGATGCGCTAAAGGATGAGCCTAAGCGTGTGTTCCGCATGATCCATCGCTTTCACTGGACCGCACAGAGTGAGATCCTGGAGGCCTTCAAAGACTACCCGGGCCCGTTCGAGTTCAGCTTCAAGTACTCCGTGGCGCACATGTATTCGATCACAAACCCGCCCTTCATCCAACCGCTGCTGGAGGGGCTCGCGCCCGGAAGGAAGACCTGGCTCACTGTGCGGAACGACGACCTCTACACCTTCCGCTTCGGCGATCCCACCTACGCCCGCGACTACATCCTGAACATGCCGCCAGACGACAAAGTGGCCGGCTTTTACATGGGGCCGGACGGCTACGTGTGGGGGCGGGATTTCCTCGAACGCCATCCCGACCCAGGCCCGCGACCACTGGTGATCGAGAAGCAGTGGTATGCGTTCATGCTCTGGGGACGGCTGGCCTACGAGCCCTCGTTGCCGGACGCCTGCTTCGAGCGGCTGCTGGCCGCCCGCCATCCCAAGGCCTCGCCGCATCAGCTCTACCGTGCTCTGCAAGGGGCCTCACAGGTCATGCCGCTCACCACGCGCTTCTTTTGGGGGGACATCGATCTCAAATGGTATCCCGAGGCGTGCCTGAGCCATCCGAAGAGCAAGGGCTTCTACACCGTGCGGCATTTTATGGAAGGCGTCTCCATGCCGGGCGCGAAGGTGCTCTGTATCCGCGACTGGCGCACGCGTATCGCCGCTGGCCAGCTCCTAGAGAAGACCACGCCGCCCCAGATCGCCGAAGCCCTGGACGCCGTGGCTACGGAAACCCTGGCCGCGCTCGACGTGCTCCGCGAGGCTGCGAAGGAGGACGCCGAACTCCGGAAGACCGTGAACGACTGCGAGGCCTTGGCCTGGCTGGGCCGGTACTATGCGGCCAAGATTAGCGGAGCGTGTGCGCTGGCCCTCTTCGACGCGAAAGGTGACGCGCTCGAGCGCAGTGCGGCCCTTCGCCACCTCGACGATGCCCTGACGCGCTGGAAGCGGTATGCCGCAGTACGCGACGCCCAGTATGTACCGGCGCTCTACAACCGCGTGGGCTATGTGAATGTGACTGAGTTGACGGAGAAAGTTACAGCCGATCTCGACATCGCCCGCAACTGGAAGCCGGACACACTCAAAGACGACAACAAACGCTCCGGCACCGAAAAGGGTTTTCGCCAATAGCTCTCCCTGTCAGCCCATCCTAGCACCCAGAGAAATAGACTCCATGAAACCACTTAGACAAACCTTTCTGCCCGTTGCCGCGCTGGCAACGGGACTGACCGCGGCAGCAGCCGATGCCGCCCCCACCGCCTCCGCCACAAAGCCCGCAGGGGCGCCGCTTGCGGAGCCGCGCCACCCCGACGGCAAAGGCGGGGCCGCCATCACCGGCGAACGTAAGCAGTGGCACAAGGCCACGTTCGCGCTGGATGGGCCTTTTGCGCACGGGCTAGACAGCGAGCCTAACCCGTTTACGGATTGCAACCTGACGGTGACCTTTACGCATGAGTCTGGTGAGCCGCGCTACAGCGTGCCGGGCTACTTTGCGGCAGACGGCAACGCGGGCAACAGCTCAGCTGAAGCGGGCACAAAATGGCGCGCCCACCTCGGGCGGCGGGTCCGCCGCTCTCGGCGCTCCCCACGCCGATGCGACCGAAGACTGGTTGGCCGTCATCCGCCGGTGAGTTATACTTACTTCCTGGTGGATAGAGACCGTTGACTGGAACCGCCTAAATTGGTGAAGAGACAAGTACAATCATGAAGCAGACACTCGCGATCCTCACCGCCCTGTTGCTGGCACCGCTGGCTGAATTGTCAGCTGCAGACGGACTAGTTGTGTATCCGCCTGTGCCCGGGCTTGCCGCCTCGGAGCATTACGCCGTGCGCGTGCGCTCGGCCAGCGCGGGCAGCGCGTGGCAGAGCGCCTTCGCGTGGGAGACCGTCTGCAAGACCGTCGATAAGAAGACGGAGGCCTACTTCGACCATCTGGCGGGCTGGACGCACACCTACGTAAATTTTGAGACCGTCTGTGCCGTGGAGATCGAAATTGTACGCGTCAACGGCCAGCCGATTCGTACTGCGGCGGTGCATCCGCAACGCCAAGCGTCCGCGTGCTCCGTCAAGGACGGCAAGGCGCTTGTCAGGCTCGATAAACCCTGTCTCGTAGCCGTCGATATCGATGGCCAGATGGACGGGCAGGACACGGGCAAGGGCTACAAAGGGCCGCCGCTTCACACGATCTCCCTCTTTGCCAACCCGCCGTTGACCGGCAAGCCCAAGCCTGACGATCCCGGCGTGTTGACCGTGAAACCCGGCGAAGCGCCGCCCTCCGACGGGCCTTGGACCACGCTCTATTTCTTGCCGGGCGTTCACGATGTCGGGCTGGCCTTCCCGCTTCGCGCGAACCGCCACTACTACATCCCAGGCGACGCGCTGGTTTACGGCACACTCTCCAATCGGAAATGGGGCGACGGCCATCACATCCGCATCTTCGGCTTGGGCACCTTGTCAGGGGCCCGGACGAAGCATCCGAAGTACGTGGAACCCGCGATTTCAGAGAAGGAGCACGGGCGTTATCGTCCGATTGAGGTGCTTGGCACCACCGACACCCGCGTGGAAGGCCTCACCATCGCCGACTCGGCAACACACTCGCTCATGCTGATAAGCCCCTACCGAGCGGGTCATCCCAACGAGGTGCAGTGGACCAAGATCTTCACCTGGCGCGCGAATGGCGACGGCATCAATCCGTTCGGCAACACGCTGATCGAGGACTGCTTTATCCGCACCCAGGACGATTCGCTCTATGTCAACGGCCTGGGCATCCGCCGCACCGTGCTGTGGAACGACGCCAACGGTTCGTCCTTCGTCCTGAGCGCCCTGCCGCAGCTTACCGACCGCCAACTGGTGGTGGAGGACTGCGATGTAATCTATGCGCGAGCCAAATGGCACCGCTGGAGCGGCGGCCGGGTCTTTAACATGCGGGGTGAAGGCGGCGGAGCGGCCGGTGCCGGGGTGATCTTCCGCAACATCACCATCGAAGACCCCCGGCCGACGCTGCAGCAGTTCTTCGTCTGCATGACGATGCCGGAGCCCTATTCAAAAGACGCAGAGAGGCGCAAAGCCGGAGACGTGTCGGGCATCCTCTTCCAGAACATCGCCATCGCCGCGCCCAGCGTGCTTGGTGAACCTCAAATGCTGTGGGGCCAGGCCGACGCACGCATCAGAAATCTCATCTTCAAAAACCTGACGCTCGCTGGAAAACCCGTACTCGACTCGGCGTTTTTCAAAACGAACGCGTTCGTTGACGGACTCATCTTTGCGCCAAGCGCCGGTTCCAAGCCGTGAATGTAGCAACAACCCGGCCAGACGAAACAAGCCATGAGACACGCCTACATAATCCTCGCTGCCCTTCTGCTGTCTCCGCTGGCCGCGCTCCACGCCGCCGACCCTTCAGCCAGCCCGGGCAGTTTTCCCTCGTTTTCTTGGGGCCGCGTGCCGCGCTATATGCACATACGGAAAGACACCGCGTTTACTGCCGACGAGGTTCGATACCTAGCTTCCTTTCCGTTTGTCACCTTCGAGAAAGGCACTGGAGCCAAGGAGTTCGGCTCGACCGAAGAGGGCACGTTGGCGGCGGCGAGGGCTGTCAAAGCAGTCAACCCGGCAACGAAGGTGTTGTATTACCGGAATGTGATTGTGCATTACGGTGGCTATGCGGCCAACGCCTCGCTTGCTAACCTGCCGGGCGCCTTTCTGGTTGGGCGCAGCGGCAGCAACAAGCTCGTGCGCAACCGCGTTCAAGCCTACGACCTGACGAATGCGAAATTGCGCGACTGGTGGCTCGCCAGCGCCAAGCGAGTTTGCGCCGATCCGGCCATTGACGGGTTGTTTTTCGACGGCAACATCAAGGTTCTGGAGTCGGATTACCTCCGGGATGAAATCGGCGAGATGAAGAAAGCCGGAGTGGTGGACGGCTATACGGCCATGATGAAGGACGCGCGGCGGATTTTGGGGCCGGAGAAGCTCATGGTGGCCAATGTGCTGAGGGCGCGCTTCCCGGATTCGGGGATGAGTCGCCTGCGGGCATTTGACGGTTCCTACATGGAGGGATTTGAAACCGTGGTCGGCAACGCCCCATTGAAAGAGTATGTGGCCAAGGGCATCGCGGCCTTTCAGGGAGCGGCCCGTCAGGGGTTCCTCATCGCTTTCACTGCCGGACTGGGCGAGGAAGAGAACGGAGAAGGAGCGAAGAACCAGCAGCGCACGGATGAGATTCGCAAGTCCCTGACCGGCAACGAGGCGGCCACACGTCGGTTCAATTATCTGTTGGCGATCTTTCTTATCTGCGCCGAGAAACATAGTTATTTCTGTGCGCACGACGGCTACGACGCGAAGAAAAGCAAAGTCTGGATGAAGCATCCGTCGGAGTTTGATCGCCCGCTGGGAGCGCCCCAAGGACCGGCAGTTCGGGCTGGTTATGTTTACACCCGTGACTTTGCCCATGCGTCCATCCGTCTGGACTTGGAAAACCAAACTGGCAAGATCGACTGGAGATAACCCCTATGAAACCCACCCTCACACTCCTCACCGCTCTGCTGCTGATGCTGCGGGCCGAACTGGTTTCGGCGCAACGGATCGAGCCCAACTGGAAGTCCATGGTGGAAAACTATCAGTGTCCGGACTGGTTTCGGGACGGCAAGATCGGCATATGGCTGCACTGGGGGCCGCAATCCATTCTTGAAGGTGAAGACAGGCCTTTTACGGAATCTTACACCTCGACGATGTATGGAATTGAAGATTCTCAAGGGCAGAAGAGTGGCTCTGTCAGGCGAATCAAGGACGTGGCCGCGTGGCATGCCAAGCGTTTCGGCCCCCCTTCCGAGTTTGGTTATGACAAGCTCATTCCGCTTCTTAAGGCGGAAAAATGGGATCCTGACAGGCTTGTTAACTTTTTCAAGGAATGTGGCATCAAAGTTATCGTGCCCCTATCCACGCATGTCGACAACTTCGACATGTACGATTCTTCCTTTCCTTGGAACTCGGTGGCAATGGGGCCGCGCCGCGACGTGGTTGGAGAATGGAAAAAGGCAGCGGTCAAACACGGGCTGAAGTTGGGGGTTTCCACCCATCTCTACCAGGCTCCCGCTTGCCTGAAAGAAGGCCGGAAGTATCAAAAACCCGGCACATTGGAATGGTCGCTTTTCATGATGGATTACGATCCGATTTTTCAAAGCGATATTAAGTGGGCCGAGCACTGGTATCAGCGCACATGGGAAGTGATCGAGAAATATGACCCCGACTGGGTCAACGTGGACGGGCCTTTTCCCGACGAAAAAAGAGGCAACGGGCTGGGTGTAAAGCTGTTCTCAGAGTATATCAATCGAGACAAGGACAAGCATGGCGGCAAACAGCAGGTGGTTCTCAGTCATAAAGGCAGCAACATGGACCTCCGGGGCTTTACCTTAAATTTGGAGGGTGGCATGGCGGCTGACATTCGTCCCTCTCCATGGATATGGGGAACCAGAAAGTTATCGGGTACCTGGTTCTATTGGACACCTGCTCGTTCGATAGTGCCTGTGCCCGCATTGATCGGGAACATTGTCGATACTGTAAGCAAGAACGGCTTCGTGTTGATGAATGTAGCCCTTCGCGGCGACGGCACCTTGCCTGAATATCAGGCTACCATTCTACGGTCTGTCGGCGATTGGTTGGCCATCAATAACGAGGGCATCTACGGCACACGCCCGTGGAAGATTTTCGGACAGGGGCCGACGCAAATTTCAGATAAACGGCAGGGCGAAAATCTGAAGCCGTATAGCGCGGCAGACATCCGTTTTACGACCAAGGATGGCAACCTCTACGCCTTTGTTCTGGCCCCGCCAACCGAAGACATCTTGATCAAGACACTGGGCACAGGCGGTCCGCTGAAAGAACAGATCACGAGCATTGCTCTTTTGGGAAGCAGCGAAACCTTAAATTGGTCCCGCTCGACCGCAGGGCTGACGATAAAACGGCCTGAATCACTTCCTTGCAGCTATGCGGTCGGCTTCCGAATCATACTCAAATAATAACAAACACATCCCCATGAAACCCACCCTCACACTGCTCGCCGCACTGCTGCTCGTGCCGCTGGCCGCGCTGTACGCAGCCAATGCGCCGAAGGCTGACGGCAAACCCAACGTCCTCATCCTGCTCGTCGACGACATGGGCTATGGCGATCCGCAGTGCTTCAATTCACAGTCGAAGATCGCAACGCCGCACATCGACCAATTGGCGCGCGAGGGGATGCGGTTCACGGATGCCCATGCGGGTGGGTCCATCTGCGTGCCGAGCCGGTATAGCTTGCTGAGCGGGCGGATGCCGTATCGCACGTGGAACTCCAAGGACGCCAAGCAAGCGACCCGCAACGGCCACGAACTACTGCATTTCCCGCCGCCGATGCTCCAGTCGGAGCCGCAGCGCTTGAACCTCGCGACGCTCGTGAAGCGGCGAGGCTACGCAACAGCCTGCGTCGGCAAGTGGCATCAGGGAATGTCAGCGACCGCTCAGGCGGATGGGAAACTGAAGGTGACGCCGGTGGACTTTGGTTTCGACTACTACTTCGGTTTCGATGCGCCGGAGCAGGGTCCGTATGCGTTCATCGAGAACAAGCGTTTCGTCGTCGCGCCAACGGAGACCATCGAGGATCATCCCGGCGAAGGCGTGACCAATCCCGAGACGCAAGGACTGCATTGGCGCAAAGGCTTGGCGGCACCCGGATGGAAGTTCGAGGGCTACCTTTCTACCATCGCCGGCAAGGCGGATGACTGGCTCGCGAAACACGCGGCAGGCGGCCGCGGCGAACCCTTCTTCCTCTGCTACGCCATCCCCGCGCCTCACGCGCCGTGGGCAACGGCGCACGATTTCAAGGGCAAGAGCGGTGCTGGGCAATACGGCGACTATGTCATGAATGTGGATGCCCTGATCGGTCAGGTGCTGGCGACCTTGGAGCGGCTGAGGCTGAAGGACAACACGCTGATCGTCTTCTCCAGCGACAACGGCCCCGTCTGGTATGCGCAGGACATCGAGACGTTCGGCCACCGCGCCGCCGGCCCGTGGAAAGGCATGAAGGGCGATCTCGCCGAGGCCGGACATCACATGCCGTTCATCGCGAGTTGGCCAGGCAAGATCCAGGCGGGCAGCACGTGCGGCGAACTGATTTGTTTCACCGACCTCTTGGCGACGCTGGCCTCGCTGCTCGGCGACAAACTGCCGAACGATGCCGGCGAGGATAGCTTCGATCTCTCACCGCTGCTGCGCGGCGAGAAGACCGCAAAGCCTATCCGGCCCAGCCTGGTGCACGTGAACTACGGCTCCTACACGCTGGCCATCCGGGAAGGTGACTGGAAGCTGATCCTGCCCGCCTGGGTCTACGTGGCGAAGGACGGCACCATCACGCCTGATCATATCGTCGAGACCGCGGGCAAAGGACCGACCGAGAAGTTTCAGCTCTACAACCTTCGAACGGATCCCGGCGAAGCCACGAATCTGTTCGAGCAAGAACCGGACAAAGCGAAGGACCTGTTCTCAGCGCTCAAGGCGGACATTGCACGCGGAAGGAGCCGACCATGAAGCACGCACACACTCTCGCAGTCCTCGCCGCCCTGAAGCTCGCGCCGCTGGCCGCGCTGTGCGCCACGGACATGACCGCACCTGCGTCGGCGCCTCCTCCGACGCACCGTGGTCTGTATGCGATTTGGTGTGAGCGCGTGCCGCAGGTGATGGAACTGCCGTACATTACCGGAGCGCAAGTCGTTGCGCAGTGGGGCGAGCTGGAAACGGCGGAGGGTCAGTATGACTTCAGCCAGATGGAGGCGCAGATGAAACATCTGCACCACCAGCACAAGCCCTTTACGGTGCAGGTCAACGGCAACAAGAAGCCGGCGTGGTTGTTCGACCGCGTGCCCTGTCTGCCGGAGCCATTGGGTGTGCAGGTGCGCGACGCGCAAGGGACGCTGATGTACTGGCATCCGGTGTTCGAGCGGGCCTATGTCAATTTCCTGCGGGCCTACGCTGCGTTTCTGAAGCAGTCGCCCTACCGCACGTCGCTGCTGGGCGTACGGCAGAACTTCAACGCCATCGGCACGGAGCACTGGCGGGTGCCTAACGACATGCTCGCCCCACCACAGTGGCGCGTGCCGCCGGGAGCGTATGCCGGGGAACCGTTCACGCCAGCGCTGGGCCGCGCGTATCAGACCCGCGTGCTGGAGCTGTTCGTCAAAGCGTTTTCGCCAGACATACGCGTGTTTGTCCGCAACAGCATTGAGCCAGACCTGCGCCGGTCATTTGAGCAGGATTTCAAAGCGGGGCGTCTGTGCTGGTTTCACACCAGCAGCGAAATGGAGCCGCGCAAGGGCGTCAGCGAACAATACGAACAGTTTCTCGCTGATTGCCGCACCGGCAAAACGCTCGCCTATGCCGAACCGTGGGCCAGCGCCTGGGGCGATCACGGCGGAAAGGCCGATCCGCGCTGGTGCAGTCCCCCGCAGTGGAACTACTGGCGGCTGCTCTGCGACCTTCACTGCGGCGTCTCCTTCATCGCCTGCTATGCCAACGATCTCGAAGTGGCCCGCAGCGGTCGCTACCGTGGCGGCAAAGACTCCTCCGCCGACGTCGCGCCGTTCAAAGCCGAGTTCGACTCGGCGTTCCGGTTCGCCGCCAAATACGCCGGCTATCACGCCAGTCCGCTGGCATCGCCGGGCGCTTGGGTTGCTTTTCGCGAGGGCGCCTCCCTGGCGGGCGACTACACGTTCCTCATGCAGCGCCAACCCGATCGCACTTGCGAAGCGAGGAAGATCGGGCCGGATGAGCAGCGCTTTGGGGCTTGGGCGCGCCTGCTGCCGCGCGGTCAGACGATGCAACTCACGCTGGACGATGCCTTCGCCGCCAGCCTTGCGACGCAAACAGCCGAACTTCGAGTCACCTATTTGGATCGCGGCACCGGTTCGTTCGACATTCAAGCCGCTGGCCAAACCTTCCACGCGCAATGCAACGATTCCGGTCGCTGGAAAACCAGCGCGTGGGAACTCTCCCGACCGGTTTTCGGGAAAGACGACGCCCGTGCGCACATGATCCTTCGTGCACTCGGAGCCGATCTCATTCTGCACATGGTGGAAGTCACCCGCAACGATCCCGCATCGACTGGAGCTAACAGCCCAGCTTCAAACCAACGGAATCCTAGATGAAACACTCCCTCGCACTCCTCGCCGCCCTATTGTTCACGCCGCTGGCTACGCTGCATGCCGCTGATGCGCCTTCACCGCAGGCTGCCGCGTCCAGGTCTTTGCCGGGTTTCAATTGGGACCGAGTGCCTCAATGGATGATTGTGCGCAAGCAGACCGCGTATACCGCCGACGAGATCCGTCTGCTCGCTGACGCGCCCATCGTGGTCTTCGAAAAGAGCAACGGCTACGAGGACGCTGGCTGCGTCGAGGATGGGGTGCTCGCCGCTGCCAAGGCGCTCAAGGCCGTGAATCCACATTCGATCACGCTCTTCTACTGGAACGCAGTGGTCGAATATGGCAATTACCGCGCCAACACGATCTTTGATCAAAACGCCGACACGTGGGCGCTGAGGCGGGATGGGAAGCCGTTCTTGTTCAAGGATCGCTACCGGCTCTACGACCACACCGTGCGAGGCTTTCAGGACTGGTGGGTCGGCACGGCGACCCATATGGCTTCCCATCCCGAGATCGACGGCGTCTTCGTGGACGCCATCTGCAAAATCTATACCGCTGACGATGGGCGTGCTCACCTCTATCCTGACAAGTGCTATGGCAATGCCTACTTCGCCACCGGCACCCGGCTCAAGCGCGAGCTTGGTGGCAAGCTGTTGCTCGGCAACGCCATTCGCGTCTGCGCACCGCAAGCCAACATGCCACATTTGGACTATCTAGACGGCTCCTACCTCGAACGATGGGCGGTGCCACCCAAGGGAACCACCTGTGAACAGTATGTGGCTGACGGAATGGCCGCGATGACCCAGGCCCTTGCCAAGGGCAAGCTCATCTTGTTTAACGCCGGCCCTGAATGCGTGCAGGAAGAACTACGGAAGAACCTCTGGCAGGCCACCGCTATTGAACAGGAGCGCTGGATGAGGGAGCACATCCACTTTCCGCTCGCCGTCTTCCTTATGGTGGTTGAACCGGGCGCCTATTTTCACTGGGGCAGTGGCCCCAGCGTGAATCCGGGCAAGACTTGTCAGATATGGCGAAATGACATCTACGAGGAGATGAAGCGCCCCTTGGGCAAGCCGCTCGGGCCTGCCACTAAAAATGGATTTCTCTACGCGAGAACGTTCGAGCATGCCTACGCTTCACTCGACCTCGCGAAACGACAGGGCCACATCTCTTGGAGAACCAGTTCCCGCCCAAGCAAGGACTCTTTTCCCCATCAAAGCGCGGATGAACCCCCCGTAAAAGATCGAATTCAGGGGCAGGACATATAGGAGCCTTCTATGAAAAACTCCCTCACACCCTCAATGCCCTGTTGCTCGAGCCGCCTGCAGTAAAGGAAAGGAAGCATACGCGATGAAGATCACGCTAATTGGCCGTCTCATCCTCACCTTGAGTGTGGCGGCATCCGCCTTCGCGCAGAACCAGGCCGTCATCACCGTCCTGCCAGAAAGAGCCTTGGGCCGCATCGACCCAAAGATCAACGGCCAGTTCATCGAACACCTCGGCACATGCATCAGCCACGGGCTCTTCGACCCCGGCTCGCCGCTGTCGGACGCGCAGGGCTTCCGCCGCGACGTGCTGGAGAAGGCGCGCGAGCTGCGTCCGCGCATCCTGCGCTGGCCCGGCGGAACCTACACCAAGATCTACCACTGGCAGGACGGCGTCGGCCCGCTCGCCGAGCGCCGTTGCCGGCCCAATCTCATCTGGGGCGGCGAGGAGGACCACCGCTTCGGCACGGACGAGTTTATCCGGTACTGCCGTGCGCTCGGCGCCGAACCCTACATCAGCGTCAACATGGGCACAGGCACGCCCGAGGAGGCCGCGAACTGGGTCGAGTACTGTAACGGCACAGGCACCACCTACTACGCGGAGCTGCGCCGCAAACACGGCTCGCCCGCGCCGCACGCCGTCAAGTTCTGGGGCCTCGGCAACGAGGAGGAGGCTGAGCCCGACTGCGGCCGGCTGCAGGACCCCAAGGAGTACGCGCGCGTCGCCTGGCAGTTCGCGAAGCTGATGAAGCTGCAAGACCCCTCCATCCGGCTGATCGTGGCGGGCGAGGGCGGCAGCACCAATTGGAACCAGACCGTGCTCGCGTCGCTGCATCCGGTGGCGGACTACCTTTCGGCGCACTGGTACTTCCGCACGCACGACTACGCCAAGCTGCTCGGCAGCGTGGCCGCCTTTGACCGGCAGCTCGGCGAGTACGAGCGCTTCCTCGGGACTTTTCCCGCTGAGCCCAAAGGCTTTTCCCACTGGTACCGCTTCCCGCCACGCCAGGGCCCGGTCAAGCTCGCGATCGACGAGTGGGGCCTCTGGAATGGCGGAGCCGGCGGCCGCGAGGTGCTGTGGAATCTCAACCAGACCTACACGTGGCAGGACGCGCTCGCGGTCGCAAGCTGGCTCAACGCCATGCAGCGCCACGCGGACGTCATCGGCTTCGCGACGTGGGCGCAGCTGGTCAACGTCATCGCGCCGATCCAGGCCGGCCCTGACGGTTCGGTGCGCCAGACCGTCTTCCATCCGCTGGCCCTCTACGCGCAGCGCTGCGGCGACGAAAGCGTCGCGGCGACCTGCGAGTCGCCGGTGCTCGAGGGCGGCGCGCTGCCCGCGCTGGACGTTGCCGCCACGCGGCGCGAAGCGGACCGCACGCTGACGCTGGCGGTGGTGAACCGCAATCCGGAGCAGGCTGTCGCCGCCCGTTTGGAACTCGCCGGTGCACAGTATGCGCTGTCTGACGGACTCGAACTGTCTGCGGACTCAATGCTCGCCACGAACTCGCTCGCGCGTCCGACGGACGAGTGCGTGCGCACTCGCCGCCTGTCAACCCTCTCCGCTGCGGGCGCCCATATTTTTCCCGCGCGCTCGATCACGCTTCTGACGTTCAGGCAGGCCGGTGCGGCCGCGGGAGGCACCCCATGAACCGGCGTACGTTTCTCTCAACTCTGAACGTGCTTAAAGGGGACAAACGTGTTAACCAAGCGATTTCTTAGCCTTTTCGCCGGCACGCTGAGTCTCGCCGCCTCGGCCGCCGAGACCAATCTGCGCCCGTGGTCAGCGGCGTTGCTCGGCGACGCCGCCGCGTGGCCGCACGCCGCGCAGGACGTCCGGCTGGCAGCGTCACCTCAGGGATTACGCGTCGAAGTCGCCCCCGGCCGCACGCACGCCATCGCGGCGGCCTCGCGGCTGACGCTGCCGTCACGTGTCGGGCTGGTTCGAGTCCGCGTCGCGGAGCTGGGCGGCGGCGCGACGTGGTTCGTCCGCCTCTACGGCGAGCTGCGCCGCCCCGGCGACAGCCGAACCGTCGGCGTCGCCCAGGACGAAGCCGCCGCCGGCGAGCGCGCCTTCGGCCTCGACCCGCGCCTGCGCACGCTCGACGCGCCGCTGCAGATGCAGCTCGGCGTCGCGGGGTCCGCCGGCGCTTTTGCGGTCTTCGCGGAGGTGGCGTTCGAGCCCGCGCCGACGGGGACAAACCGCCTGCCGCGCACGTATTTTCAGCCGGGGCAGAAAGACCTCGCGGCGGTGGAGCTGATGCCGAACCTGCCGGAGCCGTTTCGCCTGCTCGACTGGAGGGAAAAGGCGCGGGCGTTCGACCGGCTCGCGTTCGACCTCGACGCGCGTGGCGAGTTCCTGCCGCTGGCCTGGCTGGACGACTCGCGCCTCAACTGCGACGGCCCAACCTTCGGCCTGCCCAGCTACGTCGGGGCGAGCGCTCAGGGGCCGGGCCATAGGAATTCGCAGGAGGGCATCACCTGCATCGGAGCCGTGCTGGGCGCGACGCTCGCCGGCCTCGACAAGAGCCGGCCGCCGCACGACTATGCGGCGATGTGCGAGGCGTGGTTCAACGCGCGGAACGGCCTGAACCTCGTGCTCAACCGCCAGCGCGACGGCGGCGGAGGCTCGTTCTGGTACGAACTCTTTCCCCACATCGTCTTCTACGCGCTGGCGGACCGCTACCCGGAGAAGGCGCGGCTCGCCGAGATCGTGCGCTTGACGGCGGATCGCTGGCGGCAGGCCTGCCTCGACCTCGCCGGGCCGGACGGCGTGCCGGACTTCGATCACACCTCGTTCGACTTCCGCACCCGCCGCCCGGTGGACAACGGCAAGTGGCGCGAGCCTGACGCCGCTGCCGGCGTGGCCTGGCTGCAGTACGCGGCATGGGTGAAGTTTCGCGACACAAACCACCTCGGCGCGGCCGAGCGCTGCGTGACTTTTCTACAGGGCCGGCAGGAGAACCCCTACTACGAAGTGCTGCTGCCGTTCGGCGCCCTCGTCGCCGCGCGCCTCAACGCGGAGCACGGGCGCAGCTACGATGTGGGCCGTCTCCTCGACTGGTGCTTCGGCGTCAGCGACACGCGCGGCGGGTGGGGCGTGACGGTCGGACGCTGGGGCGGCTACGACTGCGACGGCCTCGCCGGAAGCATCGACAACCGCGGCGGCTACGCCTTCGCGCTGAACACCTTCGCGCAGGCCGGCGCCCTCGTGCCGGTCGCGCGCTACGACCCGCGCTACGCCCGCGCCATCGGCAAGTGGATGCTCAACCTGGCCAACGCCGCGCGGCTCTTCTACCCAGGCGAACTGCCCCCGGGCCATGAGACCAGCGCCTTCTGGACAGGCGATCCGCAGCACGCCATCGCCTACGAGGGCTTGCGCCGGGAGTGGCTTGGTAAAAGCCCCTGCGCGACCGGTGACCCGGTGGCGATGAAGTGGGGCCCAAAGACCGACATCGGCCTCTACGGCTCCGCTTTCGCCGGCATCCTCGGCGCCATCGTGCGGCCAACCGGCGACCCGCGTATTCTGCAACTGGACTGCCTCGCGACCGACTTCTACCGCGAGCGGGCCTGGCCGACATTCCTCTGCTACAACCCGTACTCCGAAGAGCGGCGGTTCGCTTTCGACGCGGGGCCGGCACCCTCTGACCTGTACGACGCCGTAGCGGGCGGCTTCGTGGCGCGAGGCGTGCGGGGACTTACTCCGCTGACCCTGCCGCCGGACTCGGCCGCCGTCATCGTGGTCGCGCCGGCGGGCGGTCGCGTCACCCGCGACGGAGCGCGAACCGTGGTCGATGGCGTGGTCGCCAACTGGCGCGAAGCCGTGAAGCCGGAGGACGCAAAGCCATGAAAAGTTACTCGCCTCATCCCGGACACCTTCAATTATTGCTCTCAGCCACGGTTGTTGTACGGATCCTGGCGGCCAGCGCCCAGGGCGCAGCGGCGGCTCCGTCTGCGACCTTCTGCAACCCGCTCAACCTCGACTACGGATGGTCGGCCAAGGGTTTTCGGCACAGCGCCGACCCGGTGGTGGTGCTGTTCCAAGATCGCTACTGGCTCTTCGCCACCGACGACGTGCCGGGCTGCCGCGTCTCCGACGACCTGCTCGCGTGGAGCAACGTATTATTCACGGCGGAGTCACGGATGCTGATGTCGGACAACGAGCGGGGCTTCTACTGCGCGCCGGCTGTTGCGGCGGATGCGACGCACCTGTACTTCATCCGCATGGACCGCCGCAAAGGCGTCGCGGCCGTGCCCGTGATGCGCACCGCTGACCCCGCCTCGGGCCGCTGGGAGAAGTGCGGCGAGTTGAGGCGCACGGGCGACCCCGCGCTCTTCTTCGACGACGACGGCCGCGCGTGGCTCTACCACGGCCTCGGCGCGAGCCAGCCGACCAAGGTCTTCGAGATCGACCGCAGGACGTGGACGGAGATGCCCGGCAGCGAGCGGCAGCTCCGCCCGGCAACCACGAATCTCGTCGACCTCTACGGCGGTTACGAGCGCGGGCGGCGCGAGCTGCTCGGCGAGGAAGATGCGGGCGCATGGCTGGGACGCTTCGCGCAACTGCCCTGCCAGGAGGCCGCGTGGATGACGAAGCGCGGCGGCCGCTACTACCTGCAGTACGCGACGCCCGGAACGGTGACCGAGTGGTACTGCGACACCGTGCTGGAGGGCGGCTCGCCCACGGGGCCATTCCGCCACGTGCCTTACGCGCCGGCCTCGCTCAAGGTCGGCGGCTTCATGGGCAGCGCCGGCCACAGCTGCGTGTTCCAGGATCGCTACGGAAACTGGTGGCGCATGACCACGCTGTGGGTGGGTGTGTACGACCTCTTCGAGCGGCGGATTGGGCTCTTCCCTGTGGGCTTCGACGCGGACGGCCGGATGTTTACGGAGACCGCCTTTGGCGATTGCCCGCAGGTCATGCCCGAGGGGTTGCGGAAAGCAGGCGCATCGAATCTTGCAGGCTGGCGCGTGCTGTCGTTCGACAAGCGCGCCACGGCGTCATCGTCGCTGTCGCAGCATCCGCCCGCGCTTGCTTCCGACGAAGAGTGCCGCACGTGGTGGGCCGCCGAGAGTGGCGCGACAAACGAGTGGTTTCAGCTGGATCTCGGCGCCGCGTGCCGCGTGCAGGCGGTGCAGGTCAACTTCGCGGAACAGGACGCCGAGACGGCCAAGGCCCGCGCGGGCGACGATGCGATCCGCTATCGCCTCGGCGTATCGGAGGACGGCTCGGCGTGGCGGCCGCTCGGGGAGGGCGTGCGCACGGCCAAGGGCCCGCACGACTACTTCGAGCTGCCCGAGCCGGCGGCCGTGCGCCACCTGCGCGTCTCCTGCGTCCGCATGCCCGCAGGAGGCCGCTTCGCGCTGCGCGACGTGAGGGTGTTCGGCTTCGGCGGCGGATCGGCGCCTTCTGCGGTCGAAGGGCTCGCGGCGCGGCGGCACGCGGACGATGACCGCAACGCGACGGTCACGTGGAGGCCGGCCGCAGGCGCGGACGGCTATCTCGTACGTTTCGGGGACGCGCCGGACCGCCTCTACCATAGCATCCAGCTGCAAGGAGGCTCAGTCACGTCGCTCGTCACGCACGCGCTCAACCGCGGCGTTCGCGCCGCCTGGCGCGTGGATGCGTTCAACGCGAGCAGCGTAGCCGAGGGGCGGGTTGCGGCGGAGGAGTAGCGATCGGAGACATGTTCCACCCCGCGTCAGGGCGCTTGCATAGACCTGATGGAATACGTCTTCCCGGCGATGGCCGCAATTTCCAGGCATTCGCCGTTGCTGTGATCCACCTTGAACGTTGCAGGCCCCGTCTTTCCGGATTCACGGACGACGACCGCCCTGCCTGGCCAGGGATTCATGATACGGCAAACGCCGTTCCGCCGCGCCTGTACTTCGAGGAAATAGACTTCATTGGCGTTTTTCGCAGCGGATACCACAAAGGCGCCACGTGCCTGAAAGTTGCGAAAGGCGACTTCGGTTCCGGGTTCAACAGCAGGGAACAGATGGATGCGCCCGCTGCGGCTGTTCAGCAGGCTTTCGGCGTCGAAGATGTTCCACATCGTCTGTTTCGCCGGTATGCCTAGCAGGATCTGGGTGTGTGCCGAGGTCCAGGCCGATTGCAATTTCCGGGCCGTGCGCAGCATCATCTCCTTCTGATCGGCAGAGGAGTCCAACGTGATGTCGTCCGCCAGCAGCGTCGGATACTGGGGGGCCTCGCCGAAGTGGTCGGAGTCCACATGCACGGGCTCGACGCCGCGGATCGCGCAAAAGACAGCCCCTTCGGGTGTGTCCCAAGCAGGATAAGGCGCGAGCTTCGCGGCGACTTCACGCCACTGTCCGCGCAGCTTCTCGTCTAGGCCGAGAAGCTCCGCCGCCTCCGCCGCGCGGTTCAGCGCCCAGCGGAACAGGCAGAGCGAACTGA
>CAYLUN010000004.1:0-145352 GCA_964386865.1 uncultured Lentisphaeraceae bacterium | reverse complement strand
GCCAGCCGCACGCCCGCGAGCGGGCCGCGCCGCTTGGCCTCGGCCGCCGCCGCCTCACCGACGCGCGCGCCCAGCGTCATCGCGCGCGCCGGGTCGGCCAGCGCCTGCGCGGCAGACCGCGACACGTCCGCCATCATGCCCATGACGAAGACGTGGGGCACGCCCTTGGGGCGGAACGCGTCCAGCGCCACGGCTGCGGCATCCACGCGCTCCTCCGCCACGCTCGCCTGCCCCACCAGCGGGTCGGGCGGCACGAAGAAAAGCCGGTCCGAGGCGTCGAGCACGCCCGGCACGAAGGTTAGGTCGCGGGCCTTCTGCTCGGCCTCGGCGAACGCGGCGGGCGAGCTGTCGCGCATCGGTAGCGCGAGCGCGCACTCGAAGAGGCGGCCCTTGCCCTTCTCCTTGCCGCCCGCGTCGTACAGGCCCAGGCACTCGCGCACCGTCATGCCGTCGGCCTTGGGCGCCTCGTCTGCGATCACCATGCGCGTAAACGTGTGCGTGCCGGCGGGGAAGGGCCTCGCCTCGGCGCCCGCCAGCCGGCAGAACTCCGCCCGCTCGGTCGCGTCGATCACGACCTTCGCCAGCACCGCCTGCCGCCCGCTCTTGTTGGCCACCGCCGCGCCCGCCACGCGACCCTCGGCGTCGCGCAGCGGCTCGGTCGCGAAGCACCCGGTCAGGAACGAGACGCCCGACGCGAGCAGCGCGTCGTCGAAGGTCTTCTTCACCTTCATGGGGTTCACCTCGTTGACCGTCTGCGGCGGGCGCGGCCCCGGCCCTGACAGCGTGTTGAGAACCACCTCGCCCAGCAGCATGATCCGCCCGTCTTTTTCGCAGGTCACGCGCAGGTGGCGCGCCTTGCCCGTGAGCGGCAGCTCGCACGCCACCGCCTCCTGGCCGTTCTCGGCGGGCTTGAACGCCGTGGCTTCGGCGATCTTCTCCCACGCCTTGCCGTCGAGGCTCGCCTCGACCGTCACCCGCTTGGGCGGGCTGAACTGGCCCGTCCGGCTGAAGGCGATCAGGCGCGACGGCGCGAGCGCCACCTCGGCCTGCAGGTTGTAGGTGATGGCGACGTCTTGGTTGAACTGCACGCTGAACTCGCGCGCGTTCGTCCACAGCCCGTCCTTGAGCCGGTCCCCGTTGTTGTCCGGCTTCTTGATCTCGGGCTTGACGCTGTAGGTGTAGGTGAAGAGGCGGGACTTTTCGCCCGGCGCCTCCTGCCGCGTGAAGAGCGCCTTGCACAGCTCGGTCTGCGGCACCGCGTCCTCGGCCAGCCGCAGGCGCAGCGTGCCCGCCAAGTCCTCCCCCAGATACGGGCGCGGCGCGGCCAAGAAGACCGACGCGCCGCAGGCCGCCGCCGTCTGCGCGGCCTGCACCGCACCGCTGCCGCCGCCGATCACCAGCACGTCCACCTCCTGCAGCACCGCCAGCTCGCGCGGCCCCTCCACCACCGCCGCCGCGGCAGCTCCCGCGACGGAACCCAGCACCAGCGCCCCGACAGCCATCAATCGTTTCACGCGTCCCACCTTTCTCAAGTCTCGCACATCCACAATTATCCTTGCGCCTGGCGCCCCTCCGTGAGAACGCTCACTCCCCGCGCTCGTACACCCGGACGAAGTCGACATCCATCGAGGCGCCGTCGATCGCGTCCGTGACCGGCCCCGCCCACTTGATGATGGCCAGACTCAGCCACACCGGCGCCGGCCCGTGGCAGATCGTGTTTGGCTCGCGCCGGATCTCCTGCCCGTCGAAGAACCAGACCAGCTCCTTCTCGTCCCAGCGCAGCCCGTAGAGGTGGTACTCGGCCGCGAGATCCAGCCCCTTCTTGGCGACGCTCGCGTGCTTGGACCAGTGCTTGCCAGACCAGTTGTGGATGTTCATGTTGACCTCGTCCGGGATGTGGCCCTCGTTGATGTCGATCTCGAATTTGCCGTCCTTCTTCTCCGGCCCCGTGCCCTCGGTCGTCATGATCCAGAACGAGTTGTTGGTGGCGGTCGCCTTGGCGTAGCGGTAGCGGCACTCGAAGTAGCCGTACTTGAAGCGCTTCTTGGTCCAGAGGCTGGCCGCTGTCCACGCCTGCCCCGCCCGCGACTCCTTCTTCGCGTTCAGCTGGAGCACGCCGTTGCTGACCGACGCGTTGTCGCGCCAGCGGCTGCACAGGATGTGGCCGCTCGGCCCGTTCTGAAAAGACCAGTTCGCGTCCACGTTGGTCAGCGCCCCCGAGAAATCGTCTTGAAAGGCCAGCTTCCACTGGCCTTCGGGCAGCAACGACTTCGCCTCCTCGGCCGCCGCTGACAGACCCCAGCACATCAGACACCACGCGATTCCCCTCAGCATCATACGTTCCTCCCGCTGTAGACTCTCCTCACGATAACACAGGGCTCAGCCCGCTTCAAGCGCGCGTCCCCTACGAGGGCCGAACTCCGCAGTTTCCGCCCGACCCGTTTTCTGCCATAATTAAAGGCAATTCATTTTCACGTAAAGGACACCGCGAACCATGAACAACGACGCCCTGATCAACGCTCTCAGCGATTTCAACGAAGACGCGCGCCGCGACGCGCTCAAGCGTCTCGCCGCCGCCGCCCGCTTCCCGGCGCCCGGCCCTCTCTTCAACATGCACTGCCACTCGTTCTTCTCCTACAACGCGGACGGCTGGTCGCCCTCGCGCGTGTCGTTCGAGTGCCGCAGCCGCGGGCTCTGCGCCTCCGCGCTCTGCGACTTCGACGTGCTGGACGGCCTCGAGGAGTTCCTGGAGGCGGGCCGCGTGTTGGCGCTCCGCAGCGCCGTTCATCTGGAAACCCGCGCCTACGTGCGCGAACAGGCAAACGTGGACATCAGCTCGCCCGGCGAACCCGGCGTGGCCTACATCATGGGGTGCGGCTTCACCGGCATCCCTGCGGCCGGAACCTCTCAGGCCACCACGCTCGCGCAGCTCCGCCAGGGGGCTCAGAGCCGCAACCTCGCCTTGATCGCACGCGTCAACGCAACCCTGCCCGCCATCGCGATCGACTACGCCCGCGACGTGCTGCCGCTCACGCCCAAGGGCGTCGCAACCGAGCGCCACATTATCCGCGCCTACTGCACACAGGCTCGCCGCGCGTTTGCCGACCCCGCCGCGCGCGCCGCTTTCTGGGCGCCGCTGCTCACGTGCGAGACAGCCGCCTTCGCGGCCATCGAGGCCAACGTGCCGAAGATGGAGGATCTCGCACGCAACGCCCTCGCCAAGCGCGGCGGTATCGGCTACATCCAGCCCGACGACAAGACGTTTCCTCTGGCCGACGAGTTCGTCCGCTGGGTCCGCTCCTGCGGCGCGATCCCGACCATCGCCTGGCTCGACGGCACCAGCGGCGGCGAGGCCGACTGCGGCCGCCTGCTCGACCTCATGGTGGGCAAGGGCTGCGCCGCGCTGAACATCATCCCCGACCGCAACTGGAACCTGAAGAAGCCCGAGGAGGCCGCGCTCAAGCAGGCCAAGCTCGGCGAGGTGGTCAAGGGCTGCATCAAGCGCGACCTGCCCATCAACATCGGCACCGAGATGAACAAGGGCGGCCTGCCCTTCGTGGACGACGTCACCGGGCCGGTCCTGAGCACGTATGCGGCCGAGTTCTCGCAGGGCATGCGCGTCATGGTGGGCCAGACCCTGCTCGGCGTCTACGCCCACGCGCCCTACCTCGGCGAGCGCGCACTCTCGGAGTTCGCGGACGCCAAGTCGCGCAACGCGTTCTACGCCTCCGTCGGCGCGCTGCCCGCGCTCACCGCCGCCTGCGCGAACACGCTCATCGAAGCCGGGCCGGACAAGGCCTTCTCGATGCTCGCCGACGCGGCCAAGCGGAACGCGTGACGGGCGGCGACAGGGGCCGGTGGCATGCGACGAACGCCGAAACGATGAGCCGCGCAGGGAGGGACGGCCTCCGTGTCGTCTGCGGCCCGCACGGAGGCGGGCCCTCCAGCGCGACGGAAGTCCGAACGGTCAACCCGTGAGTGACGCTTCGATCCCAAATGGAGTACTGAACATGCGATTGACCGTGCTGGCCGCAACCCTTCTTTCCGTGTCCGCAGCCCTCGCCGAGCGCGCCGCTCCGGCGACCTTCTACGTGGACAGCGAAGCCGGCGACGACGCGTCGGCTGGAGCCGAGCTGTCCGCGCCGTGGAAGTCGCTCGACCGTGTGAACACGGCGGCGCTGCTTCCGGGCGACCGGGTGCTCTTCAAGCGCGGCGGGCTGTGGCGCGGCCAGCTCATCCCCCAGAGCGGCTCCAACAGCGCCAGCATCGTCTACGGCGCCTACGGCAGCGGCAGCGCGAAGCCCATCCTGCAGGGCTCCGTCTCGCGCAGCCGGCCTGAGGAGTGGGCCGAGGTCAAGCCCGGCCTCTGGTCTACGCAGCCCTTCGAGCCCAAGCTGGAGGGGCAGGTCATGGACCTCACCGATTCCAACTGGAACCCGTCCTTCCAAGAGGGCGCGCAGGGCACGCTCAAGCGCTGGAACGAGGCGGGCCACTGGTTTAACCGGCTCACCTGCGCCAACCCGGGCGCCAAGCGCCACCAGATCCAGCTTTGGGGCCCGCAGATCAAGGAGCTGGCGAACTGCCACGTGCTGCGCCTCCGCCTGCGCTCGACGCTCCCCTTCAAGCTGGATACCGTCGAGACCATGCGCAACAGCCCGCCCTGGACCGTCGCCACGCGCGGCGCCGTGGGCAAAGCCGTGATCGGGCCCGAGTGGCAAACGGTCGACGTGCTGATGCTCCCGCAGGCGCCGATGGAGTCCGCCTACCTGCACCTGAGCGTCGGCGGCCTGGTGCCCACGAACGCGGTTGTTGACTACGACGTGCTCGGCCTCTGGCGGGCGGATATCAGCCACTGCGACCCGATCAAGCTGGATGTCGGCATTCTGATCCTCAACCACGGCGAGAAGTGGGGCGTCAAGAAGTGGACGCCTGACGGCCTCAAGGCTCCGCTCGATTACTGGTACGACGCCGAAAAGAAACGCGTCGTCGTGGCGTGCGACGCCAACCCAGCAGCCACATTCAAGAGCGTGGAGCTGGCCCTCACGCGCCACATCGTCAACGAAGGCGGCAAGCATGACGTCACCTATGATGGTCTGGCGGTGCGCTACGGCGCCGCGCACGGCTTCGGCGGCGGCGGCACCCGGCGCATCACGATCCGCAACTGCGACGTCTACTGGATCGGCGGCGGCCTTCAGCACTGGAAGAAGCGCGACAACGGCACCGAATACCCGGTCCGCTTCGGCAACGGCATCGAGTTCTGGGGCAACGCCTTCGACAACCTCGTCGAGCGCAACCGGCTGTGGCAGATCTACGACGCCGCGCTCACCAACCAAGGCACGGAGGACGAGGAGGTCGGCATCACCTACCGCGACAACGTGATCTGGCAGGCCGAGTACTCCTTCGAGTACTGGAACGCCAAGCGTACGGCAGACATCCTGTTCGAGCACAACACCTGCGTGGACGCCGGCTACTGCTGGTCTCACACCCAGCGTCCGGACGTCAACGGCGCGCACCTGATGTTCTACCGCAACCGCGCGGACACGACGAACGTCATCATCCGCAACAACATTTTCGCCCGCTCGACCGAGGTCTGCGTCCGCATGGAGAACGACTGGCGCACCGGGCTCACGCTGCGGAACAACCTCTACTATCAAACCGACAAGCCGGTTTTCCGCTGGCTCGGCAAGACCTACTTCGCGACCAACTCGTTCGCGCGCTACCAGAGCGAGCTCGGCCTGGACGACGGCTCGCTCGTCGCCGAGCCGCAGTTCGTCGACGCCGCCGCACGCGACTACCGCCTCAAGCCCGGTAGCCCCGGCACCGCCCTCGCGACCGACGGCGGCCCCGTTGGCGCCCGCGCCCCGTAAGAGCGGCTTCGCGCCGCGTCCGGGCCCGCCTCCGCGCGGGCCGGCGGGCGACATGGAGGACGTCCCTCCACGCGAGCCTGATAGCCCCGGTTTCGCGCCGCGTCCGGAGGGCCCGCCCCCGCGCGAGCCGGCGGGCGACACGGAGGCCGCCCCTCCACGCGTATTCGTCGCGCGGCGCCTTGGCCCCAATATTGATCTAGGCAAACGAAGAGCATACTAGACTAAAACGGTGGACACGCGAAAGAGCTTCTATTTCGCATTGAACCGGCTATCCTTGCCGCGTCTATTGATGACGCCTGCAAATGGACAGCAAATGACGCTTCAACCCGGAAAGGCCTGAGCACATGCAGAAGTATTCGACACTCGCGATCTCGAACCCGTCCGACCTCGTGTTCGGACGCGCGCCCCGCCCCGTCCGCACCCGCAGCGGCATGGTCATCGGCGGCGGCGACGTCTACCCCGAGCTGAATTTCACCCTGCCGCCGATGGAGATCAACGAGGCCAACTGGCCGGAGATCCGCCGGCAGTACCGGGAGATCATCACCGGCGCCACCCAGCGCGCCGCCGAGCTGGGCGCGCCGGGCCTGGTGGTCGAGTTCGAAACCCTGCCGCCGATGTGCGAGCGGCCAGAGTGGGCCATCGAGCTGGCCCGCATCCTGTTGGACGGGCTGTCCGAGGCCGAGAAAGCCCACGGCCTCAAGGGCGTCCTGCGCATGACTCCGAATGACCTGCGCGAGATGAGCCGCCCGCCGCTGATGCGCCGCGGCTCCTTCTACGAGCGCATGATGGCCACCTTCGAAGGCTCCGCCGCGGCGGGCGCCGAGCTGCTCAGCATCGAGTCCACGGGCGGCAAGGAGGTCTGCGACGAGGCACTCACCATGTGCAGCCTGCCGCAGGTGATCTTTGCCCTCTGCTCGCTGGGCGTGCGCGACATGCGCTTCCTCTGGACCGAGCTTCAGAAGATCGCGGACAAGCACGGGGTGTTCTGCGCGGGCGACACGGCCTGCGGCTTCGGCAACACCGCCATGGTGCTGGCCGAGAAGCAGTACATCCCGCGCGTCTTCGCCGCCGTGGTGCGGGCCGTGAGCGCCGTACGCACGCTGGTCGGTTACGAGTGCGGCTGCGTCGGGCCCGGCAAGGACTGCGGCTACGAGAACGTCTACCTCAAGGCCATCACCGGCTGCCCGATGGCGATGGAGGGCAAGGCCTCGGCCTGCGCCCACCTGAGCCCGCTCGGCAACATCGCGGGCGCGGTGTGCGACACCTGGAGCAACGAGTCGGTGCAGAACGTCAAGCTCCTCGCCGCCATGGCGCCGACCTGCTACGCGGAGCAGCTCATCTACGACTGCCGCCTCTTCAACACCGCCACCCGCCACGGCCACGGCGCGGCCTGCACGCTGCGCGACTGGATGGTCGAGAGCGACGCGTCGTCAGACCCGCAGGCCTGGGTGCTGCGGCCGGACGTCGCGGTATTGATCGCGCAGTCGATCGTCGACGCGCCCGACCACTACGCCGCCGGCCGCGCCGCGGCAGCGACGGCGCTCAAGTCCCTGCGCACCGCGCACGCCGCCGGCGCGCTGCGCATCCCGGAGCGCGAGCTGGAGTGGCTGGACACGATGGACGAGGCCCTCGCTGGCCTGCCCGGCCACGAGTCGCAGTTCATCGACCAGATGCTCGCCGAAGTCGACACCTCGAAGTTCGTGCTTGCCGAGTACGGGTTGTGAGAGGAGAAGGCTATTAGGCTATAGGCTGTAGGCTATAGGCTGTAGGCTATAGGCTGTAGGCTTTTAGGCGGAGTGAGCGCGGACGGCGCCCATCCGGTACGAGGCTCGTCGTGTCGTTTCCGCTAGGCCAGCCGCAGACTTCTCCTGAAGAGGCTGAACTCCTCTGCGGCGGAGTCCCCTTCGTAAGGCGTATCGTACAGGTGAATCGTGTAGATGACGAGGCCTTGGTCTATGACCAGCACTTCGTCATCGATCAACACAGGCGCGATCTTCTCATGCTGAAAGACCCACCGCGACTTGAAGCGCAGGCCGTCGCAGTTGGACAATTCACGCCGCAGGGGAGGCTCCGTGACCGCATAGTCCTTGAGGCACTCCGAGAAGGCGGCTATGGCTTGCCCGGCAAGCGTGTCGAGCGATTCAACGCCCGCGCGATCCTCCGTGTTCTTGAACACCGTGATAGACGGGCTGAAGCGGTCGACGCTGTCGTCATACTTCGAAATCGTAGCGACCAGGGTCGATGCCTGATCCCGGCGAAAAGCCTCCTCCTCTTCGGGCTCAACGCCTTCGACGATTTGTCCCTTGAGCTGTGTCGCAAAGTCCTGAAAGGTCTGCAGCTGCCAGCCCTGGGGTCGCATGAACGCCAGCCCGAGCCGCGTGTTGACGTAGTAGTCACCCGTCACGGCGATCGCCGTGGCGGGGTCAACCGCCAGCCCGCCAAGCGCCGTCGCGGCGAATTTCAAGAATGCTCTTCGTCCCAAGCCCATTAGAGGCTCCTTGTTCGTTCCGTTCTGGGGAACACAGACCGTCCCGCTTTTAGGGCCTGAAGCCGAGCATGGGTACGGGATCCAGCATGGGATACCACATGTACGCCCGGCACTCGGGAAGGTCGACGTAGACACGCTTCGAAGTCTCCCCTGTTGTCCGATTCGTGTAACAGAAGACCCAGCATGGCGTGCAAAACCAGCCGAGTTCTGGCCCCGACGGGTGGCAACTGAGGAGAAAGCGACCCTTGCTGCACAGACACGGCCAATCCGTGAACTGCGCCATAAAGGTGTCGGCGGCAGAACGCGCCCGCCAGTACGAGGGCACAGCATAAGCTGCAACGCCCCAGGCGATCAGGGCGCCGGTCACGGTGCTGGCTATTAGAAGTGCTCTTCTTCGAGACATCACGGCTCGCGGTAGGCGCGGATCTCGAAGACGCGGGCCGAAGGTTCGCCGTTAGTCGCGTCGACGAGGAGCCTGAGCTTCGAGGCCTTCAGCACTGGGAAGCTGTGCGTGCGCAGGCGCAAGTAGTTCTCTTTGGCCGCAGCGACCTCTTTCCACGCCGCACCGTCGAAGGCTTCGACGCGGTAGTCCTTGACCAGCCGCGCGGGCGCCGGGCGCTCCGGGAACTTGAGCGCAAAGTCCGTGTCGAAGGTCAGCCGCACCGCGTTCAGCTCGACCGCCTTACCGAAGTCCAGCTCGACCCACTGCGGGAAGGGCTGCTGCGGGTCCGACGCCCACAGGTGGCTCTGCTTGCCCACGATGCGCGTCACGCCGTCGACCACGTTTTCGGGCCGGTAGTCGGTCTGGAAGCGCAGCGCCGGCTCGGCGTAAAACGCGTACTGGTGGCCCTTGACGACAGACCACGGCCGCCCCGCGCCCCCGCCGTACGCGCGGCAACCCTCAGACATCGCGCTCTCCATCTGCGCCCACGACACGCCCGGCGTCTTGGGCAGCCACAGCCACACGTAGGGGTCGGTCAACGCGCAGTCGACCTTGAACGACACGTAGGCGCGCTTGCCCGCAGGCACCTTGGCCGTGGCCGTCGCGAGGTCAGTCTCGGAGGAGAAGTCGCCCGACGCCTGGGCGCCGCGCACGTGCAGCGTCACGTCGGTCGGCTCCTTGTTCTCGGAGATCAGACAGAGGCTGACCTTGCCCAGCCGCTCGGTGAGCCCGCGCGGGAAGAGCACCGCGCGCGGCATGTTGAGCGGGTGCTCTTCGTCCGTCTTGTACGAACTCTTGGTGAACTCCGTGTAGGCGCGCGTGCTGGAGGCCGTGACCTTCGCCCCGCGGGCGAGGTCCGCCGGATCCTCGTTCGCCAGCTCGGGTATGTACTGGTCGTCCTTGAGCAGCCGCTGCTGGAGGTCCTTGATGTGCCGCTCGCCCAGCTCGCGCGGGGTCACGCCGCGCTGGACGCACAGCGCCGCCGCCGTGCCCGCCGCCTGCCCCACGGTCGAGAGCGTCGCCTCCACGCGCACCGTGCCGAGCGCGATGTGCGTGACGCTCATGCAGCGGCCCGCGAAGAAGAGGTTCGGCACGTTGGCCGAGTAGATCGTGCGGTAAGGGATGCTGTAGATCGGCACGTGTCCGTCGTAGTCATACGGACCCTCCTTACCCGAGTGGATACCCTTGGGGTTGTGCACGTCAAGGCTCCAGCCGCCGTACGAGATGCGGTCGGGGAACATCGTGCCCGCCTCGCACTCCTGCTGCTTGAGGATGTGGTCGCCGACAAGCCGGCGCGTCTCGCGACGCGCGTCCACGTGCGGCACGTAGGTCATCGCGTAGTCCCGCGCCTTGGCCTTGTCCTCCCACCCGTTCTTGATCCAGCCCCAGTAGGCGAAGCTGATGCGGATCAGCTCGTCGCGCGCCCGCTCGGGATCTTCCAGGTCATCGAAATCCCCGGGGTGCTCCAGCCACCACTGCCCCCCCAGCCCCTTGGGCTTGCGGCAGAACTCTTCGGGCGGCAGCAGCTTGACCGCCCACTCGGGCGCGGTGTAGGCCACGGGGTTCCCCGTGTTCTCGGCGCGGTACGAGAGCGAGAGGTTTCCCATGATGCAGCCGCTCATGGTGATGCGATCCGCCTGCGCCGGCGCGGCGGCCTCGCCGAACTCGTTGCTCGCCTCGCGGCCGAACCGGTACGTCGCGCCCGCGTAGAAGCCCACCCAGCCGTCGCCCGTGCAGTCGACGAACTGCTTGCCGCGCACGCGGCTCGGCGCGAGCGTCAGCGTGTTCACCGCCTTCACCGCCGCGATGGCCTTGCCTGCCGCCAGTTCCACGCCCGTCACGCGGCTGTTGTTGAAGACCGTCAGGTTCTTTTCGCCCGCCGCCTGGATGTGGTAGGCCTCGCTCATCTTGTGGTAGCCGTACTTGGCGCGGATGAGATTCGCCTCTTCGTTCAGGCCGCCTTCGCGCGCATTGTCGTGGCGCGCAGCCCCGCAGGTCGGCACGCCCAGCTCGATGCTCGCGTTGCCGCCCAGCACGGGCCGGTCCTGCACCAGCGCGGTCTTCGCGCCCGTGCGCGCCGCGGCCACCGCCGCGCCGCAGCCGGCCGAGCCCGCACCCACCACGACCACGTCGAACGCGCCCGCGTCGGCCACCTCTTGCGTCGCGCCGGTCAGCCGCGCCCGCTCGCGCTGCACCGCCTCCAGCTCCTCGGGCGGCGTGTACGACAGGTCGCTCGTCAGCAGCAGCGCGTCGCAGCGCGCGAACGCGCCCGACAGGTCCACCAGCGCCAGCTTGACCGGGCCTGCCGCGAGCTTGAACTCGCCTGCCGACTCCCACGCCCACGCCTCGGGCTTGCCCGCGCCAAGCACCTTCGCCGACCGCTTGCCATTGACGGCCACAGAAAACTTGCCGGGCGCGAAATCCTTGAGCCAGTTGCGGGTGCGAACCCACACGCGGTAGGAGCCGGCCTGCGGCAGCCTGACCTCGGTCGCCGCGTCTTTGATCGGCGTGCACACGCCGCCCGCGAGCAGATACGCCGAGCCCATCTTGTGCACGAACTGCGTGTCGAGCCGCCACTCGCCGTAGTCCGCGAAATCTTCGGCCTCGACCCACAGGAAGCCGCCCACGACCATCTTGTTCTCGACCGGCGGCTTGCGGAACCGCGCCAGATCCTCCAGGCTCCCCGGCACGACCGGCTCCGTCTCCGCCGCCCCCGCCACGCAGGCCCACAGTCCCAGCACAACAGCAAACGTGAGTCTCGTCTTCATTCGTCATCCCCCTTGTGTGGTTCCATCATACCATCCCGCCTTTTGCCCCGACATTGATCACCCGCCGGAACGGCTCCTGCAATCTGACCGCAAGGTCCCGTGCCCGCCCCAACACATCGTCGTCTATAACCAAGGTCGTTCTCATGATGGCATCGTAGCATCTTAATATTTGATGTCAAGGCATCATGCCTGCGTCGGCAGCGGGGTCAGAGGGCCAAACGGGAAGGGCTCTAAGATAAGCGCATTCTTCCGTTCTGTTGGCGGCTCAGCACAGCTTCGCCCTCCATTTTCAACGCAAATACGCAGGGTGGGGGGCGAGGCTGCGCCGAGCCGTCGCTTATCTTAGCGCCATTCGGGCCAAACGGATTGACCCCCTCAGCCGTGAGGCGTATCATGAACGCATGGTGAAACCACGCACGTCTACCATCGTCTTGACCGTCGCCTACTTTCTCGCGTTTATCTGTGTTGCGCGCATCGCGCCCACGTTCGTCGCGATCTATGCAGACCTGTACCCAGGCGACTACAGCCCTCCGTCCCTAACCCGCTTGGTCTTGGCGCTCGCGCCGGTGGGCTGGACGCTACTCGCTCTCGCATCGGCGCTTGTCCTGATTGCCAAAGACCTCCACCCGCTCAGCCGCCGAATCTCGAACGGGCTCTTCTTCGTCTTGCTCCCGTGCCTCTGCCTCGCAGTTTTGGTCGCGCTCTTCACACCCCTCGTGATTACGATTAGCGCGGTCGGCTCACCCTGTGAAACGCCGTTACCGGACGCCGAAAAGGGGTGCCCGGAAACACCGGCTCCACTTTCCCGTTGACCTGAAACGCCGATTCCGCTTCACTACTGACACGACACCTGTCGGCAAACCAAGAAGGAGAACACGTCCCATGACCAAAACACCCTGTTATCTGTTCCTCAGCCTCAGCACGGCACTCTGGATGAGCGGCTGCGCCGCCCCCAAGAGCTACACCGGACTCGCGCCGTTTTCATCGGTCCCGCACCTCACGAGCCCGGCCTTTTACAAGGCGGACGGCTCGCTGGATCAGGCCGTCGCCAAAGAGGCCTACTTCGACATGATGCGGGCGTATCACTATCCGATTCCGGCCATCCTCAAGACGGACACGCTGTGGGTCGCCGATTTTGTGCAGGGCGATTTTGCGAAGCTCGGCATGGCCGGCATCTTCTGGAAGAACGTCGAAGGCACGTACGGAGCCGTCGGCGCCAAGGCGTACAAGGGCACGTTCAAAGACCAGAAGTACGGCTACCTCGGCCACGAGATCTTCCTGCTGCCCGGGCAGGTGCTCCCCGAGCACAACCACCTCACCGACGGCGACGGCAAGGGGTTCGGGCCGAAGATGGAGACCTGGCACATCCGCCACGGGTCGGTGGAGTTCTTCGGCGAGTACAAGGGCGAGGCCGGCGAAACCCTGATCAGCGACATGCCCGCCAGCGAGCGGCCCTGGGGCTACGGCCAGCCGTGGTTCAAGTCCAAGTACGTGAAGAAGCTTGAGGCGGGCGGGATCTACTCCCTGAACGACCCCGAGTCTTTCCACTTCATGCGCGCCGGCAAAGACGGCGCCATCGTGGCCGAGTACGCGACCTACCACAACGACGTGAAGTTCAGCAAGCCGGATATGCAGTTCGGCAACTCCGAAGCGGCCAAGATCACCAAGCTGAAGAAGTAGTCGGCGAAAGCGGCATCACTTGCTTGCCGGCGCACATGCAAGCCGGCACGTTCCGCCGCGCGATTCGAAGAAAAGCGTGTTCTTTCCGGGCTCGACGGTCACGTCGCGGCCTGGCGCGCCGGGCGCCGTGAGCCGCCACGCGCCGGGCCGCAAGCCTGCGCACAGCACCTGATACGTTTGCCCGTCGGAGGGCACGCGCACGTCGAGCGTGTCGCCGGAGAGCACTCCGCTTTTCGGAAGCGCGACGATGCGGTCGGCGAGGCGCAGGGTGACCCCTGTCTCGGACTCCTCGCGGCAGAGCGGCAGCGGCTCGGCGTCGCACGCCTGGAGCACCGTCAGGAAGCGGTCGCGCGCCTGCGCCTGCTTCGGCGAAAACAGGATCCGGTGGCCGTTCGCCTCGGCGCCGGCCGGCGTGGGCGGCGTATAGGTTTTCCCTGCCACGCTGTTCGCGGTCTCGCCGCTGAGGATCTCCAGCGTGCGCGCCTCGCGCGCGGGCCAGAGCATGCAGACGTCGAGCCGCCCCGTGACGCCGCCTGACACGTTCCAGAGCCGGACGCCGCCGGGCGTCGCCTGCGGCGGCTGGAGGGTGTTGAGCTGCCAGACCTTCTTGAACTCCGGCTTCGCGGACGCGATGTCGTCGAGCACGATCATGGCCGCCGGGTTGCCGGGTTTACCCAGATTGAGGAAGCAGAAGCGGCGCGTGTAGGCCGCGACCTTGTCGGAATACGCGGCTTTCAGGTCGGCGCAAAAGTAGCTGAAGGCGGGCGTTTGCGTCGACGGCCCGAAGCTGCACGAGACAACCTTACCATAGTCGAAGGCCGGGGTCGTCATCGTCTCCTTCGGCGTGCGGGGATGGCTCTGAAGGAAGCGCGAGCCGCCGTCGTTGGCATAGTTGTTGAGGATCTTCTCCTGCGGGTCGAACACAAGCAGCATGCTCTGCGCGGCGGAGCGCTTGGCGAAGTTCATGTCGTAGGGCGTGCCGTAGAACTTGTACTGCCCGAGCTTGGCGACCTGCAGGCCGCGGTAGTAGATCTGCAAGGAGCCTGCGTCCGCGTGCTGGTGGTTGCCGAAGTGGTAGCCGCCGCCCTTCACCTCGGCCACGACGTCGGCGGAGTTCGTGCCCATGGTCCAGCCGGTGCGGGCGACCAGGCCGCCGAGAACGGGGCCGAAGTCGAGCGTCAGCGGCAGCGCGTCGAAGCCCGTGTCGGCCTTCACCTCCGGGTCGTTGAGCAGCAGGAAGAGCAGCGAGTCGCCGGTGCGCAGGCCGCCCTGCCGCACGAATTCCCCCTTCACCACCGGATCGCCGCTATAGGCGTAGCAGAGCAGCGCCGTCTGCGGGTAGTTCCAGTAGCTGCCCGCGTGGACTCCGTCGCCGTCGCGCAGCATCTCGCCGTTCGGCAGCCGCATGTGGAGCCAGTACTTCGGAACGGTCTTGAGGTTCGCGTCGAAGACCTCGCGACCGCTCAGCCGGCGCATCAGCCAGGCGGCGTGCATCTCCCAGCCGAAGCGGTAGGCGGCGTAGCTGACGCCCTGGTTGTGGCGAGGCGACTGGTATTCGAAGCGCCGCATCGGCACGAGTTCCTCCAGCACCTTGTACGAGCAGTAGCGGTACGGGAGCGGGTCTTCGTCGTAAAGCGCGATCGACATCGCCAGCAGGTCGCGGCAGACCTGCGCCTCGTTGCCGTGGCCGTTGACGATGCCCTGCCGGAAGGGCGGCCAGCCGCACTCCATCTCCTCGGCGAGGCGCATCAGGTGGCGACGCAGCGTCTCGCGCTCCGGCGCCGAGAGGAGGCCGTAGCACCAGTCGTAGACGCACGAGCCGGCGTAAATCGCGGCGCCCACCTCGCGGGTGATGTCCAGCACGTTGCCGAACTCGACCTGCGGCAGGTAGGCGAGCATCAGGTCGGCGGCCTCGCGGCCCGCCTTCCGGTCGTCCTGCGCCAGGAACACGAACGCCTTGGCGAGCGCGGCGCGCTCGAGCGGCGTGTTGTAGGCGACCTCGCGGTCGGGCGCGGGCTTGAACGCGAACGGCTTGGCGGCGAGCGTGCGGACGTTCTCCCAGTGGGTCTTGTGTTCCGGGTGTGCCAGCCGGGCGCGTATCTGGGCGAGCGACTCGGGGTTCACCCACAGCCTCGGATGCGAAGCCGGCGGGGCCACGCTCGGCTCGTACGCGGCCACGTCCTTCGAAACCGCAGGCGGGCGGTACGGGTGGGCCTCCAGGCGGTCGAGGCGGACGCCCGAAGGCAGCCAGAGGCGGACCTCCTGCTGCGTGCCGCTTAGGGTGAAGACGCCGATGTGCTGGTAGCACAGCTTCGGGTCACCCCACGGCACAAAGACCACGCGCCGCGTCGGGCGCTGCTCGCCGATCCGGAACGTGGCGAAGAGCGACTCATACTTGCTGCGCGCCTTGCGCATCTGCTCCGCGCCGGCGGCGTCAACGGCCGCGTAGGTGCTGAGGCTGTAGCGTCCGGGCTGCTGCACGCGGACGTCGAAGACCAGGTCCGGCGCGGCGTTCGTCGCGTCGGCGGCCGCGGACTGCCCGGCTTTCAGCGACACGCCCTGCTGGCCGCGGAACGCGTCGTGCGCCACGATTTCGACCCGCCCCGCGTCGAGCCGCGCGCCCTCCGCCTCGCACACCGTCGCCGCCGCCCGTGCCCCGGCCACGGCCAGCAGCGCGACACAACACCCCGCCCCCCGTGCAATCACTTTCATGGCCACGATGTGACCACAAACCCGCCGCGCTGTCAATCGCCGATCAGATGAGGCACACGAAAGCGCGCAACGACGCAGGTTAGGCGCGCTGTAAAGCGTCGCCTGCACCTGCTTGTTCGACCTCCGGCATCTTGGATAGGTAGTTTGCCAACTCCGCAACTCTTTTGGTTAGTCCCTCTTTGGATACGGATGGCAATCCATCACCGAACCGCGTTGTGACAACTTTCGCAGTCAGTGGTTGGCCTGCGAGAACAGTTTGTAGTGCAGCGACAACATCTGCGACAGACTGTCTTCGGTTTCGGATGTAGGCACCGTCCACCTGAAAGAACGACAGATCCTCTATCTGAGGAAGCCCTTGTTCGGGAATCCCATGCGGCAAGTCCAACATTCCCCAGATCCTGTCCACAATAGGACGCATCGCAGGTTCAACATCTGTGTGTCGGTATATCTTGGCCGACAGAGCCTGGAGATACAACTGGGTGAAGGTTCCTTCGCGATCGCTTAGCTTGGCTACTTCAGCCGGCAACCAGACAAGATTGGGAACGAAGGTGTTGGTCCATGGATCCCGTGAGGCGAGTGTGGCGCCAGTATCCGATCCTTTGACTTGACGCCACACATGAGCCGCTACGAAACCATTCCCAATCCGTTTGCCATGATACAAGGGCTGCCTTACAGATGAGACAAGCATTGACTTTGGGATGGCTTTTACAAGGGTATTGTCGTCGCGGAGATAACCGTTTTCACTTGGCGCACCCCAGGCTTCCACGTCGCCCTCCTTACGTTTCCGGCAGGAAGGGTCGCGAACTGCAAACGGCAGGAGGGTCGGCATCCTCTGGTATAGGCTTGGATGAAGCCATATTCCGAGCCCGGCGACCAAGCGTGCGCATAGCATCTGAAACAACCATATGTCGGACTCGAACATATCCTTATGCAAGTAGTGGTAGAGGATATTCTCGCCATCGATCACGGTAACCGCCTTCTTAGGCATGATGCGTCCCCTTATTCGTCCCCCTGCCCAACGTCAGCGACCACCGAACCCGTGAGCCGCAGGCAAACGAGGGTTCGGGGTGTCGCCGTTGCTGGAAAATAGTCTCTCTCTTTTCGTCCGGTTTGTCGAGGGGCTAAGCGAAAAAGCCAGACCTCAAGCCTTCTTGACCGCACAGGTCTTTGTCCAAATCGCTATCGGGATCGGTATCGTTCCCTCGCGAGGGCACACCGAACGCTTCTCGTGTCAAAGCTCTGCGGCGCTCGATCCCGATATCGGCAATCGGCAAAAAACAGATTCACAATGATTCCATAAAACATTGTACTTTGCGACGCTAAGCGTCGATAAGCTATTGTTCACCAATATATTACACCGATATTACCCCCGATATATGGCCTTAGAACGCCTTTTCGGGGGTGGAAACGGCTTTGTAAGAACATGGGGACTCCCGGATGGATGATAACCCGCCTTGGCCGTCAGGCACTTCGGAAACATCGAACTCGCGCCTGTTCAGCCATTCCCATTATGGGCAATTAGGGGCAGTCAAGCTCGCCATCGAAATCGGGATCGGGATCGAAACACGGCTCTTATCGTCGATTCCGATCCCGATTTCGATCCCGCAGGGAGAGGCCATCATGAGAGTTGCTGCCGCCTGTTCGTGTGCGCTGGGTGCGATTTTACTTCGTTGCATCGCACCCAGAAGTCAGAATTCAGGAGTCAGAATTCAGAATTGCTTCGCAACGACTTACATACGAAAGCGCCGCCCAAAAAGGTGTCTCCCAAAGAGGAGACAGGAAGAATCTCGCGCGAATCGGACATAACTCGTTGGCATCCAACTCCTGAATTCTGGCTTCTGGCTTCTGAATTCTGTGCGATTGCAATAGTTTGCAATCGCACCCGTGTGCGCTGAAGGCGGCAGCCGCGGCTTTCCTTCCGGCCTGTTTTGTGGTTAGATGATTACAGGGTCGTAACTCCGGGGAGATCAACTATGAAGCGAATCGCCGCCCTCTTGGCTTGCGCATGTCTGACTGGCGCCGCCGTCGCGCAGAGCCTCACGCTCGCCACGCGCGGGCAGCCCGCCGCATACGCCATCGTCTGCCCGACGAACGCCTCGCCCTCGCAGCGCTACGCCGCCGAGGAGCTGCAGCGCTTTGCCGAGCAGCTGACCGGCGTCAAGCTGCAGGTCGTCGCGGATGACGGCCCGCTCCCGGCGCGCGCGATCCTGCTGGGCGAGACGCGCCACACCGCGCCGCTCCTCGGCGGCAAGCCCGACGTCGCGGCGCTCGGCGAGGACGGCTTCCGGCTCAAGTCCTGCCCGCCCCACCTCGTGGTTCTCGGCGGGCCCGTGCGCGGCACGCTGTACGGCGTGTACGAGGTGCTCGAGCGCTTCGGCGGCTGCCGCTGGTACGCGAGCTGGCACGGCGTCACTCCGCAGCTGGAGGCCTTTGTGGTTCCAGCCCTCGACGAAACCCAGCGCCCGGCCTTCGCCCTGCGCGAGCCGTTCTGGTTCGACCTGTTCAACGGCGACCTGGCCGCCCGCAACAAGGTCAACGGCAACGCCATGCGGCTGGCCGCCAAGCACGGCGACCACTCGCACCGCTTCGGCGGCGGGCTCGGCAGCTGCCACACCTTCAACATTCTCTGCCCGCCCGAGCAGCACTTCGACTCCCACCCGGAATACTTCAGCGAGGTGGACGGCAAGCGGCTCAAGGCGTACTCGCAGCTCTGCCTTACCAACCCTGATGTGCTGCGCCTCGTCACCTCCAACGTGCTGGCCCGCATCCGCAAGGACCCCGGCGCCGACTTCTACGGCGTGAGCCAGAACGACTGGCACCACTTCTGCACCTGCCCGGCCTGCAAGGCGCTCGACGACGCGGAAGAGTCACACGCGGGCACGATGATCGCCTTTGTGAACAAGGTCGCCGAGGCAGTCGAGAAAGAGTTCCCCAACGTCACCATCGAGACGCTCGCCTACCAGTACACGCGCAAGCCCCCGAAGACGCTCCGCCCGCGCCACAACGTGATGCCCTGCCTCTGCACCATCGAGTGCGACTTCGCTTACCCGATCAACACGAGCGCGTTCAAGGAGAACCGCGCCTTCCTCGACGACATCCGCGGCTGGAGCGCGATCAGCCCCCGCCTCTACCTCTGGGACTACACCACCAACTTCCACGACTACCTCTCGCCTTTCCCCAACGTTCTGGCCCTCCAGGACAACGTCCGCTTCTTCCACACGAACCGCGTCAGCTACCTCTTCGAGCAAGGCGCCTACCAGGGCCGGCACGGCGATTTCGCCGAGCTGAAAGCGTGGCTGCTCGCCAAATGGATGTGGAACCCGGACCTGCCCCAGGAGCCCCTGCTCCAAGACTTCTTCAACGGCTACTACGGCGCGGCCGCCCCTTATGTGCGCACCTACTTCGACGCGCTGCACAGCTTCTACCGCGACCCGGCCAGCCATCCGCTCCGCATCTTCGAGAGCCCGGCGCGCACGCAGGTGCCCGACGAGTTCTACGTGCGCGCCGCCGAGCTGTGGCGGCAGGCCGAGGCGGCCGTGAAGGACTCCCCCGCCCACCTCTACAACGTGCGCATGGGCGGCATGCCCGTTCTCAACGCGCGCCTGCTGCGCCAGCCGCGCCAGGACGAGATCAAGGTTTGGGTCACAGCCGACCCCTCGCGCTACGCGATCCCGGCTGACACGCGCGGCCTCGCCGCCGAACTTCTCGCCCGCTTCGCCGAGGCCAAGAACATCCGCATCTCCGAGAGCGGCGAACACCACGATCAGACGCTCAAGCAGTGGCAGGCGCTCGCCAACCCGCCGCCCCTGCCGCCCCCGCAGACCCGCGCGACTGTCGAAGACGCCCTCCTCTCGCTCGGCAAACGCGGCGAGTGGGGCGACACCGTGGCCGACCCGCTGGCGGAGGACGGCTCGGCGATGAAGCTCTTCAACACGCACTACGAGTGGTGCGCCACGCTGCCCTTCCGCCACGTGGCCTTCGACGCCGGAGCGACGTACCGCCTGCGGATGCGCGTCCGGGTCGAGAAGGATCCGGGCAAAGACGGCGAGGCGTTCTGGTCCGGCGTCTACGACAGCAAGAACAAGAAGGGGTGCGGCGGCGTCGAGCGCAAGGCCTCCGCCGTGGGCGACGGGTACGCGTGGTACGACGTGGCCGAGTGGGTGCCGGAGCGCGACCACTACTTCTGGATCGGCCCCGGCCGCTTCGACAAAAAGGGCGTCGCAGCTTCGGCGATCAAGGCTCTCTACATCGACCGGATCGAGATCGCGCGGCTGGAGTGAGTCGCGCACCAGCAAAAACCGCATGGCGAATGCTGACTATTTTTGATATGTTTTGTGTCAGTTTGAGTTGCGCCGACAGTTCACCGGCACCAACACCTTCTCGCTCCACTACGGCTCCGGCCCCTCGCCCTATATCAGCTTCGACTGGCTGGAGCTGGCCGGCTCGTGGCAGATCGGCAACGAGGACAACAGCCAGGCCGACTTCATGATTGAAAGCAGCGCGCCGGATGACTTCTTCGTAGCGGATACGAACTGGATGCACCTCGAGCGTGCGATCACCTCGGGCGATACGAACGTGAACGTCCACTTCACCCTTTCGCCTGAACTTGTCAGCAAGTACCGGTTCCGCTACACGACGCGGATTATCAGCCAAGGCGACAGAACCAATCATTTCTTCAGCGTGGACCTCAACAACTCGGTCCTGGGCAAATACAACCCCGTGGCGGACGGCACCTATCTTTCTTACATGCTGGACAAGACGCTCGTCAAGCCGGGCGACAACGTGTTCAAGGTGCGCTACGACAGCCCCTACGTGGGCTGGCTGCAGTTCGACTTCCACCGGCTTGAGGCTCTGCCTTGGCCGAAGGGCACGCTGATCTTCCTGCAGTAGGTCGCACGCGCGCTGCGTCTTGACCGACTCGTTCGTCGCCACGGCGCTTTCTGGTAATCGGCAAGCGACGGGGTCGCGAGAGGTTGTGCGAAGTGAGGTGCCCGTCGGGATCCCGCTGGGGGCACAAGCGTCTCGCCTGTGTTCGGCGTTGTTGCACAGGCCGGGGCGACTTGCTCTCCCCGTATAGACCCGTGCGAGAACTTCGCCCCCCCGTCACCAACCGATTGCCGGTTTCTGCTTCTTCTGCCGTGACAAACGCCCCGAAAAGCGCGATACTATTCGTTCAGAATCAATCGAATAGGGAAAGGCCGCGGCCGGGCATCGGCAGATTATGAACGACTCGTTGACATGGCTGACGGGGCTGACCATGTTCGCCTGGGCTTTCTGCGCCGCGGGGCTGGCGTGGTACTGCCTCCACATCGCCCGCCAGATCACCTACGTGACCCTGGCGGACGGGCGCCAGCAGGAGCGCAAGTTGCCGCTGATCTTCCGGCTGCTGCTGCCGTTTGTCCCGAATCTCGACGGCGTCGTCATGCGGCCGGCCTTCCGGAAGGGGCGGGAGACCGCCGATCGCCACTTGGTCGCCGCCGGCTACGAGGGCCTGCTCAACGGCAAGGAGTTCACCGCCATCAAGATTCTGGTGCCGGTCGTCTGCGGCGCCTTCTGGTTCGCCGGCCTGCGCCTGCTGGTCGCCCTCAAGCCCACCTCGATGATCGCGGCGAACATCGGGCTGGCCACGCTGGTGGGCGTGAGCCTGTTCTACTATTTCCCGCTGGCCTGGCTGCGCCGCGCCCTCAAGGCCCGGCACACCTCCATCCAGCGGGCCTTGCCCTTCGTCTTGGACCTGCTGACCCTCTCGGTCGAGGCGGGCATGGACTTCATGAGTGCCCTCCAGCGCAACTGCGAGCGCCGCAAGCTCGACCCTCTCAACGAGGAGCTGATCCGCATGACCCGCGAGATCCAGGTGGGCATTCCGCGCCGCGTCGCGCTGCGCAACATGTCTACGCGCGTCGACCTCACGGACCTGCGCTCCGTCTCCCACGCGCTCATCCAGGCCGACGAGCTGGGGGTCAGCATCGGCGCCATCCTGCGCATCCAGTCGGACCAGATGCGCTCGCGCCGCTTTGACCGCGCCGAGAAGCTGGCCAACGAGGCCCCGGTCAAGATGCTCGGCCCGCTGATGCTTTGCATATTCCCCGCCGTCTTCGTGATCCTCCTCAGCCCGATCCTGCGCCAGACCATGCAACAGCTGTTCTAACCCCCACCGATCTATGAGCAACTACCAATACACCCTCGCCGTCGAAGAAGGCCCGCTGCTTGGCCGCCACTTCCCCGTCACGTTCGCGGGCCTCAAGCTGGGGCGCTCCAGCCAGTGCGACATCGCCATTTCCGACCTGCTCCTCTCGCGCAGCCACTGCCGCTTCGAGCTGCGCGGCGACGAGCTGTGGCTGATCGACCTCGCCAGCGCCAACCAGACGCTCGTGAACGACGCGCCCGTGGACGAGATCAAGCTGAACCCCGGCGACCGCGTTAAAACCGGCCAGACCATCCTGCGGGTGGATCGCGCCGACATCGCGACCGCCACGCTCGCCGACGCGGCCACGCCAGCCGAGCAGGGGGCCGAAGTGGTCATCGACCTGGGCTTCGGCAAAGAGGAGTCCTCCGCAGCCCAAGCCAAGCGCAACTTCCTGCGCCCCGTGCTCTGGTCCGTTGCAGCCATCCTGATCCTCGTGGTCGGCACCACGGCCATCCTCGACCCGGCCAACCGCGCCAAGGCCAAGAGCAAGACGCAGCCCCTCGTCGCCGATCAGGCGAAAACCCTCCTCCTCCAGTACGAGAAGGTAGAGGCCTCCGCCGAATCCATCTTCCGCTACGAGATGACCATCACGCCCGGCGGCGTGCTCGCGGTCAAGATCGACGACCTCTCGGGCAAAGACCGCCACGTCCGCAAAGAGAAGGCCGTCGACGCCGCGCTTCTCGGCGAGCTGGCCCACGACATCGAGACCAGCGGGTTCTTCTCTCTCGACAAGACCTACACCGGTTTCGCGGCGAACCCGAACACGCTGAACGAGTGGACCCTCACGGCCGTCGTCGGCAAGAAGGCCCACACCTGCCGCGTCGCCAACCGAACCGAGCCCGACAGCTTCCGCGCGCTGCGCGAGAAGCTGGAGACCTTCAGCAAGAACGAGCTTGGCATCTGGGCCATCCAGTTCTCGTCCGACAAGCTCACCGAGCTGGCCCGCAACGCGCTCTCCATCGCCAAGAAGAAGTACGAAGAGCGCGAGGTCAAGTACGGCAACATCTACGAGGCCATGCGCAACTACCAGGAGGCGGTCTTCTACCTCGACACCGTCAACCCCAAGCCCGACTTCTACGCTGAGATTATGGACGGCCATGAGGCCGCCGAGAACGAGCTCGACAAGCGCTACAAAGATCAGAACTTCCGCGCCGACCGCGCCCTCAACCTCTCGGACTGGCCCGCCGCCGCCAGGGAGCTCAAGATCCTCTGCGAACTCATCCCCGACCGCGCTGACGAACGCCACAAGGAGGCTACGCGCAAGCTGCTCGACGTGGAGAACCGCCTCAAGAAGGAGCGCCGCTAGCCCAACCACCGACCCCACAGCTAAGGTAACCACAGACATGAAACTTTCTCTCGCCCTCGCCGCCCCGGCTCTCGCCGTCCTGTCGCTTGTGTCCGCTTTGTCCGTCGCCCCGCGCTCCGCCCTGGCCGCCAAGAACAAGGAGCCCTCCACGCGGCTCGACATCACCACGCAGCCCGCAGGGGCCACCGTGCACATCGACCACCAGGAGCGCGGAGCCGCGCCGCTCGCCCTCACCGACCTCACCCCCGGCCCGCACCTGATCCAGGCCTCCAAGGCGGGCTTCCAGAGCGCCTTCGACACGGTCGTGCTCGAACAGGGCGTCAGCCGCAGCGCCGCGCTCAAGCTCGAGCCGCTCACAGGCCTCCTCCTGATCACCTCCGCCCCCACCGGCAGCGAAATCTCCCTGAAGGGCGTCTCGCTCGGCACCACGCCGCTGCTGGTCACCTCGCTCGAGTCCGGCACCCACCGCCTGACCGTCGCCTCCCCGGGCTTTCAGGCCAAGGAGGTTGAGGTCACCCTCGATGACCGCACCCCCCAGAAGCAGGAGGTGACCCTGATGTCCGACTCCGGCACCATCGACATCGCCTGCGACCCCGACGGAGCGGAAGTCTTCGTCAACGGCATCTCGCGCGGCCAGACGCCCTGCCGCATCGACCGCATCCCCGGCGGCTCTGTCGCGCTCGAAATCAAGGCCAACGGCTTCCAGCCTCACAAGCGGGACGTGTCGCTCGCCGCCGGCGAGGTGCAGAAGGTCGAGATCCAGCTCAAGCCCCTGCCCGGCACCCTGCGCGTCGTCTCCATCCCCGAGGGCGCCCGCGTCTACATCGACGACGAGTTCAAGGGCGAGGCGCCCTTCGACCTCGCCAGCGCCAAGCCCGGCACCTACCGCGTGCGCGTCGAGAAGGCGGGCCACGAGCCGGCCGCCCGCGACATAACCCTCGAGAAGGGCGCGTCCATCACGGAGGAGTTCCGCCTCGCCCGCAACACCGGCCGCCTCGAGATCTCCACCGCGCCCGCAGGCGCCACCGTCCTCATCGACGGCAAGAAGGTCGGCATCACCATCGCGCGCGGCGGCGACACCACCGCCGTCTCCGACCCCTACGCGGTCGAGGAGGTGCTCGAGGGCGAGCGCCAGGTCGACGTCTTCCGCAAGGGGTTCGCCAACCAGAAGCGCATGATCGAGGTCAAGCGCGGCGAGACGCTGGCCCTCCAGTTCAAGCTTGTCCGCCAGTTCATCCCGAACTACGAGGTCACCACCACGCGCTCCTACTACAAGGGCGTGCTCGAGTTCCAGAACGAGGAGGGCATCCGCCTCGAGACCGCACCGGGTATCAGCCAGACGATCCCGATGAAGGACGTCAAAAAGCACGGCCCCCTCCGCGAAGGCGAGTGACGTGTTTCCCGTCGACACCGTCCTGCCGGCCGTAGCCGCCTCCCTCGCCGCCAACCGCCCGGTCGTGCTCCAGGCGCCGCCCGGCTCCGGCAAGACCACGCGCGTCGCGCCCTTTCTGCTCGACGCGCCTTGGCTCAAGGGCCGCAAGATCCTGATGCTCGAGCCCCGCCGCCTCGCCGCCCGCGCCGCCGCCGCCTACATGGCCCGCCAGCGCGGCGAGTCCGTCGGCCAGACCGTCGGCTACCACATCCGCCTCGACCGGCAAACCGGCCCGGCCACGCGCATCGAGATCCTCACCGAAGGCCTCCTCACCCAGCGCCTCCTCAGCGACCCCGAGCTCGCCGACACCGGCCTGCTCATTTTCGACGAGTTCCACGAGCGCAGCCTCGCCGCCGACACCGGGCTCGCCCTCGCCCTCGACGCCCGCGGCGCCCTGAGGCCCGACCTGCGCCTCATCGTGATGTCCGCCACGCTCCAGCCCGGCCCCATCGCCGCCCACCTCGGCCGCGCGGACATCCATACCGCCGACGCCCGCGTCTACCCCATCGAGACCCGCCTGCTCAACCGCGCCCCCACCGCGCCCCTGCCCGCTGTCGCCGCCGACGCCGTGCGCCGCGCCCTGCAGGACGAGCCCGGCAGCCTCCTCGTCTTCCTTCCGGGCGAGGGCGAGATCCGCCGCACCCTCGAGCGCCTGCGCGACGCCCCCCTGCCGCCCGACGTCTCGCTCCACCCGCTTTACGGCGCGCTGCCGCGCGACGAGCAGGACGCCGCCGTCGAGCCCCCCGGCCCCGGCCGCCGCAAGGTCGTGCTCGCCACCTCCATCGCCGAGTCCTCGCTCACCATCGAAGGCATCCGCGTGGTTATCGACACCGGCTGGATGCGCGTGCCGCGCTTCTCGCCCAGCACCGGCATGTCGCGCCTCGAGACCCTGCGCATCACCCGCGACCGCGCCGACCAGCGCCGCGGCCGAGCCGGCCGCCTCTGCCCCGGCGTCTGCTACCGCCTGTGGGACGAGGCCACCGACGCGCAGCTCGCGCCCGAGGCCCTCCCCGAAATCTACGACGCCGACCTCGCCCCCACCGTGCTTCAGTGCGCCGCCTGGGGCAGCGCCGCCCGCGACGGCCTGCCGTGGCTCACCCCTCCCCCCGACGCGGCCTGGCGCCACGCCACCGCCCTGCTTCAGGAACTCGGCGCTCTCACCCCCTCTCGCCTACAGCCTTCTCTCCCCGCCATCACCCCGCGCGGCCGCGCCATGGCCAAGCTCCCGATCCACCCGCGCCTCGCGCACATGGTCTTCGAGGCCGCCGCCGCCGGCTGCGCCCAGCGCGCCTGCCTCCTCGCCGCCGCCCTCACCGAGGCCTCCTCCGACGCCACCACGCGCCGCGAGACCGACGCCCGCCGCCTGCTCGACCGGCTCGGCTCCGCCTCGCGCGACGACTTCTCCCGCCGGGCCCTCGAGCTCGCCCGCCGCTGGGGCTACGGCTACCCCTCGCCCGACCGCGCCCACCTCTCCGAAGGCCTCCTGCTCGCCTGGGCCTTCCCCGACCGCATCGCCCGCCGCCGCGACACCTCGGGCCTCTACCTCCTGCGCAGCGGACGCGGCGCCACGCTCGACACCGCCGAGCCGCTCGCCCGCGAAGAGTGGCTCGTCGCCGCCGAGCTGCAGGACGCCGACACCGACGCCAAGATCCGCCTCGCCGCGCCCCTCACCCGCGAAGAGCTCGACGACGCCTTCGGCCCGGAATACGAGAGCCGCGCGATCATCTCGTGGGACAAGCGCAGCGAGGCCGTGCAGGCCGTGAGGCGCATCTGCCTCGGCGCAATCGTCATCCGGGAGGGCGGCCAGGCCGACCCCGACCCCGCCAGCCTCCGCGCCGCGCTGCTCGAAGGCGTCCGGCAGAAAGGCGTCGACCAGTTGCCGTGGAGCAAATCCTCGCGGGCCCTGCAGGCGCGCGTCTGCTTCCTGCACCGCACCCTGCCCGAGCAGGCGTGGCCCGACCTCTCTGACGGCGCGCTGCTGGCGGACCTCGACGTGTGGCTCGGGCCGTACTGCGACGGCGTCACGCGCTGGCCCCACGTGCAGGCGCTCGACCTCACGGCTATTCTGCTGAGCCGGCTCGACGCGTGCGGCTGCTCGCGCCGCCTGCTCGACGACCTCGCGCCCACGCACCTGCCCGTGCCGAGCGGCTCGAACATCCAGGTGCGCTACGACCAGGACGTGCCGTACATGGAGGTTCGCATCCAGGAGGTGTTCGGCCTCGCGCAGACGCCGAAGGTCGCGGCGGGCCGCGTGCCCGTGGTGATGCACCTGCTCTCGCCAGCGCAGCGGCCCGTGCAGGTCACGCGCGACCTCGAGAGCTTCTGGTCCACCGGCTACGCGTACGTCCGCAAAGACCTGCGCGGCCGCTACCCCAAGCACTACTGGCCCGAGGATCCGCGCGAGGCGACCGCCACCCACCGCGTCCGCCCGCGGCCCTCCTGAGCAAAGGCGCCCTCACTTGCCGTCCGTCTGCTCCTCTAGCGTGAGCGCCCTTTTCAGAATCTCGCCGACGGCTGGCCCCGCCTGAGGGCCGCTTCCGGCATAGGGGTGTGACGCTCGCTGCCGGGCGACGTCCGCCAGAAAACCGATCATCCACCCGTCGTTCTCCTCTTGCTGGTACGGGCGGGCGCGGCTGTCGCCGAACCGCCTCATGACCCAGGCGTCGATCCGGTGGTTGGCGCGCTGCCGGACCTCGTCCGGCTTGCCCTCGTCGAGGTCGCGAATGGACTGCAGGTCCCGCTCGAGCTGCACGCGCTCGCTCGTCATGAAGCACTTGAACGCCATGTTCGCCTCCGCCTCTGCAACGGCGCGCTGGTCGGGCCGCATCCGCAGGCTGTAGCCGAACAGGCCCGCCAGCCCCAACGCCAAGAGCAGAAGCACCGAGAACAGCATCACCTTCATGTCCTTCGCGTAGACCTCGCGGCGCAGCCGCTCAACAAACTGTACCCACGCACCGTTTCCCTGTTCCATACGCGCTTTCCTTTCACTGCTTTCGCATCGCCTGCACGTCCAGCCGGTCAATCCACACCGGCAGATTCGACCACACCTCGTGAAAACCGTATCCGCCCTCCCGCATCTCGCGGACAGCCTCATCCTTGGCCCACCCCTGCACCGCGATCCGGTAGATCGCGCACATCGTGCCTGTTCGGTCCGCCCCGTGCTGACAGTGCACCAGCACGGGCTGGCAGGCGGGGTCAGTCACGATCCGCAGGAACTGCTCGGCCTCCTTCAGCTCCGGGTGCCACGCCTTCATGAAGATGTGCTCGTACCGGACGCTCGCGCCGCCAAGCTCGTCCCGGTCGGAGTGGAACGAACGCAGATTCACGACCGTCTTGATGCCCAGCCGCTGAACCTCCTTCATCCCCGCGTCCGTTGGCTGCGCGCTGCGGTAGAGCGCCTCGCTCACCTTGTGAAGGTTCGGAACGCCCTCTGCCTGAACGGGGACGGCCCAGCTCGTGGGCCTCTCGTCGGCCGCCCCCCGCCAGGCGCACAGGCACAGCGCAACGCCAACGACAACGGCCCTATTCCACGTTCTCATCAAGACCTCCCTTTATCCGTTTCTATGATGCCGAAAACCCTGCGCGCTGTAAAGCCCCAGCCATTCAAATTATGGCCAAGAAGCGCCTCACGGCGCCACTACAAACCTGCGAAAGCGAGGTGTTTTCGTTTGTAGCCCGTAAGGGCCTTCTCACAGCGCGCGTCCCGCCTCACGCCCTGAGCCGACCGCCGCCGCGCCACGCGCGGACGATGGCGTCGCCGACCCAGTAGCCGAGCGCCATGATCGTGAGCACAGGGTTGAAGCCGCTGTTGGTCACGTGCAGGCTGCCGTCGCAAACGAACAGGTTGTCGATTTCGTGCGACTGCCCGTAGCGGTTGGCGACCGACGCCTGGGGGTCGTCGCCCATGCGGCAGGTGCCCGCCTGGTGCATCGCGCTCGCGGGGCCGCCGCCCTTCCACGTTTCCGCCGCGCCCGCCGCGCGGAGCAGCTCCTCTGACTTGTCGGCCACGAGCGCGATCAGCTCCTTGTCGTGCGGGTGCGTCCGCTCGCTGAGCCGCACGACCGGGATGCCCCAGTGATCCTTGACGACCGGGTCAACCGTGACGCGTGACTCGAAGACCGGCATCTGCTGGATCGGCCCCGTCACGAGCACGGTCCGCTTGTAGGCGTCGCGCTGAAACGCCTTGTGCGCAAGCCCCCAGCGGGGCGCGCCCGGCGGGCGCCGGTTCGCAAACGCGTACGGCGGCCGGATGAAGTCGTTGGCGATCAGCCCGCCGCCCACGAGCCCCTTGTTGCCGTGGTTGAAATCGCAGAAGGCCACACACGCGCCAGGCCCGGCCTCCTCGTAGACCTCCTCCGGCATCACCCCGTACGCCCAGCCGCGGCCGTGCCCCTGAAAGTTGCGGCCGACCCAGCCGCTGTTGTTGCCCGCGCCGTTGGGAAAGAGCTTCGACCTCGAGTTGAGCAGCAGGCGCGGCGTCTCCGTGGCAGAGGCCGCGACCACCACGAGGTCGGCCGACTGCTCCTGCAGCCGGTCGCCCGCGTCATAGTACCGCACGCCCCGCGCCTTGCCGCGCCCGTCCACGAGCACCTCGCTGACCACCGCCTCGGTGCGCACCTCGCAGCTGCCCGTGGCCAGCGCCGCCGGGATCACCGTGTTCTGCGTGCCGCACTTGGCGTTGATCGGGCAGGCGTAGCCCGCGCACCACCGCATGTGGACGCACGCGGGCCGCCCGCCGTACGGCACCGAGTTGCGCAGCATCGGAATCGGGAAGGGGTGCCAGCCCAGCCGCTTCGCCGCAGGAATCAGCAGCTGCGCCTCTTTGTTGTACGGAAACGGCGGCATCGGCTGCGGCTTCCGGCGCGGCGGCGCGAACGGGTTCTGGCTGTCGTCGCCCGCCACGCCGATCTCCCACTCGGCCCGCTCGTAGCACGGCTCCAAGTCCTCGTACGAAATCGGCCAGTCCTCGAGCGTCGAGCCCGCCAGCGCGCCGTAGGTCGAGCGCATCTTGAAGTCCTGCGGCATGAAGCGCCAGCCCATCGCGCCGTAGCTGAGCGTGCCGCTGCCCACGCAGGCTGCGATGCAGAAGCCGCCCTCGCTGGGCCGCACCACGCGCGACGAGCCGTCCGGCTTTTCGATCACGCGGGGGTGGCGCTCGTCGTCCGGGCCGTAGGCGTTGGCGAACACCGGCCGCTGCGAAACGAACTCGTCGTCCACACTGCCGTCCGCCGTGTGCCAGCGGCCGCGCTCCAGCAGCGCCACGGAAAGCCCGGCCTCGGCCAGCACCTTGGCGACCACCCCGCCGCCCGCGCCCGCCCCCACGACCACCGCATTGACATGTTTGTTCGCCATCGCTCACGCTCGCTTCTGAGTGCCCTCAAGCGTTCGTTGTACCGCCTTCAGGCGGAGGTTCGCCAGAACTGCGCTGCCGCCTGAAGGCGGTACAACATACTCCTCAGCGCTCACTCGTTGCCCCTTTCAGATAACGCCACAGCGCCGTTGCCAGACCCTCGCCGAACGCGCGGGCGCTCGCCGCGTTGACCTCCGCGCCGTTCGCGGTGGCGTAGGGGACCTCGAAGGTGCCCGCGAAGCGCACGCCTGGCAGTCCCGAGGCCCAACGCCCGAAACTCGTTCCCTGCGAGAAGTTGGACGGCGCGTTCCATGCCTTGCCGAACGGCAGGTCGTCCGTCTGCCGATACGCCAGCGGGTTCGGCTCGACCTTCTCCAGGAGCCTGCCAAAAGCCTGCTGCTGCTCCCAGAGGTTTGTGCGCGAGTTGCCCACCTGATAGATCCACTCGTTGTACGCGCCTCGGATGTGTGGGCAGTGCAGGTCCAGCGCCATCGTCAGCCGGCCTTTGGACCACTCCGGCACCAGCCTGCGCAGCGCGTCCGTTTCGACGTGCGCGCTTACGCCGTCGTAGTCGCGGTTGTGGTCGCGCGGGGCGCGATACTTGCCCTGGTCGCCGTCCTCGGCGCCATCTTTGTCCACAAACGGAACCACCAGAAACTCGACGTTCTCGCGCAGCCACCGGCCCTTCTCGTCGTCTGCCAGCACGGCGCCCACGAGGCCCTCCAGCGCGTAGCTGGCCATCATCTCGCAGCAGTGGTGGCGCGCCGTCAGCAGGACGCGGTGGCGCGGCTCCGACACGATGCAGCCGAGGCGTAGCTTCTCGGCGTCGCGGCCCTTGCGCGTGACCGCGAGCCGCCCCCTCTCCACGAACGGCGAACCGGCGAACCGGTCAAGAAAACGCTCCCACTCGCGCTGCGTGTACACCATGCCGAACGCGAACCACACCTCGCCCTCGCTCGGCCCAAAAGCGTAGGTGAAGCTCTTCTTCGTGAAATCTTTATTCAGCCAGCGCCACACGAGGCCGCTGTCGCCCGACACAGCCGGCCCGCGCGAGCCGACCGGCTCGCCGTCAGTGAAATTGAACGTGAGCGTACGCCCCTCGGCGCCGCGCACGCGGAACGCCCAGTAGAACCACCACGCCGTGCTGCCGCGCCGCTCCTGCCGCACGAAGACCTGGTCGCCCTCGACGCGCTCGCAGACGATGTTCCCCGCCGGAATCCCCGCGTCGACACGCACCTCGGCCTGCGCCCCCCAGGCGCACAGCGCAATCCAGGCGATCATCGCACACGCTCGTCTCATATCCTATTCCCCTGCTTCCAGTTTCTCGTTTCCAGGCTCAACTACAAACTTCATCAGCCGCTGGCCCACCGAATCATAGGCCACGAGAAAGCTGCCGTTGAGCGCGATCTCCGTCGGCGCGGAGACTGAGGTCTCGGCGAGTTTGCGGCGCTCGGCCAGCGCGTAGACCATCACCCGGTTTTTCTCCGCGTCCGCCACCGCCAGGCGTCCCTCGCTGACCGCGAGCCGCAGCTTCGGCCCGAACCCGTCGCTCCACCGCGCGGTTTCATTCCAGTCCGCGCCGTCGCGCTCGAACTCGATAACCTGTCCCTCCGCCGCCGCCAGCAGCGTCTCGGCGTCTTTCATCGCCACGGCCGTAAAGCCCTTGACCGGCGTCGCCGTCTTCAGCTTCGCCGCGCCCAGATCCTTGCGCCACGGGTTGCGGCGATCCTCGGCGATCTCATGAACCCTGGCCTGGCCCGACGCGCCCAGCGCCAGGAAGCGCCAGCCACCCTTCTGGCCCGATTGCTCACGGTAGAGCGCCACTCCGACCACATCTTTGGGCACTTCGAGCTTGTCGAGACGGTTGCAGTACAGCTCCTCTTCTTCGAAACAGCCCATGCAAACAGAGGCCTTGCCATACACCTCCGCCAGCCCCACCACCGTGTCCGCGTCCAGATGCGCGCACGGAGCGAGCAGCTTGAAGACATTGCCCACGTCCGAAGGGGCGAGCGCGTCGTCCGCCCACTTCCAGATATTCTTGCCGGCCAGCACGCGGCCCTGCGAGTCCACCGCCACGCCGCCCGGTTCGGCCAGGGCCCCGATGCGACGTGTCAGTACGAGTCCCTTCAGCTCCGGCCGCCACTCGGCGAGCTGCACCACGCCGTACAGCCCGCTGATCGCGAACAGCCCCGGCGAAATCAGCCGGACGCCCCGCGCCAGCTCCACGTCGTAGTTGCAGGGCACGTGGCCGATGAAGTGCCCCGACGCGCCGCCCAGCACCACGCCGGGCGCAGGCTCGAAGTCGGCCGTAAAGCGCTTGACCGTGCCGTGCCACGCGCTGCCGTACCAGTACGCGCCAATCCGCGTCGCGCAATCGATGCCCGGCTCGCGCTCACCGATGAAGCGCTTCGGCCACAGGCTGCTCGTCACCAGCTTGCCGTTTTCGAGCTTGTTCGCCTCTTTGCCGAAGACCAGGAAGAAGTCGCCCTTGTCGTCCCAATCCATGCCGTTGCAGTACGAGCCAGGCGCGTCGCCGAACGGCGTCATCGTGTCGTCCGCCGGGTTCAACAGCACGACCTGCCCTGCCTTGTTGCGTACCGCCACGCGGCCCTCGCGGGCTGACGACGAAAGCACCTCGAGATCGCTGATCGCGGCGGCCGCCTTCGCCGGCGTCGCCCCGTCCGGCGCGTTCAGCCGCAGCGTGTAGAGCCGCCCGCCCACGAGCATCACAAGATGCTCGCCACACAGCGTCATCGCGTCCAAATGGTTCTCGTCGGCACTGATCGCATACTGCGCCAGCAGCCGTCCGTCCAGCGCGTAGGCGTTCAGCCTCCCGCTCCCGGCGCGTTCATACAGCACGCCCCGCTTCGCGTCGTACGCCACGCCCAGCCCGCGCGTCCCGCGCTGCATGGATCCGAAGGTGACCGGCTTGTCTAACTCGCCGGAATTCCCCAGCACGCCCTCGAACAGCAAGGTCTCGGCGAACACGGACAGACACAGACAGACACCCGCAAGAATCGCTATGGCTCTCATCGTACACTCCTCGAAATTACCGAAAAACCTTCTGCTTCTTTTCGACCGGCTCGTAGCGCCGGTCGTACTCCCGAGACCCTGCCCGTACGGCCGGCGCTACGAGCCGGCCGAAACCACGCCAAACGTCGCCGCTCAGCGCTCTCCCGCTCACTCCCCAAACTTGATCGCACCCCACAGGTCGGGGGCGAGCATCGTCTCGCCCGGCACGTCGTTCACGAGCCCCGTCGCCTGATTTGACCAGTAGACGCGCGAGAGGTTGACCGTGCCCAGCCGGTCGCCGTAGATCACGCCGAAATCGCCGCGCAGCGTCTGGCCGCCGACGGTACCGAGACCGAGCGCAGCCAGCGGGATCGCCGCCTCCAGCCGATAACCGCCCTCGGAGACCTGCACACTGACCTTCACGTCGTCCAGCTTACGCACGTCGTCCACCTTCTCGCTGCGCCACGGGCTCGCGAACTCCACCGGATTCGCGCCGGCCTTATCCTTGAGGCGGTAGCGATAGAGCACCGCCAGCGGCTTGCCGGCGAAGGGCGCGATCGAGAGCCGGATATCGCCCGGCGCGGCGTCTTTACGCGTCGCGGGCGCAGCCGCGTCCGTGCCGAGTTGCAGGTCCACCGCGTCGCCCGTCTTGAACAGCTGCGTCCAATCCTTCCCGTTGTTCACCCACGGAGAGGGGTCGGCCACATCATACTGAACGTAGAGGTTCTTATCGTCGAACGCGCCCCGCACGCGGATCTTCCAATTGCCGCTCTCCCACTCGGCCGCCATGGGCAGTGCGCCGAAGCTGGCCTTCGCCTGCGGCGGCAGCCGCGCCAGCGCGGCCTGCTTCTGAACCGTACCTTCACGCGCGGCCGCCTGCGTGCGTCTCGCCGCTGAGGCTAGCATCTCGGGCGTAACCTTAATCTCGCCCTCGCTGCGCGTCACCTGGTCGAGCCCGCTCAGGTGATAGATGCGGTAGCCGCTGCACCCCGCCTGCAGCACGTAGCGCCTGTTCACGCGGTCGTACCCGAAGGAGCCGCCGAAGGCCTCGCCGCCGATGAGCCCCGGCCCGACCACCTCCGCCACGCGGCAGTCTTGAAACATCTCGTCGAGGTAGAGCCCGTCGGTCGTCATCACGAAGAAGCGACCGTGGTTGCCGACGAAGACCATCACGTCGCCCTGCTTGTCGAGCGGCGCAGTGCCGAGGCCGAACAGGACGCCCTGCAGCTCGCCCGGCTTGGGCAGCGGTGCCTTGTGCGAGCCGTGTACGTTGGTCCAGCGGTTCGGGAAGAGCCAGTTGATCCGCCCGTCCTCCGCGATGCTGAACATAAAGGGGTCGGTGTTGACCACGCTGTTGCCGCGCGTGTCGTTGAGCGTCGTGTCGAGGATCGTGCGGCTGCCCTGCGGCAGGTCGTCCTTCAGCGGCGCGGCTTTCGCGAGCGCCTTCTCAAACGAATAGGCCGGCGCGCCGCACGCGTTATAACCGTCCGGACGCAGCGTCAGAACCTGCTCCTCCTTGTTCGCGTTGCGATACGGCAGCCGCAAGGTCAGGTCGTTCAGCTTGAGCCCCCAGCCGAAAGACGCCAGCTTGGTACCGGTCGGCAGGAACTGGAACTCCTCGGCATCGAAATCGCCGTCGCCGTCCGCGTCCACCCACAGCGTGCCGACATAGCGGCAGGACTCGTCTGTGTACTTCTGCTCGCGGTTGGCTTTCGGGAAACGCTTCTCCACCGTATCGCAGAACGCGGGCACGGGCTTCCACTCCAGCCCGTAAAGCAAGCCGTGAACGTCGGAGATCAGCGCCCGGTCTTTGAGCGAGCCGTCGGGCATCAGCTCGGAGATCAGCGTGCCCTTGTAAGTGCCCAGCACAAACGTCCGCCCGTCTTGATGCACGAAGGTGTAGTTGAGGCATTCCTCGATCTTGCCCTGCACGTGGCCCTCGTGCCTCTGCAGCACGCTCATGATCGTCGCCTTGCCGCTGGCCTGATCCACCTTCCACTGGCAGCGTTGCCCGAACCAGCGCTCGGGATTCTCCGCATCGAACCCCGCCCCCGGACTGCCGTATGCGGGGCACCCGACCTTGTCATACACGCAGGTGCCGGTCGAGCGATCCCACTTGCTCAGGCGCTTGGGGTTGCGGCGATCCTCCGCCACCCAGAGCGCGCCGTCGGGCGCGAGCGTCACGCCCGCAGGATTGACCAGCCGCTCGGGCCGCCACGCGCCCTCGTACGCGCCGCCCGGCTCGCCCAGCGTTTTCACGAGCTTGCCGCTTCTCCCGTAGGCCTTGATCGTGCAATCCGAGTCGCCTGTGAGATAGAAGCCGTCCTTGTCGAGGCAGAGCCCGCGCGGCGCGAACGGCAGCGCGAAGAGCGGCGACACCGCCTTGCTGGTGGGATCGACACTCACCAGCCGGTCGCCAGCCGCCGCCACGAGCCTGCCGCTGTCAGCCGCCAGCGCCCCCGCCTGCGGCAGCGGGATCTCGCCGACCGCCTTACCCGACTCGGGGTCGACCGCGAGGACGCAGCCCCGCTCGCGATCCGACACATATAGTACGCCATTGAGATACGCCGCGCCGGCCAGCGCGTAGGCGCGTTCTTCGCCGGGCTTGTACTCGCGCAGCTCGCGCTCGCGCAGAACCGTGTACTGCCCCTTGTTGCCCTTGAGCGGCACGATGTCGCCGGTGGCGATGTCGTAGACGGTCAGCGTCAGCGCCGGGGCCTTGCCGCGCCCGCCCCACGCTCCGCCGTCGTTGAGCACGTAGAGCCGCTTCTCATCGGCCGCAAGCTGAACAGCCTCGATGCCCGCGCCGCCCACCTGCCGGTAGCCGCGCACGAACGCGCCGTCCGGCGCGAGCGCGATGATCGCCCAGCCGCCCTCGGTGAGGGGCGCCGCCGCGAACACCAGCGTGCTGTTGGCGGCCATCGCCGTCATGGTGCCGTGGTTCGAGCCGAAGGGGAAGAAGGCGGCCTCGCCGCCGTTGGCGAACTGCGTCTTGTATTCAGGCGTGATACCGGGATGCGAGGCCGTGCGGAAGCGGTACGCGCCGGGCGCGACCAGGTTGCCGACCTCGTCGCGGCCGTCCCAGTCCAGCATCTGCGCGCCCGCCGCCACATCCTGCCCGGAAACCAAGTTGCGGACTCGCCTGCCGTCCGGCGTCTCAATGACCACGGAGAGCTTGCCCTCCATCGGCTGCCGCACGGGAAAGCGGATGCGCTGCGCGAGATCCGCCACGCGCTCGCGGTAGGCGGCGTAGTCGAACGTCTCCCACTGCCGCGCGTCCTCTGGCAACCGATTGCCGACCGACGGCGCGCGGAAGACCTCGCGCTGCCGCAGCGTGCCGTCTGCGTTGAACCAGCTCACCTCCAGCGCCAGCTGCAGCGCCGCGCCCTCATGGGCCGCTATGAGCGTGTCCGCAGGCAGCTTGTCCAGCGGATACACGGTCGCCTTGCCGCTAGCCATCGCCAGCCGCGCCGTCACTTTCGCGTACGGGTTCTCCGCCTCCACGCGCACGCGGTAACCTGTGCCCTCCTGCCGCACCGCCAGGCGAACTTCGGGCGACACCTTGCCGGAAAGAACGAGGGTGTCGTCTTGTTTGAAGGCGTTTCCGCCGAGCAAGCCGGCCAGCACACCTGCCATCGCGATCGTTGCCGTCATTATCGTCCCCCTGTAAAGCCGACTTTTTCGACCGGCTCGTAGCGCCGGTCGTACTTGGTTGCCCCTGCCCGTACGGCCGGCGCTACGAGCCGGCCGATCTCCCGGTCCATGCCACAGTACGGCCGGCACTACGAGCTGGCCGCCCCACACAGCACAGCCTCCACGTCCGGATCAACCACCGTGTGGGGCCAGTCCCGCCACGCCGCGCACAGGCCGGCCTTGACCGGATTGTTGACCGTGTAGGTCACGCTGCGCAACCACGCTTCACCATCCCGGCACCAGTGATCGAACGGCTCGCGCTGCCAGAACCCGCCCGTTTTTCCCTTTGCAGCATGGACGGCCCGTCCGACATAGGACATGAATTGCGCGAGGTCATCACGCAACACCTCACCCCGTCCTCCCGTACTCGCCAGCACCAGATGAACGTGACTGGGCATGAGCGTCGCGGCCCACACGCGCCAGGCGCGACCGCGCAGCCAGTCGAGATTGCCGAGGATAATGCGGGAGACGGACGGTTCACACAAGTCACGTTCGCCGCGTGCGACAACATCAAGAATCGCCTCGATCATCAGAAAGCGCCGGCGCTGCTCGGCGAGCACGGTTTCATTCGTGTGAAGTCGATCCGACTCGCGCATTTCGACCGGCTCGTAGCGCCGGTCGTACGTGCCGGACCCTGCCAGTACGGCCGGCGCTACGAGCCGGCCGGCCGCCAACCCTTGTCGTATTCTACCCGTAGCATCACCCCGCGCCACTTCTTTTCTTGCCGCCATCTCCGCCCGCTCAGCGCGCAAATCCGTCACGACCCTCGCGGGCAGGCAGCCCTTTCGGCACAACGTCACAAAATAGGCGTGATTCGCCACCAGCCAGTGAGGCAGCCGGCGGCGCGTAAACGACAGTGTTTGAACGGTCTCAGCCATAACTGTCACTCCGCGACCGGCTCGTAGCGCCGGTCGTACTTGGTTGCCCCTGCCCGTACGACCGGCGCTACGAGCCGGCCGATCTCCCGGCCCATGCAGTACGGCCGGCGCTCATTGTACCCTCCGCTTCGGAGAAGATGAAGCCGGAAGCGCACGTTCAACGGGCACATCGCAAAGCCGCTGACGCAGATGTCAGCCCCAGATCACCCCCGCTTCCGCTCTCGCCGGCCATACGTCTGGCTGTCGATCACGCTTCCGTCCAGACGCTTGAGTTCAACGGTCATCAGCCCCTTGCCGCGGTTGAACGTCAGCAGCATATAGCTCGACACCGGCTCGCACACCGCCGCCTGGGCGTCGCGGTACACGGCGCCTGGCTTCGCGGCGCAGGTGTTGTAGTAGGGGAACCCGTTGCTTTCGACCGCCCGCTCAGCGAAGTAGCCGAACCCCGTGATGGCCAGCGTTCCCCGGCTGAACAGCCCGTGCCACGCGCCCTGCTCCAAGCTCCTGCAACTGCTCTTTTCGTTCAGGAGCGTCACCACAAAGCCCGACGCGGCTTGGGCCGTTTGTTCGTCATACCACTTGAACTGCTCCGAGCCGCGCCGGTGATCGTGGCTCGTCTGGAACGTCGTGCCGAAGTCGCTCAGGTGGTGCAGGTCGAGCGCGAGGAAGGTCACGTCCGCCTGCGGGATCGCGAAGGCCCATTTCCAGCCCTCTCCCGGCAGCGCGAACACGCTCAGGTAGGCCGTCGCCGCGATATCGTACACGTCCGAGCTGGAACCCGGTTTCTTGTTGTCCCTCGGCCCGACCTGCTTGTCGTGGTTGCCAAGAATCGGCATGAACGGCGTCGATGCGAAAAGCGCCGCCTCGGATTTGAACATCCCGATGTAGGGCTGGATATACGCCTTGTCTCCGGCCTGCTTGGGATTCGTGATACTCGCCACGTTATCGCCGACCGTCATCAGCAGGTGCGGCCGGTCGGCCTTGAGCGCTGTCAGGTCGGGCCGGCTCGCGTACCCCCAGTCGCCCACCACCGCCACCCGCACGCCGTCTTCAGGACAGGTTTGAAACCGGAGCGTCTCCGATTTCTGCCCGCCCGTCTCCACGCGGTAAAAGACATCTGCCCCGCGCAGCGGCGTCGCGATCTCCGCGTGGCGCAGCGTCCGCTCGCCCTCCACCCGCGCCTCGTGCGCGCAGGCCGTGTCCGCGCCGTAGCACACGCGCGACGGGCCGGGCACCACGCTCGTCCAGTTCACCACCGTTTTCTCAGGCGACGGAGAACGGTGCGTCAGCCACACCGCCTCCACTTGCGCCTGAGCCGACAGCGCCAGGCACAGCGTTCCAGCAACGATAACCGTGACTGAGTTCCGCATGATACTCTCCCTCACTGAAGCACGATCTCCCCCCACGCCGCCGGGCTGAACCACGCCTCCTGCGGCAGGTCGCTCAAAACGCAACTCCTAGTATTCTGTTCATCAATCACCTATTCAACGAGCCAGCAGATGCGCTTTTATAATACCAGACACGCAGGAGCCCAGCCATGCGCTTTTCGACCGGCTCGTAGCGCCGGTCGTACTTGCCGGTCCCTGCCAGTACGGCCGGCGCTACGAGCCGGCCGCTCTTCGCCTCCTACTGAAACACGATCTCCCCCCATGCCGCCGGGCTGAACCACGCCTCTTGCGGCAGGTCGCTGACCAAGTTCGTGTCCTTGTTGGCCCATTAGGTGCGCGCGGGGTGCGATTTTACTTCGTTGCATCGCACCCAGAAGTCAGAATTCAGGAGTCAGAATTCAGAATTGCTTCGCAACGACTTACATACGAAAGCGCCGCCCAAAAAGGTGTCTCCCAAAGAGGAGACAGGAAGAATCTCGCGCGAATCGGACATAACTCGTTGGCATCCAACTCCTGAATTCTGGCTTCTGGCTTCTGAATTCTGTGCGATTGCAATAGTTTGCAATCGCACCCGTGCGTGCGGTTCCCGCCACGCAAGAGTGGCACGCGGAGCCCGAGTGTGATATAACAGTACGCATTCCACGGCGGGACAGACGCGTGAACCCATGCCTCGCGGGCCACCGTGAACCGCTGAATCCCAAGAACGTTCCAACCTCTTCCCCAAGGAGCACCCCATGGCATTAGGCGTCGGCATCGTCGGCCTTCCCAACGTCGGCAAGTCCACCCTCTTCAACGCGCTCACCCGCGCCCAGAACGCGGAGGCGGCGAACTACCCGTTCTGCACGATCGAGCCCAACAAGGCCACGGTTCCGCTTGCGGACGCCCGGCTCGATGCGCTGGCCGCGATCGTCAACCCGGCCCAGATCGTCAAGGCCACCGTGGACTTCATCGACATCGCCGGCCTCGTGCGCGGCGCGAGCAAGGGCGAAGGCCTCGGCAACAAGTTCCTCGCCAACATCCGCGAGGCCAACGCCATTATCCAGGTCGTGCGCTGCTTCGCCGATGACGACGTGGTGCACGTCGAGGGCGGCATCGACCCGATCCGTGACATCGAGATCATCGAAACCGAACTCGTGCTCGCCGACATGCAGTCGCTCGAAAAGCGCATCGACCGCATCAGCCGCCAGGCCCGCGCCGACAAGGAGCTGCGCAAGGAGGTCGAGTCCATGGAGGCGCTGATGAAGCACCTCGACGCGGGCCAGCCCGTCCGCACCTTTGCCCGCTCGGAGGGCGACTCGCTCGGCAGCACGCTCACGGAGCTTCAGCTGATCACCGACAAGCCGGTCATCTACTGCGCCAACGTGGGCGAGAACGACCTCGGCGAGGAGAGCGCGCAGGTGGCCCGCGTCAAGGAGTACGCGGCCAAGAAGGGCTGCGACGTGGTTGTGATCTCCGCCAAGATGGAGGCCGAGCTGGCGGGCCTCACCGATGCGGAGCGCGACGACTTCATGGCCTCGTACGGGCTCAAGGAGAGCGGTCTCGACCAGACCATCCGCATGGCCTACCACACGCTGGGGCTCGCGAGCTACTTCACAGCCGGGCCGAAGGAGGTCCGCGCGTGGACCTTCCGCCGCGGCTGGACCGCGCCCCAGTGCGCGGGCGTGATCCACACCGACTTTGAGCGCGGCTTCATCCGCGCCGAGGTGATCGCCTTCGACGACTACGTGCGCCTCGGCGGCGAGCACGGCGCCAAGACCGCAGGCCTGATGCGCGTGGAAGGAAAAGAGTACCTCTTCCAAGACGGCGACGTCGTGCACTTCCTCTTCAACGTATAGCTCTGTCGCGGCCTCTTTACTTCGCGCCTACCGCACAGGCGCGACGACCCCATCGCGGGGCACCACCCTTACGCCCACTCCGCGGTCGTAAGCCGAGACCCAGCCGTTAGTCCAGCCGGTGCCAGGCTCATAGCGGGCCGGGTCGGGCCTGAGATCGTCGGGAGTCCCCAGCTGCTTGTCTGGCCCGCAGCACACGAGCGTGGGCAGCCCGTTCGTCGCAGATTTGTAAACAAAGGGCGTTTCCCAAGGATCCCTGCGCAGTAGGTTGATATAGGGCCCGTCCCACTTCGGCACGTGCGGGTCGCGCACCAGCGCGGCCAAGCCCTGCTCGTCGTTTGGAAAGGCGCCGACGTGAAAGCGGTAGCGCCCCAGCGCCTCGGCCAGGACGTCCAGATGGCGCAGGGCCCGCCGGTGCGGAAGCTCCTTTTGCCGCACCGCTGCCGAGTCCGTGGCGTTGAACAGCGAAAAGCCGATCAGCGAGAGAATCACGATGACGCCGAAATAGAACTTCGGGTTGCGGAACAGCGTCGGCGACAACGCGGCATGCAGTTCGGCCTTTTTTCGCTCGTTCTCGCGCCAGATGTTCTCGAGGGTGCGCTTCCTTGCCAGCCTCACGTTCGGCTCGCGCATCTTCGGCACTATCATGGCCTTTGCGCACCGCGGACAGCGCACCGCCGGCGACGGGCCGAGGTCCTGCTTGCAGAATGGGCAGCGGTAGGTCATAGTCGCTCAGGGGTCGAGGTTGGTCAGGGCCAGCGTGTCCATGTCGATCCGGCGGTAGTAGCAGTTGCGGGGCTCGCCCTGCCGGTTCTTGGTGTGGCAGATCGCGCCGCGCTTGGGCCGCACGATGTAGAGCAGCGAATTCTGCTCGCAGTTCACGCGCGCCTCCAGCAGGTCGAAGGTCTCGCCGGAGGTCTTGCCCTTCTCCCACAGCACGTTGCGCGAGGTGCTCCACAGGATCAGCGTGCGCTCCGCGAAAGCCTTCCGCATGGCGAACTCGTTCGTGTAGGCGACGAGGATCACCTCGTGCGTGTCGGCGTGCTGCACGGCCACCGGGATCGAGTCCTTGCAGGCCTCGGCGATCTTGGCGATCTTGGCGAAATCCAGCGTCAGGTTCTGCCCCTCTTCCAGCTCTTTGCTCATCTCGTGTTTCTCCTGTTGTTGTCACCTAAAGCCTGCAGACTACACGCCTTCATCCTGCCTTTAATACGTCAACTGGCTACCGCCGATGTACTCGCGCAGGATGGAGTCGCCCGGCACGACGTCCGCCGCGAGCGGCGAAAAGTTGTGCAGGAAGCCCGACAGCCGGCGCGCCTCGAGGTACTCCTCGTCCCACGGCTTGATCTGGTTGAGCAGCGGGCTCGCCAGCGGCTTGAGCACCGCCAGCTCGTAGTCGAGCGCCGCGTTGAACACCGCGTCCGCCAGATGCTGGAACGGGTAGATCCAGTGGCGCTCCCCGCGTATGACGGACTTCCAGCGCCGCAGCGTCTCGATCGCCGGACGGCCCCGGAACTGGTGGTCGCGCACGATGCGCCTGATCACGCGCGTGTCGTTCGTGGAGATTCGATTGCTGCTGTCCACGCCGAGCTGCGTGAGCGCGTTGATGTAGATCAGGAACTTGTCTTCCCGCTGGAGGTCGGACGTCAGGCGCGGGTTCAGGCAGTGGATGCCCTCCATCACGATGACGCCGTTCGGCGGCAGCTGGGTGAGCTCCCCCTGGTCATAGCCCTGCTTCTTCTTGAAGTCGAAGCTCCGCATCCGCACCGGCTCGCCCTTCATCAGCCGCAGCAGGTCGCCGTTCAAGCGCTTCAGGTCCATCGCTTCGATGTGCTCGTAGTCGAGCTTGCCGTCGGCGTCGCGCGGGTTGAGCTCGTCGCCCACGAAGTAGCTGTCCGTGGAGATCAGCAGCGGCTTGCAGCCGTTGACGCGCAGGTGCGTGACGAGGCGCTTCGAAAAGGTGGTCTTGCCGGCCGAGGAGGGCCCGGCCACCAGCACCAGGCGAACCGGGCGTCCGCGCTCGGTGATCTGGTCGGCGATGCGGGCCAGCTTCTTGTCGTGCAGCGCCTCCATCGTGTGGATGAAATCGTCCGCCCGCTTCTCGATGACCGCCTGGTTGAGCTGCCCCACGTTGGTGATGCCGACGATTCTTCCCCACTCAATATGCTCACGATAGACGTTGAACAGGTACTCGAACGGCGGCAGCGGCTGCAGCTCCCGCGGCTTGGCGGAGGACGGCACGTTGAGCACAAAGCCCTGCGCGTGCGGGATCAGCTCGAACAGATCCAGCACGCCGGTCCGCGAGACGAGCGCCTCCTGGCTCAGCTCGCGGAACGCGCCGCAGCGCGTGAGGCAGACGATCGGGGGGTTGCGGTGCGCCAGCAGGTTGAGCTTGTCGGTCTGACCGGCCTTCCGGAAGATGTTGACCGCGGCCTCGTAGGAGACGGTCTCGGCCGTGATCGGCAGGTCCTGCCGGACCGTGGCGACCATGGCCTCTTTCAGCCGCTTGACGTGCCCGGCCACCGCCTCGGCCGAGAGGTCGGGCCACGCCACGGTGCAGTAGAGGCCGGTTCCCACGGAGTTCCGCACGCGGCACTCCAGCCCCGGATACAGCTCGAGGGCCGTCTTCGCGATGAGGAAGCAGAGCGAGTTCCGGTAGATGGCCCAGCCGTGCTCGTCCGCGATGCTCAGCGGCGTCACCGCCGCGTCCGTGATCAGCGGCACGAACAGCGGCGCCACCATGTTGTTGACGATCGCGCCCAAGACAGGAAAGCCCTGCCGATCCACGGAGGGCACCACCTCGCCGACGCGCGTTCCGGCCGAGACGACCAACGGCTCTTGCCCCACAACTGTCACGGTGATCGCTTGCATACCTGCCTCCCCGCGGGCAGGCGCTGGGGCCTGCCCCTACGTACAGCCAAGCCTAGGCCTCCGCCCCTTCGTCCGCGCCCCGCTGGCTGCCCTCGTAGAGGTCGAACACCACGAGGCGGCACTCGATCGGCCCGTTGAAGAACGGGATGCGCTTCGCGGAGCGCAGCCCGATCTTGCGCGACATCTCCATGTTGCCGGTCAGCACGCAGCCCGTGTAGCCCGTGCACTTCTGCTTGAAGAAGTCGCCGATGCGGCTGTACAGCGGCTCCAGGTCCTGCTCCTCGCCCATCCGCTCGCCGTACTCGGGGTTGAGGAAGATCACGCCCGGCGGCGGCGGCAGCTTGGTCGCCGCGAAATCGCACTGGCCGAAGGTGATGTACTCCGAGACGCCCGCCGCGATGGCGTTCATGCGCGCGGTCTCCACCGCCTCCGCGTCGATGTCCGTGGCGATGATGGGGGGCAGCCCGTCCTTGCGCTCCTGGCCGCGCGCGGCGGCGACCATCTCCTTCCAAATCTGCTCGGGCGAGGCGCCGAACCGCTGCCTCACGCTGGCGGCCGCGGTCTCGCCCGCGATCGTGATGCGGTAGTCCTTGAGCGCCATGAAGCCGAAGTGGCTCTTGAAGCTGCCCGGGGCGCGGTTGAGCGCCAGCAGCGCCGCCTCGATGGCCGGCGTGCCGCTGCCGCACATGGGCGACACGAACGGCGAGTTCGCGTCCCACTCCGTAGCCAGCACACAGCCCGCCGCCAGCGTCTCCTGCATCGGCGCTTTCCACGGCAGCTTGCGGTACCCGCGGCGCGAGAGCGGCTCGCCGGTGGTGTCCAGGTAGATCCACAGCTCGTCGTCTTGCCAGTAGACGAAGACCGCCGCGCCCGTGTAGTCGCGGCCGGAGTCGGGCCTGCCCCCGCACTTGACGCGCATGCGGTCGGCGATGGCGTCCTTGGCCTTGAGCGAGGGCATGCGCGTGTCGCGGATCGTGTCGTTGTAGACGACCGTGTTGACGGTGAAGTAGCCGTCCGGCTCGAGGTAGTTCTCCCAGTCGATCGACACCACGTCGTCGTAGAACTCGTACAAGTCGCGGCAGCGCGAGCGAAGCACGGGCACGAGCACGCGGTGCGCCGTTCGCAGCTTGAGGTTCAGGCTCATCATGTCGCGCATGTTTCCGCGAACCGTGACCATGGTGTCCGTCGTGGTCTCGATCGCGTAACCGAGCCGCATCAGCTCCTTGGCGGCCTGCGGAACCAGCCCGCGCGCGCAGGAGATGATCAGGGGGTAGGTGTCTTTCCAGATGTTCATAGGTCTAGCCGTCTGCGTTCTGCGACGTTATACCACAATCGCCTGCGCGACGCAGTAGGGAAAAGCGAAACCGCAGGGAGGTGCCCCTCCCCGCGGCCCGTTCAGAGTCGTCAAAAGGAGCTTTTGCTCCTCAATCCTAACGCCTCACCGCTCCTTCTCTCAGTAGTCCCAGCCCTTGCGGATGTGGGGCTTGATCAGCGCATTGGCCGCCGCGCTGCCGGCGAACGCCTGCGCCTTGCTGCTCCAGGCCAGCTTGCCGGGCACCTGCTGCGCGATGCAGCCGACCAGCATGCCTTCGAGCATCGGCACGGAGAAGCCGACGTCGGAGAAGGCCTTGCCCTCGCCCTTGCAGGCGTTGACGAACTCGATGTAGTGGCCGCCCTTGCAGCGCTCGATCGCCTGCGGGACCCCCGCCAGCGCCTCGTGCTTGGTCGTGGCCTTCATCTTCTCCTCGCCCTTTAGCGCGACGTACGCCTCCTGGCCGTAGTCGTTGGTGCTGACCATCATGCCTTTGTCGCCGATGATCAGGCAGCCGGTCTTCGGCACCTCGCCCAGCGAGGCGATGACCTGCGGCATTTTGTCCGCCGAAGGCTTGAGGTTGCCGTCGTACCAGAAGAGGTTGACCGCGGGCAGCCCCTGGCGGGCGGCGTAGCACATCTTCACGATGCTCTTGGACGGATACGAGTCGGTGTTCTTACCCTCAATCTGGGTGCACTCGGCCGACAGCACCTCGCCCAGCTTCAGGCCGCGGAACGGCAGGTTCATGGTGTGGCAGGCCATGTCGCCGAACGCGCCGGTACCGAAATCGAAGAACCCGCGCCACTTGAAGGTGTGGTAGACGCCGGCCTTGAACGGGCGGTCAGGAGCCGTGCCCAGCCAGCTGTCCCAGTCGAGCGTGGCGGGAACCGGGTCTGCGCCCTCGGGGCGCTGGATGCCCTGCGGCCAGATCGGCCGGTTCGTCCACACGTGAACCTCTGTCACGTTGCCCAAGACGCCTGCGTGCAGAAGCTCGACGTTGCGGCGGAAACCGTCGCCCGCGCTGCCCTGGTTGCCCATCTGCGTCACCACGCCGTTGGCCTTGGCGACCTTCTCAAAGTAATGCGCCTCCCAGATCGTGCGGACCAGCGGCTTCTGCACGTACACGTTGCACCCGAGCTTCATCGCGCGGATGGCGGCCGGAGCGTGCGTGTGGTCGGGGGTGGAGACGGTCACGGCGTCCAGGTTCTTGCACTCGTCGAGCATCTTGCGGTAGTCGCTGTAGCATTTGACCTGCGACGGGTTCTTGCCGCTCTTCTCAATTTCGGCCAGCGCCTTGTCGATCGGCCCGCGGTCGGCGTCGCACAGCGCGACGATGTTCTCGCCGTTCTGGAACATGGGCATCCAGTCGGACCAGCCCTTGCCGCCCACGCCGATCACGCCGATGTTCAGCTTTTCGCCCGGCTTGCGGAGCTTCGGCGCCACGCGGCTCACCGGCGGATAGGCGTCTGCGGCCTGAAGCGAGTCGCAGCCGCTCATCGCCACGGCGGCAGCCGTCAACGTGGATCCCCTCAAGAAATCACGACGGTTGAACTGAGTCATATCGAGTCATCCTCTCTGCGAATTATCCCCCCGGCCATCACCTGTGACGGCCAGAAAACGAGTGTGAAAAGAAGCGTTTAGAATAAATCAGCCCGCACCGTAATGCAACTGCTACTTTCTAGCTCAGCGCACCACGCGCGCACCCCCGCCCGCCGCCAGCTTTTCGACCTCGGCCTTCGACGCCATCGAGGTGTCGCCCGGCGTCGTCATGGCCAGCGCCCCGTGGGCGCACCCGTAGTCCACCGCTTTCTGCGCGTCGTTGAAGGCGAGGAAGCCGTAGACCAGGCCGGAGGCGAAGCTGTCGCCGCCGCCCACGCGGTCGTAGATCCAGAGGTCCTTCATCTCGGCGGCCTGATGGAAGCGTCCGCCGCACCAGCAGATCGCGCTCCAGTCGTTCACCGAGGCGGACTTCACCGCGCGCAGCGTCGTCGCGCACGCCTTGAAGTTCGGAAACTCCTTGACCGCCCCCTCGATCATGCGCTTGAACCCGTCGATCGGCAGCGCGCTCAGGCTCTCGTCCACGCCCTCGACTTCCAGCCCGAGGCAGGCCGTGAAGTCCTCCTCGTTGCCGATCATCACGTCGACGTACTTGGCCAGCCGGCGGTTCACCTCGCGGCACGCCTTCTGCCCGCCGATCGACTTCCACAGCGAAGGCCGGTAGTTCAGGTCGTACGAGATGACCGTCCCGTGCTTGCGGGCCGCGGCCATGGCCTCCTCGAGCACGAGCGGCGCGGTCGCCGAGAGCGCGGCGTAGATGCCGCCCGTGTGGAACCACCGAGCCCCCAGCGCGCCGAAGAGGTGCTCCCAGTCGATGTCGCCGGGCTTCATCTGCGAGGCCGCCGAGTGGCCGCGGTCGCTCACGCCCAGCGCGCCGCGCACGCCGAAGCCGCGCTCGGTGAAGTTGAGGCCCACGCGCGTGGCCGCGCCCGTGCCGTCGAAGGGCACCCAGCGGATCAGCGAGGTGTCCACCCCGCCCTGCATCACGAAGTCCTCGACCAACCGGCCGATGTCGTTCTCGGGGAAGGCCGTCACCACCGCCGTCCGCAGGCCGAAGCACTTGCGCAGCCCGCGGGCCACGTTGTACTCGCCCCCTCCCTCCCAGACCGTGAAGGCGCGCGCGTTACGGATGCGCATGTCGCCCGGATCGAGGCGCAGCATGATTTCGCCGAGGGAGACTTCGTCGAACCGACAGGAGCCGGCCGGCTTGATGGTCAGTGACGACATAGGAAAAGGCCTTTCGTTTGGCGCGTCTGCGGTGCGCGGGTTTTTTGAAAAGTCATAGTATACGCCGTCGGCGCGGCGAGAAAAGCCAAAATGCCACGCCGCGCGCCCAATTCTCCTTGCGCGGGTTAGCGTGGTTTGGCATGCTGTGCCCGTAAGTCGGGCAGGCGGAAAACGGAAGTGGGGAATGCATGGTCAACGGGGAACGTTCGGAGGGCGCCTCGTCCTGGCGCAGTTCGCAGGCGTATGTGGTGGCGACGGCCTTCCTGTCGCTCTTCGGCATCGTCGGCTTCGCCTTCTACGGCCTGCCGTTCTTCTACGACTTCATGATCAAGGAGTACGGCTGGTCGCGGACCTTTGTCACCTCCGGCAACGCCCTCGGCAAACTGCTGGTCGGCCCCCTGTTCGGCTTCGTCGCGGGCTGGCTGATCGACCGCTACGGACCCCGCCGCCTGATGGCCTCGGGCGTGCTGATGATGGGCGTGGCGCTGGTCGGCCTGAGCTTCGCCGACTCGCCGGGCCTGTTCTACCTCTTTTATGTCTTCAACGCCCTCGGCTACGTCTGCGGCGGCCCCCTGCCCTGCCAGGTCCTGATCTCGCGAAGCTTCGACCAGAACCGCGGCAAGGCCATGGGCATCGCCTATCTCGGCATCGGCGCCGGCGGCGCGCTCGTGCCGCTGCTCGCGGCCGCCCTCGAGCGTAGCCTCGGCTGGCACCACGCGCTGTGCGCCCTCGGCTTTCTGATCGTGCTCGTCGGGCTCCCCCTGCCCCTGCTGCTGAAGCTGCGCCAGGCGCCGCCCGCCGCCGCCAGGCGGGAGCTGACCGCGATGGCGCCCGTCCGCGACATCCTGCGGAACCCCAACTTCTACCTGCTGGCATTCGGCAGCATGTGCTCCATCGGCGCCGTCGGCGGGGTCGGGCAGCACCTGAAGCTCTACCTGCGCGACCTAGACTACTCCCAGTCCGGCGCGGCCCACGTGATGTCGCTGGTGCTGCTGTCGAGCCTCGCGGGCCGCGTGCTGATGGGCTGGCTGGCCGACTGCATGAGCCGCAAGCGCGTGATGCTTCTGATCTACCTGATCGTGGCGGGCGCGATCCCGCTGCTGCTCGCGCCCGACTTCCCGGGCCGCATCTACCTGTTCGCGGTGCTGTTCGGGATCGGCGTCGGCGGCGACTACATGATCATCCCGCTGATGGCCGGCGACCTCTTCGGCGTGCGGGCGCTGGGCCGCACCATGGGCATCATCCTCGTGGCGGACGGCGTTGCCGAGGCCTCGTTCCCGATGCTGATGGGCGCGCTGTACAACGAGGCCGCGAAGAGCTACGCCCTCGGCTTCACGGTGCTCATCGGCGTGGCCCTCGCGGGCGCGGCGATCATTTCGTTCCTGCCCAAGACGCCCGCGCGCGGCGCGGGCGCGCCCTGAGCGCCCGGCACGCCTACGAACGGAGTCTCCCATGGCCGCTGACGACGTGATCGCCCTGACCCGCGCGCTGCTCGCCTTCGACACCTCCGAAGGCGGCGAGGAGGATCCCGCCCTGTTCGTCGGGCAGCTGCTCGCCGAGGACGGCTTCACGGTCGGCTACGACCGCTTCGCGCCCGGCCGCCTGACGGTCGTCGCGGAGAAAGGACTCTCGGACAGCGCCCCGCCGCTCGTGCTGACCGGGCACCTCGACACGGTCCCGCTCGGCAGTCAGCCGTGGACCGTCGATCCGTTCGCGGGCGAGATCCGCGAGGGGCGGCTCTATGGCCGGGGCGCCAGCGATATGAAGGGCGGCGTGGCCGCCATGCTCGTCGCCGCGCGGCGGGCTTTCGGCACAGCTGCGCCGTGCGGCGGCCTGCGCCTCATCTTCACGGCGGCGGAGGAGCCCGGCTGCCTCGGCGCCCGGCACCTGGCCGACGCGCGCTACGGCCTCGGCCGCGCGCGGGCCATTGTGGTCGGCGAGCCGACCTCGAACGTCCCTTACCTCGGGCACAAGGGCGGGCTCTACCTGAACGTGACAGCGACCGGCCGCGCCGCGCACTCGTCGATGCCCGAGCTGGGCGACAACGCCATCTACAAGGCCGCGCGGGCCATCATCCGCCTCTCCGAGTTTCGCTTCAACGTGCCGCCTGACCCGCTGCACGGCCTGCCGACCCTCAATGTCGGCCGCATGTCCGGCGGTAAGAACCTGAATTCGGTGCCCGACCACGCGGCGTTCACTGTCGACGTCCGCACGACATCCGCCGCGGGCCAGACGGCGCTGCTCGACCGGCTCGCCCGCGAGTTGGGCGTCGACGTGTCCACCGAAACGCTCATGGATCTGAAGCCGGTGAGCACGGCGGCGGACGACCCCTTTGCCCGGCTGGTCTATGCGGCGTGCGGGGCGGACGCGGCCGACGCGGCCCGCCAGCACTCGCTCGCGTACGTAACCGACGGCGCGGTGCTTCAGCAGCTCTACGGCGGCGTGCCGACCCTCATCCTCGGGCCTGGCGAGCCGGGGCAGGCGCACCGCACGGACGAGTACTGCCAGATCGACAAGCTCGAGGAGGCGGCGCGCCTCTACGAAGCCATCCTGCAAACGCCACCTACGCCCTAACGCCTTCTTCTTGGTTACACCCATGACCGACTACCCTGAGACAATCAACAGCGAAGAGCAGCTGGAGGAGCTTCTGTCCCGGCCAACCGAGGCGGTCGTCGAGCTGTTCAGGAAGCTCGAGGGCGACCTCGCCGTTCTGGGCGTGGCGGGCAAGATCGGCCCCTCGCTCGCCCGGATGGCCCGGCGGGCCTGCGACGCGGCGGGCGTCTCCAGGCGGGTGCTCGGGGTGTCGCGCTTCAGCGACCCGCGCGAGCGCGAGCGGCTGGAGGCGCACGGCGTGGAGACAATCGCCGGCGACCTGCTCGACCCCGCGTTCGTCGCGGGCCTGCCCCAGGTGCGGAACGCGCTCTTTCTGGCCGGCATGAAATTCGGTTCCGAGGCGAACCTCGCGCTGACCTGGGCGATGAACGCGTACGTGCCCGCGCTCGTGGCGGACCACTACCGGGCGTCTCGGGTCGTCGCCTTCTCAACGGGCTGCGTGTATCCGCTGGTCGCGGTCAGCTCCGGCGGCTCCACGGAGCGCGACCGCCCCGTCGCGGTCGGCGAGTACGCCCAATCGTGCCTGGGGCGCGAGCGCATGTTCGAGTACGGCAGCGCCCGCTACGGGACGCCCGCCGCGCTGCTGCGGCTGAACTACGCCGCCGAGCTGCGCTACGGCGTTCTGGTCGACCTCGCCTCCAAGGTGGCGGGCGGAGAGCCGGTCGACCTGTCGATGGGCTATTTCAACGTGATCTGGCAGGGAGACGCGAATGCGGCGGCGCTCCTGTCGCTCGCGCAGTGCGGCAGCCCGGCGACGGTCCTGAATCTCACGGGGCCCGAGACCCTGTCGGCCCGCGAGGTCGCCCTTGACTTCGGCAGGCTTTTGGGCAAGAGGCCCATGTTCGTCGGAGCGGAGGCGCCGACGGCCCTCCTCAGCGACGCGAGCCTCGCGCACCGCCTGTTCGGCAAGCCGCGCGTATCCCCGGATCAGATGATGCGCTGGACGGCGGGCTGGGTGGGCGGCGGGAAGCGACTGCTGAACAAGCGGACCCACTACGAAGTCAGGGACGGGAAATACTGAAGGCTCCTTCAAGGCAACCGCGCAGCAGGGGCGACCCGCCCGAGAACCGCGGGCGCGTTGCCCGCGTCACGCGGACCAGAGGACACCGCACATGAAACTGCATCGAGAATGCGCCCAGGCGCTGAACCGCGGCGTCGCGATACCGGCGCTCCCGCTGGCGCTCGACCGCAACCGCCGCTTCGACGAGCGGCGCGAGCGCGCCTTGCTCCGATACTATTTTGAGGCCGGCGCCGGCGGCCTGGCCGTGGGCGTCCACACCACGCAGTTCGCGATCCGCCGGCCGGAAGTCGGGCTTTTCGGGCCGGTGCTGGAGCTGGCCCAGGAGGAGCAGCGGCGCTTCGCCGGCGCGGGAGGCAGGCCCGTCGTCATGATCGCGGGCGCGGTGGGCCCGACGGCTCAGGCTGTGCGCGAGGCGGAGCTGGCCGCAAGCCTCGGTTATGACGCGGTGCTGCTGAGCCTCGGCGCGCTCAAAGAGGCTTCCAACCCGGCCCTGCTTGAGCACTGCCGGACGGTGGCGGCCGTGCTGCCGGTTGTCGGTTTTTACCTCCAGCCGGCGGTGGGCGGCCGCAAATTGGACATCGCCTTCTGGCGGGAGTTCGCCCGGATCGAAAACGTGGTAGCCGTCAAAATGGCGCCCTTCAGCCGCTACCAGACCCTCGACGTGATCCGGGGCGTGATCGAGTCGGGACGCGCCGGCGAGATTGCGCTGTACACCGGCAACGACGACAACATCGTGGCCGACCTGCTGACCCGCTTCACGCTCTCAGACGGCGTGCGCGACGTCAGCGTGCGCATCGTCGGCGGCCTGCTCGGGCACTGGGCGGTGTGGACGCGGCGGGCGGTCGAGCTGCTGGAGCGGGCGCGCGCAGCGAACGCGAGCGACGAGGTGTCGCGCCTGCTGGCGCACGGCGTGCGGGTCACCGACTGCAACGCGGCCTTCTTCGACGCGGCCAACGGCTTCGCGGGCTGCATCGCAGGCCTCCACGAGGTGCTCCGCCGCCAGGGGCTGCTCGAGGGGATCTGGACGCTGGACGAGGGCGAGGCGCTCTCGCCCGGGCAGCGCGAGGAGATCGACCGCGTCTGTCGGGCCTACCCCGAGCTGAACGACGACGCGTTCGTGGCCGCGAACCTCGACCGCTGGCTGGCCTAACCCGCCGTGTTCACGTTTGCTGGTAGACCCCGTCGGCGCGGCGCTGCTCGGCGCGCGAGCTGACCCACGTGCCCTCGCGCACGTCGAGGCCGAGTTTGGCGATCAGGGTCTTCAGGTAGTCCAGATGCGGACAGGGCGGCCCGTGGTAGTTGTCCTTCGTGATGCAGGACGAAAGGTGCACCACGATCTGCTCTTTCTCGATGCTGTCCTTGGCCTTAGACTTGCGCACGAGGTTGCTCAGCTTGCGGTGCAGGGCGCGACCGCAGCAGCCGCCGCACGTCATGTTGAGCGTGCGGTAGCGCCGGTCCGCCGGGTAATCCGCGAACCCGCCGAGGCGCTCGCTGAAGGCCTTCTCGCAGAAGAAGCCCGAGCAGCGCTGCATCACCAAGTGGCACTGCACGATCACGATGTAGTCTTTGTCCGGCAAAGCAGACTCCTTCTCTGCGCCGCTCACGGGGGCGCCAAGGTCACGTTGTCGACGCTAGTGTCATCATCGCCCGAATGCCACTCGGTGTAGATGTAGAGGCCAACGAGATTGCTTAGCACCGTCTTAAAAAAGGTTTCCGTTGCGTCTTCATCGGTGCCGCTGACTTTCCAGCCAGTCTCGGCCAGGGGCACGGTGACCGGTTGCCAGATATTCAGAATCGGCGAGGGCAATGGGTAGTAGACCGACCGATCTCCCCCGTTGAGCACAACCGCCGGGTACGAGACGCCATCCGTGTACCGGATCAGAATGTCGTAAGACAGGCTGCCACCGTAGTACGGAAGCTTGTCCCCCAGATAGCGGCTTGGCGCGGAGATGCCCGTTTCGCCATAGACGTCGCCCAGTCTGACGCTGCCCGCCGGATTGCCGGTTCCATCGTAGTTCAGCGGCGACGTGTCGGGATCCTGCACATGCCAAATGAACGGATAGCTCACGACGCGCCAGTCCTCGTTATCGGCATCGAACGTCGAAAAGACGCTGCCGGGGGCCGTGTTGGTGAGCGTGGCGACGACGCGGTAGAAACAGGCGGCTTGCGCAACGCCAACGGTCACCGTCTGGCTGCCGGCCCCCTTCGCCAGAACCACAGGCAAGCCAGGCGCGTTGCTGCTCCAGGCTGCCGAGGAGAGGCTGTCCGCCCATTCTACGCGGTAACGCGTTGCCGCCGGCACCTCGCCGAACGTCAGGCTTCCGGTCGCCGGGTCGAATGCGGATATCGCAAACCCGGAGCTGGCCGCCTCCACCGGCATGCCCGGCGATGCCCACACGGGGCTACCCGCCAACACAGCCGGGCGGTAGTCGCCCGCGCTGCTCGCGGCAACGTTCCCAGTTCCCTCGTCGAAGCCCCACCGGCCCGCCAGCCCCGCGACAGAGGCCGTCAGGCGCAGGCCCATCGACGCGGCTATCTCCTCGGGAGTTCGGGCAACCGACCAGATACGAACCTCATCCATGCGGCCGAGGAACGTGTATCCCGCCGCCAATGGATGCTGCCCCAAACGGACAGGCGTCCACCTCACGTCCAGTGCGGGCATGGTGTTCGTCCCTTTCGGCTGTCCGTTGATGTAGACGACGTCGGTGTTGCTGTCCCCGTCGTGAACCGCACAGACATGATACCAGACCCCTGTACTCACGCCGACCGGATAGTAGAAGTCGTACCCGTAGTGCGAGAACACCACATTGCCGTCCGGAGTCAGCGCCAGATAGTGCATGCGACCCGTACCCGAACGGCCCCAAGCCGCCAGCATCCCGCCCCAGCCGGCAAGGGGCAGCTGGCTCGCGTTGAACCACATCTCGATCGTCATCGACGCGTTGCCGACAGGCGGGAACGCTGAGTCAGCACCGATCTGCAGGTAGTCGTCGGCGCTGTCCTGCGCGACGGCAAACGACCCGGAAGCGGCCGGTGCCGCAGAGTTCGGAGCCACCTGCAAGGTCCATTCAGGAGCGCCGACGAGCGTGGCCGTGCGACTGTTGCCCGAGCTGTCCGCCGCCGCGCTTCCCGCGCCGTCGTCCAGCCCCCACCGGGCCGCCAAGCCTGCGGCGGGCAGCGTGAGCCGCTGGAACAGCGACGCCTTGATCTCAGCCGCCGTGCGGGCGACCGACCAGATCCGCACCTCGTCCATCGCTCCGTAGAACGAGTAACTCGGCACATTCGGGTGCTGGCCCAGTCGGACGTGGGTTCTGCCCACGGCCAGCGGCGGCGTGGCGTTCGAGCCGAACAACGTGCCGTCGAGGTAGAGGTAGTCCCGGTTAGCCGCACCGTCATGCACGGCGCAGACATGGTGCCACACGCCCGTCGTCAAGCTGGCGTGATAAGCGAACTCCGCGCCCCAATGGTTGAACTCGATGCTGCCGGCGGGCGATAGAGCCAGATAGTGCAAACCGTAATATCCCTCGACGCCCCACCCCGCCAGCGTGCTTCCCCCCTGCGCGACGGACGGAAGCGCGGCGATGTTGATCCACATCTCGACCGTCACAGACTCGTTGCCGGCCGGCGGAAAGGTCGCGTCGCTCCCCGCCTGCACGTACTCGCTATTGCTGTCGAGCGCCACCGCGTACTCCGCAGGTTGCGCCAGCGCCGCACATCCCACCCATACGGTCACCACACCCACGAGCACAGCCTTGATCACACCCATTTCTACGCCCTCCCGTTTTAAACAAAGCCCCAACACAAGTGTTTACATATTTGCCGATTCGATAGCTAATGGCAATCAAAAAAAGCATCAGGAATACGGGCGGATTCCGATGCGCCGCACACCTCAAACCCGGGTGAAGCGCCTCAGCGCCGGGTCGCGGCTGGTGGCCGGGCGGAAGTTCTGCCAGGCGTGCGGGCTGCCCAGCGGGATCTGCGTGCGGATGTGGCCGTACTCATGCTCGGTCAGCAGCGGATCCACGCGCGTGGTGCGGAAGGTGTGCGGCACGCCGGCGTTCGCGATCACGGACATGCTGGCCTGCACCGCCGCCACGTCGCAGCAGACGTCGCCGGTCAGCGCCGCGTATTTGTGCCACGGGGCCTTGACGTCCATGGCGACATAGTCCAGGAGGCGCTCATTCAGCAGCTGCCTCAGCACGTCGGGCCGCGACCCGTTGGTGTCCAGCTTGACCTCCATCTTCAGCGCCTTGACGCGACGCAAGAAGCGCGGCAGCGCGAGCTGGAGCGTGGGTTCGCCGCCGGAGATGACCAAGCAGCCCACGCGGTTGCGGCGCTCGGCCAGCAAGGAAAAAACCTCGTCCTCGGAGATGCGCCGAGACGGATCTCCGACAAGCGGCACCAAGTGTCCGTTATGACACCAGGGGCACTGATAATTACATCCCTGCGTGAAGACCACGGCTGCCACCCGCCCCGGATAATCGCAGAGGCTGAGCGGCACGAAGCCCGCAAGGTTCATCGGACGGGGGTCTCCGACACCCGGTAGGTTTTGCGCTGCGAGAACTCGTGCTGCTTGCCCTCGTTCCACTGCTGGATGGGCCGGATGTACCCCACCACGCGCGAGTAGACTTCCGTCTTCTTGCCGCAGCGCGGACAGGCGTGAGCCTCGCCGTTCAGGTAGCCGTGATCCTCGCAGACGCTGAAGGTCGGCGTAAGCGTGAAATACGGCAGCTTGTAGTTCTGGCACACCATGCGCACGAACGCCTTCACGGCCTGCGGGTCGCTGACCGCCTCGCCGATGAAGGTGTGCACCACGGTGCCGCCGGTGTACTTGGTCTGGATCTCGTCCTGCAGGTCGAGCACGCGCAGGATGTCGTCGCTGTAGTTCACCGGCAACTGGGTCGAGTTCGAGTAGTAGGGCGCGCCGCCCTCGCCGGCCGTGATGATGTCCGGGTAGTGCTTCTTGTCGAGCCGCGCGAGGCGGTGGCTCGTGCCCTCAGCGGGCGTGGCTTCAAGGTTGTAGAGGTTGCCGGTCTCGACCTGATAGTCGGCCAGGCGCGCCCGCATGAAATCCATGACCCGCAGCGCGAAGCGCCGCCCGCGCTCGGTGCCGATGTCCTCGTTAAAGAGGTTGAGGCAGGCCTCGTTAAGGCCCACGAGCCCGATGGTCGAGAAGTGGTTTTGCCAGTAGGAGCTGAAGCGCTGGTACACGTTGCGGAGGTAGAACTTGGTGTACGGGTAGAGATCCTGCTCGGTGAACTGCTCCAGCACCTTGCGCTTGATTTCGAGGCTGCTCCGCGCGATGGTCATGAGCCCGTCCAGCCGCGACAGGAACTCCTCCTCGTCCTTGGCGATGTAGCCCAGGCGGGGCATGTTGACCGTCACCACGCCGACCGAGCCGGTCTGCGGGTTCGCGCCGAAGAGCCCGCCGCCGCGCTTGTTCAGCTCACGCTTGTCGAGCCGCAGGCGGCAACACATCGACCGGGCGTCGTCCGGGCTCATGTCGGAGTTGACGAAGTTCGCGAAGTACGGGATGCCGTACTTGGCGGTGACCTCCCAGAGCCGCTCCAGCCCGGGCCGCTCCCAGTCGAAGTCCTTCGAGATATTGTAGGTCGGGATCGGGAAGGTGAAGACGCGCCCCTTGGCGTCGCCCTCGGTCATGACCTCCAGGAAGGCGTTGTTGATGAGGTCCATCTCGGGCTGGAAATCGGCGTAGGTCTCGGGCATCGGCTCGCCGCCGACGATGGCCTGCTCGTGGGCCAGCGTCGAGGGCGGGAGCAGGTCCATCGTGATGTTGGTGAAGGGCGTCTGGAACCCGACCCGCGTCGGCACGTTCACGTTGAAGATGAACTCCTGCAGCGCCTGCTTGACCTCCTTGGGGCCAAGCTTGTCGTACCGCACGAAGGGCGCGAGAAGCGTGTCGAAGCTGGAGAAGGCCTGCGCGCCCGCAGCCTCTCCCTGCAAGGTGTAGAAGAAATTGACGATCTGCCCCAGCGCGGTGCGGAAATGCTTGGCCGGCAGGCTCTCGGCCTTGCCCGAGACGCCCTTGAAGCCGCTGCGCAGCAGGTCTTGCAGATCCCAGCCCACGCAGTAGACGCTCAGCAGCCCCAGGTCGTGCAGGTGCAGCGCGCCGCTGTCGTGCGCCTCGCGAACCTCGGTCGGGTAGATCTTGTTGAGCCAGTAGACCTTGCTGACTTCGCTGGAGATGTAGTTGTTGAGCCCCTGCAGCGAGTACGCCATGTTGGAGTTTTCGCGCACGCGCCAATCGGATTTGACGAGGTAGCTGTCGATCAGGTCCACGTCCGCCTTGCGCACCATCTCGCGAATGCGGGCGTGCTGCTCGCGGTAGATGATGTAGGCCTTGGCGGTGCGGCGGTACGGCGAGGCGAGCAGAACCTCCTCGACGATGTCCTGCACGCTCTCCACCGAGAGATCCAGCGTGTCCTGCAGCGAATGAACCAGGGTCATCACCTTCAGGGTGAGCCGCCGGGCTTCGTCGGCCCCGAACTCGCCCGTGGCCTCGCCCGCCTTTTGGATAGCGGCGACAATTTTTTTCGAGTCGAAAACCTCGTCCCGTCCGTCACGTTTACGAATCTTCAGGATCAGATCCGGCTGCACGTATTCTCTCATGGAGATGCCTCTCATAAGAAGCCCAAAAACACCTGTTTCTAGTCACCGACCCGTTTCGATGTGAAGAAACATATAATCAACCGCCGACAACTATATATGGTTTCCAAAAACGGATCAACCACAAAATGTTGTGTTTCAACCCGAGCGGGACTTTGTCCATCTGAGGCTCGGTTACTGGCTGAGCCCAGGCCGAAACGCCCCCCCCCGACACCCGTTCCACGATCAGGCCGACCAGCGCCGTTTCAAGGCGAGCGATACATTCACAAGTCCTATCAGCACAGGGACTTCCACCAGTGGCCCGATCACCGCAGCGAACGCCGCGCCGTGGTCGATGCCAAACACCCCCACGGCGACCGCAATCGCCAGTTCGAAGTTGTTGCTCGCGGCCGTAAATGAAAGCGTGGCCGACTTCTCGTAGCTTGCCCCCGCCTTCGCGCTCATCCAAAAACTGATCAGGAACATCGAGACGAAGTAGATCAGAAGCGGAATGGCAATCAGAACCACGTCCCCGGGCTTGGCGATGATCTTCTGGCCCTGCATGGAGAACATCACCACGATGGTGAACAGCAGGGCGATTAGGGTGATCGGCGAAATCTTCGGAATGAACTGCGCGTGAAACCACGCCTTGCCCTTCGCCCGAACCAGCACAAACCGGGTCAGCATTCCTGCAATAAACGGGATGCCCAGATAGATGAAGACGCTCTCCGCAATCTGCCTGATCGTCACATCCACCACCACCCCCGTCAGACCGAGCAGAGGGGGCAGCTTCGTGACGAACAGCCACGCGTAAACGCTGTAGAAGAACACCTGGAAGATCGAGTTGAACGCCACAAGTCCAGCGCAGTACTCCGTGTCGCCCTTCGCGAGATCGTTCCACACGATCACCATGGCGATGCACCGGGCCAGCCCGATCATGATGAGGCCGACCATGAACTCCGGCTGCCCGCGCAGAAAGACGACGGCCAACGCCGTCATCAGGATCGGGCCGACCACCCAGTTCTGCAGCAGGCTCAGCCCGAGCACCTTGTAGTCCCGGAACACATCTCCCAGCTCCTCGTACTTCACCTTCGCCAGAGGGGGGTACATCATCAGGATCAAGCCCACCGCGATCGGGATGCTGGTCTGCGTCCCTTCCACCCGCAAAGAGCCGATCCAGTTTCCGAAGCCGGGCGCAACCGTGCCCAGCAACACCCCGATTCCCATCGCCAGAAAAATCCACAGCGTCAGAAACCGGTCCAGGAAGGACAACTGCTTGGTAATCCCGTCACTCATGGCTGCGTCTCCGTTTCGCGATTTTTGCCTATAACATCGGCGTTCAGCGTTACCAGATTGTTCATTATCGCTTAGTTGGCGGCTGGCTTGCGTGTTTCTCAAGCCAGCGTCTCGGGCAACTTCTCCACGAACGCCCGGATCTCATCCCGCACGCGCCGATAACAATTCAGTTTCGCCTCCTCGCCCTCGACCAGTTTGGCAAGCGCGGGCGGATCACCGAAGCCGACATGCACCACTTTGGCTGGCCCAGGGAAGAACGGGCAGTTCTCGTTGGCGTGGCCGCACACCGTCACCACGTAGTCGAAAGGCACATCGAGCAGCGTGTCCACGTTCTTCGAGGTGTGGCCCGAAATGTCCACGCCCGCCTCGGCCATCACCTTCACCGCGCTGGGGTTCAGCCCGTGCGTCTCGATGCCTGCCGAATAGGCCTCGATCACGTCGCCCTTGAGCGCACGCGCCCACCCCTCCGCCATCTGGCTCCGGCACGAGTTGCCGGTGCACAAGAACAAGATATTCAGCTTCCGCATGTCAATAACTCCACAGGAAATAGAACCCGACCGCCACCAGCAGCACGCCGGCCAAGCCGCGCACAACCGTTTCCATGCTTTTGAACTTCACGGATGCCGCGCCGAACGAGACGCCCAGCATCAGCGCCCCCAGCGGCAACGCGAACCCGAAGGCGTAAGCCACCAGCACCGCCGTCATCCACAGCGTGACCCCTTGCAGCACCGCCGCTCCGATAATGATGAAGATGCCGGGGTTGCAGGCCAGAGAACTCACGCTCACAGCCCCGCCGCCCACGATGCCGAACAGCAAGGCCCCGAGAGCCCCGCCGGACCGCGTCTTCACGCCGAACTTCGCCTTGCCCTGCGGCAACTTGAAAGGCAGCAGGTTCAGCGCGCCCAGGCCCAGCACAATCGCCACGAAGCCCGCGAACACCTTCCAGTAGCGTCCCAGCGTGCCTTGCGCCACCTGGCCGACCATAGCCGCCACCGCGCCCAAGATCACGAGCGAAAGCACCGCGCCCAGAAAGAACGAGCCCGCCGACATCAGCCGCGCCCGCCGCGTGTTGTCCTTGCGTGCGCCCGCGTAGCCCACGATCATACCCAGCACGGGCAGCGTGCAGCAGGCGCTCACCACCGCGCTCAGGAGCCCGAGCGCCAGCGCGAGCGGTATCGCCGCGAAGCCGACGCCCGCCTGATCGAACGCCGCCGTCGCGCCCGTCAACAATGACCGGAACCACTCCATACGCACCTTCCTATTTGCAGCCCGAAGGGCCGCAGCCGCCCGCGCCGCAGACCGACGGACGCGACGCGCCGACGAACGCCTTCAGCAGCGCGTCCTTCGTAACCTCTTTGTCGGCCACGACATTCATCCCCTTGCCCTTGACCATGGCCAGAACCGCTGGCGCACCGACCTGCGCCACAACGCCCTTGTAATCTTCGGCATCCTTGCTGAGCAGGAACGTGCCCACTTGCGTACCCTTCTCAGAGATCGTCGATGCGGCGGCCGTGACCTCCTTCTGGATCGCCGCCGTCCGCGCGGCGTCGTCGGCCGGGATCACCAGGAACACCGCCTCGGTGTTGGTGGCCACCACGTTCAGTTCCGCCATCCCTTTCAGCGGCGAACCCCAGGCAGCGTCAGCCACCGCCGCCGCAGGAGCGGCTGCACCCGCAGCGATTACGGGCAGCGCAAATCCCTGCGCCTGCGGCGCGGCCTCTTTCGCGCCCGACATCTTGGCCGCTGTCACCACGCAGGCGGCCAGCATGACCGCGCCGCTAATCAGCCATTTGCTCCGCTTGCCGATCCCCGATGAACCGCAGTTACAGCCCGGCCCGCACGTCCCCGCTTCGTTTTTCACTTGATCCTTCTGCCCGCTCATGTCTCTTTCCTCCCTTGTTTGACCTCTGACCTCCGTCTCACCCATCGCACCTTTTCCTTTGGCGCTCGCTCAGGCTTTCGGGCGGACACGCCAACGCCGCCTCAAGTTTCTTCGCGTCCTTCGCGATTGAATCATCGCACTCCAACGCCCCGTCGAGCCATTTCAGCACCGGCTTCACCGCCTTGAGCGCCTCGCCCTGCGGCAGCCGGAAATACGCCCAGCGACCGTCCTTGCGCGAGTCCACAAGGTCCGCCGCGCTCAGGATCGACAGGTGCTTGGACACCGTCGAAGGCGCCAGCCCCAGCACCGCGATGATCTGGCACACGCACAGCTCGCCCGTCCGCAACGCCATCAAAATGCGCAATCGCTGAATGTCCGACAGCGCCTTGGTGATCCTCAATGTCGACCGCATCGCTTCACTGTTCATCTTCTACGCTCCTCTTCAAACGAAGACTCGTTCATTTAGCCTTTAACCTGTTCTATTGATTCGCAATAACCGCGCGCCAAAGCCGCCGGTCGCCCTTTTGCCCAGAGCAGCAGCGTCGAGCTGACGACAACCGTCACACAACCCGCCTCTTGAAAGATCACCGCGATAATGGGTGTCATCAACCCGACAACGCTCAGGGTGAGGCCGATGATGTTGTAAATCATGGAAAAAAAGATGTTCAGCTTGATGCGCCGAAGCACCTTCGCCGACATCCACATGAACTCCGCGACGCCCGAAAGGTCATCGTTCATCAGCGTTACGTCCGCCGTTTCGATCGCCACATCCGTGCCGGCCGCGCCCATGGCGATGCCCACATCAGCCAGGGCGAGTGCGGGCGCGTCATTGACGCCGTCGCCGACCATCCCGACCGTCTGGCCATCCGCCTGGCACTTCTTGACAAACGCCTGCTTCTGCTCGGGCAGCAACTCAGCCTGAAAATCATCGACGCCGATCGCGCGGGCCACAGCCGCAGCCACTTGCGGACTGTCGCCCGTCAACATCGTAATGCGCTTGACGCCCATCTCCTTGAGGGCGCGGATGGCGCTAGGCATATCTGGCCGGATCTCGTCCGCAATCGCCAGAAGCCCGATCAACACGTCATTCCGGGCGACCAGAACTGCCGTATGGCCCTGCTCCGACTGCTGCGCGAGAGCCCGCTCGATTTCAGCAATGCGGGCAGACTTATGATCCTGAAACAAAGATGGCTTGCCCACCTGTATCCGGTCGCCCTTCCATGTCGCCTCCACGCCCTTGCCCGCGAAACTGGTGAATTGCTCGGGCTCTTCCAGAGGCAGTCCCTTCTCACGGCCCGCCGCCAGAACGGCACGAGCCAACGGATGCTCGGAGTACTTCTCGGCCATGCAGGCCAGACGCAGAACGTCGTCAGGGGATTGGCTAGTGAAGCACACAATTTCAATCACCTTCGGCCTGCCGAAAGTGAACGTCCCCGTCTTGTCGACCAGCAGATGGTCGATCTTATGCCCCAGTTCCAGAAAGGCCCCGCCTTTGACCAAAATCGCCCGCCGCGCCAGATTCGACACGCCGGCCGTCACCGCCGTCGGCGTAGCGATGGCAAAGGCGCACGGGCAGGCCACCAGCAAAACCGAGACCGCCGCCTTCAAATCACCGGTAACGAAGTAGGCCAGAACGGCCAACACGATCACCGTAGGCAAGAACCACGTCGTAAACCTATCCGCCAGATTCTGGATGGGCGCGCGCGTGTTCTGGGCATCCTGCACCAGATGGACGATCCGTGCCAGCGTGGTGCCCTCGCCCACCTTTTCCGCCTTGATCTCCAGTCGGCCCGACTCGTTGAGCGTCCCGCTGAACACGCCGCTCCCCGCCGTCTTTTCCACCGGCATGGACTCGCCGGTGATGGGCGCCTGGTTCACGCTGCTGGCCCCGGCGACCACCGTACCGTCCACCGATATCCGCTCGCCGGGACGGACGATGACCCGGTCGCCAATTACAAGCTCCGCCACAGGCAGGGTCACCTCCTCGCCGTTGCGGCGCACCGTCGCGGTCTGCGGCGCGAACGCGAGCAGGTCGCTGATGCTCCGGCGCGTCTTCTCCAGCGTGTAGCTTTCCAACGCCCCTACCACCGACATGATGAGGATGATGATCGCCGCCGGACGGAACTCGCCTACTACAATAGTCGCGGCAAGCGCAACAGTCACAAAGACGTTGACCGTGATCCGGCCACGAAAGACGTCCTTGAACCCCGCACGAAACCGCGGGGCTCCTCCCAGAAAGACGGCCACTACTGCCACGGACGCATTCAGGTAGACGGGGCCGATGCGCCAGTGGGCGAGCGCCCAACTCACAAGGATCAGGGCAAGGATCAGCGCAGGGGCAAGGGAGAGCACCAGCAGCTCCCGGCCCTTTTCGGATCGTACGCCATCAAAATCTGACATCAGAATCCTCCGTCCGGACGTGTCCGAAGGAAGGAGACCCCATCGGACAGCACACCCCTGTTGCGGCAGGAATCAGCCGGACTACTTCTTCTTTCCGCCCGCCGCAACCGGGCCGCCTTTCACCTTCGTATCGTCTGCCGCGTGGCAGCCGCAACCGGGGCCGCAGCCGTCGTTGCTCATGGCGATCGACTCCTTCAGTAGCGCCCAGAAACCCTTCTTCTGCCCGTTCGCCGTGCTTGTTTCTTTTGGGTTACTCATCGCATGACCCCCTTCACTTTGAATCGCAATCACTGGGCCAAAGCCTGCTAATGATTCGCTATGTGTCGAAATATAGCACCATTATCGCCGCGCGTCAACCGGCGTCCTCCGACGAGTCGTGGCGGCGGCAAAATCTCGGCCGCAGCAAACGGGCCATCCCTCACCCGCAGGGGCACCGCGCGTCCCCGGCGGGCGTCTCGAGCCGCCCTTTCTCGGGACAGCACCCCGCCACCACAGGTTTTCCCAAAAGCCCCTGAGCAAAGTCGCGCATCGCCGAGCTCGACCCCTTCTCCACCATCTGGCCGACGGCCACCGCCTCCAGGATCAGATCCTCGCCGATGCCTAGTTTCCGCGCTTTTCCAACATGGTACGTCACGCACGGCTGGCAATGGGCGCTCACCGACGCGCCGATCGCGATCAGCTCTTTCGTCTTTTCATCCATCACGCGCCTCCTCTATTTTTCACATCCGGTTCTCCGGAGCAGCAACACGGCTGGCCTTCCCCGCAACAGGACGACGTACGCCCCAGCCTCGCGTTCAGGATGCCGACCGCGCAGCCCACGCCGTTCTTCACAAACAGCGCGCCGACCGGACAGTTGCGGGCGCAGGCGCCGCACTCCATGCAGGCGTCGCGCGCGCCGACCCGAACCTTGCCCGCGTCCAGCGCGAAAACGCCGTGCGGGCAGACCTCCAGGCAGCGGCCGCAGCCGACGCAGGCGTCGCAGCTCAGCCGCAGCGTAACCACGTTTTTCAGATAGGTCATCGACATTGTAACACCTCACAGAAACAGCGACGCGGTCCATCCCGCAAGCCCCGCCGCAGCCAAGCCTCCCTGCGCCGGCAGCGCCCAGGCCAGCTCGCGGCGCACCCCGGACGCCGAGGTGTACGGCGTAGAACCCGTGAACATCAGCCCCAGAAACGAACAGGCCGACACGCTGAGCAGCCCAACCGACGCGCCCGCCAGCCATCCGAACGGCCACAGCCACGCGAGCGCAGCGCCCAGCGCCACCCCGGTCGCAGCCCCTTTGAGCGCGAAAGACCGGCCCGGCAGATACGGCAGGAGCGCGGGCGTCAGAACGATCCCGGCAAGCGTGTTGAACACGACCGCCAGCGCGACCCAGGCGCACGGCCCCGCTTCCAGCCGGTATCCGCTCCTCCCCAGACCCGACGACGCCAGAAACAGCGCCAGCGCGATCAGCGCAGGAATGAGCCGGTGAACCAGCTCGATCGGGGTGACGGCGAGCCGCTCCCGCAGCGTGAAGCCCACGCGCCGCATCTCCGGCGTGGCGCGCATGCCGGAGTTCAGAAACGCGGGCAGGTCTTTCGCGTACACCGGCCCATAGATGACCCTGAACCCCGTTCGGCGGCTCACCTCGTGCGCCGCCACGCCCGGCGCGCCAAGCTGAGGGACGATGATCGTACGGTGGCCGACAACCCGCTCCGCGCCACAGGCGCCCAGTCGCCCGACCAGTTCCTCCGTTCCGAACGTCCCCTTGCCCGCCGCGCACCAGACGTTCACGCCCTTGGTGTCCAGCACCAGCACCCACGCGTCAAACCCGGCAAGCGCCCGCCGCACGTGGTCGAAGGAGAGCTTGTAGTTGGCCGTCGCGAGCAGCGGCGAGCCCGGAGTCGGCGCCCCGACCGCGTATAAGCCCGGCGGCACGGCGTACCGCATGCGCCGCGCGCCCCAGCAGACCGACCGCGCTCCCAGCGTGTCCCGCCACGTCCAACGCGTGGACACGCGCGGCACGCCTCCGGCAGCCGTAGCCCAGTATCCGTTGACCCACCGCGCAGAAGCTCCCGCCCCGCACGTTCCGCCGCAGCACACACCGCTCATGGCTCAGCACTCCTTGGGCCGCCGCTTCCGCCTGCGCTCGGCCTCCGCGCGCGCCTCCGCTAGAACGCCCTCCAGCTTCTTCGCGTCGCGCCGCACGGACTCGTCCTCCGCGAGCGCGTCCTCCAGCCACTTCAGCATCAGGCGCGCGGCCGCGCGCGCCGAGCCGTGCGGCAAGCGGTAGTACGCCCAGCGGCCGTCCTTGCGGCAATCGACAAGATCCGCCTCGCTCAGGATCGACAGATGCTTCGACACGGTGGAGGCCGCAAGGCCCAGCACCTCGACGATCCGGCAGACGCACAACTCGCCGCTGCGCAACATCATCAGGATCCGGACGCGCTGACCGTCCGACAGCGCCTTCGTCACCCGCAGAGCCGACCTCATCGCACCGCTTCTCATGCCGCCCCTCATTTCGTTATGTGGCGAATTTACCACTACCGGAGGGCCTTGTCAAATCGGCTCGCCTCGCTTCTGCGCCGTGCCTCCGCGAGGCCCCGCAACCGCCGGAGCCCGGCGGTGCGCGCAATGGCCCTTCGCGGCGGCGCTAGCGCCGCGCGGCGGTGCCTGTCGGCTTCTGCGGCGCGTCGCCGCTGCCGAACGCGGCGTCGATCAGCGGCTGCGGCAGCGGCTTGGACATCAGGCTGACCAGCGGCACGACCAGAAGGGGCAGGAACATGGTGATGGCCCCCGCCAGCGGCACGCCGTCCTGCCCCCACTTGGAGAACAGGGTAAACGCGCTCGCCAGCCCGACGGCGATGCCGGCATAGACGCCCGCCAGCGTGGTTCGCTTCCAGAACAGGCCGTACAGGTACGGCGCAAGGAAGACGCCTGCCAGCGTGCCCCACGACATGATCATCAGGTTCACGATGAAAACGGGCCTCTTCAGCGCGATGTAGAGCGAGCACCCGACAAATACGGCGCACATGACGCGCAGCAGCGCCATCGTCCGCTTGGAATTCGCGTGCCGGTTCACAAACGCGCCGTAGAGGTCGATGGCGATGGCCGAGCTGGACACCAGAACCAGCGACGACAGGCTGGACATGGAGGCCGAGAAGACCATTAGCACGATCACCATAATGAGCACGGCCGGCAGCCCCGAGGTCGTGATGAAGTGGGGCATGATCATGTCCCAGATTGGCCCTTTCGGGCCCATCAGCTCCGGAGGCAGCTTCGCGCCGTAGTAGAGGTGCGTCAACGCGCCGCTGTAATATGCGCCAAATGCCATGAAGAGCGCGAAGGCCCCCGCGATGACCATCGCCCGCGTGACGTCAGCGCGGCTGCGGATGGAGTAGAACTTCTGCACCATTTGGGGCAGCGCCCAGGGCCCGAAGCTCGTGATCAGCACCAGCGACAGCAGCGTCAGCCAGCCCGGCGCGGTCACGGCCAGCCACGTTCCGGCGCCCAGCGCCTTCGCGCCGCCCAAGGCGGGCGCAAACGACGGGTTCGAGATCAGCTTGTCCGTGGCCTGAATAAAGCCGCCGATCTCGGGCCGGTGCGCCAAGAGGTACACCATGATCATCACGCCGGCGAACTCGATGATGCCCCGGATGAAATCGCTGACCGCGACCGCGAAATAGCCGCCCATGACCAGGTAGACCGCCGTCAGCCCGGTCAGAAAGTAAAGCGCGTGCTCATACGAAATGTGGAGCGTCATCTCGAAGAGGTAGCTCAAGCCCATCAGCACCGACGCCGAATACGGGACGAGGAAGATGAACACGACCAAGGCGGAGACGACCTGGAGCGGCGTGTGGCCATAGCGCGCGCGGAGGAACTCCGGCATGGTGATGGCATTCAGGCGCGTCGTCATGTCCCGCGTCCGGCCCGCCAGCAGCTTCCAGGCGAGAATGGTCCCGATGAGCGTGTTTCCGAGCACGATCCACATCGTATGGATGCCGAAGCCCCACCCGAGCTTGCCGGCGTAACCGATGAAAAGAACGGCCGAAAAATACGTGGTTCCATAGGCGAAGGCGCTCATCCACGGGCCCAGCGTACGGCCGCCCAGAAAGAAATCCCCCACCGACTTGGTCCGGCGCATGCACCAGTAACCCACCCCCAGCATCACCAAGACATAGATGACGACCGTACTGATGTAAACCCATGAACTCATATCATCGCTCCCCCCCCTGCCTGCCCGCGGCCACTGTTTCGAAGGCCACAGGCTGACAGGCATGAAAATATCAGATGTTCACCTCTATACACAAGCACAAGCGAGGCAAAGAGGGGGGCGCACGCACAGTTCAATTGCAGGGAGGGACGAGCAGACGCTCGCCCTTCCCTGTGTAACCGGATTCTGATGGCCGTGGGCAAGCGTCTGCTTGCCCACGCATTTCCCTGTCTCTCAACTGAAACGCGCGTGCGTCCGCAAGGAGGAAGCGGGGCCCGACGCCAGCAGCCGCTCTCTCGCTCACCGCGCGGTATATAGAAAATACAGCCCGCCCAGCAGCACGAGAGCGCCGCACGCCTTCTTGAGAATCGCCGCTCCCCTGGATCTCTCGTTCCAGTTCAGGTAGCGCTGAACCGCCTCGCTGAACGTTCCCGCAAACACGATCACCCCGCAATGGCCGACGCCGTACAGCAGCAACAACAGGATGCCGTAGGCGAGATTCGTCGAGGCCAGCCTGAAGGTCACGCCCAACATCGGGGCCATGTACGCGAAGGTGCACGGCCCGAGCGCCACGCCGAAGACCAGCCCGAGCACGAACGCGGCCAGCATTCCTTTTCTTTTGACGCCCGGCTGCACCGCGCTCGGCAGGGGAAGCTTGATGACCTCCAGGAGATGCAAGCCGACGGCAAAGAAGATCGCGGCCACCGCGTAGCTGCCCCAGCGCCCCACGTCGCCCATCATGCGCCCCGCGGCGGCCGTCACCGCGCCGATCACGCCGATGGTGAGGAGGATGCCCAGAGAAAACAGCAGTGAGGTCATGAACGCCCTGCGCACGGTCATCCGGCCCTGCTGGCCAATGAACCCCACGATCAGCGGAATGCTCGCCAGATGGCAGGGGCTCAGCACGATGCTCAGAATGCCCCACACCACCGCAGCCGTCATCGCGATCGCGGGCGTGCTCTCCACCGCATGGGTCAGCGCCGTGAAAATCTGTTCCATGTCTACTTCCTCGCCTGTCCGGCCTGAATCGACACGGGTCGATTCGGGCCGCCAGAACGATGCCTCAGCTACTCAGCCTTCTCGACCCCGAACTCCTTCCACTTGCCGAGGATGTCTTCCTTGGAGAAGAAGCCCTCGTGGCGGAACAGCTCCTTGCCCTCGGCGTCGAAGAAGATCTGCGTCGGGATCAGGTTGATTTTGTACGTCGCTTTCGCGTCCGGATTCTCCCACACGTCGATGAACTCCGTCTTGAACGCCGCCGCGTAGTTCGCCATCAGATCTTCCAGAATCGGCTTCATCGCCTTACAGGGAATGCACTTCCCCGCGCCCAGATCCACCAGCCGCGGCAGCGCTTGGGCTTGAGCCGCCTCCACCCCCGTTTGCGCCGCCGCCCCGGCCGGCTGCGCCGTCTTCCCTTGCTTCAGGAACATGATGGCCGCCGCCGCAACGACGACCGCCCCGATGATCGCGATGTTCTTCACATTCATCTTTTCCACCTTTACACCATAAACGTCTTGATGTCGTCCGGGCTGAGCACCTTGCCGGCGCTCTTCACGACCCCGTCCACCGCGAGGGCCGGCGTGATCATCACGCCGAATTTCATGATCTCTGCGATCTTGTCGACCTTGACAACTACGGCGTCAAGACCGACCTCTTTGACCGCCGCTTCCGCGTTGGCCATCAGCGTCTTGCACTTCGGACAGCCCGTGCCCAGAATCTGAATTTTTTTCATCGTTTTAGCTCCTTTCTTAACCCATGTACCAGCCAAACATCCAGCCCGTCACCGTGGCCATCACGACCACCAGCACGACATAGACCAGCGTCTTCTTCGGCCCGATCACCGAGTTGATCACCAGCATGCTGGGGAGCGACAGCGCGGGGCCAGCCAGCAGCAGCGCAAGCGCGGGCCCCTGGCCCATGCCGCTGTCCATCAGGCCGCGCACGATCGGCACCTCCGTCAGCGTGGCGAAATACATGAACGCTCCGACCAGCGACGCGATGAAGTTCGTCCACAGCGGCCAGACTGCCCCAAGCCAGCCGGGGGCGCTCCCCTCGCCGCCGACAAAGCCGTAAAACACCGACGGATCGTCGCCGACCATCGCCTGGATCCAGCGGTTCGGCAAAATGCCCGCGTCCTTCGCCTCAGGCGTGCCGAGAAAGAACCCGGCGGCCAAGACGCCGCCCAGCAGCAGCGGCGTGATCTGCTTGGCGAAACCCCACGTCTGGTCAGCCCACTCGCCCATTTCTCCCTTGCCGCGGACGGCCAGCACCGCCAGCGCGACGGAGCCCACCGTGAACGCCACCACCGGCTTGGCCGGAAACAGGGCCGCCGCCAGCACCACGGGCGCCGCCGCCAGCGCGACGTGCCAGGCCCGCACGCCCAGGAACTTCCACAGGGCCGCGCCCAGCGCCGCCGCAAAGCCCGCCGTCAGCCACCACTTGGCCGCGAAGACCGCCTGCCACAGCCCCGTCGCCTCGCTGGGCCGGGCCCAGTTCGCGAAGATCAGGATGGCCGACATGCTGAAGAAATAGAGCGCCGTCTGCCACAGCGGCCGCAGCGTCTTGCCGTCCGCTTCGATGTAGACGTCCTGCGCCTGAGCCGCCTTGGCCCGCTCCTCCTTGAGGAATATCAGGTGCATCAGCGCCCCGATCACCACGCTGAACACCACCGCGCCCACCGCCCGCGCCAGGCCGATCTGGTACCCCAGCACCCGCGCCGTCATCACGATGGCCAGCACGTTGATGGCCGGCCCCGAGTAGAGGAACGCGATGGCTGGGCCCAGCCCCGCGCCGCGCATGTAGATGCCTGCAAACAGCGGCAGCACCGTGCAGGAGCACACGGCCAGAATCGTGCCCGAAACCGACGCCACGCCGTAGGCCAGCAGCTTGTTCGCCTTCGGGCCGAAGTACTTCATCACCGCGCTCTGGCTGACGAAAACCCCGATCGCGCCCGCGATAAAAAAGGCCGGAACGAGGCAGAGCAGCACGTGCTCCTGCGCGTACCACCTGAGCAGCCGCATAGCCTCCAGCACCGCCTGGTCAAACCGTGCGTGGCCCACGGGCAGGTAGAAGCAGGCCAGAAAGCCTGCCACGATCCACGCCACCTTCTTCCACTCGCTCTTCCAGTCCATCGTTAGCCTTTTAGCGGTTTGGCTGTTTAGCCAGCCAGGCTTGATTCCAGCACCACTTAGTGTGCCATCATCAGCCTAACAGCCTTCAGCCTAAGCACCTTCTCACTCTCCAGCGATCACCGCTTCGACGCAGTGCATGAAGCTCAGCACACACGGAACACGCAGGGAGTAGAACACCTGTTTGCCGCGCTTGTCGTCTGCCACCACGCCGGCGTTCTTCAACACCAGCAGATGTTTGGAGACCGTCGAGAAATCCAGCTCCAGCCCCGCGACCAGCTCGCACACGCAGCGCTCCCCGCCCTCCAGCTGTTCAACCATCCACAGCCGGGCCGGGTGCGCGAGCGCTTTCAGAACCTTTGTCTTGGCCGCCAGAGCTGCCTTTTCACGCTTTGTCATATGCCCTCAATCGGTTTGTCATTTGGCATAATAACCAATTATTGATCCGCCTGTCAACGCCCCTAGCGCCGAGCGGAGGACGGCTTTCCTTAAAAGCCCCGGCGGTCACTGCGCCGCGCCGTAAGTCTGGAACACCAGCAGGGGGCCGCCGTCGAAGGCCAGCGAGACCCGGTCGCCGGTCGCCTCGTTCAGGGCGGCTGTCCACCACCGGCTCAGCCGCAGCCCCTCCACCGGATACCGCAGCCCCTCGGCGCTGACAGACGTTCGCGGATCCGGCGCGAAGAGCGAAACCTGCTGCCCCGCGAACGAGGGCAGCCGCGCCGACGCCAGAAGCGGCGTGAACCAGCCTGCGTCCGTCAGCACGAGCGCCGACGCCTCCTGCGCGAAATCGGCCGCCAGCGAGAGGTTGCCGAGCGTGTGGTCTTCCCGCAGCCCGGTCGCCCCCAGAATGAGCAGATCCGTCCAGCCGCGCGCGCGGCAGAAGTGGAAGGCCTTCGAGAGGTCATTGGACTCCTGCTCGCGAACCGGCACCAGGCGCTCCGCAAAGCGGGCCCGGGAGGCCGCGGACAGGCTGTCCAGATCGCCCACGATCCACGTCGGCGCGAGCCCCGCGGCGACCAGCCGGTCAGCCGCGCCGTCGCAGCAGACCACCTGCCGCGCGGACCGCAGGGCGGCGAGAGGTGTCGCGTGCGTGGGAAACGCGCCGTTGGCGAGAATCACCGTCTTGGCCGTAAACAGGTTCATGGCTCAAGGCTACCACAGTCGCCGTCACAGGTCGAGCAGGCCGATGTTGCCGTGCGAGAAGGGGCCGGGATTCAGCACGACGGTGCGGCCCACCCGCGAGCGGGAGGCGGCCTCGTGGATGTGCCCCGTCAGGCAGCAGGCGGGCTGAGCGTCGTCGATGAACGCACGGAGCGCGTGGCAGCCGACGTGCAGCCCCGACGGCAGCCGGTCGGCGGCCGTGCCGTAGGGCGGCTGGTGCGAGACTAGGATCAGCCGCTCCGCATGTCCGCCGCAGGCGTCTTTGATCTCAGCAAGCAGGCGGGTGTAGGCCGCCTCCATGAGTTCGTGTGGCGTGTGTGACGGGCACGGCAGGGAGCCCCCCAAGCCTGCCAGCTGCCAGCCGCCGTGCGTCACGACGCGTCCCTGGAGAGTCTGGCAGCCGGACAGTTCGCCGTCGGCCGGCATCACGTCGCAGTTTCCAAGCACGTAGTAGCAGGGCTTGCCGTCGAGGCGCACCGCATCGGCCATGGCCTGGATACGCTCGCGCTCGCCGAACGTGGTCAGGTCGCCGCAGATGATCAGCGCGTCGGCGCCGCGTCCGGCGCGGCGAAGCGCCTCGACGTGCTCCGTGCTATCGTGCAGGTCTGTGATGACAGCCAGCCTCACCGCTCACCTCCTCCGGGTGCCTGCGGGCGCCGCCCGCCCGGTTTCAGCCCCCCCTTAACGCCTTCCTGCTACCGTTTGTGGCTCACGCGAAGCGCCTCATCTCAAGCCGAGTCTGCGGCGGCTAGGCGCCCCACACCCACCAGACGAACGCGCACGCGCTCAGCACGGCGGCAACCGTAAACGGAATGCCGATCCCCATGAACTCGCGGAAAGTCACGGTGTAGCCGCGCTTCTTGAGAATGCCGAGCGTCACCACATTGGCCGAGGCGCCGATCGGCGTCAAGTTGCCGCCCAGGCACGCCCCGATCAGCAGCCCAAACATCAGGAGCGGCACCGGCGCGTGGATCTGGTCGGCCACCTTCTGCGCCACCGGTATCATCACGAGTAGAAAGGGGACGTTGTCGACGAACCCCGACACCACCACTGAAAAGACGACGATCATCGCGAAGGCCAGCACGACGTTCCCGCCCACAGAAGCGGTCATGAAGCCTGACAGGCGATCCATCCAGCCCGAATCGCTGAGGCCGCCCACCAGAACGAAGACCCCGATCAGAAAGAAGGTCGTGTCCCAATCGAGCGCCTTCAGCAGCGCGCGCGCCCCCCCCCACTTTGCGAACAGTTTGTACCAGGCCAGCGCCAGCGCGCTGAGCGCGAGCGTGAAGACGCCGGCAAACCAAGCGAACTCCGGGTCGAACACCGTGGCGAATGAGAGCCCGACGATCAGCAGCCCCAACAGACCGGCGGGCACCCACGAGCGAGCCTCCTGCTGCTGAACATGCGCAGGCTTGGACCTGTAGCGGCGGAAGATCCACGCCAGTGCTGCGAGCGACACCAACGCCCCGACCTGAACGGCGAAGAAGATGCCGGGCCGCCCCTGATAGGCGAAGAAGTCCCAGAAGTCCATGCGCAGGTAACCCGCCAGAATCATGCTTGGCGGATCGCCGATCATGGTAGCCGTCCCCTGCAAATTGCTGCTGATGGCAATGCCGATCAAAAGCGGAACGGGACTGATTCTGAGCTTGTCGGCCAGGCTCAAAGCGACCGGCGCGACCAGCAGCACGACAGCCACGTTCTCGACGAACATCGAAATGAAGCCGGCCAGCAGGCAGAGCGCCAGCATGGCGACGCGCGTAGACTTCGCCTTGCGGACCAGCCACTCGGCCAGAACGGCCGGCACGCGGGACAGGAGAAACAACTCGGCCAGTATCAGCGTGCCGAAGAAGAGCCCCATCACATTCCAGCTGATCTTCGTGAATAGCGCATCCCGCCAGCCGAGCGCCCCCGTGGCGACGAGCAAAGCGCCGCCCATGCAGGCCGTCCACGAGCGCCTCTGAGGCAGAACCACGAACAGGGCGTAGCAGAGGGTAAAAACGATCAGGCTGATCCATGCAGGTGTCATTGCTGCGTCCCGTGTCGGTTATGCCAGGGACCAGGTGTCTCTCGATATCTGTGCTGGCGGTTCAAAACGTGTATAGATTACGGGCCGGGCCTGACGAAATCAAGGAGAACCGGCTTCTCCGGAACCCGCCCCCATCTTGTGGACACGCCTGCGGAGCTTAACACAATTCTAACACAAAGAGTGTCGAGCTTCGCCGCGACATTTGCTTTAATTAGAACCTGGTTAGCGAAATTGGGTTTCAACGAGGAGCGAAACAATGCAGAGCATCGCCAGCAAGCTGTGTGTGAGTTGTGTGATAGCCAGCGCCGTGCTGGTGTCGGGCTGCGGAAAACCCCGCGAGAGCATCACCCTGGCGGGGTCTACCGCCTTCCAGCCGTTCGCCGAGAAGCTCGCCGACCAATACATGACCGACCATTCCGACGTCTCGATCACGATCCAGGGCGGCGGCTCAGCGCTCGGCATCCAGTCCGCCCTGTCAGGCGCAGCCCAGATCGGGATGGCCGACCTCGTGCGCTTGCCCAAGGAGGCGGACGCCCTTAAGAACCTCGTGGTTGCCCGCGACGGAATCGCGGTCGTGGTCAACCCCGCCAACGCCATCACCGGCCTAACGATGGAGCAGGTTCGCGGCATCTTCAGCGGCGGCATCAAAAACTGGAAAGAGGTTGGCGGCCCGGACCACGCCATCGCCGTCATCTCGCGCGAGGCCGGATCCGGCACGCGCTCCTCCTTCGAGCAGATCATCGGCGGGGCGTCCCTCACCGGAGACGCCCTGATCCAAGATTCGAACGGCACCATCCGCGAGACCGTAGCCAACGACGCAAACGCCGTCGGCTACCTCTCGCACGGCCTGATCAACGAGAAGATCAAGCCGGTCACGGTGGACGGCTTTTCCTGCTGCGAGAAGGACATCATGACGGGAGACTACAAACTGGTGCGCCCGGTGTTTCTGGTGTACACGGACAAGATCACCCCCGCCTGCACCGCGTTCTTGGACTACCTGATGTCCGCAGAGGCGCAAGCCCTGCTGCATGCCAACGGCCTAATCAAAGCCAAGTGAGCGGCTTCTCAAGGGCGCCAACCACACCATGCGAATGAACGGCGAAAAGGTGGCAAAGGGGTTGCTGACGCTGGTCGCGTTTTCAGCGCTGGCAAGCCTCTTGCTGATAGCCGTCTTCATCTTCAAGGAGGGGTTCCCCTTCATGCTGAAGGTTGGGATTGGCGATTTTCTGTTCTCCTCGGACTGGAATCCGCAGAACGGCCAGTTCGGCATCTACCCGATGATCGTCTCCTCGCTCTACGTGACGCTCGGGGCGATGCTGATCGGCGCCCCGCTGGGCATCGCCGGAGCGATTTTCATGAACGAGTTCTTGCCCCGCTCGGTCATGCGGGTCATCAAGCCCACCATCGAGCTGTTGGCGGGCATACCTTCCGTGGTCTTCGGTTTTCTGGGCGTCATGGTGCTGGCGCCCTTCATCCGCGAGAACCTGGGCGGGCCGGGCCTCTCGATTCTGGCGGCCTCCATCATCCTCGGCGTCATGGTGCTCCCCACGGTGATCAGCATCTCGTCTGACGCCATCGGCGCGGTTCCCAACTCGTACCGGGAAGGAGCGCTGGCCCTCGGCGCGACTCGCTGGCAGAGCGTCCACATGGTGACGATCAAAGCGGCCCGCTCCGGAATCATCGCCAGCATTATTCTGGCCATGGGCCGGGCGCTGGGCGAAACCATGGCGGTCATCATGGTGGCGGGCAACACCGTGAAGATCCCCCACGCCATCACGGACCCGGTTCGCACGCTGACCGCGAACATCGCGCTGGAGATGGCCAACGCCACCGGCATGGCCCGCGAAGCCCTGTTTGCCACAGGCATCGTGCTCTTCGTTGTGATCATGATCCTAAACGCCATCGCCCTCTCGACGATCAAGGGCAAGAGGAGCAAGAAGTGAGGGTCTCGCCGAAAATCACGCAGGCGCTGGCCGTCGCGATCTTGGGGACGGCAACGCTTTTGACCGTCGTCGTGCTGGTGTTCATCATCGTTTTCGTGTTGGGCAAAGGGCTGCCCGGCGTGACCTGGGAGTTTCTCTCCTCCGCGCCCAAGGACATGGGCAAAGCCGGCGGCATCCTGCCAACCCTGGTGGGGACCATCTTGCTCCCGCTCATGGCCATCGCCATCGCGCTTCCGCTGGGCGTCGGCACAGCCATCTACCTGACGGAGTACACCCGCGAGAACCGGCTGACCCGCGCGCTCCGGTTCGGCACGGACTGCCTCGCCGGCATCCCTTCGATCATTTTCGGCCTGTTCGGCTTCATCTTCTTCGTGGTGATGCTGAAGATGGGCTGGTGCCTGCTTTCGGGCGCTCTCACCCTCGCGATCATGGTGCTTCCCACGATCATACGCACCTCCGAAGAGGCGATCCGGGCGGTGCCGAACGCCTACCGGGAAGTCAGCTTCTCGCTGGGCGCGACACGCTGGGAGACGGTGCTCAAGGTGGTGTTGCCCAACGCGCTGCCCGGCATCGTCACGGGGGTCATCTTGGGCATCGGCCGCTCGATCGGCGAGACCGCCGCCGTCATTTTTACGGCCGGGTCCTCCCTGCGGATGCCCATGACCGCCTTCGACTCGGTTCGCACCATGTCCGTCCACTTTTACATCTTGGCGCGCGAAGGCATTTCCAACGAGAACGCTTACGCGACCGCCGCCGTGCTGATCATTTCGGTTCTTCTGGTCAACCTGCTCTCCTACACCATGATGCACCGTTTCATAGCCAAGAGGTCTCGATGAGCGCACCGACCGACACGAAGATCTCCGTCTCGCGCTTCAGCGTGTTCCAGGGCAAAGAAGACTCGCTGAGGGACATCACGTTGAACATTCCCGCCCACCGGATCCTGGGCATCATCGGGCCCGCAGGCTCAGGAAAGACCACCTTTCTCCGCGCGCTCAACCGGCTGAACGACCTGGTGCCGGAACTGCACGTCGAAGGTCAAGTGCTGCTGGACGGGCAAGACATCTACCACCCGGCGTTCGACGTGGTTTCTCTGCGCAAGCGGGTGGGCATGCTCTTTGCGCTTCCCGTCGCGCTGCCGATGAGCATCTATGAGAACGTGGTTTACGGGCCGCGGCTTTCCGGCATTCGCAAGCGCGCAAGGCTGGATGAGATCGTCGAGCGCAGCCTTCAGGCCGCCTTTCTGTGGGACGAGGTCAAAGACCGGCTCCAGATGTCTGGCCTCCGGCTCTCTGGGGGCCAGCAGCAGCGGCTCTGCCTGGCACGCGTGTTGGCCATGGAGGAACTCGAGGTGATCCTCCTCGACGAGCCCTGCTCCGGGCTTGACCCGATCTCGACGGCCAAGATCGAGGAGGCGCTGACCGTACTCAAGGCGAAATACACCATTGTGCTCGTGACCAACAACACCAAACAGGCGGCGCGCGTCGCCGACGACACGGCCTTTTTCCTCCTGGGCGAGCTGGTGGAGCACGGGCTGACCGAGAAGATCTTCACCGTGCCGGACGACAAGCGGACGAACGAATACGTGACGGGCAGGTTCGGATGACTTCAGACACCGTAATCACTGTGCAGAACCTGGATCTGTTCTACGGGGATTTCCAGGCGCTCAAGCGCGTGCCCATGAGCGTGAAGGCCCATCACATCACAGCCCTGATCGGCCCGTCTGGCTGCGGCAAATCCACGCTGCTCCGGGCCTTGAACCGGATGAACGATCTGATCCCCCACGTGAAGGTCACGGGCACCATTCTTCTGGACGGCAAAGACATCTACGCGTCGGGCATGGACGTGTGCGCCCTGCGCAAGCGGGTGGGCATGGTGTTTCAGCGGCCGAACCCGTTCCCCCTTTCTATTTATGACAACGTCGCGTTCGGGCTGCGCGTGGCGGGCGTCAAGGATCGCCAGCAGATCGAAGGCGTCGTGGAGCGCAGCCTCAAGTCCGCCTGGCTCTGGGACCAGCTCAAAGACAAGCTGCACGACTCCGCGCTCACGCTGCCCCTGGACCAGCAGCAGCGGCTGTGTGTCGCGCGCCTGCTGGCGGTGGAGCCGGAAGTCATCCTGATGGACGAGCCCTGCTCGGCGCTCGACCCGATCGCCACCGCCCGCATCGAGGAGCTCATGCTCGCGCTCAAGGCCAAGTACACGATCGTCATCGTGACCCACAACATGCAGCAGGCTGCCCGCATTTCAGACTTTTCCGGTTACATGCTCTTGGGCGAAATGGTAGAATTCGGCGATACGGCAGGCATTTTCACCACGCCCCGCGACAAGCGGACCCAGGACTACATCAGCGGCCGATACGGATAAGGCGGACACCATGGAACGACATTTCGACGAGCAGTTGCAGTCCCTGAAGGCTCACCTCATGAAGATGAGCGCCTTAGCCGAGATCATGATCGCCGATGCGGTCAAAACCGTGGTTGAGCGCGACGCGGATGCGGTTTCGCCGGTGTACGAGCGCGAGGAGCTCGTGAACCAGATGGAGATTGAGATCGACGAGAGCTGCATGACGCTGATCGCGCTGAACCAGCCGGCCGCCAGCGACTTGCGCTTCATCATGGGGGCGGTCAAGACCAATGCCGAGCTGGAGCGCCTCGCCGACGAGGCCGTAAATATCGTCCAGAAGGCCGAACACCTGATGACCGCCCCGCAGCTGAAGCCCTTCGAGATCATCCCCGAGATGGCCGTCATCGCACGCGGCATGGTCCGCGACAGCCTCCGCGCCTTCGTGAACCGCAACGTGGCACTGGCCCGCGATGTGTTGCTGCGCGACGACCGCCTGGACGAGCTGAAGGCGAAAATTGCCGACGTCTTGACGCTCTTTATGACGAAAGACCCGACGTCCGTTTCGCGGGCCCTGGATCTGCTGCTGATCTCCCGCTATCTGGAGCGCATCGGCGATCACGCCACCAATGTCGCGGAAATCACGATTTTCGTCGTGGAGGGAGTCGACGTCCGTCACCACGCCGACCAGAAGCGGACGATGCGGCGCCCCTACGCGCCCGCCTGAGCCCCGCGCCGCAGAGGCCGCAAGACGCCTCTGCTCCGCCACGCGCACCTCGCAGGCTGATGCCGCCTCTGGCAGCCCGTTCAGAAACGTGGCCCTGGACATCCTCGACTGGCCGTCGCGGACAACGCACTGGATGACAGACTATGAATGACTTCTCGGTGGTTTCAATGGTTAAGCAGGGATGGCCCGTGCTATCCATCCTGCTGGCCATGTCGGTGATCTCGACGGCGGTCTTCATCGACCGCTGGCGCTTGCTGCGCCGCACGCGGTGCGACGCGGCCGCCTTTGTGCGCCAGGTGATCCGCGTCCTCAAGGAGCGCGGCGAGGAAGCCGCCCTCGCGCACTGCGGCAGGTACTGCAATCCGGCGGCCGCCGCCGCCCGAGCGGTGCTGGAGCAAGCCGGCGACCGCGAAGCGCGCGAACGCGCCTCGGAGCACGCCATTCAGCGCGAGCTCTTTCTGCTCGGACGCGGCGTGTCCATGCTCGGCACCGTCGCCAGCACGGCACCGTTCGTTGGCTTGCTCGGCACCGTCGTCGGCATCATCAAGGCGTTCGCCAACATCGCCCTCAGCTCCGGCGGCGGCGCGGAGGTGGTTTCGGCTGGCATCGCCGAAGCGCTGGTCACGACGGCTTGCGGCCTCTTGGTGGCGATACCGTCTGTGGTCTACTACAACTACTGCATCCAAAGCATCAAGTCCCTGGCGCAGGAAACAGACCTCGCGATGTATGACCTGATCGCCTGGCTTTCCGGCCGCCAGGAGCCTCCCGCAGCAAAGAGCGCGCGGCCGCCCCTCGCCGCGCCCGACGTGCTGTTCCGGTAGAGCCCCCCTCGCCGCACATGCCTGCGTCACACAGCACACCGTGAAAGTCAACACCTCCACCGACAAGTACGACGTCATGGCCGAGATCAACATGATCCCGTTCATCGACGTCGCGCTGGTTTTGCTGATCATCTTCATGGTGATGACGCCCTTCCTCGTCAAAGAGCAGATTAAGATCAACCTTCCCAAGACGCGCTCGGCGAACACGCCGGTGGATAACACGCTCAAGCCGGTTCAGGTCAACATCACGAGCGCCGGCGCGATCTATGTCAACGGCGAGGCGGCTCAAGACGACCAGCTCTTCGCGACGATCCAGCGGCTGTTGCGCGAGCCCGCGACCCAACCGGTGCTGATCGCGGCGGACAAGGACGTCGCCTTCGACCGAGTAGTCACGGCGATGGATGCCGCCAAAAGGTGCGGCGCCAAGCAGCTCGGCATCAGCGCCATGCACGACGAAAACATTACGGTCAAAGAAAGCGCGGCTCCGGCGCCTGTGAAAGCTGCCGCCAAACCCAGCGTCAAGCGTGGGACTGGGGGCACGGCTAAGGCCCCCTCGACCGCAGCTCCGAAACCTTCCGGTCAGCCGCGCACCAAGAAATGACCGGCGCTTGGCCGCCGAGAAACGCACCGCGCGGGACGTGCGCGAGCGAATCACCCCGCGCGCCCCGTTTCAAGGCTCGACTTGTGCCGCCTTTTCCCTATCATATGCGGTCACTTTGGCGGTAAAAGGGGATTTTTTCATGCTGATGCAGCTGTTTGAGATGACGGTGCAGTTCGTGGAGAAGGCGGGGTATGGCGGCGTGCTGATCATGATGACGCTGGAAAGCACGTTCGTGCCGCTGCCCAGCGAGCTGGTCATGCCGCAGGCCGGCTATTTGGCCGCCACGGGAAAGATGAACATCTGGATCGCCATCTTGATGGCCACGATAGGCAGCATTCTGGGCGCGCTGATCAATTACGGGATCGCCTACTGGCTTGGCCGCCCGTTTTTCACGAGATTCGGCAAGTATGTCCTGTGCCCTCCGCACAAGTTCGCCAAAATGGAGGCGTTCTTTTTGCGGCACGGCGAGATCGGCACCTTGACCGGCCGCCTGATCCTGGGCGTGCGCCATTTTATCTCTTTTCCTGCCGGCCTCGCGCGCATGAACCTCATGCGGTTCTGCCTCTACACCGGTATCGGAGCGGGCCTGTGGGCCTCCATTCTGGCCTGGATCGGCTATTTCGCCGGCAAGAACAAAGAGCTTCTTCACGCCTATTTCCGCGAGGCTACCCTTGTGCTGGGCGTGTCCTGTGTCCTTGTGCTGGCGCTTTACGCCTTCTTCTACCGCCGCCGCCAAGCCCAGTTGTCGCGCTGACACGTCCGCGACGGCAGGCGAAATGCTTACATCGCACACCAACCCGCTGAGAGAAGGAGTTCCCGTTATGGCTACTGTCATGGAGCGCGTCGCCGAACTGGGCGTCGTCCCGGTCATCGCGATTGACAACGTCGAGCACGCCCTGCCTTTGGCGGACGCGCTGCTCCAGGGAGGGCTGCCCGTCGTCGAAATCACGTTCCGCACCGCCGCCGCGGCGGAGGTCATCCGGATCCTCGCTCGCGAGCGCCCGGCCCTGCTGGTGGGCGCGGGCACGGTGCTAAGCCCCGAGACTGTCCAGACCGCCGTGTCGGCGGGCGCCCGTTTCGCCGTCGCGCCAGGGCTCAACCCGCGCGTCGTGCTGGCCGCGCAGGCTCTGAAGCTGCCCTTTGTGCCGGGCGTCGCGAACCCGTCGGACATCGAAGCCGGCCTCGAGCTTGGCTGCAAGCTGCTGAAGTTCTTCCCGGCTGAGGCGCTCGGCGGCACCAAGCTGCTGGAGGCGCTTTCCGCCCCCTACAAGCACACCGGCGTGAGGTTTATGCCCACCGGCGGCGCGACGCCCGCAAACCTCGCCTCCTATCTCAGAATCGACACCGTGGCCGCCGTGGGCGGCACGTGGATCGCCAAGAAGGAAGACCTGGCCGAAGGGCGCTGGGACGCAATCGCACAGCGGTGCCGCGAGGCGTGCGCGCTCGTCCAGTCGCTGCGAGGCTGATCCCGTCAGCCCAAAAAAGGGAGCCCGGGGCTTTCGCTCCGGGCTCCCTTTTCATTTCACACGTCGCACGCTTACTTCGCGGCGTCCAGCGCCTTTTCGATCTCGGCCAGCTTGGCCTTCAGCGCAAACGGCAGACGGCCGCCGAACTTCGCGTAGGAGGCCGCGACCGCCGCGATCTCCTTCTTCCAGCCTTCTTTGTCGACGGAGAGCAGCGCCTCCATCGTGGCCTTCAGGCAGGCTTCGTCGCGGCTCTTGTCCACGTAGCCCGACATGTCGATGGCGTCGGCCGTAGGGAGGAAACCGATCGCGGTTTCCCGCGCCTTGCCCTTGCCCTCGATCCGCTCGCAGACCCACTTCAGCACGCGCGCGTTGTCGCCAAAGCCGTTCCACATGAAGCCTTTTTCGTCCTTGCGGAACCAGTTGGTGAAAAACACCTTCGGAAGCTTGGCTGCATCCGTGCGCAGCGGCATGGTGAGCCAGTGCAGCAGGTAGTCGGCCACGTTGTAGCCGAAGAACGGCAACATGGCCATCGGGTCGCGGCGGACCACGCCGACTTCGCCGATGTTGGCCGCGGTGGTCTCGGATCCGGCGGCCGAGCCCATGAACACCGCGTGCGTCCAGTCCTTGGCCTGGTTCACGAGCGGGATGGTCGTCGGCCGGCGGCCGCCGAACAGGAACGCGTCGATCGGCACGCCTGCGGGATCTTCCCACTCCGAGGCGATCACGGGGCACTGCGCCGCAGGCGCCGTGAAGCGGGCGTTCGGATGGGCGGCCAGAATCTTCTTTCCGTCCTTGTCCAGCTGGCCGGGCACCCAGTCGTTGCCCTTCCAGTCGATCGCGTGCTTCGGCGTCTCGCCGCCCATGCCCTCCCACCAGATGTCGCCGTCGTCGGTGAGCGCGCAGTTCGTGAAGATGGTGTTCTTCGTGATGGTGCGAATCGCGTTGGGGTTGCTGTCCATCGAGGTGCCCGGCGCCACGCCGAAGAAGCCCGCCTCCGGGTTGATCGCGTACAGGCGGCCGTCCGCGCCGATCTTCATCCAGGCGATATCGTCGCCGATGGTCTCGACGGTCCAGCCCGGGATCTTGGGCTCCATCATGGCGAGGTTGGTCTTGCCGCAGGCGCTGGGGAACGCAGCCGAGATGTAATAGGCCTTCTTCTCGGGCGAGGTGAGCTTGAGGATCAGCATGTGCTCAGCCAGCCAGCCCTCTTTACGCGCCAAGCTCGAGGCGATACGCAGCGCCAGGCACTTCTTGCCCAGCAGCGCGTTGCCGCCGTAGCCCGAGCCGAACGACCAGATCTCGTTGGTCTCGGGGAAGTGGGCGATGTACTTCTTCTCGATCGGCGCACAGGGCCAGGTCGAATCCTTCTGCCCCGCCTTCAGCGGCGACCCGATGGAGTGCATGCACTTGATGAACTCGCCATTCGCGCCCAACTGCTTGAGCACCTTGCCGCCGACGCGGGTCATGATGTGCATGTTGACCACCACGTACGGAGAGTCGGTTAGCTCGATGCCTATCTTGGCGATCGGCGAGCCGATCGGGCCCATCGAGAACGGGATCACGTACATCGTGCGGCCCTTCATGCAGCCCTTGTAGAGGCCGGTCATGGTCTTCTTCAGCTCAGCCGGGTCGATCCAGTTGTTGGTCGGCCCCGCGTCCTCCTGGGCCTTGGTCGCGATGTACGTGCGATCCTCGACGCGCGCCACGTCCGACGCGTGCGAGCGCGCCAGATAGCAGCCCGGGCGCTTCTTGGCGTTCAGCTTCGTGAAGACGCCGGCTTTGACCAGCTGGTCACACAACTCGCTGTACTCCTTCTTCGAGCCGTCGCACCACACCACGCTCTTGGGCTGGCACAGCTTCTTAAATTCGTTCACCCAAGCGATCAGGTTCGCGTGGGTCGTGGGAAGCTTGGCGGTGGCGGCAACCTGGACAGGTTTCTTGGCAGTCGCGCAGCTACAGGCGCATTTGGCGGTCTTCTTGCAGGCCATGTGGACGTCTCCGTGCTTGTCGTTTGAGGGCTTTTGCGGCCGGCCGCATGCTCCGGGCATGAGGGCTGCGAAAGTTGGCGCGACAGTTTACAGATTTTCAGCACGCGCCGCAATGGAAAAGCGCCCCCCGAACAGGCCGCCTGAGAGCCCCGCGCGCCCTGGGCGAAAAAGCCCCGGCAGACCTTGAAGCGACCGACGCCCTGTAGTATTATTTTGCTGTATTTTACAAGTCCCCTTACGCCTACGGCCCAGCCATGGAATACCTGCTCCTCATCGTCAGCGCCATCCTCGTCAACAACTTCGTGCTCAGCCGCTTTCTCGGAATCTGCCCCTTTCTGGGCGTCTCGCGGAGAATCTCTACGGCGCTCGGCATGTCCGGCGCCGTGATCTTTGTCATCGCCATCGCCTCGGCCGCCACGTGGTGCGTGCAGAAGTATCTTCTGGAGCCGCTGGGCCTCGAGCGGTTCCTCCAGACGCTGGCGTTCATCCTCGTCATTGCCGCGCTCGTGCAGCTCATCGACATCGTGATGAAGCGCTTCGCCCCGCCGCTGCACGCCGCGCTTGGCATCTACCTGCCGCTCATCACCACCAACTGCGCCGTGCTCGGCGTGGCCGTGCTGAACATGAAGGAGGGCTACGGGTTCATCAAGTCGGTCCTCTTCGGCACCGCCGCCGCCGTCGGCTTCGCCTTCGCCTTGCTGATCTTCACCGGGCTCCGAGAGCGGATCGAGCGGGCCGACCCGCCGCGCTGCTTCAGGGGCGTGGCCATCTCGCTCGTCACCGCCGGCCTGCTGAGCCTCGCCTTCATGGGCTTCAGCGGACTCGTCAAGTAGGCATCTGTTCTTACCTCACAGTCTAACAGCCTACAGCCTATAAACCTCCCATGGACCCCATCACCACCTCAACCCTCTGCATCGGCGGCGTCGGCCTCGTCAGCGCAGCGGCGCTGGCCGTCGCCGACAAATACCTCAGCATCCCCGAGGACCCGCGCGTCGCGCACGTGACCGGACTCCTGCCCGGCGCGAACTGCGGCGGCTGCGGCTTCGCGGGCTGCGCCGACTACGCGCGCGCCGTCGTGCAGGGCGGCGCCAGCGGCGCCCTCTGCGCGCCCGGCGGCGCGGCCTGCGCCGACGCCATCGCCGCCTTCCTCGGAAAGGCCGCCGGCGCGCCCGAAAAGCGCACCGCACTCGTGCTCTGCTGCGGCGACGACACCGAGGCCGTCCGGCGCTTCGCCTACAACGGCATCACCGACTGCGCGGCGGCGCAAGCCACGGCGGGCGGCGACAAAGGGTGCACCTACGGCTGCCTCGGCTATGGCACCTGCGCCCGCGTCTGCCCCGTCAGCGCCATCACGATCTCGCAGGGGCTCGCGAAGGTCGCCAAAACCCGCTGCGTCGCCTGCGGAAAATGTGTCGCCGCCTGCCCGCGCTCGCTCATCACGCTCATCCCCGCCGCCGCCGAAATCCACGTGCTGTGCCATTCCAAGGACAAAGGCCCGGCCGTCAAGAAGGTCTGCGGCACCGGCTGTATCGGCTGCCGCCTGTGCACCCAAGTCGCCGGCGGCGCGATCGCGATGGACGGTTTCCTCGCGGTCGTCGATTATGCCAAGCCCCTGGCCGGAGAGGAGGCCCTCGCCGCATGCCCCGCCCACTGCATCCGCAAAGCCTGAGCAGGTTTTCAGCGCCGCCGGTCTAACAGCCTAAACGACTAACAGCCTCTCATGAACACCACCCCATCACCCTTCACGTTCCGCGGCGGCATCCACCCCTCGTACTACAAGGAGCTGTCCTCCGGATCGGCCATCCGCGAGCTGCCGGTGCCCGCGCGCCTGACCGTGCCGCTCGCGCAGCACCTCGGCGCGCCAGCCAAGCCGGCGGTCAAGGCCGGCGACACCGTCAAGGCCGGCCAGCTCATCGGCGAGGCGAACGGCTTCATCTCCGCGCCCGTTCACGCGCCAGCGGGAGGCAGGGTCGCGGCGATCGAGGACACGCTCACCGCCTCCGGCCGCCCCTGCGCCGCTGTCGTTATCGAGACCGACCCCTCCGCCGAGTGGGATCTGCTGCCCCGGTTCGCGGACTGGCCGGCTGCCGACAGGAAGGCGCTCCTCGCCCAGATCGGCGACGCCGGCGTGGTCGGCATGGGCGGCGCGGGCTTCCCCACGCGCGTCAAGCTCGCCCCTCCCGCCGACAAGCCCATCGACACCGTCATCCTCAACGGCGCGGAGTGCGAGCCCTATCTCACCTCTGACCACCGCCTCATGGTGGAGCACGCGCAGCAGATCCGCACAGGCGCGGAGATCATCCGCCGCATCCTCGGAGCCAAAGCCCTGCGCGTCGCCGTCGAAGACAACAAGCCCGACGCCATCGCCGCGCTGGAGAAGGCCTTCCAAGGCGTTGCCGGCGACGTCGCCGTGGCCGTCCTGCGCACCAGCTACCCGCAGGGCTCCGAGAAGCAGCAGATCTTCTCCGTCACCGGGCGCGAGGTCCCCCGCGGCGGCCTGCCCATGGACGTCGGCTGCGTGGTCGAAAACGTCGGCACCGCCTTCGCCGTCTGGGACGCGATCCTCAACGGCCGCCCGCTCGTGCGCCGCGTCATCTCGGTCACCGGCGACGCCGTCCAGCGCCCCGCCAACCTGCTCGCCCCGTGCGGCACGCCCTACGCCGACCTCGTGGCCGCCTGCGGCGGCTTCAAGGGCAGGCCCGCCAAGGTCATCTCCGGAGGCCCCATGATGGGCTTCGCGGTCGGCACGCTCGCCGTCCCGACCGGCAAGACCGCCTCCGGCCTGCTCCTGCTCTCGCCCGGCCGGGTGTCGGGCTACACCTCCCAGGCCTGCATCTCCTGCGGCCGCTGCGTGGACGCCTGCCCCATGCGCCTGATCCCCTCCGAGCTGAGCCAGTGCGTCGAGGCGGACGACATCGAGGGCGCCGAGCAGATCGCCCTGATGGACTGTATCGAGTGCGGCTCCTGCGCCTACGTCTGCCCCGCCCACCGCCCCCTGGTCCACCACATGCGCCGCGGCAAGGCCGCCGTTATGGCGAAGCGCGCCGCCGCAAACCGTAAGGGCGAAAGAACGTTCGCCCCTGCATGAACCGTTGAACCGTGAACCTCTCCAACCTCTTGAACATGAAACCCTCCCCGCCCGCCGACCTCTACATCGTCAGCTCGTCGCCGCACGCGCACTCCGGCGCGTCGGTCGAGCGCATCATGCTCGACGTGCTGATCGCGCTCACGCCCGCCCTGCTCGCCGCGCTCTGGTTCTTCCGGCTCGACGCGCTGCGCCTCACCGCCGCCTGCGTCGCCACCTGCCTCCTCGCCGAGTGGCTCTGCCGCCTGGCGATGCGCCGCGCCAGCACGCTCTCCGACCTCAGCGCCGCCGTCACCGGCGTACTGCTCGCCTTCAACCTCCCTCCCGCGCTGCCCACGTGGATGGCGGTGGCCGGCTCGGCCTTCGCCATCGCCATCGCCAAGCAGGTCTACGGCGGCATCGGCTACAATCCCTTCAACCCCGCGCTCGCGGGGCGCGCCTTCATGCTCATCTCCTTCACCGGGGCGATGACCACGTGGAGCGTGCTGCCCTGCGCGGCGAAGCTCGCCGTCGACGCGTCCACCACCGCCACTCCGCTCGGCCTCGCCAAGGAGGCGCTCAAGTCCGGCGCGGCCCTCCCGCTCTTCAAGCTCGACCTGCTGGCCGACTTCTTCGTCGGCAACCTGAACGGCTGCATCGGCGAGACCTCCGCGCTGGCCCTCCTGCTCGGCGCGGCCTACCTGCTGTATCGCAAGGTCATCACCTGGCACATCCCCGCGGCTTATCTGCTCACGGCCCTCGCCTACGCCGCGATCCTGCACGCCGCCTCCCCCGCAACCTCCATCCCGCCGCTCTTCCACCTCCTCTCCGGCGGCCTGATCCTCGGCGCCTTCTTCATGGCCACGGACCTGACCACCTCGCCCGTCACCAAGGGCGGCATGCTGGTCTTCGGCGTCGGCTGCGGCGTCATCACCATGCTCATCCGCACGGTCAAGACCGGCGCGTACCCCGAGGGCGTCAGCTTCGCGATCCTCATCATGAACGCCTTCACCCCGCTCATCAACCGCGCCACCCGCCACCGCGTATTCGGAACCAAAAGGTAAGGGCGAAACATTTTTCGCCCCTACGGAAACGCCTCAACCTGCGGCCCCATGAAAGAAACCATCAAGCTCATCCTCGTGCTGACACTCATCTGCGCGGCCAGCTCCGCGCTGCTCGCGGCGGTGTACCGCGTGACCAAAGACCCGATCAGCAAGGCCCTGGAGCTGCGCACCGCCAGCGCCGCCGCCAAAGTCCTGCCCGCGGGCGTCGCGACGCCGGAGAAGAAGACCGTCGGCGACGTCACGTTCTTTGTGGCCAAGCAGGACGGCTCGCTCGCGGCCGTGGCCGTCGAGGGCCGCTCCAAGAACGGCTACGGCGGCGACGTCGTGCTCATGGTCGGGCTCGGCGCGGACGGCAGGCTGGTGAACTACCAGAAGCTCGTCGCGAACGAAACCCCGGGCCTCGGCACAAAAATGGAGTCCGACGCCTTCAAGAAGCCGCTGCTGGGCAAGCCGCTCAAGGGCGCGTGGAAGGTGAAGAAGGACGGCGGCGACGTGGACGCGATCACCGCGGCCACCATCTCGTCGCGCGCCGTGCTGGAGTGCATCCGCGACGCCATCGCCAAGTACGACAAGGCCGCCGCCTCGCTCTCGTACACTGAACAATAAGGCTTTGCGCTTCTTCGTGTTCGTCGCGTCTTCGTGGCAAGAACAACTTGATGTTTATCGCCGTTGTCAGGCCTTAAGACACCTAAGCCACGCGCACGAAGTCGAAGGCGGGCTCCTCGTAGGGGTGCGCGGCGCGCAGCGCAGCGGTGACGGCCGCGACGCGGTCGTCACCGCAGATCATTTCGACGCGATACTCCGAGACGCGCTCGACGGCGCCGACGTGGCCGAGGAACGGATCGCTGCCCGCGAGCGGCCGGAACTGCCCCTGCCCCAGCACCTGCCAGCAGCACCGGTCATAGGCTGCGTACGTTCCGGCCCCGGCCGCAAACAGCGCGTCCTTGACCGGCTCCAGATGCGACTCGGGAATGTAGACGGTGAGCTTGTGCATGGCGGCTCAGCTCTTCTCCACCACGTCCTTGACCGCCTTGAGAAACTGGTTGACGTCCGCGAAGCGGCGGTAGACCGAGGCGAAGCGGATGTAGGCCACCTCGTCGAGGCGGTGCAGCCGGGCCATGACCGACTGGCCGATCTGCTCGGAGGTGACCTCGCTCTCGCCCTCGAAGCCCTCGATGATCTGATCGACCAAGTTGTGGATCTGGTCGGCGCTGATGGGGCGCTTCTCACAGGCCCTCAGCAGCCCGCGCTCAAGCTTGAGCCGGCTAAACTCCTCGCGACGACCGTCGCGCTTGACCACCCGGAGCTCGTCCTTAACGAGCTCCTCATAGGTCGTGAAGCGGTGCTCGCAGGCCAGGCACTGCCGCCGCCGCCGGATCGATGCGCCCTCGCGCGCCGCCCGGCTGTCCAGCACCTTGTCGTCCAGATGACCGCATTTGGGACACTTCATAGAAGTTAATCGTTGATCGTTAGGAAGCTGGGACTTTCAGTTGGCCCGCCGATCTCCGACCTCCGCCCCCTGACCTCTGACCTCTGAGTTCTGACCTCCGGCTCATGCGCCGCCGGTAACGGCCATGGTGCGGTCGATGATCGTGTTGACCGTGAGATCCTTGAGCATGCAGTTCGGGGGTATGTTCAGGTTGGCCACGTGCTCCAGGTGCGCCTCCGGCAGATCCATGCCGTACACGACAGCCTTGGTGTCGCGCGTGTGCGGCAGGCGCCGCAGCATGGCCACCACCTCGTCCGCGCTCATCCCGTCCAGCTCCAGCCGCATGACGACGGCGTCCGGCTTGAACGTGACGCTGGCTTCGAGCGCCTCGGGGCCGGAAGCCACCGCCGCGACATCAAACCCCGCGCTGGTGAACTCCACCTGAAGCTTCACGCGCAGCGTGGGGTCGCCGTCGGCCACCACGAGCCGGCGCGACGCCTTGGGCGCGGCCTTGTGATACCCCTCGGAGGCGGTCATGAAGAGGATGCGGCCCACCTCCATCAGCAGGTCGGCGGGGTCGCACGGCTTCGAGATAAAGCCCGCGATCTGCTTGTCTGCAAAGAACTCGGCCATCGAGGCCCGCGCCGTGAGCACCAGCACGGGGGCGAGCGTGCTGCCGTCGGGGTTCGTGATGCGATCCAGAAAGCCCATGCCGCCCATGCCCGGCATGCCCATGTCGAGAATGATCAGGTCGGGCTGGAACGGGCGCATCTTGATCAGGGCGTCCTCGCCGCTCGACGCACACAGCACCTCGTATCCCTCGAACCCCAGAAAGTCGCTCAGCGTTCCGAGCAGGCTCGGATCGTCGTCCACCAACAGCACCTTGCGCTTGTTCGTTTCCATAATTGAATTCCAGTGTATCCTGTTTCCGAAACCGTTTCAAGTGGCGATGCCGCGCCGCCCCGGCTACCGCAGCTTGCCCAGGGCCGCCATGGCGAGCGCCCGGGCGAACTCGGCTTCGCGCCACGGCAGCGTCGAGTAGAAGATGTCGAAGTGGCGGTAGAGCTCGACCTCGGCCCGCTCGAGCTTGCGCAGCCCCAGCACGATCACCGGCAGGCGCTTGGTCTTGCTCTCCTCGCGCAGCTGCAGGACCACGTCGCGCACGTCCATGTCGGCGATGCGGCCGTCCAGCACAAACACGGCGGGCCGCTTGGCGAAACAGACCTCCAGCGCCTCCTTGGCGCTCTCCGCGAAATGCAGCCCGTAGCCCTTCGCGACGATCCGCTCCTTCAGCAGCGCGGCAGTCTCGGCGTCCGGCGAAAGCGCGACGACCAGCGGCTTGGGCGCGAGCGGCAGCGCGACGTAGACGGCGGTGCCGCAGTCCGCGCCCGGCACGGGGCTGGCGAACTCCAGGGAGCCGCCGTGCAGCTCGACGATCTCGCGCGAGATGGCGAGCCCGAGCCCCGAGCCGCTCACGTGGTCGCCCACCCGGAAGTAGCGCTGCGACACCTTCGGCAGCATCTCCGGCGGTATCCCCGAGCCCGTGTCGCAGACCGACAGAAGCGCCAGCTTCGGCTTGTCGGGGTGCTGCTCAAGCTTCACGAAGATCGAACCGTTGGCGGGCGTGAACTTGACGGCGTTGCCCACGATGTTGAGCACGACGCGCTCGATCTTCTGCACGTCGCACCAGCAGAACAGCTCGCGCTCGGAGAACTCGAAGCCCAGCGCGATGCGCTTGGCGTCGGCCTGAACCTGCAGGGTCTCCGCGCCCTCGCGGATCACGGGGCCCAGCGGCACGACTTTCTTGGTGAGCACGAGCGTCTTGTTTTCGATCTGCCGCAGATCCAGAATGTCGTTCACGGTGGCCAGCAGGCGCTGGCTGTCGGACTGCAGCCGCTCCAGGTAGTGAAGGGCCTTGTCGGGCATGGGGCCAACCACGCCGCGCAGCATGTTGTTGACCGCGTAGATCATCGAGGTCAGCGGCGTGCGCAGCTCATGCGAGACGTTGGAGACGAACTCCATGCGGGCGCGGTCGTGCGCCTGCAGGCGCTCCACCGCGTCCTCCAGCGCGCTCTGCGCCTGCTGCCGCACGGTGATGTCGCGCACGAAAAAGCAGAGCTGGCCCTGGGCGTCGAGGTTGACCTGGTTGACCGCGATTTCAGCCGCGAAAGAGGTGCTGTCCGAGCGCTTGCAGCGCGCCTCGACCAAGGTGTACTTGCGGTTCTCCAGGTTCTTGTTGATCGTGTCCAGCAGCGCCTCGGAGGCTCCGGAGATCAGGCTGATGATCGGCACGCCGACCAGCGCGCGCGGCTCCAGCAGGAAGAACTCGGCCGCCCGCTCGTTGCACTCGAGGATCTTGCCGCCCCGCGTGGTGATGAGCACGGCGTCGTAGACGCTCTCCAGCAGCTTGTAGAACGGCGTGTCGCGCTGCTCGTGCTGGGTGCGCCACGTGCGGCCGCCGGGGCGGGGCGCGGCGCGCGGCGCCTGCTGGCCGGCCTCAGAGGGCTCGATGCCGATGCGCATCGTGCGGTCGGAGCTCTGGTCGGACGTCTTCATGCCGCCGCGTCCTCGTGAAAAAAGAAGCGCCCCGTCGCCGGGACGCTCTAGGGTTACTCGCGCGACTTGTTTTTGGCTTCGTTCACGCGCAGCTTACGTCCGAGGACGTCCTTGTCGTGCAGCGCCTTGACGGCCGCCTCAGCCTCGGGGCGGTTCGGCATCTCCACGAACCCGAAGCCCTTGGACTTGTGGTTGAACCGGTTCGAGATGATGCGGGCGGACTTGACCACGCCGAACTTTTCGAACTCCTTGCGCATCTGCGCCTCGGTCATGTCGTAGCTCAGGTTGCCGACGTAGATCTCGATGCAGTCGCCGTCGCTGTCGGGATCCACGTACCCGCTGGGGCAGCCGAACTTGCCGGCCACGTAACCGACCAGCAGCCCTGCCGCCAGTCCCACCGACGTGCCGCACAGCACGGGGTATGTCATGAACACATTCTGCAAAAGAACCTCCTTGGTTCACTTCTTTGGGTTGTCCGCCCGACTCTGCCGGAGGATCGCACTGCAAAACCTGACGTCACGCAACAGGTTGGTGACCAGGCCCGCGGAGGCGCCCCGCTCGCACGCGGCGCCGCGCCCGCATCAGCGCGTTTCCAGGAAGCCCTCCAGCTTGCGCAGTCGGGTGGGGTGACGCAGCTTGCGCAACGCCTTCGCCTCGATCTGGCGGATGCGCTCGCGCGTCACGTTGAACTGCTTGCCGACCTCCTCCAGCGTGCGGGAGTACCCGTCGGTCAGCCCGAAGCGGTAATCCAGCACTTGGCGCTCACGATCGGTCAGGGTTGTCAGCACTTCCTGCAGGCGCTCCTTCAGCATGCTGTAAGCCGTCATCTCTGAAGGGTTCTCTGCGGACTTGTCCTCGATGAAGTCGCCGAAGTGCGCGTCGTCGCCGTCTCCGACCGGGCTCTGCAGCGAAATGGGCTGCTGGGCCATACGGTACACGGCTCGCACGCGCTCGACGGGGATGTCCATCTCCTCGGCGGCCTCTTCCGGCGTGGGTTCCCGCCCCAGTTCCTGCACAAGTTTCTTCTGGACTCGGAGCAACTTGTTGATCGTTTCGATCATGTGAACCGGGATGCGGATGGTGCGGGCTTGGTCGGCGATCGCCCGCGTCGCAGCCTGCCGGATCCACCACGTGGCGTACGTGCTGAACTTGTAGCCACGGCGGTATTCGAACTTCTCCACGGCCTTCATCAGGCCCGTGTTCCCCTCTTGAATCAAGTCGAGGAACGAAAGGCCGCGGTTCATGTACTTTTTGACGATGCTGATCACCAGGCGCAGGTTGGCCTCGACCATCTCGGTCCTGGCCTTCTGCCCGGAGCGCAGCACGTCGCGCAGCTCCTCGAACTTCGCGAGGAACTCTTGGGGGTCCATGCCGAACTCTTGCTCGAGCGTCGCGACGCGGAGCGAGATCTCCTGCATGGCCTGATCGCGTTTCTTGGTGGGCCGCTGCTTGCCGAGCTTGCCGTGCTCGTTGAGCATGTGCTTGTACGGACGGTAGATCTTCTCGTCCGCCTCGGTGCAGAGGCTCTCCAAAATCTTCTGCTTGAAATTCAGGCTCTGGAACACGCCGATCAGCTCGTGGCGGGCCTTCTCCAGCACCTTCACCGCGCGCTTGCGCTTGCCCTCGTCCTTGCTCACCGCCAGAACGCCCTCGTAGGCCTTCTGGATCTTGGCCTGCGCGTTGTGGAGGCTCTTCTTGATCTTGCCGATCCCCTCCATGTAGGCGTCGCGGCTGTCCGCGAACTTGTCAGTCACCACGCGGTCGAAGCGCTCCGTGCCGGTCTCCAGCCGATCAATCAGCTCCAGGTACAGGCGCGGCGTGAAGGCGAACTGGTTGAACATCTCGCGCTCTTTGCTCTCGGCCAGCTCGATGCGCTTGCAGATCTCGACCTCCTGCTCGCGCGTCAGCAGCGGCACCTGGCCCATCTGGTGCAGGTACATCCGGATCGGGTCGTCAAAGAAATCCATCCGGCTGCCGCGGCCGCGCGACTCTTCCTGCTCGTGCTCGCTGCGGAAGCGCTCGACCTCGGAGGCGTCGATGATTTCGATGTCCATGCCGCGCAGGATCGCGAGGTAGGATTCGATGTCGGTGTCTTTGATGACCGCGCTCGGCAGCGCCTCGTTGATGTCGTCGTAGGTGAGGTAGCCGCCCTGCGTCTCGGCCCGCTTGATCAGGCCCTTGATGCGCTCGCTGCGCTCCTCGCGCTTGGCCTTGGCCTCCGCGCGATCCGCGTCCAGCGCCAGCTCGGCATCGTAGCCCACGGCGAACTCGTTGCCGTCGATCACGTCGAAATCGATGGCTTCGCCTTCCGCAGTTTCGATGGTTTCGCTGAACGGGTCGAGCTCGTCCATCTCGCCGTCGAGGTCGTCGAGGTCGTCGCCTTCGCGCAGCGCGCCGATCACCGTGTCGCCGACTTCGCTCAGGGTCGCCAGCTCCTCGGCGTCGAACTCCAGATCCTCGGGCGAAGGCTCGGCTCCCGCTTCCGCGCCGGCTGCCACCGCGGTCTCCAAGACCTCCTCGGCCTCATCGCCCTTGCCGGCCGACGGTTTCTTGGGCTTCTTGGGCGACGGCTTGGATGCCTTCGCCGCTTTCTTGTCCGCCGCCTGGGGGGCCGGCGCGCCCTTTTTCGCTTTTAACTTCGTAGATGCCATCGGTTCCCTTTTTCCCATTTTATGCGACCGAAAAAGAGGCGTCGCCATCGTTTTTTGATAGACTTCACCTATTATAGCAGGAAAATGAGGGTTTGACTGTATCCGATCCACCCGGGAAAGTCAAGCGGACTTCCGGCGCGCGCCGGGCCATGCAAAAGCTCGCCGGGACGGCGCCCCGAACCCCGGTGGGAGTTCACGGGCGCGCGCCCCCGCGAGCCGTCCGACGCCTCACGCGTCCGTGCGACTTACTTGTCCTTGCCGGGGATGGCCACCACGTCCTCGGCCGGCAGAACCACGTCGCCGCTGGCCTCGAAGTCGAGCGCCGACGGCTTGCAGTTCATGCTGAAGAACTCGGACTTGTCGTTCGTCAGGATATCCGACATGCGGATGGTCTGGCCCGTGTAGGCGGACATGCGCCCGATGATGGCGCAGGCCGTGGACATCGCCACGTTCTCACCCTCGTTCAGCACGTCGCCGCTCAGGATGCCCTTGAGCAGGTTCTTGTGCTCGATGACGTACGGGTTGCCGTCCTCGCCGGCGGGATCAAGCTGAAGGTCCTTGCCGCCCTTCGTGACCTTGCCGCCGCCCGAGATCTCGGCGTCCGCCGTGCGGAACGTCTCGCTGACGCGGCCTGAGGTCCCGCTGATCTGGCGGCACATGCTGTGGATGTGCACGCCGTCGTCGTAGTCGAAGTCGATGCTGAAGAAGTCGAACTGGTTGCCCGTCTTGCGGCGCGCGCGGCCGCCGAAGCCCGTCGCGGTCTTCGGGAAGCGGCCGATGAACCAGTTGGCGACGTCGATGTTGTGCACGTGCTGCTCGACGATGTGGTCGCCCGACATCTCGGTCCAGTTCACCCAGTTGTTGCACAGGTACGAGGCGTTGGTGTCCTCCGGACGGCGCATGCGCGTCCACGGCACCGTGCCGTTCCAATACACCGCGCCGCCGAGCACGGCGCCGATCTTGCCTTCCTTGAGCGCCTTGGCCTGCTTCAGGTAGCCGGCCTGGTGGCGGCGCTGCGTGCCGGCCACGACGGCCAGCTTCTTGGCCTTGGCTTCGGCCGCCGCCGCGAGGAACTGGCGGATGCCCGCGCCGTCCACGGCCACCGGCTTCTCGGCGAACACGTGCTTGCCCGCCTTGACCGCGGCTTCGAAGTGGATCGGGCGGAAGGCCGGAGGCGTCGCCAAGATCACGATCTCGCACCCGCTCTCCATTACCTTCTTGTACGCGTTCGCCCCGCCGAACGCCAGCTTCTCGTCGCCGCCAAACTTCTTGGCCGCGCCCTTGGCCTTGTCTTCGAAGAAATCCGCGAACGCCACGATCTTGGCTTCGTGCCCGAGGGCCTTGGCCGCCTCAACGATTTGCCCGGCCGCGCCCGTCCCGCGCCCGCCGCAGCCGACCAAACCCACCTTGAACACGCGTGCGGCACCCTGCCCCACAACGATGGTCGGCGCAGCCGCCATCATGGCCGCGAACACGCTCGAACCCTTGATGAACTCACGACGATTCTGCATTCTCTCTCTCCCCTTTTTATTGCGGGCAGGCGCTGCGGCCCGCCCCTACACCGATGACGGGCAGGCGCTGCGGCCCGCCCCTGCAAATCACGCCTGCGCCCACTGGTCGCGCAGCAGCTTGACCATGTTGAGGATCAGCTTGGTCTTCTCCTCCTGCGGGAGGCCCTTCTTCGGGTCGCTCGGATCCTTGGGCCAGCCGCCTTCGAAGCTGACCGCGCCGCGGTAGCCGATCAGCTTGAGGCCCTTGAAGCCGTCCACGTAGTTGTCCGCGTCCGGGTGCACGCCGGGGATGATCCGCTCCTTCAGCCCTGCGATGTGGACGTGCGAAAGCAGCTTGCCCGCGCAGATGAAGGCGCCCATGAAGCTCGTCTCCTCCAGCCCCATGTGCCAGAAGTCGCCCATCACGGTCGCGCCGGGGCCGATGTCGGCCGCCATCCGCGCGCCATCCGCCACCTGACGCAGGAACGGCGTCTCATTGCGGCGCAGCGGCTCCAAAACAATCGACGTGCCGTTCTTGGCCGCATGCTCCGCCAGCCGCTTGCCGGTGCTCTCGACGAAGTCCTTGCGCAGCTCCTTCGCGCTCAGCCGGCCGGGCTCGCTCAGCTTGCCGCGCGCGGGGCAGAGGATCAGGCCCACCGACTTCATCTTGCCCAGCGCTTCGATCACCGGCAGGAACTTCTGCACCTCCGCCTCGCGCTTGTCAGCTTCAGCGTACGAAAAATCGCTCGGGCCGCAGGCGGTGGCGATAAACAGCTTGCGCCCCTTCATCGCCTCAATCATCGCGTCGCAGTTCTTGACCGGCCAGTCGCCCGACTGGATCTCGACCGCACCGAACCCGTTCTGCTCCAGAAAGTCTAGCTTCTCCTTGATCTCGCCGCCCGGGATCGCCCCCCACTGCAGGCAGAGGTTCAGCTGCGCCGGCTTCTCCGGCGGCGCCAGCTTCGGCATCCCGCCGCCCGACGGCTCCTGGGCGGCCGCCCGCTGCGTCCCGCACACCGTCGCCACCCCGGCAACCGCCGAGGCCGTCAGAAAGTCCCGTCTTTTCATGTTCTGGCGTCTCCCTCGTGTCCCGCGCGCCCGTTCCCTACGGGGCCGAAGCCACGTTTAATCGTACCGTATAGCAATAGCACGGATGCCCGGTCGCGTCAAGGCGCATTCCCTTCCTGCGGCGCGCCAGTCGCCTCGCGGTCGGCGGCCGCTTCAGCGCCTCCCGCCCCCGCCTTCGCGCGGGGCTCGGGCTTGATCGGCAGCAGGCTGTCGAGATACAGCGCGCGGGCCGCCGCGTAGCCCGCGAAACACAGGCTGCACAGCAGGATCGGCAGCGCCGACCCCACATAGGAAAAGGCGCGGTCGTACACGAGCAGGTTCCAGGCCGCCACCCATCCGTAGCCCCCCACCACGCCGGCCAGCAACGTCGCCGACCACCGGACCCTGACGCGGATCAGCACCTTGACCGCAAGCGCCAGCGCCGCGAGGTAGGGCGCAGACACCCAGGAGATCGTCAGCGCGTAAACGGACAGCGCCTTCAGCAGCACCAGCACGGAGCCGCTCAAAAAGAAGTAGCGGAAGAAATAGCAGAAGACGAACACCTGCGGCACCAAAACGATGGCCGCCACGACCTCGAGCACGCCTCTCAGCCACGTCCTCATCGCCTCGTTTATCTTCGGTTTCACGTTTCCCGCTTCCCGTTTCGAGTTTCTAGTTTCCCGTTTCAGGCCCCTCGTACCCAAATACCGACCGGAGCGCCTCGGCCGCGCGGGCCTTCACCTCGCCCATGTCGAGCGTCCGCCCCAGCAGGCGCCCGAGCGATGTGACGCCCGCGCCGCGCAGGCCGCACGCCACGATCCCGCGGTAGTCGTCCAGCCGCGTATTGACGTTGAGCGCGAAACCGTGCATGGTCACCTGGTGCGCCACGCGGATCCCCAGCGCCGCCAGCTTGCTGTCGCCCACCCACACGCCGCGGTTGCGCGCGTCGCGCCCCGCCCGCACGCCGTACGAGGCCGCAACCCGAATCAGCGCCTCCTCCAGCCCGTCGACGTACTCCAGGACCCGCCGCCCCAGCTCGCCCAAGTGCACGATCGGATAGCCCACGAGCTGCCCCGGCCCGTGGTAGGTCACGTCGCCCCCGCGCGAGGTCACCGCCCGCTCAATGCCCGCCTGGCGCAGCGACTCCTCGGAGAACAGGACGTTCTCCGCCGCAGCCGAGCGGCCCAGCGTGTAGACCGCCCGGTGCTCGAGCAGCAGCAGCGTGTCGGGAATCTCGCCCGCCACCCGCTGCGCGTGGAGCCGCTCCTGCAGCGCCAGCACCTCGGCGTAGCCCGCGTCACGCCCCAGATCGGTGACCGTCAGCTCGCGCATCCGTGCCTCTCCCGGAAACACAAAAGCCGGTCACCCTACTCACGTACGATGACCGGTTTTCAAAATAATCAGCGTCGGCCCGCAGGCGCCTTACGCCAGCTTGGACAGGCTGGTCGCCACGCGGGACTTCTTGCGGCTGGCGTTGTTCTTCGCGATCACGCCCTTTTTAGCCGCCTTGTCGAGCGTCGACGTGTATGCGCGGAAGAGCTTGGCCGCCTCCTCCTTGTTGCCCGAAGTGATCGCGTCGAGCACCTTCTTGCGCGCCGTCAAGATGCTGCTCTTGACCGACTTGTTGCGCAAACGACTCTCTTCGGACTGCTTCGCACGCTTGACTGCACTCTTGATATTCGCCATGAACCGGAACTCCTTAATCCTCTGCCTTCGAATACATGAAAGGCAAACATGATACCGAATCTGGTGAAACGGTCAACAGGTAAGCGCAAAAAACTTACGCGCCCGCCGCTGCGTCGAGGGCCTTGACCAGCGCGTCGCCGCGCTGCAGGCCGACGAACTGCTGCACCACCTGCCCATCTTTGAAGATGTAGAGCGCCGGGATGCTCTTGACCCCGTAGCGCACCGCGAGGTCGCGGGCCTCGTCGACATTCACCTTCGCCACCTTGGCGCGCCCCGCCACCGCGGGGATCACCTGCTGCTCAAGAATCGGCGTCTGCATCTGGCACGGTCCGCACCAGGTCGCCCAGAAGTCGACCAGCGTCACGCCGCTCGCGATCGTCGCATCGAAATTTGCGCCCGTCAGCTCCAACAGATTACCAGCCATACGTTTACCCTCCTCATGAATGACGCCGATTACTATACCCCGCCCCGCGCCCGCGTGGCAAGCGCGATCACTCCGGGAACACCACCGCCGCGACGCGCAACAGGACAGCCTGGGGCCAACGCCCAACCCCTTGCTCGTTGCCAACGACTAGTGCGGCCCGCCCAGGTCCCGGATGCGCTGGGAGGTGCGCATCGCGCAGAACTCCTTGCCGCACATCGAGCAGTGGTCGTCCGTGTGCTCGCCTTCGCACATGCGGGTCTTGAGCCAGCGGGCCCGCGCGTGCGCAGGGTCGAGCGCGTGGCTGAACTGGCCCTCCCAGTCGAAGGCCACCCGCGCCCGCGACATGGCGTCGTCGCGGTCGCGCGCGCCAGGCAAGCCCCGCGCCACGTCCCCCGCGTGCGCCGCGATGCGGTACGCGATGACGCCCTGATGCACCTCGTCGCCGTCCGGCAGCCCCAGGTGCTCGGCGGGCGTCACGTAGCAGAGCAGCGACGCGCCGTAGGTGGCCGCCGCCGTCGCGCCGATGCACGACGTGATGTGGTCGTAGCCCGGCGCGATGTCCGTCACGACCGGCCCCAACACGTAGAAGGGCGCGCCGTCGCAGACCTGCTGCTGCCGCTCCATGTTCATCTGGATCTGGTTGAACGGCACGTGCCCGGGCCCCTCCACCATCACCTGCACGCCCCGCGCGCGGCAGCGCCGCACCAGCTCGCCCAGCACGTCCAGCTCGCTGAACTGCGCCGCATCGCTGGCGTCCGCCAGGCACCCGGGCCGCAGCCCGTCGCCCAGCGACACCGTCACGTCGTGCTTGACCAGAATGTCCAGCACCTCGTCCCAGCGCGTGTAGAGCGGGTTTTCGGCGCTGTTCCGCTTCATCCACTCCGCCATGATCGCCCCGCCGCGGCTGACGATGCCCATGATGCGCCGCATGGCCAAATCCACATGCGCGTGCAACAGCCCGGCGTGCAGGGTCATGAAGTCCACGCCCTGCTCCGCCTGCTCCCGGATCACCTGCAGGAGCAGGTCGGGGTTCATCACCGGCACGTCGCCCTCCAGCCGCGAGATGGTCTCGTAGACCGGCACCGTGCCCAGCGGCACAGGCGAAGCGTCCATCATGCCCTGCCGGATCGAGCGCAAGTCGGCGCCGACGCTCAGATCCATCACGAAGTCCGCCCCCGCGCTCAGCGCGATCTGCAGCTTCTCGAGTTCGTCGCCCTTGCCGGAGCGCGTGGTGGACCGCCCGAGGTTCGCGTTGACCTTGGTCGTGAACAGGTGCCCCACGCCCACCGGGCGCGCGTTGGCGTGCGCGGGGTTGAGCGGGATCACCGCCCGCCCGCTGGCGACCGCCTCGCGCACCCGCTCGGGGCTCACGTGCTCATCCTGCGCCACACGGCGCATCGCGTCCGTGATTTGTCCGTTCTGTGCTGCTTGAAGTTGTGTCATAAGAGAATTCGGGGTTCAGAGTTTAGAGTTGAGCGTTGAAAGTTGCGCGTTGAGCGTTGAAAGTTCATCCCTTCTCCGCCTCCACCCGCACCACGTCAAGGGGCAGTCTGGAGGGCGTCCCCAGCACGGCAGCCTGCTCGCCGACACGCACGCCCGTGCGGATCGCCTCATACACGTAGGCCTTGCCTTCGACCACGGCGTCCAGCAGATCCCGGCCGCAGGCGAGCGACGCCGTAATCGCCGCGCTGAGCGAACACCCCGTCCCGTGCGTAGAGAGCGGATTCGCGATCCGCGGCGTCGAGAGCCAGCAGAGCGAGCGGCCATCGAACAGCGCATCCTCCGCGCAGGCGCCCGCCCCGTGGCCGCCCTTGACGAGGACCGCGCACCCGAAGCGGCCGGACAGCGCACGAGCGGCCTCGGCCATCTCCTCGCGCGTCGCCACGCGCCGCCCCACCAGCACCTCGGCCTCGGGCAGGTTGGGCGTGAGCAGCGTCGCCAGCGGCAGCAGGCGCGCGGTCAGCCGCTCGGACGCCTCCTCCTGCAGCAGCTTCGCGCCGCTGGTCGCCACCATCACGGGATCGACCACTTTGAGGATGCGGCCCTGGCACACCAGTCCGTCCGCGACGGCTTCGATCACCTCCGGGCTCGACAGCATGCCCGTCTTGAGCGCGGTCACGGCATACGCCTCCAGCACCGCATCCAGCTGCGCCGTCACGAAGGCGGCGTCGGCCGTCAGGATGGCCCGCACGCCGTCCGGGTTCTGCGCGGTCAGCGCCGCCAGCACCGTGCAGCCGTGCACGCCGAAGACGTGGAACGCGCGCAGATCAGCCTGAACGCCAGCGTTGCCGCCGCTGTCGCTGCCCGCGATCGTCAGCGCCACCGCCAGCCGAAGGCCCTCTCGCTCCTCATCTCCGTCTTTCCGGTCTTCCATCATTTCAGTGCTCCATCATTCCAAAAAACAAAAAGCGGAGCCCGCTCCGGCTCCGCTTCAAACAATTGCGCGACAGACCACTTCCCTCGCGCCGGTATGATCCGGATCAGGTTCAACGGGTTTTCTCTCAGCCGGTCGCTCGCGCCCACGGCACCCCGATGGCAGTTGGGACGGATGATACCCCATTCCCGCCCGCGCCGACAAGCGCCGGTTTTCACCGCTCTTCGGGTCGCGGCGAGCGACCGTGCCTGTTTCTCCGCACAGGCCGGTCACAAAGAACTCACCGTCTCCGCTCGCCGCGCCCGCCGCTAATACTTCCAATACACATCCTGCAGAACAACCTCCGCCGGATTACCCAGAACCAGCGAGTGGGCCGGAACGTTCTTAAACACAACCGCCTTGGCCCCGACAATCGCGCCGACGCCGACCTTAACCCCCGGCATAATCGTGCAGCCCTCGCACAGCCAGGCGTGCTCGCCGACCTCAACCGGCTTTGTGTTCCGATATCCGGAGATAGACAGATAATGCCCGCCATTGGTGTCGCGGATCGTTACGTTCCGCCCGATTCGGACATCGCGGCCGAACGCGATGCTCTCACCACAAATGAGCGTCAGCCCAATATTGGACGCGCAGCCATTGAAGACCAGCGACGCGCCTTTGAAAACCTCGATATCGGAGCCATAGCCAACCACGGTCTCCGCCTTGACGGTCAGCGAGGCGCCATTTTCAACGAACAGCCGCGTCTCCAGCGAACTTCCCGCCATATGCGAGACGCCAAGCAACAGGTTGGCGTCCAGCTGTAGGCGCGCCTTCTTCTGGATATGCAGCACACACGACCGCCTGGGAATCAAGAGCCCGCGCCCCTTGATCAAAGCGGAAATCGAATTGTAGCGAAGCGTCTGGAGCAGCGGCCGCAAGCGAAAACCCGCGAGCCGCCTAACCGCCACGGCATTGTGGCGCACGCGGCGCCACCACACCCGTATCCGCCTTGCCCGTCCGCCCCGCAGCCCGCTCGGGCCAAAGAACTGCTGGGCAACCGCAGCAAACGAGGATGCGTCCAGGCTCGCATAGAACGCCTCCCGGTCAACCGTTGGAGCTTCCGGCGGCTTCAGAAGCGCCGGGTTACCGCTCAGCGCACGTTCGAGCGGAGCCTCTTCCGCCAGAACCGCATTTTCCAGCTGACCAAAAATGCCCACGGCTTTCTGGTTATTCAGCAAGACCAACGACGTGCCCAAATCATGGTCAAGCTCGGAGCCGGCCGCCTTCTTCGACCCGTGAAAGTCGGCGAGCGTGATGTCCGCGACACGCGGAAACCCTTTGAATGCGCACGCGTAGCAGGACGGCCGGAAAAAGGCTCGCGTGTGGCTATATCCCTGCGTAAACAAGCTTGTGTCTTTTGTGTCATAGAGCGTCTGCCCATCGTCAAAGACCACTTTTGATGTGAGCTTCCGCCAGCCCAGCTCCTTGTTCATCGCTTTGAAATAGACGGCCTTCGCATGAAACTGGCCTTCAAGGTGCTCAAGGTACTTTCGAAACACCTTGGGCGAACACATGCCGCCGCAGTCGAAATCGAGGATGAGCAGCCGCTCATAGGCCTTGCCGAGAAAGAGCCTCAGGGCAGCCATCTGACAGGGCGCGCCGCACACAAGCACCCATTCGCCCCTGTTTACTAGATCGCGCACAGCCACATAGAACCCATCCGCGCGGCTTTGAAGGTGCTTCGCGCCTCGCAGCCGCTTCAGATCTTTCTTGTCGTTCGAAATAAAGTGGCTGACCGAGAAATCATCATTGAAGACAGCCCCGCCCACATACCCGCCCCGGCGATAAATCAGCGAGGCGAGCGCCGAGAAGAGGCCGCCCGACGAGCTGTCGAAGCGGACTTCCAAATTCTTATGAACCGCCACCAAGCAGCGGGGCTGGTCAAACTCGTTCTTCTTGATCTCAGCACGATGGCACATCGGACATGTTTGCCCGCAGAGCCCACACGCCTTGCACAAAGCCTCATCGACGACCGGATACCAAAAGCCTTCGCGATCCGCTTTCAGAGAGATGGCCCGGCCGGGGCAACTGTCCACGCACGCACAGCACCCACAGCAGTCCCGCTTCTCTTTTACGTCAATTATCATGGAGCCCCATCATTGCGCCAGATATCCGCCATCCACCACCAGGTTCGTGCCCGTGATAAACCGTGCTGCGTTGCTCAGAAGAAAGCAGACCGCATGAGCGACATCCATGGGATCCCCCAGTCCAAGCGGCTGCATTTTCATCAATTCGAGCTGCTGATAGTCGGATGACAGCTCGCCCTCAACGGTGTCAAACAGCGGCGTTTTAATACTTCCCGGCTGAACGGCATTGACGCGTATCCCCTTTGACACCAGCTCCATGGCCAAGGCCCGAACCGACGCAGACAAGGCGCCTTTCGTCCCCGAATACAGCGACACCCCCCGCCATCCAGCCGCAGCCGCAACAGACGAAACCGCGACAACTGAGCCGCCTTCACAGTACCGCTTCTTGGAAAAGAACTTCATCAGCTCCAAGAAAGAGAAGTAGTTCACCGTCATCGCCGTCTGCATGTCTTCGATCGACTGATAGGCGATCGGCGCGGCGGATCGAACGCCGGCAGAATGAACCAGCCCCGACACCTTCCCCTTGCGGCCTATCTGGTCGAACAGCGGCGCAACCGCCTCCAATCTGGAGAGGTCACAGGATATGACGTCGTGATCTCCTGGCGCCAAACATCCCAAGGTTTCCCGCAGTTTCTCTTCGCTCCGCGCCACCAACACGCACGAAGCCCCCAGCTGCGAAGCCAAGACCGAACACGCGCGGCCTATGCCAGAGGAAGCCCCCGTGATGATGATGCGCCTATCCGTCAACTCCATCGGGTTCATGTTCACGGGGGACTCCTCGTTACGTAAGCCGCCGCCGGCAGGCCGCAGAGGCTCTTTCAGCTCATGACGTTCAGAATATCTTGAACTGTTTCCATGTCGCGCAGCTCCGTCCCTGACAGGCGTCGATTGAACTTGGCTTTTACCAAGGCGATCACCGACAGCATCGACATGGAATCCCACCGCAAGGTGTCGAGCGCCGTTTCCGGCGTAACACCCTCTTCTTCGAACAGCTCCGCCACCTCTTTCAGCTTCTCTTCCTGAGTCATTTCTGTTGCTCCTTGTTTCACCAAGTTATGATTGTCGCGCCCCACGAAAGGCCAACGCCAAATCCGACGAGCATCACCTTCATGCCTCGCCTGAGGGTTCCGTCAGCCTCAGCCCGCGCCAGCGCGATGGGAATCGTCGACGAAACCGTGTTCCCAATATCCGCCATGTTCACCACGAACTTCTCCTTCGGCAAACCCAGCGCTTTGCGAAGCGTGTTCAACATGAAGAGGTTGGCCTGATGAAAAACGAACAGGTCGACGTCATCTGTCGACATGTGATTCTTTTCCAACACGCGGCTCACCGTCTCCGGCACCACGTCCAACGTGAAGTTGAAGACGTCGGGCCCATCCATAAAGAGATTGTCGCGCGCACGAATGTTACCCGAATCATCCGTTTCTTCCTTGCCTGTTTCTGCCGAGCGTGCCTGACGCATGGCGCCGGTGGGGACGATAATAGTTTGATATCCGGCCCCGTCTGTTCCCAAGACGAACTGCCCAAGGCCGTCCTGTTCAGCCGCATCAATCAACGAGGCGGCCGCCCCATCGCCAAAAATGGTGCGGACACTCTTATCCATCGCATGAATATGCTTGGAGTATGTCTCCGCCGTCACCAACAACACGCGCCGGGCGATACCGCCGGCAATGAGACCCTTGGCCAGGCTCAGCCCATACACGTACCCCGAGCACCCCAAATTGTAGTCCAGGGCCCCGCAGGTCTTGGGCAGCCCCAGGCGATTCTGCAACATGCACGCCGAGGTTGGGAGAAAGTAGTCGGGCGACTGAGTACATAGCAGAAGGAAATCGACAGATCCCGCATCGAGACTCAGCTCATCAACGAGCTTCCGGCACGCGCGTTCGGCCAAATCAAGGGCCGTCTCGCCGTCCGCGCAAACATGGCGCTGCCGTATCCCGGTCTTGTCAAAGATCTTGTCCGCCGTCCAGGCCGGGTACAGAAGAGCAAGCTCGTCATTGGACAACACGCGCTCCGGAAGATAGTAGGCGATCTTTGTGATAGAACTATGCATGATTCACCCCGCATGCTACCTGCGGCTTGGCGCGCTGTCCAGAGCCTTGGCTACAGACTGAGCGGCCACGCTCCGCGCTTGGGTCGCCAGCCGACAAGACACGCTCTTTGATTGTGTGAGCATCTTACAAGACCTTGCTCGGTTCTGCAATCAGTATTGCCTGACAGACACGGCGCCGCACACCTTACTTGAAGCAGGGTCAAACGCCGCGCTCAGATCGGCTGCTTGCAGGGCGCGCCGGGCACGTCCCGCACAAAGCGCGGCAGAGCCAGGCCTCCGAGGCGGCAGGCCAGCTCGCGCTCGATAGCTCGCGCCCGGCTGACCGGCACCCGGAAGTGGCCGATGCCGGCGACGGGGTCGCACAGGAACACGTAGTAGGGCCGCACGCGAGCCCGCTGCAGCGCCGAGCAGAGGTCGAAGAGCGCCCCGACCGAATCGTTGACGCCTTTCAGCAGCACGCTCTGGTTCGAGACCGGCACGCCGGCGTCCACCAGCCGCGCGCAAGCCGCCACGGCCTCGGGCGTCAGCTCCCGCGCGTGGTTGAACTGCGTGTTGACCCAGACCTTCTTGCACGCGCCCAATTTGCGGGCCAACGCGCCGGTGATCCGCATCGGCAGCGTGGCCGGCATGCGCGTGCCGATCCGCACCGCGTCGATCTGCGGCAGCCGCGCGAACGCGCGAACGAACGCCATCAAACGGGCGTCCGAGAGCAGGAGCGGGTCGCCGCCGGACAGCAGCACCTCGCGCACGGCGGAGTGTGCCTCCACCCAGGCCACCGCCGCGCCGAGCTGGGCCGGCGTGCGGACCACGTCCGCGCCTTTCAGCAAGCCCTTGCGCGTGCAGTGGCGGCAGGCCATCGCGCACCGGTCGTGCGCCATCACGAGCACGCGGTCCGGGAACCGCTGCTTGAGCCCGTGGCAACACGCCGCCCCGCCCTTCTCCGCGAAGGGGTCGGCGACCGCGCCGGGCTCGGCCCTCAGCTCAGCCAGCGACGGCAGCGCCTGCCGGCTCAGCGGGTCGAGCGGCTCACCGCGCCTGAGCAGCGACAGCGCGTAGGGCGAAATCACGACGGGGTACCGCGCCTGCACCCGCCCGGCCGTCTCCGCGTCGACGCCAAACACACGCAACGCGTCGGACGTCCCCGTCACCGCGCGCCGCATCTGCCACCGCCAATCGTCCCACTCTCCGCTCACGACTTCACTCCCCCTCCGACCTCTGACCTCCGACCTCCGCCCTCCGCCCTCCGCCCTCCGACCTCTGACCTCTGACCTCCGACCACTATCCGCTCTCGGTCCGCAGCGCAGGGTCGAGCAAGTCGCGCAGCGCATCCGCCAGGTGGTTGAACGCCAGCACCAGCGCGAAGATCGCCAGCGTCACGAAGGTCATCTCCCACCACACGCCCTGCCACAGCCGGAGCCGCGCGTTGTTGATCATGATGCCCCACGAGGGCTCGCCCTGAACGCCGATGCCGAGGAAGCTGATGAAGACCTCCGTGGCGACCGACGCGGGAAAGCGGATTGAGAACGCGATCAGGACGATGTGCGCCACATTGGGCAAAATATGCCGGAACATGATGCGGGCGTGGCCGTATCCGAGCACCTGCGCGGCCTGCACATAGGCGCGTCCGCGGTGCTTCAGGACTTCGGCCCTCACATTGCGGCATACGCCCACCCACGTGGTGAGGCCGATGCCCAGGTAGACGCCCAGGAGCCCCTGCCCCACCACCATCGCGATGGCCAGAATGAAGAGCAGTCCCGGCATCGACGCGACCGTCGCGCACAGCCAGATCACGAGGCTGTCGGCGCGGCCGCCGAAGTAGCCGCCGAGGCAGCCCAGAAGCACGCCCAGCGGGATCGCGATCAGCGACGTGACGATGCCCACGTGGAACGCGATACGCGCGCCCTGCACCAGGCGCACGGCCACATCGCGCCCGAGATTGTCGCTGCCGAGCGGATAGAGCGGCTGACCGGCGGGCCGCGGCGCGCCGGAGCACACGCGCACGAAGGCAGGAGGCAGGTACCGGTAGTCCTCGTGCACCTGGTTGTACGACGGCGTCCGGTCCGTCGCCTTGGCCGCCTGGTACACGATTTCGCCGTAGGCGGCCAGACAGCAGTAGGCGGCGATGACGGCGAGACACAGCCGCGTGTCCCACCGCCGCCACAGCCGCCGAAGGATGTTCCGCTCACTCGCCACGATTCGCACGCTCCCTCACAACGCTCATCTCCTCCGCTTTCCGCGCAGGCCAAAACCTGACACGCTTACCCCAGCCGCACGCGCGGGTCGAGCCACGCGTAGCACAGGTCGGTCAGCAAATTCACGCCCTGGTAAAGCAGCGCGCCCAGAATCACCACGGCCCGCACCACCGCCATGTCCGACGAATGGATCGCGTTCAGGCTCACGCTGCCGAGCCCCGGTATGCCAAAGAAGCTCTCCAGCATCAGGCTGCCCGTGAACAGGAACGGGATGGAGAGGCTCACATACGTCACGACCGGGATCAGGCTGTTGCGCAGGACGTGGCGCACCATGATGCGGGCGCCGCTCAGCCCCTTGGCCTGTGCCGTACGCACGTAGGGCTTGTAGACCTCGTCGAGGATCGCCGCGCGGAAGAAGCGGATGTCGCGGCCCAGTCCGCTCACGATGCCGATAAGCACCGGCAGCGCCAGATACGCGGCCGACTCGAACCCCCAGAGTGGAAAGAGCCTCAGCTTGTACGCCAGCAGGAACTGCCCGGCCAGCACCCACACCACGTAGTTCACGCTCATCAGCAGCGTCGAGAGCACCAGCACCGCGCGGTCGGCGGCTCCGCCGCGCCAAGCCGCGCACAGCAAGCCCAGCCCGACGCCGATGAGCGTCCCGCCCGCCAGAATCGGCACCGTCAGCGCGAGCGACGGCCCCACGCCGAGCGCCAGCACGCGCGTCACGGGCAGCCCGTACTCGGACGAGACCCCAAAATTCCCTTGCGCGAGGTCGGCGCAGTAGCGGATGAACTGCGAGTCGAACGCGCCCGCGTTCCGCTTCTCGAGCTGGAGCGTCGGCGGCAGCGCCCCACCCACCTGCAGCGACACGGCTTTCCAGCCCTCGCGCACGGAGAAGGTCAGGGGCGCCGGGCCGTCCACCAGCGCCTCGTCCTCCGCGCCGGAGGCGAGGTCGCGCAGGCCGAGCAGGACGCGGCCGGCGCTGACGCGGTAGGCACCCGCCGGGAGCGGGCACGCGAGCGGCATGCGGCGCAAGCCCTCGTCGGCGCCCCGCTCCAGACGGTCGGCCGGCGTCGGACGCAGCGCGCGGATTCCCGTCCAGCGGCCGAGCAGCAGCGGCTTGTCGTAGCCGTAGCGGGCGTCGAAGGCCGCCAGCGACTCCGCCGTGGCGCTCTTGCCGAGCACGACCTCCGCCGGCGACCCGCCGACGACGTGGAAAAGCAGAAACGTCAGCACCAGCACCCCGAAGGTGGTCGGCACCATTTCCGCTAGTCGCCTGATGACGTACCGCTTCATCCCGCTGATTGTTCCATGGCGGGGTAGAATACGACATTCGCTGCGGCCTTGTGAAGCCCCCATAGCAACCGATCACCAAAAATGTGCCGCCGCCCCCTTGCCTGCGGCAGCGAAATCAGGTATTCTATTTGTTCTATCAGCGCGGACTGCCGAGTGGCTCCTCCGTGCGGAAGCGAAGACGGGCCGGCCACTGGGCCGGCGCGCCAAAGCGGATTAACCCGGGCAGAACCGGACCGACGCCGACCGACGCATGCTGCGGCCGGCCGACGGGGTTCTTGTCCACGTTAGAGAGAATGCACATGGAAATGCCAGTCTCGAGCCTCACCGGGCTCACCCTCAAGGACCTGCTGGACGCGGGCCTGCACTTCGGACATCAGACCAAGCGCTGGAACCCCAAGATGAAGCGCTACATCTTCGATAAGCGCAACGGGATCCACATCATCGACCTGACCCAGACGGTCGCCCTCATCGACGAAGCCGCCGCGTTCCTGCGCGAGATCGCCCTCAGCGGCAAGAAGGTTCTTTTCGTGGCCACCAAGAAGCAGGCGCAGGAAGCCGTGAAAGAAGCGGCCGTCGCCTGCGGCCAGTTCCACATGACCGAGCGCTGGCTCGGCGGCACGCTCACCAACAACCAGACAATCCGCAAGAGCGTCAAGCGCATGCGCCAGATCGAAGCCATGGGCCGCAACAACAACGGCGTGCTCTCCGTGCACAAGAAGGAGGCCGCCAGCCTCCGCCGCGAGCTGGACAAGCTCCAGAAGAACCTCGGCGGCGTGGCCGACATGGAGAGCAAGCCGGGCGCGCTCTTTATCGTCGACATCTGCCGCGAGCAGAACGCGGTCAGCGAGGCGACCCGCCTTGGCATTCCCGTGGTCGCCGTCGTCGACACCAACGCCGACCCCGACCCCATCGAGCACGTCATCCCGGGCAACGACGACGCCGTCCGCGGCATCAAGATGATCGCCGACGCGTTCGCCAACGTCATCAAGTCCGCAAACGACGAGTACTCCCGCATCGCCGCCGAGCGCCAGCGCCAGAAGGACGCCGAGCAAGCCAACCTGGAGGCGCAGGACCGCGCCGCCCGCAAGGCCCGCAAGGACGCCAGCGACAGCGCCGACAAGGCCAAGGCCAAGCTGACCGAGTCCCGCAAGCGCGCCGCCAAAGCCGCCAAGGACGCGGTCGACGCCAAGGCCGCCGCCGTCGAGACGGCGCCCGAGACGGCCCCCGAGGCCGCTCCGGAAGCCGCCCCGGAAGCGCCTGCCGCTGCCGAGTAACTTCGTTCCGCCGGACAGGCCCGCCCCATCGGGCACGTCCGGTCGTCACTCAACCTATCTTTTTAGGAGCACACCATGGCAGACATTTCAGTTGCAATGATCAACGACTTGCGCCAGCGCACCAACGCCGGCATGATGGACTGCAAGAAAGCCTTGATCGACACAGCCGGCGACATGGACGCCGCCATCAAGATGCTGCGCGAGAAAGGGCTCGCAATCCAAGTCAAGCGCGCCGACAAGGAGTCCAAGGAAGGCATCATCAAAGCCATCGCCTCGGAAGACGGCCAGACGATCGGTATGGCCGAGGTCAACACCGAGACCGACTTCGTCGCCAAGACCGACAACTTCAAGAACTTCGCCACGGAGGTGACGCGCCAGGCCCTGGCGGGCGTCGAAGACCTCGCCGCCGCGATGAAGGACGGCCTCATGACGATCGTCGCGCAGACCGGCGAGAACGTCAAGATCCGCCGCACCGCCCGCTACGCGCTGAGCGGCACCGGCAGCGTCGCCTCCTACATCCACATGGGCGGCAAGGTCGGCGTCCTCGTTGAGGTCGGCTGCGGCAAGGCCGAGACCGTCCAAAACGCCGCGTTCGGCGAACTCGTTCACGACCTGACGCTCCAAATTGCGGCCGCCGCGCCTCGTTACTTGACCTCGGCGGAAGTGCCGGCGGAGGCCATCGAGACCGAAAAGGACATCGCTCGCAACAGCGACCGTTTCAAAGGCAAACCGGCCAACATCGTCGAGAACGCCCTCAAGGGGATCGTCAACAAGTTCTTCTCGGACGTCTGTTTGGTCAACCAGCCATTTGTCAAGGAGCCCAAGCAGACGGTCACCGACGTGGTGAAGGCCTGCGAGAAAGCCACCGGCGACACGATCACGATCAAGCGCTTCGTCCGCTACCAGCTCGGCGCCGCCTAGACGCGACGCGCGAGACGACACCACAGGAGGCCGGGGCGCTCGCCCCGGCCTTTTGTATGTCCCGCACCGCTTGCTTTCCCCCCGCACATCCAGTAAACTGAAAATGTTCCGCCTGACCAGCAGCGTGTAACGTGTAACGTGTAACGTGTAACCTGTAACCTGTAACCTGCAACCTGTAACCTGTAACCTGTAAACTACCAACCAGCACCCATCGCCCATGAACGTAGAACACCGCTACCGTGAGTTTCTCCCCGAAGCCCGCCGCGTCGTCGTCAAGATCGGCACCCGCGTGATCGCCCAGAAGACCGGGCGGCCCGATATGCGCCCCCTCAAGAGCCTCGTCGCCCAAGTGGCCGAGCTCCAGCGAAAAGGCTACGAGGTTCTGATGGTCTCCTCCGGCGCCATCGGCGCCGGTGTCGAGGCGCTGGGCATGAAGGAGCGCCCCAAGACCGTGCCCGACCTGCAGATGTGCGCGGCCGTCGGGCAGGCCCGCCTGATGGCGCATTACGAGGAGCTGTTCAACGCCGAGAAGATCACCATCGGGCAGGTTCTGCTCACGCACGCCGACTTTCAGCACCGCATCCGCTTCGCCAACGCCAAGCGAACCATGGAGCATATGATTCGGCACAGCGTGATCCCGATCATCAACGAAAACGACGTGGTGGCGGACGAGGAGATCAAAGCCGACCTCTCCCTCGGCGACAACGATTACCTCGCCGCCCTGGTCGTGAAGCTCGTGCGCGCAGACCTGCTCATTATCCTCAGCACCGTCGACGGCGTGCTCGACGCCGCCGGCAAGCGCGTTCCCTGCATCGAGAACCTGAGCGACGCCTTCTCGCTGGTCAACCCCGCCCAGAGCGGCGGCCTGTCGAAGGGCGGCATGGACTCCAAGCTGCGTGCCGCGCAGATCGCCGTGAAGACCGGCTGCGGCGTGGTCATCGCCTGCGGCCGCGACAGCCGCATCCTGCTCAATGTGATGGCCGGACACGACACCGGCACCCTGATCCTCAGCAGCGCGCTGTGAACAGAGAGGCGTTTGGCGTTTGTGTTCCTGCGCTCCTTCCCCTAACTCCTAATTCCTAACTCCCAACTCCTACCTTCCCATGTCTCTCCACGATACCATCCGGGCCATCGGCGACCAGGCGCTCGACGCCGCTCGCCAGATGGTGAACCTCACGACCAAGCAGAAGAACGCGGGGCTGCTGGCCATGGCCGACGCGATCCACGCCCAGCGACACGCGATCCAGGCGGCCAACGCCCGCGATGTCGAGCAGGCGCATGCCGGCGGCCTCGCCTCCGCCCTGATCGACCGGCTGACCCTCACCGGCGCCCGCATCGACGGCATGGTCAAGGGCATCCGCGAAGTCGCCGCGCTTCCCGACCCCGTTGGCAAGCGGCTCTGGAAGCGCACGCGGCCGAACGGCCTCGTGATCGAGAAGCGGCGCGTGCCCCTCGGCGTCGTGGCCATCATTTTCGAGTCGCGCCCGAACGTCACCGCCGACGCGGCCGTGCTCTGCATCAAGACCTCGAACGCCGTGATCCTGCGCGGGGGCAAGGAGGCGATCCACTCCAACCTCGCCATCGCCGACGCGCTGCGGCAGGGCGGGGCTAGCGCCGGTCTGCCCACGAACGCCGTGCAGCTCATCGCCACCACCGACCGCGAGGCCGTGCGCGAGCTGGTTCAGATGGACGACCGCGTGGACGTGGTCATCCCCCGCGGCGGCGAATCGCTCATCCGGGCCGTCGTCGGGCACGCCCGCATCCCCGTCCTCAAGCACTATAAAGGCGTCTGTCACGTCTTCGTGGACGCCACGGCCGACCTGCACATGGCCCTGGCCATCGTCGAGAACGCCAAGTGCCAGCGGCCCGGCGTCTGCAACGCGATGGAGACGCTGCTCGTCCATCAGTCTGTGGCCCGCGCCTTCCTTCCGAAGCTGGCCGCCCTGGCCGCCCGCCGCAAGGTCGAACTGCGCGGCTGCGAGGCCACGCGCACCGTGCTCCCCGACTGCGCGCCCGCGACCGACGAGGACTGGACGACGGAGTACCTCGACCTCATCCTCTCCGTCCGCGTGGTCCGCGACCTCGACAGCGCCATCGCGCACATCAACACGTATGGCTCGCACCACTCCGACGCCATCGTCACCTCCGATGCGGCCAACGCCAAGCGCTTCCTCAAAGAGGTCGACTCGGCGGCCGTCTACGTCAACGCCTCAACCCGCTTCACGGACGGCGGCGAGTTCGGCATGGGCGCCGAGATGGGCATCAGCACCGACAAGCTCCACGCCCGCGGCCCCATGGGCCTGGAGGAGCTGACCACCTACAAGTACGTGGTCACAGGCGACGGGCAGATCCGTTAGACACACCCATGAAGCGAACCCCTGTCAAACCGCGCCGGACGAAACCGGCTGAGCTCCTGAAGATCATCGGCCAGGCGGACAGCGTCCTGATCACGGGGCACGTGCGCCCCGACGGCGACTCGCTGGGCTGCATGATCGCCCTCGCGCACCTGCTCAACCGCGCCGGCATCAAGGCCGTCGCCACGGCCGAGCGCAAGGGCCTCGGAGGGCCGGGCTTCCTCGCCGGCGTCGAGAAGCTGCTCGCGCCCGCGTCCGCAGCCAAGCGGCGCTTCAGCCTCGTCATCTCCGTGGACTGCGGCGCGTTCGACCGGCTGCCCGAGCCGATCCAGCCCCTCGTCGCCAAGCTGACCGTGATCAACATCGACCACCACCGCACGAACACCCTGTTCGGCTCCTACAACTGGATCGACGGCCGCGCCTCTTCGACCGGGGAGATGGTCTGGCGCTTGGCCCGCAAGGCCGGCTGGCAGCTCGACGCCGTCACCGCCGAGGCGCTGTGGGTGGCCGTCATCACGGACAGCGGGCGCTTCGCCTACGACCAGACCACGCCCGCCACGCTGCGCTGCGGCGCGGACCTGCTCAAGTACGGCGTGCGCACGGCGGCCATCAACGACAAGCTCTACTGCTCGTTCAGCCGCACGTCCGTCGAGCTCAAGCGACGTGCGTTCCGCACGCTGACCGTGTCGGACAACAACGCCGTCGCTTCGGTCACGCTCACCGGGCAGGACTTCGAAGAGACCGGCGGCACCAAGGCCGACGCAGAGGACGTCGTCGAGATCCCGCGCAGCCTCATCGGCAACCGCGTGGCGCTGTTCTTTTACGGAAGCGACGACAACGCGGAAACGCGGGTCAGCATCCGCACCCGCGCGCCGCTCGACGCCACCGAACTGGCCAAGCAGTTCGGCGGAGGCGGCCACGCCCGCGCCGCCGGCTGCACCATCCGCGAGCCGCTCAGCCCGGCCAAGCGCCTCTTCAACAAATCCGTCGCCGACTGGCTCGCGGCCCAGCCGCACGGGTAGGGGCAAGCGGCCCGCGCATCCTGAGCGCCCTGGAGGCCTCGCGTCCCCGCGAGCCGCGAGCGGCGGGGACGCCGCGCGCTTCCCGTTCAGGCCAGCGAGCCCGCCCCTCTCTAAAAAAAGAGGGGCCGGGTGGCCCCGGCCCCTCTCGCGCAATGCGGCCAGCACATCACATGTAATAGCGGGCGATCTCTTCCTTGGCGAGCTTGCACCACGCGATCGCGCGCGCGGGGTCATGCTGGATCGTGTCGTGATCCTTCATGATGATCTCGAGGTGGCAGCCCTTGGCCTTGTCCAGGATGTCGCGCACATCCTTGCGCGCGGCGGCCTCGTCGAAGACGCTCGACGACAGAATCGCCGGGTTCGGCCGGCAGGAGTAGACGTACTTGTCCTGCAGCGCCTCGGCCATCTTGGCGCGGTCGCAGGTCGGCGACACGCTGACGCGACGGATATTCGGAATGCCCTTGAGCAGGTGCCAGCGCTCCGACATCGGCTCGCAGCACCCGTAGCACGCCAGCCCGAAGCGAGCCATCACCGGCTTCTGGTACTGCAGCACAAACTCGTCGAACAGCTCGGGCGAGAGCCCCTTGGTGTCCTGGCTCTCGAAGAGCGCCCAGAGATCTTTGGCCCGGGCCGTGCCCTGGTAGTCGCGGGCCGGCAGCTGGGAGGTCCAGCCGAAGCCGCCCGACCCTATGTAGTCGCCCTCGTTGTTGAGGCTGTACAGGCCTGCGTTCTCGAGGAACGTGACCAAGTCCAACGTCCCGTCCCGCAGGAAGGCCATCAGGTTGTGGACGCCGTCCGGATTCTCCTTGATGTCCCGCATGTACTGCTCGATTCCGCGCAGCTGGATCAGCTCGCGCGTCAAGCCCAGCGACCAATACCACTTCTCTCGCAACTTGACCGGCATCACCCGGTCGAAAACTTCGCGCGCCAGATGCACGACCTCTGTCGTCGCATCCCGATCCACCGTGATCGTTTGGAACTGCAGCCCGCTCAAATCGTTCAAATCCTTGAGGGTCGGCTGCGGGTGCACCGAAGAGGTGTCCGGCCCCCAGTAGGTCCGCCTGTAAATCCACCCAACCGTGAACCGGCTCTCCACGACCCGGTCGTCGCCCATCTTCTCGCCCCAGAAGATCTCCTTGCGCAGACGGTGCTCCCAGTGCCGCGCCAGCGCGTGCGTGCACTCCAGCGACGCCTCGGGGATGATCTCGCGCCAGCTGAACTCGGGATCGCAAAGAATCACCGGCCGCGACGCCTGCAGCGCGTTCTTACGCGTCCAAAGAACCTTCTTTTCCGCTTCGATTTGGCGCGTGGATAACGCCATCACTCGCTCACCCAGACGCCGCAGAACGTCCCGTTCCGCCTGCGTAATGGTGAGGTCTGCGACATGCGTATCCAGCGCCACATTGCCCGGTTGATCATGACCATTCATAACCGAACGCTCCCTTCTTGTTGACACGTTGTCAGACACTGCGCCGTCCCCTGCGGCACCGAACAGCGGCGCCTTCCGGACGGTTCGAAAACCCACACACGGTGCGGTTCCGTTTTCGTGCTTGCATTATACTAACGGCGACGGCTTGTGTCCACATGAAGCGCGCCGGAAATCGCCTGCCGAGCACCTTTTCTCGCCAGGCTCGCGGCCGCGGAATATAGCCGCCGTTCCGCTTTGACACGCGACCCTCGCTGGTCTAAAATAACATTTTACGCAGGCTTCTTTACGGTCAACGACTGGTTGAAGGCGAGGCTCAACATGCCCCATCGAATGCTCAATCTCCAGCAGGCGGCCAGGCAGATCCGCATCACCGACCGGGAGCTCTACCACCTCGTCCTGCGCGACGAGGTGCCCTTCCAGCGTCGCGGCGACGAGGTCGTTTTCGAGAAGCGCCTGCTCCATGACTGGTGCCAGCAGCGCATTCTGGGGCTGACGAAGAAAACGCTGGCCGTGCATCACCGAGACGCGGTCTCAGACCGCACCCGCGCGGCGGCGGAAGACGCGCTCGTGCCGCGCCTCTTCCGGCCCGATTGGATGCTGCCCGGCCTCGCGTCGCGCACCAAGCCCGCGGTCCTGCGCGACATGGTCGCGCTGGCCATGTCCACGGGCCTGCTCTACGACGACGCCTCGTTCCTGCGCGAAATCGAAGACCGCGAAGGCGTGGCCTCCACCGCGATCGGCGGCGGCGCCGCGTTCCTGCACGCGCGCTACCACGACCCCTATCACGCGTCCGACTCCTTCGTGGTCCTCGGCCGCGCGCTGCAGCACATTTTCTTCGGCGCGCAGGACGGCGAGGAGACCGACCTGTTCTTTCTGATCTACTGCACGGACGACGCGCTCCACCTGCACACGCTGGCCCGCCTCTGCATGCTCGCCCACGGCAGCACGCTGTTCACCGATCTGCGCGTCGCCGCCGACGGGGAGGAGATGTATCGCATCCTCGACCACGCCGAGCGCGAACTGCTCAAAGCCCTGTGAGCGCCGCGGGGCTTTCAGCCGCGAGAGGCTCCTCGCGACCCCAGCCCGTCCAGGCACACCGCCGCCGCGCCGAGAAGCGAGGCCTCGTAGCCGAGGTGCGTGCGCTCGACGCTGACGTTCCTGCATTGCGCGATCACGTCGCGGTCAAAGGTCTCGCGGATCGCCGGCAGCAGCAGGTCGAGCGCGTGCGACACGCCCCCGCCGATGTAGGCGCGCTCGGGGTTGAACACGTTCGCCGCCATCGCCAGCCCGCGCCCAATGTGCCGCCCGGCCTGCTCCAGCACGGCCTTGGCGGCGGGGTCGCCCCCGCGCGCCAACTGCGCCACGCGCTGGGCGTCCGCGTCCCCCAGCCCCGCCTCGCGGGCCAAACGCCCGATGGCCGTCCCCGAGGCGTGCGCCTCGAGGCAGCCGCTCCCGCCGCAGCCGCACGGCCGCGGCCGCCCGAACTCGACCTTGAGGTGCCCCAGCTCGCCCGCGCACCCGTTCGCTCCGCGCACCAGCCGGCCGTCCGCCACCACCGCGCCCCCGATGCCCGTGCTCACCGTCATCCAGACGAAGTTCTCGCCCCCGCGAGCGAAGCGCAGCTCCGCCAGCGCGCAGGCGTTCACGTCGTTCTCGATGAACACCCGCTCCGACACGACGCCGAGCGCCGACAGCAGCAGCGGCCGCACGCAGAACGCGCCCCACCCCGCCGAGGGCGACCCCAGCACGCGGTCGCGGCCGTCGGTCATCGCGGGCAGGCTCACGCCCACGCCCGCGAGCGACTCCAAGCCGAGCCCGAGCTCCGCCGCGCACGCGCCGAGCATCTCGCCGCAACGCGCAAAGTACGCCGCGTGGTCCGCCGTCGGCACGGACGCCTGCAGCCGCGACAGAACCTCTCCCGTCTCGGCCATCACCGCCGTCAGCACCTTCGTGCCGCCGCCATCTATCGCGCCAATGAACATGTCGAGTTCCTCATGTGGAGGCTCGCGGGGACGCTCGCCCTCCGTTGCGCGGCGGCTCCGCAAAGCACTGGAGGGCAAACGTCCGCGTGAACCGCCAGCCCAGCCTCCCTCAGCATTTGCAGCTGCAGGCCTCCACGCCCGCGAGCCGCGCCAGCGCCGGGCGCATCGCGCACACGAGGTCGTGGAAGTAGACGAGGTGCAGGTCTTCCAGAAGCTCCATGGAGTCGGTCGGCGCGATCAGGATCACGTCGCACAGCGCCTTCATCTTGCCGCCGTCACGGCCGCCGAACCCGACCGAGGCCAGCCCCAGCTCCCGAGCCGTCTTGAGCGCGTGGACGATGTTCGGCGAGTTGCCGCTGCCGCTGAAGGCCAGCACGACGTCGCCCGCCCTGGCATACGTGCGCAGCAGAATCGAGTAGATCTCCTCATACGAGAAGTCGTTCGCGAGGCACGTCACCAGCGCGTTGGAATCGCTCAGGCAGAAGGCCCGGAAGCCCGGCGCGTCGCCCGCGCGGCACCCCTTCACCAGATCGTTGGTCACATGCGACGCGGTCGCCGCGCTGCCGCCGTTGCCCATCAGAAAGACCGTCCGCCCCTCGGCCTTGGCCTGGAGCAGCAGCTCGCCGATCTCCGCCAGCCGGCCGAAATCCGTCCGCATTAGCTTTTCGGCGCCGTCCGCCGCATAGGCCATCAGGCTCGCCTTCAAGTCGTTCGTCACAGAGTTTTCCTTTTCTTTGGAGAGCGTCGAGGCTGTCGGGGGCTTCGAAATCTCATCGGTGTGGCTATTTGAGAAGCGTTACAGCGTCCAGCCTGCGCGGTACTGGCGTTTGACAAAGGCCTGCGCGTCGGCGTCGTTGGTGACCTTCATGCCGTCGCCGTCCCACAGCAGGCGGCGCTCCGGAAAGCGCACGGCGAGGTTGCCCAGCAGCACCATCTCGGCGAACGGGCCGGCGTAGTCGAAGCTGGAAATGGCGGGCCTGTTCTCCTTGATCGCCTGCAGCCAGTTCTTCTCGTGGCCGGCCTCGCCGCCGGGGATGCGCTCGATCGTCTTGGGCGGCAGCTTGAACGCCTTCATCGCCGTCTCCGGAATCAGGCGCGGGCTCCGGCCGTAGCAGCCGCAGATGAGCTTGCCCTTGTCGCCGACAAACAGCACGCCGCCGTCGGAGTCGCCCATCTGGCGGCCCTCCTCCAGCTCCTCCGGGCGAGCCGGCATCAGCCCGCCGTCCCACCACGTGAGGTTCAGCGCCGGCAGCCCCTCGCGCTCGGGGAACTTGTAGCGCACGACGGTCGAGCGCGGGAAGTTCTCGTGCTTCGGCTCGGTCTTCTTCCAGAGGTCGTGCCAGTACGTGGAGATGTTGCCCTCCACGCTGACGGGGTACTTGAGCTTGAGCGACCAGAAGACGCAGTCGAGGATGTGGCAGCCGAGGTCGCCCAGCGAGCCGGTGCCGAAGTCGCACCACGCGCGCCAGTTGCCGGGGTGGTAGGCTGGGTGGTAGGGCCGGAGCGGCGCGGGGCCGATCCACTTGTCCCAGTCCATGCCCGCCGGCGCGGCCGGCGTCTCCTTCGGGCGGTCGATTTCGATGCCCTGCGGCCACACGGGGCGGTTCGTCCACGCATGCACCTCGCGCACCTGGCCGATCGCGCCGGCCCAGAGCCACTCGCAGACCATGCGCACGCCGTCGCCCGACCGGCCCTGGTTGCCCATCTGCGTGACGACCTTGCACTGGCGGGCGGCCTCGGTCATCGCGCGCGCCTCGCCGACCGAGTAGGCCATCGGCTTCTGCACGTAGACGTGCTTGCCGGCCCGCATGCAGGCCATCGCAATCGGCGCGTGGGTGTGGTCGGGCGTCGCGATCACGACCGCGTCGATCTCCTTCTGCTTCTCGAGCATCTCGCGGTAGTCCATGTACACCTTCGCGCCCGGGTGGGCCTTGAAGGTGTGCGCGGCGTAGTTGGGGTCCACGTCGCAGAGCGCCACAATGCTCTCCCCCGCCTCGGCGCACTTCTTGATGTTGTTCCCGCCCATTCCGCCGACGCCGATGCCGGCCACGTTGAGCCTGCGGCTCGGCGGCGTCTGCCCGTTGAGCCCGAGCACGTGTCCCGGCACGACCTGGAACGCGGCCGTCGCGACGGCCGCGCGCTTGAGGAATGTCCTGCGCGCGAGTACGCTACTTACTGTCATGGCGCCTTTTCCTTTCGAACACCTTTTTCACCATCTCACCTAACAGCCTACAGCCTAACAGCCTTTTTTCCTCAAAACTCCCACCCGCTGCGGACGGCCGGCTTGAGCAGCGCGTTCGCCTGCGCGCTGTCCGACAGGCACGTCGCCGCGTTCCAGCTGATCTTGCCCGGTATGCGCTGCGCCAGGCAGCCGACCAGCATGCTCTCCACCAGCGGCACGGAATGATCGATGTCGGACGACGTCTGGGTCAGCCCGAGGCACGCGTCGACGAACTGTCCGCGCTGGTTCTGGTCTTTGACTCTCGGCAGCGTGACCGGCACGGCGGCGCAGGCGTCGTGCTTGGAGAGGGCCCTCATCTTCTCCTCGCCCGTGAACGCGATGTAGCTGTTCTCGCCGTAGTCGTCGGTGTTGACCATCACGCCCTTGTCGCCCCTGATGAAGCAGCCGGTCGCCGGCACGGAGCCGAGCGTAGCGATAACCTGCGGCATGAGCTCAACCGGCGGCTTGCGGTAGCCGTCGTACCAGTAGAGATCCACCGGCGGCTTCTGGCCGCGCGCCGCGTACGTGAGGCGCACCTTGCTGTACTGTGGAAACGTGTCGTCGTAGTGCTCGGAGATCTCGACGGCCTCGCCGGACAGAACCTCGCCCAGATCGAGCCCGCGGAACGCCAGGTTCATGGTGTGGCAGGCCATATCGCCGAACGCGCCCGTGCCGAAGTCGTAGAACGCACGCCACATGATGCGGTGGTAGACCCCCTTCTTGAAAGGCCGAACGGGAGACGTTCCCAGCCACAGGTCCCAGCTCATCTCCGGCGGAACCGGATCCTCGCCCTCGGGCCGCTTCAGCGGCTGCCTCCAGCCCCAGGTGTTTCCGGGCGAGATCTCGGGGCGGTTGGTCCACACGTGCACCTCGGTAACGTTGCCCAGCAAGCCCGCGCGCAGAACCTCGATGCCGCGGCGCGTGCCGTCCTTGGCGCTGCCGTGGTTGCCCATCTGCGTGACCACGCCGTGCGCCTTGGCGACGTCCCTGAAATAGCGGGCCTCCCAGATCGTCCGCACCAGCGGCTTCTCGACGTACGCGTGGCAGCCCATCTTCATCGCCTGAATCGCGGCCCGCGCATGGGTGTGATCCGGCGTGGAGACCACCACCGCGTCCAGCCCTTTCTCGGCCTCCAGCATCTTGCGGTAGTCGGCGTAGACCTTGAAATCGGTCGGGAACGCGTTCTCCTGGCACCACGCCTTGGCGGCGTCCAGCATGGTCGCGTCGACGTCGCACATCGCCGCGATGCGCACGTTGCCGTGCTGGAGCATGGCGGTCCAGTTGGTCTTGCCCTGTCCGCCCGCCGCGATCACGCCGAGGTTCACGGTCTCGCCCGACTTGCGGAAGCGCAGCGCGCTCCGCACCGACGTGCAGCCGCCCGCAGCCAGCGCCCCGGCCGCCAGCGCCGACCCCTTCAGAAATGCCCGCCGCGAATAGCCGGTCTTCATGCTCATCCCGTGCCTCCTCTTATCCCATCCGCATTGACTGAACCGCCAGTAACGGTGATAACATTACGCCCTTGCGCCCGACCTTTCAATCCCACACTTGCGCAACCTTTGTAGTCTTTTTGCGCAACACCCGGTGAAGGCGGGGAATGCGATGGCCGGTATTCGCAGTTGAACCCGGCGGTTGCTGCCTGTAAAATGACCGCATCTTTCAAGAGAAACGGACACGACCTATGCCCCTACGTTACCTGACCGCCGGCGAATCGCACGGCCCCGCCCTCACCGCGATCCTCGAGGGCCTGCCGGCCGGGCTGCCGTTGAACGAAGACCTCATCGCCGCCGATCTCGCGCGCCGCCAGACCGGCGCGGGCTCGGGAGACCGCATGGCCATTGAGAAAGACCGCGCCCTGATCCTCGCCGGCGTCATGGAGGGCGTCACCACCGGCGCGCCCCTCGCGCTCCAGATTGCCAACAAGGATTACGCCAACTGGAAGGGCAAGGCCGTGCCGGCCTACACCACGCCGCGCCCCGGCCACGCCGACCTTGCCGCCGCCGTGAAGTACGGCTACGATGACGTGCGCCCCTCCCTCGAGCGCTCCTCGGCCCGCGAAACCGCCGCCCGCGTCGCCGTGGGCGCGGTCTGCCGCGCCCTTCTCAACACCTTCGGCGTATCCGTCGGCGGCTACGTCTCGGCCCTCGGCGAGCACGCCGCCCGTCTGGACGGGCTCTCCTTCGCCGAGCGCATCGCCCGAGCACGCGCTTCGGAGGTGCAGTGCCCCGACCCCGACGCGGCCGCGCAGATGGCCAAGTCCATCGAAAAGGCCCGCGGCGCCGGCGAGACGCTCGGCGGCATTCTGGAGGTAGTCGTCGCCGGCCTGCCCGTCGGCCTCGGCTCGCACGTGAGCTGGGACCGCCGCCTCGACGCGCGCCTCGCCCAGGCGGTCATGGGCATGAACGCGGTCAAGGGCGTTGAGATCGGCGACGCCTTCGCCAACGCGCGCCGCCCCGGCACGCAGGCGCACGATGCCATCCAGTCCGAGCCGGACGGCCGCGTCACGCGCCGCTCCAACCTTTGCGGCGGCATCGAAGGCGGCATCACCAACGGCGAGCCCGTCTGGCTGCGAGCCGCCATGAAGCCTATCCCCACCACGCGAAAAGGCCAGGACACCGTCGACCTCGCCACCGGCTCGGCCTCCCTCACCTACTACGAGCGCTCCGACGTCTGCCCGGTGCCGCGGGCTGTGATCGTGCTCGAGTCCATCGTCGCCCACGTGCTCGCCGACGCCCTGCTCGAAAAGCTCGGCGGCGACAGCCTTGCGGAGATGAAGCCCCGCTTCGACGCGCTCCGCCGCGCCACACTCAGCGATGTCCGCATGACCGGCCAGCCCCACGTCTTCTGGCCATAATTGGAGGCCTTTAGCGCTTTAGGCTGTTAGGCAGAATCCAGGCTTCAAGCTTCAACCTTACAACCCTTGAACCGTGAACCGCTCCAACCCCTCTAACCAAAAGAAACTATGCACCTCTTCCTCTACGGCCCTCCGGGCAGCGGCAAATCGACCATCGGGCGCATCCTCGCGGAGCGCCTCGACCTTCCCTTCGTCGACCTCGACGCGGTCATCGAGGCCACCTCCAAGCAGGTGATCCGCGACATCTTCGCCGCCGAGGGCGAGTCCGGCTTCCGCCTGCGCGAGAGCGCGGCGCTCCAGGAGGTCTCTTCAGGAGCGTCCTGCGTGGTGGGCCTCGGCGGCGGCGCGCTGCTGAAGCCCGAGAACCGCGCGCTGGCCGAAGCCACCGGCGAGGTCCTCTGCTTCGAAGCGGACGTGGCCACGCTTGAGCGCCGCGTCGCCAAGGCCCCCGGCACGCGGCCGCTGCTCAGCACGCCGACGTCGGACTGCACCCAGCCCCCGGCCCCCGGCAAAGGCAAGCCGATCTCGCAGCTCCTCGCCGAGCGCAAGGAGCACTACGGCTCGTTCCCGCACCGCGTAACCGTCTCCGACCGGCCGCCGGAGGAGACCGCCGACGCCGTGCAGGCCTCGCTCGGCCGCTACCGCGTCTCGGGCATGGGCAAGGCCTACGACGTCCACGCGGGCCCCGGCCTACTTGACCGCGTCGGCGATTACTTTGCGGAGCTCGGCCTCGGCAACCGCACCGTGATCGTTGGCGACACGCACACGCTGCCGCTTTACGGCGAGCGCGTCGCCGCCTCGCTGCGGGCCAGGGGCGTAACCGTCGCCTGCGTCGCCCTCCCGGCGGGCGAGGAAAGCAAGACCGTCGCCACCGTCGCGACGCTCTGGTCGGCCTTCCTCACGGCGGGCCTCGAGCGCGGCCACGCCGTGGTCGCGCTCGGCGGCGGGGTGGTCGGCGACCTGACCGGCTTCGCGGCCGCCACCTGGCTGCGCGGCGTGCGCTGGATCGGTCTGCCCACCACCCTGCTCGCCATGGTTGACTCCGGGCTCGGCGGCAAGACCGGCGCGGATTTGCCCGAGGGCAAGAACCTCGTCGGCGCGTTCCACCCGCCGTCGCTGGTGCTGGCCGACACCGATACGCTCGCGACGCTGCCCGCGCGCGAGCTGCGCTGCGGCCTCGCCGAGGCGGTCAAGCACGCCGTCATCGCCGACCCCCTGCTGCTCGCCACGCTGCCGCACTTCGCCTTCTGCAAGGAGGCCGACGCGGCCGCGCCCTGCGCCTGCCTCTCGGGCGCGGACTGGCTTGCGCCCTTCGTGTCCCGCGCCATGGCCGTCAAGATCCGGGTGATCCAGCAGGATCCCTACGAAAAGGGTTTCCGCGCCGCGCTCAACCTCGGCCACACGCTCGGCCACGGCATCGAGAAGGCCACGCGCTTCGCGGTGCAGCACGGCGAAGCGGTCGCCATCGGCACTGTGCTCGAAGCGCGCCTCGCGGAGGCGCTCGGCCTCGCGCGCCACGGCCTCGCCGACCAGCTCGCCGACATTTTCGCGCGGCTCGGCTTGCCCGTCGCCGTGCCCGCCGGCACCGACCTCGGCGCGGTGCGCGCCGCGATGTCGCTCGACAAGAAGAAGGCCGGCGGCAAGGTGCGCTTCGCCCTGCCCGCCGACCTCGGCGACATCCGCGTGGGCGTGGCGGTCGATGACCGCGCCCTCGACCAGGTCTTGTCCGCGCAAACATGATCGCAGTAGCCTGGCCGGGTAATCGGTTGGTGGCCAGGGGTTGTGCGAGGAGTTCGCGTTTCGGATGAAAAGATGGCGCAAAGCTGGGAGCCCGGGCACTCTTGCCCGCGACGAGGCGGTCCGCAGCCGATCCGCCGCCAGTTGTTTTACAGGTGGCCGTGCGCTTGAATTGCACGCGCTTTCACCGGGGACAGGAGTGTCCCCCCGCCCAAGCTCCGCACGAAACACGCGCTTCAACTCGCGTCACCAACCGATTACCCTGACCGCGCACTTTCCCCAAGACAGCGCCGCGCCCCTTCTGCTATATTCTGCCTTAGTTCGGAGGTGTACGGAATGAGACTTGTGGTTGTGTGTGGGGCAGGCTTTCTAGGTGTGGCTTCAGCCCTCGCGGCAGGGACGCACGATGAGGCGCGGGCGGCGCTGTTGCGCAACGTGAAGGCCATCGACAGCGGCGGCGCGCCGGGCGCCGTGCTGTGCGGCGGCGAGAGCGCCTTCCCCGTCGTGGGCGCGGAGTGCGGCAAGTCCGTCTTGCCCGTGGCCTGCGCGGCCGTGTACGGCAAGGGCCGCGTCGTCGCGGTCGGCCACCCCTCCTTCTACTCGTCCGAAGCCTTCGGCAAGGCCGACACCGCGACCTTCATCACCAACGCCCTCGCGTGGCTCGGCCAAGGCCGCGCCACCGTCGCCGTTTACAAGAACGCCGACTTCGCCAAAGCCCTGCGCGGCCTCGGCGGGTTCGAGGTCACCGAGATCCCCGGCATCGACGCGCTCACCCCGTCGGCCGCCGTGCTGGCCACCTATCCGGACAACCTGCCCGCCGCGGACGTCGAGCGGGTTCGCGCCTACATCACCTCCGGCGGCGGTCTGCTCTGCGCGGGCATCGGCTGGGGCTGGCAGCAGGTCTCCGGCGGCAAGTCCCTCGCCACCGATAACCTCTTCAACCGCCTGCTCGTCCCCGCCGGCTTGCTCATCACCGGCGACTTCGCCGGCCGCACCGACAAGCAGGGCTACCGCGCCGACCACCCGCTCCCGCAGGGCCTGAACGTCGCCGAGGCCGCCGCACTCGCCGCGGGCGGAACCGTCACGGACGCCGCGACCCTGCGCCAGCTCAACACGACTCTCTGCGCGGCCAAATCCGTGCTGCCCTCCGACAGCGCCAGCCCGCTCGCCAAGGCCGTCAATGCGCTGCTCACGTCGGCGCAAGCCGCCAAGCAGCCTTCGCCGAAAACACCCCTCAAGGCCGCCGACATCCCAGCTCGCCTGACCCTTCTGGAGCAGCAGGCCGCCTGGCGCGCGAAGCCGCTCGACCCGTGGCCCGCCCACCCGGCCGCGGCCGCCTACCCCGGCCTGCCGCCCGCCGACGCGCCGCGCGGCCGGCGCGCGCTTACCGTGAACCTCGACATCCCCCGCTGGCACAGCACCGGCCTCTACGCCGCCGCCGGCGAGCCGGTCACCGCCGAGCTGCCGCTCGGCGCGGAGAAGCTCGGCCTGCGCCTGCGGATCGGCTCCACCACCTGCGACAACACCCGCCACGACCAGTGGTCGCGCGCGCCCAAGGTCGACCTGGAGGTGCCGCTTAAAGCCGCCAAGACCACCGTCACGTCGCCCTTCGGCGGCCTGCTCTACGTGGTCGTCCCCGACAAGGTGGACGCGCCCGAGCGCGCCGTGAAAGTCACGCTGGGCAACGCCTGCTGCGCGCCCTGGTTCAAAGCCGGACGCGACTCGCTCGACGCCTGGCGCAAGACCCTACGCTCCGCGCCCGCGCCCTGGGCCGAGATCGAGAGCGACACGATCATCCTCACCGTGCCCGCCGACCTCGTGCGAACGCTCGACGACCCCGACGCGCTGCTGCGCTTCTGGAAGACGGTCGCCGACCTCGACGCCAAGCTCACGGCGCTCCCGCCTGAGCGCCGCTCAGCCGAACGCTTCGTGGCCGACGTGCAGCTCTGCGCGGGTTGGATGCACGCGGGCTACCCCATCATGATCCCGACCGTCACCGCCAAGGAGCTCGTCGACACGCAGGCGCTGAAAACCAAAGGCGACTGGGGCTTCTTCCACGAACTCGGGCACAACCACCAGAACGGCGACTGGACGTTTAACGGCACGGGCGAGGTCACCGTGAACTTCTTCACGCTTATCAATATGGAGCGCATCTGCGGCATTCCGCCGCGCAAAACCCGCATGGGCGAGCCCGGCATCCAGAAGCAGGTGAGCAAATGGGTCGCCTCCGGAAAATCCCATGACGCGTGGTGCAGCGACCCCTTTCTCGCCTTGGAGACTTTCGTGCGCCTGCAGCAGGTATATGGCTGGAGCGTGTTTGAGAAGCTCTTCGCCGAGTATCGCACGCTAAAGAAAGAGGAGCGGCCCAAGAACGACGCCGAGGAGCGCGACCAGTGGGCGACCCGCCTCTCGCGCATCACAGGCCAGAACATCGCCGCGGTCTTCGACGCGTGGAACATCCCGCTCTCGGACTCCGCCCGCCAGACCTGCGCCGCCTTCCCGAAGCCCACGTCCGCGAACCTGTTCGACGGGCTGCTCTAAGCGCTCCCCAACATGTTGAAAATCAGAAGTTCATGGCAAAGAAGACCCTGTTTTACGGTCTTAGCCGCTTTTTTCAGGGGTGTTTTGTGCGTGTAAGGGTGCGGACGGATACCCTATTTCTTGCGGATCACGATGTCGCCGCGGCCGCTGAACCAACCCTGGCCTTTGGCCGCGATGAGCAGCCACAGCTTCTGCCCGGCAGGCAGGGACTTCACGTCCAGTTCCACCTTGGGCTCATGGCCCGAGGGCGCGGCCTTCGCGAGTTCGCGGCTGCCGCTATGCAGCGCCACGTCGCGCACCGTGAGGCTGTCGCCGTCCGTGCGGCGGAACTCGATTTCGTAGGCCCCCTTCTCGCGGATCAGGCCGCTGACGTCCAGCCGCCAGTCGGCGAAATGGGCGCGCAGATGCTCCGGCTTCCACTTCGGCTCGGAGAGGATGACCGGCTGGGTGAGATTGTCAATGTAGCCTCGCGCCAGCTTCGCCATATCCGTGCTTGCGTCCGCCTGGATGATCTGCTTCAGCGTCTGGACAGCCTCGTCGAGGCGCTCCTGCGACTGGAACACGTAGAAGCGGAGCCCGAGCAGGTGCTGGCGCAACCACAGGTTGTTACGCGCGTCCTTGAGTTCCTTGTCGACCAGCGCCAGCGCCTCGGCGTATTTCTTCTCGTTGACCAGCGGCCACAGCTCTCGTTCCGCGAGCGCGTCGGGGTTGAACGTGAGGCGGCGCAGGGTGCCCGCCGCGTCCTGCGGGTCGAGCTTCTTGATTTCGTCCAGCAACGCCCGGTGGCTGTGGCGGCCGTTCTGGAGCGCGTAGTCGCCCATCCCTTCGAGCGCCGCGCCAAGCAGCTTCGCCCGCTCCACGCCCGTCGCCTTCGCCGCGCGCTCAAGCGTCGCGTCGCGGCGATCCTTGAGAGCCCGCGCTTGCTTGACCGCCGCCACCAGCGCGTCCACCCCGCCTTGCGGCGCCTCCAGCTTGAGGTAGCAGCGGCCGTCGGCGTCGAGCAGTGCCACGCCTGGGTAGTTGCGGAGCACGACCTCGAAGCCCTTGTTCTTCTGGGCCGCCGCTTTCTGCTCCGCAGTCGCGCGGTCCGGGCGGTCAACCTCGAGCCAGACGAAGGCCTTGCCGAACGCCTGCTCCAGCACGGGCGACTGGATCACCGTCTTCTTGTAAGCGCGGGCGGCGGCGGACCAGTCGCTGCCGTTCACGAACACGAAGAAGTCCTGCTTGCCGTCCTTGGCCAGCTTGGACGCCTCGCCGAAGTCCGGCTGCCAGACGAGCGCACCCGCGGCCGACAGTGCCCGGGCGGCGATGAGCAGCGCGCTGAGGCGGGCAGCCTTCATGACTCGGCCTCCCCGTACACGCAAATGTTGCGCAGATGGAACGCGTCGCTGTTCGGCGTGGCGTTCTCGACTTTGATCCAGCGCGCGCGAATCTTCTGGTCGCGCAGATCCACCTTCCACTGCTGCTTGAACGCGTCCGTCGTCGCGATCGGCGTCCACGTCCGCTCGTCCGTGCTCGCAAACACGCGCAGCGCCGTGCAGCGCCCCTGGTTGCTCAGCCGGTTCGCGATCGCCAGCCCGGTCAGCTTACAGGTGGCGCTGAGCTGCACCACGGCCCACGGCCGCGCGTCCTTGCTGTCCTTGGACGGCTGGCCGTGGAAGAAGCCGCCCGCCTCGCGCAGCACGTCCCGGTGGTTGACGGGGTTGTCGTAGCCGTCGAACCCGCTCAGGTAGAGCAGCCCGTCGGCGCTGACGAGTTTGCCGGCCTCGGGCACCTCGAGCTGAAGCGCCCCCTCGGCCGTACTGAGCGCGGCCGCGGCCTCGCTCAGCAATTGGAAGCCGCCCACGCTGCGGGCCTCCTCGGTGGCGCGGATGGCGCTGTTCAGCATGTTGCGGCGCAGCTTCTCGTCGAGCTTCGCGCCGCTCGTCAGCGCCGTCGTGAGCGCAGCGAAGAACTGCTCCTTGCCTGCCGGCGTCTTCGTCAGGTTCTGCGAGCCCCAGTCGATCAGCTGGCCCAGAAAATACTCGTGCGGGTGGCGGCAGTAGGCGGTCAGCACGTCGCCGAAGAACGCGCCCGGCTCGGCCTGCGCGCCCAGCCCCTTGAGCTGCCGCGGCAACAGCGCCTCCGGCATGTTCCACGGCGTCCAGCCGGGGCGGTGGTTGGCGGCCACCGTGTCGTGGACGCGCAGGCAGAGCGCCCGCCGCTCGCCGGCGTCGAGCTGCGGCCACAGCGCCTTTTCGTCGACCTGCGCAAGCAGCTCGCACAGCGGCGCCGGGTGCTTGGCCATGCCCCCCAGCAGCCCGTCGGCCAGCGCCTGCCACTCCGCCTTGCCGAGCGCGCCGCGATCCGCCAGGCAGGCGTCGATGCGCTCCTGCCACACGGCCCAATTGAGCGGCTGCGCGGCCGTCGCCAGCCCGTAGACGGCGCGCGCCGCCGCGGCGTCCCCTCGCGCCGCCGCACGCCGGGCCTGCCACGCCAGCCGCATGGACTCCAACATGCGCCCGGCGTCGGCGAAGGCGTCGTCGGCCAGCCAGACCGAGCTGAATGTGTCTTTCCAGAAGTGGTAAGCCGCGCCTCCGTCGGGGCCGCCGAACGCGGGCACCCACTCGCCGGGGGCCACGCGGAAGGCGTAGGCGCAGTGGCCGGGCTGGCCCTTGGGCATGGCCGGCAAGCCGTGCGCGATGGCGTTGAACGCGCCAAACGTCGAAAGCGAGCCGCACACGCCGCCGTGCAGGGCGACGTCCTCCGCCCAGTTGCAGTGGCCGCGCGACGGCGCGTAAAAGAGCGGGCCCTGGATGGTGTTGCCGAAATCGTTCACGCCGCGGTAGCGCGGGATCCAGCAGGCGTCGTCGAACTGATCCATCGGCAGATTGACGTTGCGCTGCAGCCACGCCAGCGCCTCGTTCTCGACCGGCGCGCAAACCACCCAGCGCAGCTCCCAAACCGCGAGGTTGTCGAACAGCGGCCGTAGCCTGCCAGCTTTCTGGCTTTCCTTGAAAAACGTGTAGCGGGCCAGCGCCGTGAGCGGGTTCTTCTCGCGCGCGGTCACCCCTTGCAGCCGGCGGCTCTGCGGCTCGGTGTTGAAGGCCAGCGCGACGGCCGTGGCGATGCGGCGGTACTTCGGCGCGTCGGCCTCGCGGTCGGCCAGCCACAGATCGCGCAGCGTGGCCAGACCGGCGGCCGCGGCCTCCGGCACGGGCCCGCTGGCCAGATAGGACTCCAGCCACTCCCGGTCCGACAGGAAGGCCGACACGAACGAGCGCCCGGCCGCGTCCGACAAGATGCGGGCCACACCCTCCTCGCCGGTGGCGCGCACCAGCTCGGCCTGGGCCAGCGCCAGCGTATAGCCGCGCGACTGGCGCAGCGTCTGCCAGCGCGCGCCGACGTCGCCGGCACCGGCCATCTTCTCGGCCGCATCCAGCAGCGCGTCCAGCGCGCCCCGGCAGGCCGCCGCATCCCCGCGCCTAACTGCGGCGGCCAGCGCCGGCGCGAGTGTTTCTGCGGCACACGAGGCGGCCAGCGCCACGCACACTGTGGCGGCGCACATTATTCTGACGCTGCTCTCCATACACACCACGTCCCCAAGTCGCCAGGCAGGGGAGCCTCCGGCCGCTCGCCCGCGCGGCGCATCCGCAGCCCCGCTGCTCGACACCTGCGTATCGTAGCAGGATCCCCCGGCCCGTTCAACGCCCGACCCACGCAGGGGCGCGGAGCGCGTCAGCCGATCACGTGGACGAAGGCTGTCTGCGACTCCGGGCCGGGCCAGCCACGGAGTCGCCCACGATCAGCGAGCAGGGCAATTTGGCGAGCGCGGCGGGCGGCTCCTCGCCGCGCGTCTTGGCCGCGTGCGCCGCTCGGGCGAGGCGCGCCAGCGCACGGCCCATCTCCACCAGCGGCAGCGCCACGACCGTGGGCCGCAGCCCCAGGTAGAGGCTGTACTCCGCGAAATGCTGGTCGAAGCAGACGAGCGAAAGCTCCTTTGGAACGCGGACAAGCCCCTTGCGCAGCGCCTCGCCGAGCGTGCGGGTGTGCTGCCCCGAACTGCCGACGACCAGCGCCGTCGGCCGCTGCTCGCGCAGGTACGCGTGCAGGACCTCCACATGCGCCAGCTGCGGGCAGCCCGCCGTGCCGGCGACCGGCGAATAGGGCGTCCAAAGGATCAGTCGCTCGTCGGGCTCCACGCCGCGCGCGCGCAGCGCCTGCAGATAGCCGTTGCGCCGCTGGTGCACCCAGATCGCCGGAGCCTGGCTCAGCCAGAGGCCGATGCGGCGGTGTCCGCACTCCAGCAGGTGGCGCACCGCGAGCGCCGCGCCCTGCTCGCCATCCTCGCAAATGGTCGGGAGCCCCGACTCGTACAGGTGAGAGCCGGCCAACAGGCACGGGATGCCGAGGCTCTCAGCCGCGCCCGCCTGCAAGGCGTGCCTTGCCGTGGCCGGCATCACGACGAGCACGTCCGAGCGCGCCAGGGCGAGCCGCTTGGCCAGCGTCTGGATGCTCGCGCTGTAGTCGCCGATCAGCTCGACGCTCAGCCCCTCCTCAATCGCGGCCGAGTCCAGCCCCTGGAGCACGCCGCGCGTGAAGAAGTCAACGCCCTCCTCGCCTTGCAGGTGCAGCAGCACCGCCACGCGCACGGTCTCGCGCCGCTGCGCCGCCCGGCCGCCGCCGCTCGCCGCGGGCGGCAGCGGGTGCGGCAGAGCCACGCGCGGCCCCACGAACGTGCCGACGCCCGCCCGCCGCTCCACCCAGCCCGCGCTGCAGAGGTCGTCCAACGCCTTGCGCACCGTCGTGCGGCTGAGGCCGGACTTTTCCATCAGCTGCGCGTCGGAGCAGAACGGATCGCCGACCGACGACCCGGACTCGACGAGATAGGCCGTGAGCCGGTCCCGCAGAACTTGGAAGGCCTTGCGCGAGGGAAAGGGCCCGCTGATCGTAAAGTCATTCATTTCTTCGTGACGCCTTCAAACACGTACAGGAGCGTCGCGCCGGGCGGCAGGCCGCGCGCGTCGGCGCCGGTCTTGTCGCTCACCGCGAACGTCGGGGCCGCGGCCGCGGGCGGCAGGCCGACCGACTCAACCTTGACCTGCTCGCCGTCCAAATTGTGGCTGCGCGGATTACCGACCATTCGGAACAGCCTAACCGTTTTTGCGCCGGAGAGGGGAAGATTGATCGCCACCGGCGTGAAGCCGTCGTCGCCCGCGACCGGATAGTTGTCGATCTTGCGCGACAGCACGAAGACGCACAGGCGGTCGCCCCGGCGCGTGGCGTAGCAGGCGGCCATCGGCACGTCCGGAGCGGCCTTGCGCCGCTTGAAGGCAGGCAGGTCTACGGTCGGCACCGAGCCCGCGTCGACGCGGAGCATGTCGCCCGCGGCCTGCGTGTTGAAGAGCGCCAAGGTCATCCAGCACGGGTGGGCCACCGAGCCCTTCTGCAACGAGGTGTGCGACACCCAGTGCGAGCGGCCGTGGTAGTAGGTGAAGAAGTTCTGCACGTCGTAGTCGTTGGCCGCGCGCCCGAGGAAGGTGTCGAGTGTGGCCGTGCCGCCGGCGAGGCTCTTCATGGTCTCCTCTTGCGCCCGCACTTGAACATCGGTCATACGCGCCTGGTTGTTGAGCCCGCTGAGCGCGTAGCCGGGCCCGGCCTCGTAGGTGCCGAGCTGGAAATCGGCGATGCCCTCTTGCTTCATCTTATCGCGCCTTTCGCGAAGCTCCACCGCTTCGGGGATCGCCGACTGCCCGGCTTGGATCATGGCCATGAACAGGCTGCTGTCGTTGCCCTCGGCCGGCCCCTCGCCCTCGTCCCAGCCGCCGTTGTAGCCGGCGCGAGTCACGAAGGCTGAGCGGCGCGAAGTCGTAGCCGCCTTGAGGCCGTACTCCTGCGGACGCCAGCCGCCGAGCATGAAGCGAAACTTCTTGTCGAGGCCGGCCGCAGCCCAGTACGGACTCGCCTTGAGGCAGTCGATCACATGCTCCTGAAAGAGCCCGTAGACCTCGCCGCGGTTGAATTTGCGGCCGGTCTTGCCGTCGGCCATCTCCTCGAACACCCACGGGCTGAAGAGCCAGTTCCACGTCTCGTTACTGATCTCGAAATCGATGCGCGGAAAGGCGTCCGTCCACGGCTCGTGACGGCCTTGTGAGTAGCGCTTGTACGCCCACGGCTTCTGCGCCGGCGCGTCCTTCTTCGGGTCATAGGGCGCGGCGAGATACTCCACGAAGCCCAGCCACTCCTCGGGCGCCATATACATCTCGACTTGGAGCCATGGCAGCACGCCCGCCTTCTCCATCATGCCCAGCGTCTGCGGCAAGGTGTTGCCCTTGTCGATGCCGCTGATCGCCCCGCGCGGGTTGGTGAGCTGCGCCATGTCGTGCGAATGGGTGCCGGTCTTGATGAAGGCGTGCGTGCGCAGCGACTTCATGCCCGAGGCTTTGAGGCTGGCGTACTCCTGCGGCAGGTAGTCGAGGAACGGCGCGGACTCCTCATAGACGCGGTAGCTGTCGAGCCAGAGCGTGCCGGGGCCTTTGAAGCCGAGCGAGGTCTGGCCGACGCCACCGCTGCCCTCGTAGAGCGTATCGATCGAGAAGGTCGCGCGGAACTGCTGCCACGCCTTTCCGATGGTAAAAGTCTGCGGGGCCACCTTGCCGTTATAGAAACCGTTCAGCTTGAAGGTCGCTATCGGGTCAGCCATGCCCTCCTGCCGCGCCCAGAACTCGACCACGTACTTCTGGCCGGGCTGCAAGACGCGGTACCACGTCTGGCCGGTCGGGCCGTGGTTGTACTCTTCGAACAGGAGTTTCGCGCCCTCCTTCATCGTGAACTTCGCACACGTCGCGCCCGCGTCCGCTACGGGCGTGTTGGCGGGGTGCGGCTCAAGCGCCCACGTGAGCAGCGGATCTTCGTCCGGGAAAATGGGCATGCCGTTCGGCATGGCGACCTTGTTCTGGTGCGAGCCCCACACGCGGTTGCTGACGTAGGCGTTGCGCGAATAGCGCGTGAAGGTCTTTCCCACCACCACCCAGTCGCCCTTGCGAATGGCCGCTTCAGGGTCTTTCGGCGAGCCGCCCGCCAATCTCAGGCAGAAGCCGGAGCAGTGCCGCTCCGGCGCGTAGTCGGACCGGTAGACGCGATAGCCGGCGATCTCTTTGGACGGCGAGGCCTTCCACTGCAACCGAGCAGCCCCGCTGGCCGACTCATAGGCCGCACGCACGTCGCACGGCGCTTGCGGCATGCCGGCCAGCGCCGTGCCTTTGGGCGCTTTGAACTCCACAAGCGCAGTCGGCTCCGGCTTGCCCGTCCGCTTGTCGGACGTTCGCACGACGGACGCCGCCGCCGCTTTGGACGATTCCGCTCCACGTTTGTCAACGGCAGTCACGGTAAACCAATACGGCACATCGACGCGGTTGTAGTCGTCGAAGGCAAAAAGGAATTCGCCGCCTGGGCCCGGGCCGGCGGGCACGAGCTTGTTCTCGCCGGTCGCGCTGACCCAGCCGCCCAGTGCCGAGCCGCCCGGCGCGACCGTGTCGCGCCGCACGATCTTGACCTTGCCGTCGACCACGCGGTAAACACGCACCTCGGCCCCCTCGTAGAACCCGTCGCGCAGCGAGTCGTAGGAGGTCATGGTCGTCGCGTTCAGTACCACGCGGTCCGGCGCGTCCGCCTCGGCGAAGAAGCGCGTGCGGAAGACCGCCGGCTCGAAGGCCGCAGAGACCAGCGCGTTGCCGAAGGAACCGATCGTGGCTGTGAACGGCTCGACCGCCTCGTTGACGACCTGCTCCGTCACCGTGAACGCGGCCGGGCGCCTATATTTCGCCGGATCCACGTCGAGCGCGAACGCGCCTGTTGCCGCCAGCACTCCCAAAACGATGACCTTCATCCTTTTCTTCTCCTCTCGTGCGTAGTCCAGACTTCAGCCGGCCCAGGGCTCGCCTTCAGGCCGCCTGAAGCGGCACAACATACGGCCCCCGCAACAGCTCCCTGTTTGCACCTACAGCACGCTGATGACCGTGCCCGTGCGCCGCTTGCGCACGGCCACCGAGGTTCCGCCCGGATAGCTCACCGTCACGTCTGACGGCCAGCTCGCGAACGTGCCGCCCACACCGCCCGTCGCGGTCAGGATCGTCACCGGCTCAGCACCCAGCGTGCCCATGCTGACGCGCAGATTGCCGGTGTAGGCGCTGCTGTCCGACTGGACTTCAAAGACGCCTGTGCCGCTCTTTTCGGCCGGCGCGTTGCCGGCCAGGGCGACGTTGGGCCGCAGGCGCATTCCCCTCGTGGCATCCTGTGACACCGGGTTAAGAACGGCCGGAAGGCCGACCGGCGTGAGAGTCCGGGCAGAAACCGCTGTCAGATCGAAGAACCGGTTGTAGTCTGTGGTCATATTCATGCACGCCGACAGGCCCGTCACCTCTGGGCTGGCCTCCAGCGTCAGAACGGCGCTCACCCCTGGCCCGCTGTTGGTGTAGTAGCCCAGATGCACGTGCGCTTTGCCCATGTAGGAGGTGTAAACGCCCGGAGCGGGCGTCGTCGCCCAGTTCTTCAGGGTCGCGTTCCAGAGTCCGGTAAGGCCGTTTGTCGTCACCGGCAGCGCCGTGTTGTCCGCAACGTCGCCCGCTCCGCCGCCCCAGTAAAGATCTTCCCCGCCTGCCACTGCACAGGCCACTATCGTATTCGCCAGAAACACTCTTAACGCTTGACCCGTCTTGCTCATGGCAACCCTCCTCGTAGGATAAACCCCCTAACCTTATCGCATACCTGTCTGTGATCTCTATTCAATCACTACTATTGACACGATATAGCATATGATCGATACTGTCAATGGTAGCTATGTGTTATGTGATACCAGTATCTTACGCCGCTCTGGAAGAACGTATGAACGCTTTCGTGACTTGCCTCGCCGCCGTTTTCCTTGCCAGCTGCATATCGCTGGACTCAGCCCGCGCGGAGTCGCTCACGGTGGTCGATCCATCAGGGACCGATCTGACCGTCCTTGACGGCGGCATCGAATATCTGTCCGTCGCCTACTACGACTGGGGCCCGGACTGGTCCGGCGTGCGGCGCAAGAAAACGGTGGCCGAGGAGAGCGACTCTGCCGCGTTCACGTTCGACAACGAGATCCAAACCACACGGACGCCGTTCATGATCGAAGGCTCATGGTCGGCGACAGGGCCGAAAGCCATCCGGTTTGACGCAACCCTGAAGCCGGGAGGTGACTCCGCGCTCGTGATGGCGCAGTTCGGACTCAACCCCGGCGGCGCGTTTACGGGCGGCTCGCTCCTGGTCACGCTCGCCGATGGAAAAACCGCAACCCACAGACTTCCGCTCGGCCGCGGCGAGCTCGGGGATGCGGTCGCGAAGCTGGAGCTCACCGACAGGACAGGCGCCCGGACCACGCTGGTCTTCGAGCGTCCCGCCGTCGTTTCAATGGACACGCAGATCCGCATCGTGATCGCGAGAAATGCGGTCAAAGCCGGCCAGCCCACACGCCTCGCGTTCACGATTGGGCTGCCGTCCTCCACCCGGTTCATCCCAGGCCCTGCGGCTGCCGCGACACTTTCAGACCTTAGCCGCTGGTATACCTTCAATCCGCCCAGCCCGATCCCCGCGGCCAGCGAATGGCAGATGCGAGGCTGGCTGGACGCTCCGGCAGGCAAGCATGGGCGCATCGCCCGCGACGGCGAGCGGCTCGTCTACAACGGCCGGCCGATCAAGCTCTGGGGCATCAACAACGCGTACGTTAACTGCGCGCCGGACAAGGAGCTGGCCGACCGCCGCGCCGATTTCTACGCCGCGCTGGGTATCAACTCGGTGCGCCTCCACAAGTACGCCGACGGCACGGGCTGGGCGGGCATCCTCTCGAAAGACAGCGCCGCCGCCTTCGACCCGAAGGCGCTCGAGAACATGGACTACTATGTGGCCGCACTCAAGCGGCGCGGCATCTACGTCAAGCTCTCGCCGGTCTTCATCGTCGACATCGGGCCCGGCGACCGCGCCCGCATTCCGTACGCAAACGAATTCGGCGCCAAGAAAACTGAATGGATCGACCCGAAGCACGGCAGCCTGTACATCGCCACCGAACTCCAGGACCTCCTCGTCGAACAAGTCACCAACCTGCTCAACCACATCAACCCGCACACGGGCCTGCGCTACGCCGACGACCCAGCCGTCGCCTACGTCGAACTTTACAACGAGGATAGCGTGCTCTTCGGCGGCGTCACCGGCGTGATGGCCAAGTCCCCCACGCTGCGAGCCCGCACGGGCGGGCGCTTTGCCCAGTGGCTGAAGAAGAAGTACGCGACCGAGCAGGCATTCCTGGCCGCCTGGGGAAAAGAGGCGCTCAACTGCAGCATCCTCCCGAACCAAAGACTGCCCTCGGACGAGAGCTGGGTGGAGAACCGCATCTACCCGGCGGGCAACCCGTGGTTCTTCGACCCCGCCAACCTCGAGACGTCGCAGCGCCCGTTCAAGCGCCGCCTGCTCGACACCATGGCCTTCCTCTATGAGCTGCAGAACGAGCTCTACGCCCGCTACACCCAGGCCATCCGCGCCGCCGGCTACAAAGGCGAGCTGATCGCCTCCAACTGGCAGGCGGGCCGCATGATGAGCCATTTCTACAACCTCCATTCGGACGCGCTCGTGGGCACGGTCGACCGGCACAACTACTTCGGCGGCGGCGGCCGCGGCCTCGGCGCGTTCAACGCCGCCTCGATGCTCGCGCAGCCCGGCTCGGGGACGCTTTCGTCGTCGCTCCAACAGGTGTCCGGCCAGCCGTTCATGCTCTCCGAGTGGATCCACGTCTCGCCGAACGAGTGGGGCGTCGAAGGCCCCGCCATCCTCGGCGCCTACGGCATGGGCCTCCAAGGCTGGGATGTCTCCTACCCGTTCCAGAACAGCGACGACGGCACCTTCAGCAAAGCCGTCGGCATCGCGCAGTGGGATGCCGCGGCGCCGAATTTCATAGGCATATTCCCGGCCGTTTCACGCCAGGTGCTCCGCGGCGACGTCACGGAGGCTCCGGTCGCCCACACCCGCAACGTCCACGTCGCGTCGCTCGACTCCGGGCAGGTCGGCTTCGAAGAACAGGTCAAGCAGGAGTGGGACGTGAAGAGCTTCTCCAGCGACGTCTTTCCGGCCGAAGCGCTCGCGGTGGCGGGCGGGCGCGTGCGCTTCACGGACACGTTCGAGGCGACCTCGCCGTTCGACCTAACGCCCTATCGCAAAGGCGGGCGCCTCGTCTCCGCCACCGGCCAGCTTCAGTGGCAGCCGGGCAAGACCCCGCAGGACGGCTTTATCGTCCTCGACACCCCCAGCAGCCAAGTGGTCGTGGGCTTCGCCGAGGGCCAGACCTTGTCGCTCGCCGACTGCTCCATCAGCCCGAAGAGCCGCTACGGCGCGATCTACCTCAGCGCCCGCTCGCCGGCGGGCACCCTGAAGACCGACAAAGCCGTCCTCATCACCGCAATCGCCCGCGCCCGCAACAAAGGCATGATCGTCCTGAACGACGGCTACCTGCTGAGCCGCGGCGAGATCCGCAACCACCGCCCTGTCGGGCCGGTCGTCATGGAGCCCGTCGTCGCCGAGATCGCGCTCACGCGCGGCGGCTCGCCCACGCTGCACATTCTCGACCACGGCGGTGCCAAGACCGGCAAGACGCTCCAGATCGTCGACGGCCGCTTCACGCTCGACACCGGCCGCGACGCCACGCCGTACTACCTGCTGGAGTACTGAAAGACCTGGCCGGCTGAAGCCGGCACAACGTGCGGAGACCCCGCACAGCGCGTTCAACCAAGGCATGTTGTCCCGGCTTCAGCCGGCCCGCATTCCTGTTGAGACACATGTATCTGATAAATGGAACGGGGGTTCGGGAATGATGGCGTACAGGAATGTTGGACGCAAAGGGGCCCTCCGGGCCGGGGCGGCCAGCCTCGCGCTTAGCCTGTCCGTCTTGACGGCGGCTGCGCAGGGCGTCGGCGAGACGCGGGTCGCCACGTGGAAAGGCGATCAGGCGGCCGCCTTCCTGCTGATGTTCGACGACAGCTGGCCGAGCCACTTCCAGGTCGCCGCGCCGGCGCTCGCCGAACGCGGCATGACGGCGACCTTTTACATCAACCCCGGCAAGGGCGAGTACCGGGTGTTCTCGAACCAGTGGGAGCAGGCGGTCTGGAAGCAGGGCATGGCCTACGGCAACCACACCTACGCCCACGCCAGCGTGACCAACGCCGCCCAGGCCGAGTCCGTCATCGCCGCCTGTAACGCAGAGATCCTGCGGATCGTGCCCGGCACCGTGCCGCGCCTGATCTCGTACGGGCAGCCCGGCGTCAAGGAGTGGCTCGTCGCCTCGAACGACCTGCAGGCGATCCTCGTGAAGCACCGCTTGGTCGACCGCCCCCCGTTCAGGGACCACGGCGCGGTCTACCACTGGCAGACCGCGACTCAGATGCTCGCGCTGGCCGACAAGGCGATCGCGTCCGGGGGCCTCGAGTACCTCATCATCCACGGCGTCGAGCGCATCGTCCCGAAGACGAGCTATCAGGATTTCTGGGCGCTGAAGCAAGAGGTCTTCTTCCCCCTGCTCGACGGGCTCAAGGAGCGGCGCGACCAAGGCAAGCTGTGGATCACCGACCACATCGCCGCGCACAAGTACGCGACCGAGCGCGCCAGCGCCAAGGTCTCCGTGCTGCAGGCGGCGCCGCAGGAGATCCGACTGAAGCTGACCTGCGAGGCCGACCCGGCGCTGTATGATGAGCCGCTCACGCTCATCTCACGGGTGCCGGCCGACTGGAAATCCTGTATCATGGCGCAGACGGGGGCCAACGTCACGCTGCCGGTCGCTCAGGGCGTGGTCCGCTACGACGCCCTGCCGAACGGCAAGACCGTCACGCTGCGTAAGGGCGAATAAGCCAGACGGAGAACATCCTATGAAAAAAGCCATTTTCGCGATCCTCACCGCCTCGTGCTGTCTCGCCGACGCTCCCGATTGGAAATGGGCTGGCTGGGGCGGCGGCGGCTTTTACTACTCCTGCGCCTTCCATCCCGCCAAGGACGGCACGCTCTATATGGGCGGCGATGTCTGCGGCGTCTACAAAAGCGAAGACCACGGCCTGAACTGGACGCTCATCAATGACGGTCTCGCCGACTACGGCGTCTTCTCGCTCGCGACCGACCGCACCGCGCCCGACACGGTCTACGCCGCAACGGCGGGCGGCCTCTGCAAAAGCGTGGACGGCGGCACGCACTGGCGGCTCCTGCCCAACACCGACGAAAAAGGGCTGCGCATCACCGGCGAGAAGGGCAAGAGCATCCGCTGCATCGCGGTCGATCCGACGGACGGTAAGATCGTCTACGCGGCGAGCCCCGCCGGCAAGGTCTTCAAGAGCGGCGATGGCGGCGAGACGTGGAAAGCCGCGTACGAGAAGTCGTCCGAGCAGGAGCCGCCCGAGACGCTGCGCGTCCAGTTCGGCAAAGCCAACGACGCCTGGTTCGGCGGTTTCTGGCTGCCGTTCGCCTTCCCCGAGGGTAAGACGTCCGCCGACTGCGCGGGCTTCGGCTTCACGTTCAAGGGGGACGGCACCCTGCCGCGGGAGTCTTTCCTGAACCTCAAGACCGCAGCCGGAGCCACCTACCGCAGCCGCGACCTGCGCGACCTCTTCAAGCAGACCCAGTGGGGCGACGTCGTGCTCGGCGCCAAAGACTTTACGCTCGACCCGGATTACGCCAAGAAGAATCCCGCTTTGGCGAAGGCCTACACCGGAACGCCCGACTGGGCTGCGGTCACCCGCATGGACTTCGCCTGCGTCGGCCCGCTGATGACGGATGCGCCCGTGGGCAAGTTCACTAAATTCTTCTTCGCCTTTACGGCCCAGCCGCACGTTGTACCGGCTTCAGCCGGCCCCGGGTTCCCTTACTGCGTCGTCGCCGAGTTCTCCAAAAATAAATCCGTGCAATCTTACGGTAACCTCCGCGTCGGCTCCTTGCAGGGCGGCAGCGTCTACAGCGTGGCCGTCGCCCAGAAGGAGCCTTCGCTCGTGATCGCCGCGACGGACGACGCCGGCCTCGTGCTCAGCGGCGACGCGGGCTTGACCTGGCGCGAGTTGGCCACGCCCAAGAAGGCCGCCAGCGTCGCGATCGCCCCGAGCGATCCGGCCGTCATCTACGCGACCTTTTTCAAGGACGGCATCTGGAAGTCGACTGACAAAGGCCAGACCTGGAGGGATATTACCCAAAGCCTGCCGAAGACCTGCTCGATGCATGAGGTGGCCGTGAGCCCCGCAAACCCGCTCGACGTCTACGTCATCGGCTCGGCCGATTGGAACGGGCGCTTCTATTTCTCGAAGGACGGCGGGCAGACCTGGACGGACGCCTCGACCGTGGCGCCCGACCCCGCAGCCAGCCCCACCCTGCCGAACGACTACAAGGGGACGACCGGCCTGAGCAACCCGAAGAACATCGCAATCAACCCGCTCAACCCCAAGGAACTCTACATCGCCGCCAACTGGCGCCCCTGCCACAGCGGGGATGGCGGCCGCACCTGGACCGAGCGCGTGCGCGGAGCGGACATCTCCTGCGTCTACGACCTGCGCTTCCACAAGGGTCGCACCTACGCGTCGGCCATGGACGAGGGCGTGCTCGTCAGCGAGGACAACGGCGCCCATTGGCGCGCGCTCTGGCCGCTCAAGTACGACCCCGAACTCGGCGGCCACTACTGGCGGCTCGCGCTCTCGGACAACAACGGCGCCGACCGCATCGTCAGTACGTGCAGCCCGTGGAGTTCGTCCGGCCCGAACCGCATCGTCGTGAGCGAAGACGGAGGCAAGAGTTTCAAGCGAACCGTTGAGGGCCTTCCCTCGACCAATCCGCACGCCAACACCATGTGGGGCACGGGTTACCCGCGCGCGCTGGCGGCCGATCCGAAAGATCCGAAGACGCTCTACCTCGGCATCGACGGCGACCCGGCTCCCGACTGCAAGAACGGCGGAGGCGTCTTCAAGTCGACCGACGGCGGGCACACGTGGGCGCAGCTCGCTTCGCAGCCCGGAGGCAGGCGCATGTTCTTCGGACTCGCGGTCGACCCGACTGACTCCAAGCGGCTTTACTGGGGCTGCTGCGGCACGGGCGGCGGGCTCTGGCGCAGCGAGGACGGCGGCGCGTCGTGGCAGCACGTCTTCAAGAACGACCAGTGGATCTTCAACGTGCACGTCGCGGCCGACGGCGCGGTCTATGTCCCCGGCAAGAACCTCTGGCGCAGCGCGGACTGCGGCAAGACGTGGAAACAGCTCACGAAGTTCCCGTACAACAGCGAGCGCCTGATCGTTGCGGTGGAAACCGACCCGGCCGACGCCAAGCGGCTGTGGTTCGCAACTACGACGTGGGACGGCAGTTCCAACGGCGGCGTGTACGAGACAACCGACGGCGGCGCGACGTGGCAGGAGATCACCTCTAACCTCCCCTACCGCAAGCCGCTGCTGTTGCGCTATAACCCCGATACGCGCGAACTCTGGGCCGCCGGCGTCTGCCTCTACACGTGTAAGCGGTAGGGGACTGGACCGGGGCTGGCTAAAGCCGGTACAACGTGCGGACGCCGCAGGCCTGCGCAGCCACGGCATGTTGTCGCGGCGGGCTCGAAGCGCCGCATCTCCGCTTGTACGTGACGCTGCAACCATCTATTCTTTGTGCGTCCGACAACTGCGAAGGAGACGATGATGCGAATGTCTAAGACTGCGATCTGCTGTGTGGGCTCTCTGTTATGGACGATGGGTGCGCACGCCGACACACCGGCGCCCGCCTGGCAGTGGGCGGGCTGGGGCGGCGGCGGCTTTTACCACTCGGCGGTGTTCCACCCGTCCAAGGACGGCGTGATCTACATGGGCGGCGACGTCTGCGGCGTCTACAAGAGCGAGGACCACGGGCGAACCTGGAGGCTGTCCAACAAAGGCCTGGCCGACTACGGCGCCTACTCGCTCGCCGTAGACCGCACCGCGCCCGACACGGTTTACGCCTCTACCGAGGGCGGCCTCTGCAAGAGCACGGACGGCGGCGAGCAGTGGCGCCTGCTGCCGCACACGGGCAAGAAGGAGCTGCGCATCACCGGCGAGAGGAGCCGCAGCGTCCGCAGCATCGCGGTCGATCCGGCCGACGGCAACACCGTCTACGCCGCCAGCCCCGCAGGCAAGGTGTATAAGAGCGCGGACGGCGGCGAGACGTGGAGGACGGTTTACGAGAAAGGCGCCGAGCAGGACAAGCCTGAGGCGCTGCGCGTCCAGTTCGGCAAGGTCGACCAGAGCTGGTGCGGCGGCATCTGGCTCCCGCTCGCCTTTCCGCAGGGCGCCGCCGCCGCCGACTGCGCGGGCTTCGGCTTCTCGTTCAAAGGCGGAGGCCCACTCCCGAACGAGTGCTTCATCTCGCTCAAGACATCGGCCGGCACGACCTACCGCAGCCGCAACCTGCGCGACCTGTTCAAGCAGGCCCAGTGGGGTGACGTTGTTCTCGGCGCCAAGGATTTCGGCCTCGACCCCGACTACGCCAAGAAGAACCCAGCCCTGGCCCAAGCGTACTCGGGGACGCCCGACTGGGGCGCGGCTACCCGCATGGACTTCGCGTGCGTGGGCCCGCTCATGAACGAGGCCCCCGTGGGCTCATTCACCAAATTCTTCTTCGCCTTCAACAGCGAGCCGCGCCAGCGCATCGTCAGGGAGTTCTCCTCGGATAAGAGCCTGCCTTCCTACGGCAATCTCCGCATCGGCACCCCGCAGGGCGGCAACATCTACAGCGTGGTGGTCGCGCAGATGGAGCCGTCGCTCGTGCTCGCGGCCACCGAGGACGCGGGCGTGATCCTCAGCCGCGACGCGGGCGCGACGTGGAACGAGGCCGCCACGCCCAAGAAGGTCTCGAGCGTGACCGTGGCTCCGAGCGATCCGAACATCCTTTTCGCAGCGTGCTTCAAAGACGGCGTCTGGAAGTCAACGGACAAAGGCCGGACGTGGAAGGCGATCTCGCAGGCGCTTCCGCCGAAACTCTCAGCGATTGAGGTGGCGGTCAGCCCCGCGAACACGCAGGACGTCTACCTGATCGCCACGGCCGACTGGAACGGGCGCTTCTATTACTCGAACAACGGCGGAGAGACGTGGATCGACTCCTCGCTGCTCACGCCCGACGCCGCTGCCAACCCCACGCTCGCGAACGAGCATGGCAAGACGACGGCCTTGAGCGCGCCGAAGAACATCACCGTCAATCCGCTGAATCCAAAGGAGCTCTACATCGCCGCCAACTGGCGCCCGTGCCACAGCACGGACGGCGGGCGCACCTGGGCCGAACGCGTGCGCGGCGCGGACATCTCCTGCATTTACGACCTGCGCTTCCACAAGGGCC